>NZ_JCASID010000012.1:0-148506 GCF_059685855.1 Telluria sp. ZB4P37
TCTGGTGAGCCTTCCGGTGTCGCCGCAGGCGCGCCAGCAGCGGCCGGACCTGCCGAGCCATTGGCAAGCACGACTTATCAAGTGCATGATCGGCGGAGAGCCTCGTCAGTTCCTCACCTCCCTGTGCGACGCGCAGCGTTTTCCTGCACGCGAGATCGCCGCGCACTATGTGCAGCGATGGGAGATCGAACTGGGGTTCAGAGAAATCAAGCAAGGCATGCAAAAGAATACGACGACCCTGCGTAGCAAATTGCCTGAGCTGGTACGCCAGGAGGTATGGGGCATGTTCATCGCTTACAACCTGCTGCGCCGCGAGATCGCCCAGATGGCCCACGAGCTACGCGTACCGCCACAGCGCCTGAGTTTTCAATGGCTGGCCCTGGCCATTACCACGGCCTTGTACCACTGGCCGCTGCAAACTCCCGGCACCTTCCCCAAGCGCTTGGCATTGCTACGCGAGCACGCACGCGCCTACCTCTTGCCGGAACGGCGAACGCGTTCCTATCCAAGAGTCGTCAAACAGCCCAGATCCAAGTTTCCAATGAAAAATGCCAGTCAGCTTAACTGACTGGCATTAACCCGAAGGTGGCGTCGCGGATGCGGCAAGGCGGGCCTGCTACCAGGTAAAGTCGTCCGGGATCTGGTAATCGGCATACGGATCGTCCGCATCGGCTTCCATGGAAGCCTGCTTCACCTGGATCACGATGGCCGGATCGCGCTCGGCGATCTTGGCGGCGATCACCTTCGGCACCAGTTCATAGGTCCCGTTCAGGAACACGATCGCCAGGCGGCCGGCCACCAGGTGTTTCTGCACGGTCGCCGAGACGTGGATGCGCTCGATCTTGGTGCCGTGGGTGAAGTTGTAGGCGATGTCGCCGGCGCCGCGCGGTTGGCGGTTGGTGTGCACCAGCTGGGCGATCTGCGCCGCCACGGCCTTTTGCTGGGCGGCGGCGTCGCGCTGGGCATTGAGTTCGCGCGCCCGCTCGGCATTCTTGCGCTGCAGTTCGAGCGCGGCCTCGCGCGATTCGTTGACCGATTCGGTGCCGGTACGGCGTTCGATCTTTTTTTGCTTGGTCTTGTCCTGAGTGACTTTTTGGACCTTCTTCTTGTCCACCAGACCTGCTTTCAGCAACTGCTCCGCCAGCGACACCATGTTCTTGCTCCTTCGAATGCCGGCCCGCACGCTGCCGGCCGCCGTCAAGCCGCTAGCATAGCAAACCGCAGCGCTCCCGCACCGATGACCGTAGCGGCACAGCCTGTGGGAACCGAATGCGCTTGCGGGAAAAGCAACAGTCGCCCTCCCCTACCTTGAATTCGATTGCGCCGCGGCAGAGGCTGGTTCATTCTGGTGAACCCTTGTGCAGGAGGCAACGATGCGCGCGCTGCGGACACCGGTCGGGCATCCTGGCTGGACAGCTGCTCATGCCGATGAGCCATCGGGGACGCCTGAACGGCATCGTGGTCGTCGGCGCGCGCCTGGACGCCGAATCCTGCCGGCCGGGCTAAAGAAGTCTGGCGCGGCTGTTGTGCAATCGCGTCAACTATTTCGCCACGACATCGTATTTGCCGCATAATCGCTGTACCTACAGCACCCCTGCCATGCGATGTCCCATCGTTTCGTCCTGTTCCCTCCGGCCGTCAGCACTATCGCGGCGCCATGACCGCCAAGGCGCCGTCGCGCGTGTCGCGCCTGTACGAAGTCATGGACCTGATGCTCGATTCGGTGGGCGACCCGCTGGCCCTGGACGGCCTGGCCGCATCGGCAAGCTATTCCAGCTTCCACTTCGACCGCATCTTCCGCGAGCTGACCGGATTTTCGGCCGTCGAATACCAGCGCAAGCGGCGCCTGCGCCGTGCCGCGCACCAGCTGCGCCATGAACCGGACGTGCCGATCGGACGCATCGCGCAGGACTGCGGCTTTCCCTCCAACGCGGCCTTCGCCAAGGCCTTCCGGCAGCAGTTCGCGATGTCCGCCAAGGCCTGGCGCGAAGGCGGCTGGCGCGCCTACATGGACCAGCAGGTCGGGCGCGAGAGCGACGTCAGTTTTTTTGTCGCGGAGCCGGGCAACCTGGATGTGATCCTGGCGCCGTACTGCGCGCCCGAACCGGGCACGGTGGCCGCGCGCATCGAGGTGCGCACGCTGCCGGCGGTGACGCTGCGCTACCAGCGCTTCTTCGGCCAGTCCGGGGCGGCGCTGTCGATCGCCTGCCATACCTTTATTTGCGAGGGCGAACGCGGGCAGGGCATCGCGCCCGGCGCGCCCTGGTATGGCGTGTTCGACGAAGACCCGGGTTTTACCGGCGAAGACGAATACTGCTACGACTTTGGCCATGCGGGTGACGCCGCCGATGCGGGCCTGGGCATGCGCGTGCTGCCGGCCGGCGCCTACGCCTGCCTGGATTTTCGCCATGAGTGGCCGCGCTTCCGGTCGATGTACGAGGACTGGCTCGACCGCCAGGCCAGCTGGCGCCTGGACAGCACGCGCCCGCATATCCAGAAGGTGGAACGCGACGGCGCCGGACAATGGCGCGGCTGGCTGGCGCTGCCGGTCAAGAAGCGCTGACTGCCTTGTCGTCGCCGCCTTCCAGCCGCATGAAGCGGCTCAGCACCAGCACCGGCAGCGCGCACGCCAGCACCCACAGGAAGAAATCGCGATAGCCGAGCAGGCGCTGGATGTCGCCGCTGACCATCTTGGACAGCACGAAGCCGAGCTGCATGAAACCGGTGCCGAGCGCATAGTGCGCCGTCTGGTAAGGGCCGCTGGCGACCACCTGCATGATGAACAGGATCACGCCGACGAAACCGAAGCCGTAGCCGAACATCTCCAGGCCCAGTGCGGCCGCGATGATGCCCAGCGATTCGGGCTGCGCCGTACCCAGGTACCAGAACACGGCATTGGGCAAATTCATCGCCACGATCAGGAAGGGCATCGCGCGCCGCAATCCCAGCAGCGCGGTGAAATAGCCGCCCGCGATGCTGCCGGCCAGGAAGGCCACCGTGCCCGCGGTGCCATACACGGCGCCAACTTGCGCGGTCGTCAGGCCCAGGCCGCCCACGGCGCGCGCATCGCGCAGGAACAGCGGGCCGATGGTCTGGATCTGCCCCTCCCCGGCGCGGAACAGGATGATGAACAGGATCGCCATCCAGATGCCCGGCTTGGCGAAGAAGGCGCGGATCACGTCCAGCAGCGTGGCCGCAGCGCCGCGCGCGCCGCCTTGCGGCCGGACCACCGGCGTGGCAAACGGCAGGGCCCACAGGTGGTACAGCCCGAGGCCCGCCATCAGCGCGCCGAGCAGGCCGAACACGATCGCCCATGCCTGGGCCGGGCCCAAATGCTGCTCGAGGTGCCCGGCCAGCATGACCAGCCCGCCCAGCGACAGGAATTTGGCGGCATTGAAGAAAGCGCCCTGCCAGCCGGCATAGGCGGCTTGCTGGCGCTCGCTCAAGCTGGCGATGTAGATGCCGTCGGCCGCGATATCGTGGGTGGCCGAGGCCATGGCCACCACCGCGAACAGTGCGATCGACAGGCCGAACCAGCCTGGCAGCTGCAGCGCCAACGCCACCGCGCCCAGGGCCAGGCCCCCCGCCAGCTGGAAGGTCACCACCACGCCGCGCTTGCTGCGCGCCAGTTCCAGGAAGGGGCTCCACAAGGCCTTGAAGACCCAGGCCAGCCCGAGCACGCCGGTCCAGCGCGCGATCTGGTCGTTGGGCACCCCCATCGACTTGAACATCAGGCCGGCCACCAGCGCCACCGCATAGAACGGCAGGCCCTGCGCGAGGTACAGGGTGGGCACCCAGGCCAGCGGATGGCGCTTGCGCGCCGCCGAAAGCGAGGCTGCGGGGAGTTCGTTCATGGCGGTCATGGCGTATCCACGGTCGGGGTCGGGTCGATGGTGACGGTGCGGCTGCCGCGGCCGCGGGTGTCGATGCTGGCCAGCTTCAGCTGCGCCGCCCCGGATACCGGCACCGGCGCAACGTAGCGGGGACTGCGCACGTCAGGCTCGCTGCCGTCGACAGTGTAATGCAGCGCCAGTCCCGGCAAGGCCACATTCGCATGCAGCACCCCGCCGCGCACGACGGCGCCGGGCGGCGGCAGGCGGTAATCCCAGGGCTGGCGCACGCGGTCCAGGCGCGGCAGCTCGCGCTGGCCGAGGCGATTGGCGAATTCGTTCCAGTCGCGCAGCGCCCATGCGGCGGGCCGGTCCGGCCCGGGAATGTCCTGCCAGCCGGGTTCCTGGGCCCAGGCCCGTTCGGCCAGGCCAATCAGCCGTGGCAGCGCCAGGTATTCCAGGCGCGCGGGGGTGCGCGCGTTCTCGCCCCAGAGCTGACCCTGCAGGCCTTTGATGCGGCGCCTCCCTTTGTCATCGAGCGGCTGCAGTGCAGCGAGCATGCGGGGATCGAGCGCCCTGCCCATCGCATCGATGCCGGCCATCGCTCCCGCATCCAGCGGGCAGAAGCCGAAGGCGTCGCGGGTGTCGACAAAGCCGGCCCAGTAATAGCCGGGCTCCTGCGGATGCTTGGCATGGGCCAGGTCGAAGTAGAGGTTGGCGGCATTCGCCAGCACCACTTCATAGCCGGCATTGGCCAGAAGGTAGGCGCAATCTTCCTGGCCCGCCCCCCAGGCGTTGTTCCAGACATAGACCTGCAGGCCGGCGCCGGCAAAGCGCGGATTGGGCTGCATGCGGCCATCCCGGTGCACCAGCGCGGTCTCGTCCCAGCCGGCGAAGGCCACGCCGTGGCGCGCCAGGATCGCGCGGCAGCGTTCGGTGAAGTCGTCGTGCAGCTGCTGCACCTCGGTCCAGCCGTGTTCCTGCATGCGCGCGCGGCAGCGCGGGGAGCCGAGCCAGGCGCCACGTGGTACTTCGTCGCCGCCTGTGTGGATGGTGTGCAGGGGCACGCCGGCCTCGCGATACAGCATGCAGACCTCGCCCACCACGGTTTCGATGAAGCAGTCCACCGAAGGCAACGCGATGCAGATCACGTTGTCGTGCCACAGCTGCACCGATTCGTAGATCGAGCTGTCATCGGGGTCATGCAAGAGGTAGCGCTCGGCCCCCCCTGCGTCGCCCTCGTCCAGCAGGCGATGGTAGCGCTCGCGCATCGCCACCACGGCGGCGCGCGCATGGCCCGGCATGTTGAATTCGGGGATGACCTCGATGTGGCGCGCATGCGCGTGGCGCAGGATGGTGACGAAGTCCGACGCCGTGTAGAAGCCGCTGCCGCCCGGTGCATCGATGTCGGCGCCGGAGCCGAAGGATGGCGTCAGGCAGGGACGGCCACCGGGGGCCACGCCGCGTAGCGCGCCGATGGCGGTGAGCTCGGGCAGCGCGCCGATGGCCAGGCGCCAGCCTTCGTCGTCGGTGAGGTGGAAATGAAAGCGGTTCAGTTTGTAGCTGGCCATGCAGTCGAGCAGGCGCAGCACCGTCGTCACGTCGGCAAAATGGCGCGCGACGTCGAGCATGAGGCCACGGTAGCCGAAGCGCGGGGCGTCCAGCACGCGCCCGGTCGGCAGCTCGCCGCCAGGACCCAGCAGCTGGCCCAGGCTCTGGATGCCATTGAACAGGCCGTGCGGGCTGGCGCCGCGAATGCGCACCCTGCCCGGCTCGATGTCGAGCAGGTAGGCTTCCAGCGGCGCGCCGCCCTCGACATCTCCGACGGAGCCGACCTCCAGAAAAATGTCGGCCGTGCCGCCCGGAACCAGTCCCGGCAGGCTGCCCAGCATCGAGGCAAGCAGCGAAGCTTCGTTCCACAGTGCGCCGTCGTAGCTGAGCGGCGCGTGGCGCGACAGCAGGCAGCGGCGGCCGTCGAATTGCGCTAACAAGGGCCGCGGCGTGACGCGGCCGACCGAGGCTTCAGGCAGCCGGTAAAGCGCGGCATTCTGCTCGAAGCGCCAGGCCGCGTCCGCCGTCGGCAGCAGGTCGCCGCGCATGCGCTGGCGCTGTTCCGGCCGCACGAACGGTGCGATTTCCGGGTCTCCCAGGTCGACGGGCGCGCCGCCGTCGCCCGGCAGCAGATAAAACCCCAGCGGGGCATCGGTAATGCTGATCGCCCAATGCAGCGCCTCGTAGTCCACCGTGTGGATTTCGCCCGGCAGCCAGGCGCCGGCATCGGGCATGGTGAGGCAAAACAGGTCGCCGTTGACGTGGGCGATCGCATAGCCGTCGCTGACGCTGCCCGCCAGAACCTTGCGGCAGGTATTGAAGCATAGCGTCCAGCCGGGTGCGATCGCCGCGCCCGAATCGTTGCGCAGCACCAGGCGCGCGGTGAACGCGTCGTCGCGCGTGAAGTTGCTCAGGCATTCCCAGGCGATGGCGATCGCCGGGCCGCCCACTGGCAGGTCGGGAGTCGGGGTCATGAATGTCTTCCGCAGCCGGCGGGCGGCCCTGGGCAGGGCGGCCCGCCGTGGTGGGGCTTGTTTACAGCTTGCCGCGGATGCCGACGTAGAAGGTGCGGCCGTTCGAGTAGAACGCGCGCGGGCGGTCCTCGTTCTCGGCATACATCTTGATCGTCTCGTTGGTGAGGTTCAGCGCATCGACGGTGAGGGTCAGGCGCTCGGTCAGCTTGACATTGAGCGAGGCCGCCAGCGAGGGCATGCTGTCCACGTGCTGGCTGGCGCCGCGGTCCACGCCGGCCTTGTACTTCGAGCGGTAGTTGTACGCCAGGCGCGCCGAGAAGCGCTCGTTCTCGAAATACCCGGTGACGTTCCAGGTGTTCTTCGAGGAGTTCAGCAGCTCGCCGCCGTCATCGAGTTCGCCGTCGGCATGGGTGTAGTTCACCAGGCTGCCGAAGTTGCCCCACAAGGGCTGCTGCCAGCTCAGTTCCAGGCCCCTGTTGGTACCGGTCGTATTGAACGGCGAAGTGATCTGGTAGACCGCCTGCGCGCTGCGCTTGTTGTTGTAGTAGGTGCCCGTCGAGGTACCCTGGGCCACGATCGAGCGCAGGTCCATGTAGAAGAAGCCGGCCGAGAGCAGCGCCTTCGGCGCGTAATACCACTCCATGCCGAGGTCGAAGTTGGTCGAGCGCACCGGTTCCAGGTTGACGTTGCCGCCGCTGCCGCTCAGGGCGTCGTCGTTGAGCGAGACCGAGCCACCCAGCGCGCTATAGTCGGGACGTGCAATCGTCTTGGCCAGCGCGCTGCGCACGACCAGCTGCGGCGACACCTCGTATTTGACGTTCATGCTCGGCAGGTAGTCGCGGTAGCTCCGCTTGAAGGTGGTCGGGGTATAGGGGCCGAAGGCCGAACCGGTGATCGGGCTCGGGCCGCCCGGCAGGTTCACCACCGTGGTCTGGCGCGTCTCGACCGCGCGCAGGCCGACGTTGCCGCTCCAGCGCTCGCCGCCGAAGTCCGCCATCGCATACAGCGCGGCGGTCTTCTCGGCCACCTGGAATTCGTCCATCCAGTTATGCCGCAAGGTGTAGTCGAGCAGGCGGTTGCCGGGCGCCGCGCCCCAGGCGCCCAGGGCCGCGCCGTCGTACTTGAAATAGTTCGACGACAGGTTGCCGCCCAGGTCATTGGCGAAGTCGGACGGATACATCTGGCCGTTCCACGCCGGGCCCGGCGCCGTAAAGCCGTTCGGCCCCGGGCGGGTTTCCAGCGGATGTTCGGCGGTGCGGTGGTGGTCGGTCCAGCGCGCGCCGAAGCGGATCGCCTGCAGGCTGGAATCGCGCACCCGCCATTCGCCGTCAAGCTGCGCATATTTTTCCTGGTCGACCGATTGCGCTTCGCCCCCGCCGGCCCAGGCGGTGGAGCCGGGCGAGGTGGTGTTCCCGCCCGGGTAGCTGACCGAGGCCGGCGACAGGCCGTTCAGGGCATACACCATGCCGCCGTCGACGTTGTTCTGGTAGAAGACGTCGTCGCGGTCCCAGCCTACGCCATGGGTTTTGCCAAGCTTGCCGGAGACGGTGAGCTGGTCGCTCACGCGCATCTTGCCGTTGAAATCGAGGTACCAGGACTCGCCGCCGGCATCCGGACGGTAGATGTTATCGACCTCGCCGGCATTGCGGGTGAAGCCCGCCGCCACCAGGGTGTTATTGCGTACCACCGGGTTCTGCGGCACCAGGTTCAGACTGTTGATCGAGTTGGCCGGTGCGGCCAGCCAGTTGGTGTTCAGGTGCGGTGCTTCCAGTTTCGAATAAAAGCCGTTCAGGTCGAGCGACAGGCCGGACATTGGACGTGCTTCGATGTCGAAGGCGCCGCCCGTGCGCTTCTTGGTCTGCTCGAACAGGCTGGCGCCGATGAAGGTCGGGATGGCGACCCCGGCCAGCGCAGGACTGGCGATCGCCGCGGCGCTGGTGGCGCTGATCGGGGTGTAGCCGAGGATTTCCTGGCCGTCGCGGCGCACGGTGGCTTTTTCCGAGAAGGCCTGGACCAGCGCACCGGCGGTATTGGCGGCGTTCTTCCAGCTCACCAGTCCCGACAGGTGTGGTTGCGTTTTATCGGACAAGTCGTTGTAGTTGGCCTGGACCGAGGCTTCCACCGTCAGCTGCTGGCGGAAGTCGAGCGGGCGACGAGTAATCACATTGATGGCGCCGGACACGCCGCCTTCGACCAGGTCGGCGGTCGGGCTTTTCTGCACCACGATCGAGCCCACCAGTTCGGAGGGCAGAAGCGAAAAGCTGCTGGAGCGGCCGACGTTGCCGCCGATCTGGTTCAGCAGGAACCAGTCGCCGGTGCTGATCGCGTGGCCGTTGAACAGGGTCTGCTGCAGGCTCGGGCTGGTGCCGCGCAGGCTGACCCGGTCGTTCTCGCCGAAGCCGCCTTCGCCGCCGGCCGAGGACTGGGTGTTCACGCCGGGCAGGCGCTGGATCGCGTCGGCCACGTTCTTGTCCGGCATCTTGCCGATGTCTTCGGCCGTGACGACTTCGACGAAGGCATCGGCATTGCGCTTCTGGCGCAGCGACTGCTCCAGCGCGGCGCGTACGCCCGTCACCACTACGGTCTGGGGCTCCACCGCTTCCTGGGCGGATGCCTGGGCGGCCATCCCCACGATGACACCCGCTACTGCCGCCGCGATCGCGGTGCGCTTGTACTGCCCTGCCTTCATCTCGTTCATGTTGTCTCCCAAAACAGGTTGGTGATTCCGTGACGGGCCGGAACCGCTTCACTTCAGCCTTCGGCCATACCTGGACGTTCGGCGTCTCTCGTGTGAAGGCATTGTGTCGTTATCGTTTGGGCGATGTTTGTCAAATCTTGCTATGACGAGGGGATTTCATGCAAGAGGCGGGGACGAGGGCAAGCGTACTGCTGGAAGATACCGGGCAGGCAGGCGCCCTGCCGGGGCAAGGCAGGCAAGGCTTGATGCAGGTGTGCCCGCAGCAGCCGCTGGTCATCCAGGCTGCCGGGGCGGATCGCCGTCAGGCCGCTGCCGCCATGGGCAGGCGCGCCATTGCCTTCTTCAGGGCGGCGAAGCAGTCCGCATCGAGCGCGCTGCCGACGGTCTTTTCCATCATCTCCAGGGCCTGCGGCACCGGAATCGCGCCGCGGTAGGGGCGCTCGGCGGTGATGGCGTCGAAGATGTCGGCAGTGGTGATGATGCGGGTCTCGATGCCGATCTCGTCGCCGCTCAGGCCGCGCGGGTAGCCGGTGCCATCCAGGCGCTCATGGTGGGCGCCCGCGATCCTGGCCAGGCCCGCAAACGCATGGATACGGCCGAGGATCGTCTCGGTATATTGGGCGTGCTGCCGGACCGCGTCCCATTCTTCGCGGTCGAGCGAGCCCGCCTTGTCCAGCACGCTGTTGCTCACGCCCAGCTTGCCCACGTCGTGCAGCAGCGCGCCGCGCTTGAGCCAGCGGCGCTGCTGCGCGCCCATGCCCAGTTCTTCCGCGATCAGGTCGGTGTACAGCGCCACGCGCGCGCTGTGGCCGCTGGTATAGGGGCTCTTGGCGTCCACCACCTGGCCGAAGGCGGTGGCGATGTCGTCGAGGTACTCGTCGTCGAGCGCCAC
The DNA here is from genome assembly GCF_059685855.1 of Telluria sp. ZB4P37. Lineage (NCBI taxonomy): Bacteria > Pseudomonadati > Pseudomonadota > Betaproteobacteria > Burkholderiales > Oxalobacteraceae > Telluria > Telluria sp. ZB4P37. Next base: position 9,946 of record NZ_JCASID010000012.1, read on the forward strand.
TTCGCGGCCGGCCGGCTCCAGCGCGAACACGGCCTGGTCGACGCTTGTTGATGCCAGCATGTCCCAGAAGGCCGGGGCGGCAGCCACCTGCTCGAAGGCCGCCACCAGGCGTGGGTCGAACCAGGTGCCGGCGCGGTTGCGTACTTCCTTCATGGCGCTGTCGCGTCCCGACGAAGTATTGAACACGTCGATCACCTGGGCCAGCAGCGCAATGCGCGCGTACACCGGGATGGCGTCGCCGGCCAAGCCCGCGGGCTTGCCCTTGCCATTGAAATGCTCGTCCAGCGAATAGATGCCGGCGGCGACCCCTTCGGAAAAACGCAGCAGTCGCGCGATCTCGGCGCCGCGCTGGCAGCGCGTGGCGATCAGGCCCTGCGCGATGCTCGGGCCGTCGCGCAGGATGGTCATCACGCTGCGAAAGCGCTCGGCCAGGCCGGCCTTCAGGCCGGTGTGGGACAGCACGAAGGACAGCACCTGCGGCAGGCTGTCGCCGACGGTCTTGAAATCGCGCTTGAATTGCAGGTCGTCGGTCAGGTAGAGCTCGCAGATGCGCGCCGCATTGCTGCTGCAGCCCAGGTCCTTGAGCAGCAGCGTGTAATACAGCTCCCACAGTTCTTCTTGCGGCAGGCCGATGGCCTGGCCGATGTGCATGCCGATCCAGCAGCAGCGCACGCAATGGCCGTCCGGCTGCCCTTCGGTGATGTCGAGCGCGTAGCTCAGGGCCCCGATGAGCTCGGAAAGCTTCATGGCGCTGGGCGGAAATGCCTGGACTGGACCGGTAGCTTTATTCATCGCGATAGTTCCTGTGGGTAATATAAATTAATTCTACGCTACAACGTCCTCGGTGAACCGTCTGGTCGTCAATTTCGACAATAGTGGTGCACGCCTGCCACACACCGCCGGCCGGGAACGCACCATTTCCCCCGGCCGGCGGAGGCGCGGCATCGTGCTACGGGCTTTTTTGGCGCCCGGTAGACTGTGCCAAGGACTCATCGGCCGCTGGCGCGGCCCGCTTCACCTTCCCGCGCGCCGGCGCCCGGCGCCCTGCACAGAAAGGATGACGACATGCCTGCTACGACGAACGGCGCTTCGCTCTCGGTATGGCTGGACACCGCCGACCTGCCCTCCTGTCCTCCGCTGCCCGGCGACCTCGATGCCGAGGTCTGCATCGTCGGCGCCGGCATCGCCGGCTTGACTACCGCCTACCTGCTGGCCAAAGAGGGACGCAAGGTGGCCGTGATCGACGCGCTCGGCATCGGCGCCGGCGAAACCGGCCGCACCACGGCCCACCTGTTCCCGCCCGACGAGTGGTACGCCACCATCGAAGACAAGTTCGGCGCCGGTAATGCGCGGCTGGTGGCCGACAGCCATGCGCGCGCGATCACCCTGGTGGAGTCGATCGCCGCCGAAGAAAACATCGACTGCGGATTCGAGCGCCTCGACGGCTACCTGTACGCCCGGCCCGGCAACGGCTTGCGCGACCTCGAGAAGGAATACAACTGCGCCAGGCGCGCCGGCGTGGCGGTCGAACTGCTGACCTGCGTGCCCGGCCTGCCCTTCGATTCCGGCCCCGCCGTGCGGTACAGAGGCCAGGCCCAGTTCCATCCGCTGAACTACCTGGCCGGCCTGGCGCGCGCCATCGAGCGTCTGGGCGGCAGCGTCTACGGCGCCACCCACGCGCACCGGGTGCGCGGCGACCAGCAGCAGCAAACCGTCGCCACCGACCGCGGCGACATCCGTGCACGCGCCGTGGTGCTGGCCACGCACACGCCCTTCAACGACCGCGTGGTGATGCACACCAAGCAGGCCGGCTACCGCACCTATGTGGTGGGCCTGCAGGTGCCGCGTGGGGCGCTGCCGCGCATCCTGCTGTGGGATACGGGCGATCCTTATTACTACGTGCGCCTGGAGTCGCCCGCGGGCGCGGACCACGACATCCTGATCGTCGGCGGGGCCGACCACAAGACCGGGCAGGACGACCACCCCGAACACCGCTACGACGAGATCGAGCGCTGGGTGCGCGAGCATTTTCCCCAGGCGCAGGCGGTCGCCTACCGCTGGTCGGGCGAGGTGATGGAGCCGTCCGACGGCCTGCCCTACCTCGGCCGCAACCCGATGGATGACGACAACGTCTACCTGATCACCGGCGACTCGGGCAATGGCATGACCCATTGCACCATCGGCGCCATGCTGGTCACCGACCTGATCGGCGGCCGCGACAATCCCTGGCAGGCGCTGTACGACCCGTCGCGCAAACCGGTGCACGGCCTGGCCGATTTCGCCTCGGAACAGGCCAATACCCTGGCGCGCTACGGCGAATGGCTGACCGGGGGCGGCGTCGATTCGGTACAGGAGATCGCCGCCGGCGAAGGCGCGGTGGTGCGCGACGGCCTGCGCAAGATCGCGGTCTACCGCGACGCCCAGGGCGGGCTGCACGCGGTGTCGGCCAAGTGCACCCACTTGGGCTGCGCCGTGCACTGGAATTCGGCCGAGCGCTCCTGGGACTGCCCCTGCCACGCCTCGCGCTTCGACATCGAGGGCAAGGTGCTGCATGGCCCGGCGCCCGAGCCGCTTGAGAAGATCGAACTGGCAGAAGGCAGCCTGCTCCCACGTTCGCCGCGTCCCGGCATGCGGGGACGCAATGCACGCTGACAGCGCGCCGCAGCACTATCCCGGCGTGTAAACGAGGACACCAGCCCGCAGGCTGGTGTCGAGCGCGGCCACATGGCCGCGCAGGGGGAGAACAGGAGTTCCGTGGCGGATCAGTAGCCGCGACCGGTGCCGCCGGTGGTGGTGCCGGTAGTTCCGGTGGTACCCGAAGTGCCCGACGTACCCGACGTACCCGTGGTTCCAGTTGTACCCGAAGTGCCCGACGTACCCGTGGTTCCAGTCGTTCCGGTGGTGCCGGTCGTACCCGAAGTGCCCGACGTACCCGTGGTTCCAGTCGTTCCGGTGGTGCCGGTGGTGCCGGTCGTACCCGAAGTGCCCGACGTGCCGCTGGTGCCGCTGGTGCCGCTGGTGCCGCTACGGCCGGTAGCATCCATCGTGCCGGTCGAACCGGTGGTGCCGGCAGCGCCCGTGGTACCGGTTGTGTCGGTGGCGCCGCTCGTGCCCATCGAGCCCGAGGAACCGCTGGTGCCGGTCGCGCCGCTGGTGCCCGACGAGCTGCTGGTGCTCGAATGGGTTGGCGGCTCGCTCGATGCGCCGGTGCTGGTGCGGCCTGCCTCGACACCCATGCTGCCCGACTCGGTCTGGCCGCTGGAGCCGGTGGCACCCATCGAGCCGGTGCTGCCGCTCGAGCTGGTCGCACCGCTGGTGTCACCGCTGGTGGAGCCGCTCATGCTGGAGCCGCTGGTGCCGCCGGTGCCGCCGGAACCGTGGGACGCGTTATGGTGCTTGCCCTTCTTGCTGTGTTTCTTGTCCTGCTTCTGCGAGCTGCCCGTGGCGCTGGCCGAGGAGCTGCCGCTGCTTTGATCGTTCATGCTGCCGCTCTGGCTGGTGCCGGCGGTGGTGCCGGTGCTGGAGGTAGCCCCGGACTGGCCGGCAGTGTTGCTCGATTGCGCATGGACGGTAGTGGCGCCGAACATGGCAGCGGCAACGGACGCACCCAGCAGGCCTTTCAGTAGCTTGTTCATCTTCATGTGGATCTCCTAAAATTGTCTTCTGGCGAAAAGCTGAACAATATCAATGAGATATTGCATAGGGGTCCGAGTGTAAAGATGTGCAACACCGGCAGGCGCACGGTAGCCTGCCGGAAAAATAAGCAAGCCCGGTCAATCGCGGATCGCTGCTATGGCAGGCGCCGCCACGCGCGCGGCCTGCGCCGACAGCGTGCCGAGCTGGGTGTACAGCGCGAGCACATTGCTTTTATCGTCAGGATAGACGCGGTTGGAGAGGAAGACGTAGAAGCTGCGCGACTGCGGATCGATCCACAGGATGCAGCCGGTGAAGCCGGTATGCCCGTAGGAGCCGACCGGGAACAGCGTGCCGCGCGGACGCTGGGCATAGGGCGAGTCGATGTCCATGCCCAGGCCGCGCAATGCCAGCCCAGGCGGCGACTGCGCGGTGGTGAGCAGGCGCACGCTCTCCGCCGACAACACGCGCACGCCGTCCAGTTCCCCCCTGCCCAGCAGCATGCGGGCAAAACGCGCGACGTCGCGCGCGGTGGAAAACACGCCGGCGGAACCGGCCACGCCGCCCATGCGCCGCACGGTCGGGTCGTGCACCGCGCCTTGCAGCAGCTGGCCCGGGGCCAGGTCGCCATGCAGGGCGGCGTCGCCTTCAAGCGGCGCGCGCTGGGTCGGCGCGATCCGCCCGGCAGGCATGCGCGCCAGCGGCAGGTAGCCGGTGTCCCTCATGCCCAGCGGCGTGAAGATGCGCTGCTGCGCGAACTGGTCGAGCGGCATGCCGGCCACGCGTCCCACCAGCTGGCCGAGCAGGATGTAATTGATGTCCGAATAGCGGAAGAAGCTGCCCGGCGCATGCGTCAGGGCTTGCGCGCAGGCCAGGGCATGCGCCGCCTCCCCGCCTTTCCAGGCGGGTGTGGCCGGCAAGCCCGCCGGCAGCCCGGAAGCATGCGTCAGCAGCTGGCGCACGGTGATCGCGTCCTTGCCGCCGTTCGCGCATTCGGGAAAATAGCGCACTAGCGGCGCGTCGAGTGCGAGCTTGCCGTCTTCGGCCAGGATCAGCACCGAGGGAGCGGTCGAGAGCACCTTGCTCAGGGACGCGGCGTCGAATACCGTGTCCAGCCGCACCGGCGTGGCGCCGGGCTCGTAAGTGAAGCTTCCAAACCCCTTTTCGACCACCGTGTCGGCGCGTTCGAGATGGAACACGGCGCCCGGCAGCTTGCGGGCGGCGATATGGTCGAGGATGGCGCGCTCCAACTCCGCCAGCGGCCTGGTGTCGAACCCGGCCTCAGCACGCATGGCGGCGGTGTCCGCGCCAGGCAGGTGCGTGCAACCGGTGGCCAACAGGGCGGCGCAGAAGGCGGCAAACATGGTCGTGCGGCGGCATGGCGAATGCAGGAATCTGGACATGGGCAGGGAATCAATGAAGGGGCTGCGCGCTTGATCATAAGGACGTGTCCGCCTCGGGTCAATCTTTACAGAACACCAAGCAGCGGCAAGCGTTCTGGGCCTTCGCGCACGCGAAAAACCGCATCGGCGTATCATCATTGGATGATTCCATTCTCGATACTCGACCTCTCGCCGATCGCAGAAGGCAGCAATGCGGCAACATCTTTCCACCGGTCACTAGACCTCGCCCAGCACGGGGAACGCTGGGGCTACAACCGCTTCTGGCTGGCCGAACACCATGGCATGCCGGGCATCGCCAGTGCCGCCACCGCGGTGCTGATCGGGCATGTGGCGGCCGGCACCTCGACCATCCGGGTGGGCGCCGGCGGCATCATGCTGCCCAACCATTCGCCGCTGGTGATTGCCGAACAATTCGGCACCCTCGAATCGCTGTTCCCGGGACGCATCGACCTGGGCCTGGGCCGCGCACCCGGCTCGGACCATGTCACCGCGCGCGCCCTGCGCCGCAATTTGGCGTCCGATGCCGACGAGTTCCCGCAGGACGTCGTCGAGCTGACGGATTATTTCGCCGACTCGCCACGCCGCCAGGTTCGCGCGGTACCGGGCGCGGGCCTGGACGTGCCGGTCTGGATCCTCGGCTCGAGCCTGTTCGGCGCCCAGCTGGCCGCCGCACTCGGCTTGCCGTATGCGTTTGCCTCGCATTTCGCGCCGCAGATGATGATGCAGGCGATCGAGATCTACCGCTCGACCTTCCGTCCGTCGGCCCAGCTCGAAAAACCTTACGTCATGCTCGGCTTTAACGTGTTCGCCGCCGATACCGATGCCGAAGCCCAGGTGCTGGCGACCTCGATGCAGCAGGCTTTCGTCAACCTGCGCAGCGGCCGGCCAAGCAAGCTGCAGCCCCCGATGCCCGGCTATCTGGAGAGCCTCGGCACGGCCGAGCGCATGATGTTGGACAGCGTGCTCTCTTGCACCGCGATCGGGGCACCGGACACCGTGGAAGCCCAGCTGCGCGCCTTCATCGCACGCACCGGAGCCGACGAGCTGATGATCACCTCGCAGGTGTTCGACCACGCGGCGCGCCTGCGCGCCTACGAGATCACGGCCGGCATCCAGCGCAAGGGCTGACCGGCGCACGCCGTTCCCAGCGTCCGCCGTTCCCGGAGAGCGGCAGCTACAATGCAGCTGCCACTTTACCGGGAGACCCCATGCGTATCCGTTTTTCCCTGCTCGCCCCTGCTGCCTTCACGCTCACCCTGTCCGGCTGCGCCGTGATCGACAAGGTCACCACCGAACCCCTGATCGAGCGCCACCTGCCGAAGGATTACAGCGGCGTGGCCGCAGTGCGCAAGGATGCCCGCTCGACCCTGGTCACGCGCGCCAGCGGCCTGGCCCTGCGCGAGGAAGCCCAGGCCAACACCAAGGACACCCGCTTCATGATCGGCTCGATGACCAAGTGGGTCAGCGCCGTCACGGTGCTGCGCCTGGCCGACATGGGCAAGCTCGACCTGGATGCCCCGATCGCGCGCCACCTGCCGGAACTGCCGGCCGCGAACGGCGCGGTCACGCTGCGCCAGCTGATGTCGAACCAGAGCGGCATCCCGAACGGCCTGTCCGAGGCGCTCAAAAAAGACAAGGCGATCGAGAACCTCGAGATCGGCCCGGTCGAAGCCGCCCTGCGTTTCGGCGCCGGCCATGCCAGCGCGCCAAACTCGGCCTACGATTACTCGGTAACGAACTGGGTGCTGGTCGGGGCCGTCGTCGAGCGCGCCACCAAAAAGCCGTTTACCGAAGTCGTGGAAGAACTGGTGCTGGCGCCGGCCGGCGTGCGCGACACCAGCTTCGGCGCCACCGGCTACGAGGATGCGGTCGGCATGGCGGTGGCCTATACCGCTGCCGGCGGGCGCAAGGTCCCGACCGCGCCGCCGATGGTGGCCGCCAGCGGCACCCTGTACAGCACCGCGCGCGACCTGGTGGCGCTTGCCGACAGCGTCTATTTCACCAGGCTGCTGTCGGATAAGGCGCGGCGCGAGCTGTCCACCGTGCAGGTGGCCTCCGAAGACTATGCGCTGGGCGGCCGCATCAAAACCATCAGCACGAAAAAAGGCGCCCGTCCCCTTGCGTGGGAGACGGGCGCCTTTGGCGGCTACAAGACCTTGCTGGCCTACGATCCGGCCGATGGGCGTGCGGTGGTGCTGCTCAATAACACCGACATGCCACAGGCCGAGCAGGCGAAGATTGCGACGGCCTTGTTCCAGGCGCTTGATTAACGGGCGCTAAACGCGATGCCAATTATTATGTTGGCATCTGAACGTCGTCCCCGCCTGCGCGGGACGACGTTCAACGCTAACACTTACTTGACCGGAGTGCCGGCCACCGGATTCCCATCCACATCGATCTTGCGCACTTCGCCGATGTTCAGCGAACGGATGCCCGACTCGATCTTGCTCAGGTCGCCCACCACGACCCACACCAGGCGGTCCGGTGCGTAGCTGCGGGCGGCCAGCGCATTGGCCTGCTGCGGGGTGAGCGACAGCGCCTTCTCGGTGAAGGTGTTGTAATAGTCATCCCCCAGGCCGTACTGCACGATGTTGGTATAGGCATTGGTCAGCTGGCCGGCGGTCTCGAAGCTGCCCGGCAGGCCCAGCGTGTTGTTGTCCAGCGCGCCTTTCAGCTCCTCGGCCGTGATCGGTTTGCCGCCGGCGATATTGCGGTACTCCGTAACGAGTTCCTGCATCGCTTCGCGGGTCTTGTCGGTCTGCACCGGCGAGACGCTCATGAACGGACGCTGGCCGATGGCCGGCGACAGCTGGCTCGACACGCCGTACGACCAGTGCTTGTCTTCACGCAGGTTCATGTTGATGCGCGAGCTGAAGGTACCGCCGAAGACGTCGTTGACGATTTCCAGTGGCAGCGACTCCGGGCTGTTGCGCGGCGGGGCCAGCTGGGCGCCGACGATCACGCTTTGCAGCGCGCCCGGACGGTCGACCAGGTAGACCACGCTTTTCTCCTGCGGCGCCACGGTGGCCAGCACCTTCTTCGGCACCTCGCCCGCTTTCCAACCCGCGAACGATTTCTCGAGCAGCGGCTTGATCTCGGCCAGCGTGGTGTCGCCCACCACCAGCAGGGTCGCGTTGTTCGGCTTGAACCAGGTGGCGTGGTACTTGGCCAGGTCGTCGCGGGTCATGCGCTTGACCGCTTCCTCGGTGCCGGTGCCGGTGAATGGCCGCGCATACACGTGGTCCTTGCCGTACAAGAGGTTCGGCAGCACGCGCAGCGCCATCAGCTGCGGCACGGTCTTCTCGCGCTGGATCGCGGCCAGGCGGTCTTTCTGCAGGCGGGTAAACTCGTTCTGCGGGAAGGCCGGGTTCAGCACCAGGTCCGAGTACACGGCGAGCGACTGCGGCAGCGTAGCCTTGAGCGTGTTCATGTACACGAAGGCACTGTCGAGGTTGGTGCCGGCGCCGAACTGCGCGCCCAGGCCCGCGAACTCTTCGCCGATTTCCAGCGACTTGCGGGTCTTGGTGCCTTCTTCGAGCATGCGCAGCGCCAGGCTGGCCACGCCCGGCTTATCAAACGCGTCGGACGCAAAGCCGCTGTCCACCAGCAGCTGGAAGTTGACCACCGGTGCATCGTGGCGCTCCGCCAGCACGACCTTCAGGCCGTTCGACAGGGTCACCTTCTGCATGTCCGGCAGCTTGAGCGACATCGGCTTGCCCAGCGCCGGTTCCTTGCTGCGGTCCGGTGCGGCGCCGGCCACCAGGGTGGTCGGGTAAGGGTCGACCTGCAGCACGAAGTCGCCGTCGCTGAGCCAGTCGTTCATGGCCTTCTTCACGCTCGCCGGGGTCGCGGCCTTGATGCGCTGCAGGTATACCTTGTAGCAGTCCGGGTTGCCGGTATAGGTGGTGCACGAAGCCAGCAAATCGCTCTTGCCGCCGAAGCCGCCGACGCGTTCGATCATGCGGGTGTATTGGGCCAGGATGGTGGTCTTGGCCAGGCGCAGTTCGCTTTCGGTCGGGCCGTTCTTCATCAGCGCGCGCAGTTCTTCATCCGCTGCGTTTTCCATCTTGGCGACGTCGGCGCCAGGACGCGCGGTCAGTGTCATGTCGAACTGGCCGCCGATTTCCGCCGCGTCGTCGCCCGCCACCGCACTGGTGGCCAGCTGGTCCTTGTACACGAGGCGCTTGTACAGGCGCGAGGTCTTGCCGCCGCCCAGCACCAGCGCCGCCAGGTCGAGCTGCGCTTCTTCCGGCGTGTGCGCGCCCGGGACGTTCCAGGTGCGGTAGATGCGCGACTGCGGCACGCGGTCCTGCACGGCCGTGCGGTGGCTGCCAGTGCGCTTGGCGATCCAGGCTTCATGTTTGGCCAGCGGCGGGCCAGGGGGAATATGGCCATAATACTGCTCGACCTTCTGGCGCGCCACTTCCGGCGTGATGTCGCCGGACAGCACCAGCACCGTGTTGTTCGGGCCGTAGTTGGTCTTGAACCAGTCCTGCACGTCCGTCATCGAGGCCGCGTCCAGGTCTTCCATTTTGCCGATCACGGTCCAGGAATACGGGTGGCCGACCGGATAGGTGTTCGTTACCAGCAGCTCGTAGGCCACGCCATACGGCTGGTTCTCGCGCTGGCGCTTCTCGTTCTGCACGACGCCGCGCTGCAGGTCGAGCTTCTTCTTGTCGACGGTGCCCAGCAGGTGGCCCATGCGGTCGCTCTCGGCAAACAGCGCATAGTCCAGCATCGAGGTCGGCACGTTCTGGAAGTAGTTGGTGCGGTCCTGGTTGGTGGTGCCGTTCAGGTCGGTCGCGCCGATGCCTTCCATCGCATTCAGGTAGGTCTTCTTGAAGTTGTCGCTGCCGCTGAACATCAGGTGCTCGAACAGGTGGGCGAAACCGGTCTTGCCGGCCTTCTCGTTCTTCGAGCCGACGTGGTACCAGGTATTGACCGCGACCACCGGAGTCTTGTGGTCTTCATGCACCAGCACCGTCAGGCCGTTCTTGAGGACGAACTTGGTGTACGGGACATTGGGGATCGGGATATCAGGCATCGATGCCTGCTTGGCCGGCGCGGCGTGCACTGCGGAGATGCTGGTCACCAGCGCCAGCGCTGCGGCCAGCCTGAGATTGCGAACGGATACTGCCATGCTGCTCCTCCTGTGGGTCATCCGGGACGGATGGAAAGAGCATTCTAGGCAGCTTTTCTCATTGCAACAATGTCAGGTGCATGGATCGGTCGAAATCCGTGCGTAGGGTGGCCGGCTTCGCCGTCCGTGCGTTCACATCACCTATGCATACCCGCGCCGTGATCTGCATACGTTCGTTGAACGCGCGGAGTGATTTGGTCCAGCGGATCAGATCACAAGCCGCCTACCCTACCGCGGCACGATCCGCAGCAGGCTGCCGCGGCTTTCATCCGTCAGCGCATACAGATGCCCATCCGGTCCCTGGCGCACGTCGCGCACGCGCTTGCCGATGGCGAGCTTTTCCTGGCGCGTGACCTTGCCCTGCGCATCAAACGCCACGCGGCGGATGTCCTGGCCCGCCAGGCTGCCGGAGAACAGGCTGCCGCGCCAGGCCGGGAAGGCCTTGCCGGTGTAATAGGCCAGGCCCGAGGGCGCCGGCGACGGCACCCAGACCACGATCGGTTGCACCATGCCTGGCACCACCTTGGTGCCGATCGGCTCGCGGCTGCTGTAGTCCAGCCCATAGCTCTGCAGCGGCCAACCGTAGTTCTTGCCGGCTTCGACCAGGTTGATTTCGTCGCCACCGCGCGGGCCGTGCTCGCTGGCCCAGACGCGGCCGCTTTGCGGGTCGACCGCCATGCCCTGGATGTTGCGGTGCCCAATGCTCCACAGTTCCGGCAACGCGCCGGGCTGGCTGGCCAGCGGGTTGCCTGCGGCGGGCTTGCCCTCGGCCGTGAGATGCAGGATGGCCCCGTTGTGGCTGCCCAAGTTCTGGGCCTGGTCGCGCGCCAGCATGTTGCCCACGCGCTGGGGCGAGTTGCCGCCGTCGCCGATGCTCATCAACAGGCTGCCGTCCTTCAGGAAGACAATGCGCGACCCGAAGTGCTGGCCGCCGCTCTTCGAAGGCGAGGCGGTAAACAGCGTTTTCACGCCGTGCACGCGCTTGCCGTCGAAGATGCCCTGCACCAGCACCGTGCGGTTCTCGTCCTGGGTGCCGCTGGCCATCGTCATGTAGATGCGCGGATTCGGGCCTGTATCAAGCGGGTGCACGGCGATGTCGAGCAGGCCGCCCTGGCCGCCCGTGAACAGCGCCGGCAAGCCTTCGATGGCGACCTCATCGACGCGCTTGCCGTTCACGAGGTGCAGCGTTCCCTTCTTGCCGGTGACGAGCATGCGTCCGTCGGCCAGCCAGGCCATTCCCCAGGGCTGCGGCAGGCCGTCGGCGACAGTCTCAACACGCCAGCCGGTCGCCGCAGGCGGCTGGTTCACCGGCTTCACAAGCTGCGGATTGGCCTGTGCAATGACCTGCCCGGACAGCGAACCAAGCAAGACGGCGATCGACATGAGACCCGCAGCCGGCATTCGTTGATAACTCGTCATCGAAAATCTCCTGAAGTTGTTTAAAGCACCAAGATCGTAGCGTATTTGTCGCGTTTTCCACGATTTTGCCAGCAGGTTTAACACAATCGGCGTAGAATTAACCTTTGAGCGCACCCACCATAAGGATCTAATCCGATGATGCAACGCCGAGCTTTCCTGAAGTCCTCTCTCTTCCTCGCAGCACCCACCCTTAGCGTCCCAGCACTTGCCAAAAATGCACAAGCCGCGCCAGGTGAACGTACGCTGCGCCTGTACAACACGCACACCGGCGAAAAGCTGACCAGCGTGTTCTGGGCCGATGGCGAGTTCGTTCCGGATGCGCTGAAGGACATCAACAAGGTGCTGCGCGACCACCGCAACAATAAGGTTGCTGACATGGATCCGCAACTGATGCTGCTGCTGAGCGCTGTTAACGAGAAGATGGACAACAACAGGGAACTGCACATCATTTCGGGCTACCGCTCGCCGGAGTCGAACGCCAAGCTGGTCGCGGCGAGCGGCGGCGTGGCCAAGCACAGCCTGCACATGGAGGCGAAAGCCATCGACATCCGCATTCCGGGCAAGGACCTGCGCATGCTGCAGCGCGCCGCCATGTCGGCCAAGGTGGGCGGCGTCGGCTACTACGCGGACTCGCAATTTGTCCACGTGGACACCGGCCGCGTCCGTTACTGGTAAGTCCATGACGCGGCAAATTGCCTGCGTCATTCTGGGCCTGGCCGCACTGGCGGGCCCTTCGGCAGTCCTGGCGCAAGCCGCCGGGCAAGCCGCCACCGTCACGGTGCAATCCACCCGTGATCCGGTCGATAAATCGTATAGAAAAATGATCAAAGGCATGGAGCGCTTCGAGCGCGAGCATGCCCTGGCGCCGAACGCACCCCTGCGCTTCCAGTTGCTGCCGCGCCTGCCGACCGTGAACATGAGCGGCATCACCCTGCGCGTGGCCGGCGACAGCGTCAGCGTCCCGGTAGAGGTCGCGGCCGACAATAGCTTCGTCCTGCCGCGTGTCGATGCCGCGCTACGCGAAGACGCCGCCGTTCTCGCCAACCGCAAGACGACCAGCATGACCTGGCGCGCCCTCATCAACACCCCCGGCCTGCCCCCGGGTACCCGGCGCTTGGGCGACATGCGCCTCGAATGCCGGGTCGGCGTCGAGGCCGGGCTGGTGTCCAACAGCTCGCCGCTGTTCGCCTGGGTCACCAATGCCTTGAACTCGCCCGAGCAGGTCTGCGGCAGCCCCGATGGCAATTACCTGTTCTTTGCCGACCGTCCCGTGTTTGCCGTCACCTTGCGCGCCGGCGAACGCGTCGAAATCCTGCCCTTCAAGATGATGTATGCGGGTGGCGAGCAGACCAAAACCGACCTGCAATACTGCGATTGCCAGGTGATGCTCGACCGCACCTTCTACGCGCCGATCTGGGATGCGTCCTGGCCGAACGATACGCTGGTCGAGTTCACCTATATGGAGGACGCGCCATGAAGGTATCGGCTGTCGTTCTCGCCGCCATGGTGCTCGCCGGCTGCGCCAGTTCTCCCGTGCCGCCCGGTGCGCAAGTCTCGAGCGAAAGGCTCCAGCAAACCGTCGTTCCAGGCACCACGACCAAAGCGCAATTGCTGGCGGCCTTCGGTCCAACCAAAAGCGTCGTTTTCGACAGCGGCTTCGAGACCTGGGTCTACCAGGCGCCCGCTGGTACCGGACGCTTTGCCGAATATGTCGTGCTCATCAATCCCCAGGGTGTCGTCACCAAAACCCGTACGCGGGCGCCTGCGCAGCCCTGAGCGGTTTGCGGCCGCCCGGCCCTTCCGTAGTAGAGTGAGGCATTCTTCAATGCAATGGATGCCCAGATGCCACGCAAGCTTGCTCCCTCCTTCGTATTGACCGCGCTGCTGTGCGGGAGTGCCGCGGCCCAGGGCCTGTCCCCGGTTGAACAGCGCATTGCCGACGACATCAAGGCGTGGCAGCCCCAGGCAATCGACCTGCTCGAGCGCAGCGCGCGCATCAACAGCGGCACCATGAACTTGCCCGGCGTGCGCGCCGTCGGCGACATCTTCCGCCAGGAACTCGACACGCTGGGCTTCAAGACCGTGTGGATCGACATGCCGGCCGAGATGGGCCGCGCCGGCCACCTGGTCGCCAACCGCACCGGCACCGCGGCCCAGGGCAAGCGCCTGCTGCTGCTCGGCCACCTCGACACCGTCTTCGAAGCGGACGCGCCCGGCCCGCTGTGGCAGCGCGAAGGCATGCGTGCGCGCGGTCAGGGCGTCGGCGACATGAAAGGCGGCAACGTGATCGTGATCGCCGCCCTGCGCGCCCTGCAGCGTGCGGGCGCGCTCGACAAGTCGAACATCAGCGTGGTGTTCACCGGCGACGAGGAAAACGCCGGCCATCCGCGCGAGATCTCGCGCCGCGATTTGGTCGAACTGGCAAAACGCAGCGACGTCGCGCTCAGTTTCGAAGGCGCCATCACCGATGCATCGGGCCAGGCGATGGCCACCGTCGGGCGCCGCGCCACTGCTTCCTTCGACCTCGACGTCAAGGGCCGCCAGGGCCACTCGCAAGGCGTGTTCGGTAACGGCGGCTATGGCGCCGTCTATGAGGCGGCGCGCATCCTCGACGGCTTTCGGCAGGCGGTGGTCGAGCCCGGCCTGACCTTCAACCCCGGCGTGATCCTGGGCGGTACCGACGTCGCCATCGACGAGGCCAACTCGAAGGGTACGGCGGCGGGAAAAACCAATGTCATCGCCAATACCGTCACCGTGCGCGGCGACCTGCGCTACCTCGACTACGCCCAGCGCGACCGCGCCCAGGCCCGCATGCGCGAGATCGTCGCCCAAAGCCTGCCGGGTGCCAGCGCCAGCATCAGCTTCCGCGATTCCTATCCGCCGATGGCCGTCACGCCGGGCAACCTGGCGCTGCTGGCGCAGTATTCGCAGGCAAGCAGCGACGCCGGCCTGGGCGCGGTCGGCGCGGTGCCGCCCTCGGCGCGCGGCGCCGGTGACATCCAATTCGTGGCGCCGCTCGTCGACAGCCTGGATGGCCTCGGCGCCGGCGGCAGCGGCGCGCATGCGCCGGGCGAAACGGTCGACCTGGGTTCGCTGGAACGCTCCGCGATACGCGCGGCATTGTTGATTTATCGCCTGACGCGCTAAGCCGTTTCGGCAAGGGCGTGGCGCAGCAGCCACGCTGATCTGCGGTGCGCGCATGCGCTTGCCTTCGCTGGCAGAATGGGGTTCGACGATGTGCTGCGGCTCCCATGGAGGCAACATGCTGACCGACCCTGTGCGAATGGTCTTGCGGATGCTCTTGCTGGCAATGCTGGCTTCGCTAGTCGCCTGTGGCGGTGGTGGTGGCAGTCCCGGCACGCCCGGCCCCACTCCGCCACCTGCGGCTACCACCGGCACGCTGGCCGTGACTACCAGCGGTCTGCCGGCGGGCGTCAACGCCTCGGTGCGCATCACCGGCCCCAACAATTTCCAGCAAGACCTGACCGGCCCGCAAACCCTGCCCAACCTCGCAGTAGGCAGCTATAGCGTGGCCGCCGCGCCGGTAACTTCCGGCGGCATTACCTACACGCCGGCTCCTGCCACCCAGAGCGCAGTCGTCACGGCCGGCGGCACCGTTACCGCCACCGTCGCTTACGGCGGCACCGCCGTCAACGTCGCCTTGAGCGAAGTGGTGAGTAAGCTCGACAACCCCACCTGGCTGACGGCGCCCACTGGCGACACGCGCCTCTTCGTGCTGGAGCGCCCCGGGCGCGTGCGCATCGTCCAGAACGGCAATTTGCTGGCCTTGCCCTTCCTCGACATCAGCGGCCGCGTTTTCACCAGCGGCGAAGGCGGCCTGCTGTCGCTAGCCTTCGATCCGGCTTTCAGTCGCAACGGTTACTTCTATCTTTATTACACCGACCTGCAGCAGAACATCGTCATCGAGCGCTTCACCGCCGGCAGCAATCCCAATCTGGCTGACCCGACCTCGAACCTGGTGATCCTGCGCATTCCGCACCCGAACTTCACCAACCATTTCGGCGGCCAGGTTGCCTTCGGGCCGGACGGCTTTCTCTACCTGGGCACCGGGGATGGCGGCGGCGCGGGCGATCCGCAACGCAACGGCCAAAACCTTAATTCGCTGCTGGGCAAGCTGCTGCGCGTCGACGTGGCGACCGCCACCGCCGCCCAGCCCTACACCATACCGCCCGGTAATCCCTACATCAACCAGGCCGGGCGCCGCGGCGAGATCTGGGCGGCGGGCTTGCGCAATCCGTGGCGTTTCAGCTGGGACAACAGCCAGCTCTACCTGAGCGACGTCGGCCAGGACCAGCGCGAGGAAGTCAATATCGGCGCGGCCAGCACTGCCGGCCTGAACTACGGCTGGAACACGATGGAAGGCACGCTCTGCTTCAACGCCACCACCTGCGACCGTACGGGCCTGACCCTGCCCGTTTTCGAATACGACCACGGCACCAACGACGCCAACGGGTGCTCCATCACCGGCGGCTTCGTCTACCGCGGCAGCGCCATGCCCGAGCTGGCCGGGCGCTATTTCTACTCGGACTATTGCCGCGGCTTCCTGAAGAGTTTCCTGGCCACGGGCGGCAACGTCACCGAGCAGCGCGACTGGAACATCACCGGCATCGGCAACGTGATTTCATTCGGCCAGGATGGCGTGGGCGAGCTCTACCTCACGACCGCACGCGGCAGCGTCTATAAAATCGGACGTGCCGTGCCGTGAAGGACTGCCTGAGGTTAAAATTGAACAATGGCACGCTTACAACTTAACTTCCCGGAAGACCAGTTCTACTATTCCACCCCGATGTCGGTGCGGGTCACCGACATCAATGCCGCCAACCACCTCGGCAACGACTCGATGATTTCGATGATCTCCGAGGCGCGGGCGCGCTTCCTGTTCGAGTTCGGCGTCGGCGAGACCGAGCGCGACGGCACCGGCATCATCGTCACCGACCTGGCGACCACCTACCGCGCCGAAGCCCACGCTCGCGACCAGCTGCTGTTCGAAGTCGGCGTCATGGACTTCAACAAATACGGCGGCGACATCACCTTCCGCGTCACGCGTCCGCGCGACCGCACCTTGATTGCGATGGCCAAGTCGGGGTTCGTGTTTTTCAATTATAAGAGCAGCCAGGTAGTAGTGATGCCGGATGAGTTCCGGGGCAAATTCGACCGGGTGAACTGGGTGGATTGAAGGCTGGTTCGGCACGTGCTGATGGTGATCATTTCTTGCGACGCAGGCAGGATGAGCGCGCTTGAGCAGCGGTCCGGCCAGAAATAGCAGATTCAGGTCGGCTCCATCGAACTCCAGAACGTTTGCGCTCTTCAGGTAGGAATGGCTGTCGAATCAGGCTGCAGGGCGTCAGATTCCTTGCCCTTGTGCAAGACGCTCAGCTTGACCAAGGCTGCACGCAATCCGCTTGGCGACACCGGCGGCAGCCCCTCGTTTCCCTACCGCGCCGCGGGTTCTTCGCCACTTCTCTGCACGTGACGAACCTTGATCAAGATTAAGCCTCCACCAAGATCAGTTGCTTGCTCAATATTGTCTGGCAAAAATGCGCTCGGCGACGCCCCACCGCCACCCGTCGATAGCGCTCTGGATGCGGCATGGAATCGACGTCCCCCCGATGGAGCGAACGCTTTCTTGCCAATGACATTTGTCGAGATGATCAAGCAACCCAACATGTCAGCCAAGAGTGAATACACGATTTAAAAAAAACCTGGAACTTTCCCGCCCCGTCATCGGAATAGAAGGTAAAGATGACGACCATGACCACGCCACCCGACACCGCCGCCGATTTTGAGCTGCTGCGCCAGACGCACGCCGGCCACGCCGAGGCCTTCACGGCGCTGTACCGGCGTCACCAGGGGCCTTTGTTTCGCTACGCGCTGATGCGCTGCGGTTCGGGCGACACGGCAGCCGACGTGGTGCAGGAAGCCTTCATGGGCCTGCTCACCAAGCGCTTCGGCTTCGATCCGCTGCGCGGGCAGTTGCAGCACTTCCTGTTCGGCGTGGTGCGCAACCTGATCCTGAAGCTGGAAGAAGCGCGCCAGCGCCAGGTCGCGCTGCCCGAGCCGGATGAAGATGGCGATGTCGAACTCGATCTGGTGTGCGAGGCCCCAGAACCGCTGGCCCGCCTGCTGACTAACGAGGCCGCAGAGGAAGTGCGACGCGCGCTGGCGCTGCTGCCGGCGCACTACCGCGACGTGGTCATTCTGTATGAACTGCACGACCTGTCCTACCTGGAGATCGCCACGGTCTGCCAGGTCGACATCGGCACCGTCCGCTCGCGCCTGTCGCGTGGCCGGGCGGCCCTGGCCAAGCGCCTCCAGGCGCACGCGCCAAGCTGCCTCGTGAATTGATGGAGTAAATGATGGACACCCACGACGATTCGGAAGCCATCCTCGCCCCCCGCTTCGCAGCCTTGCGCAGCGAGCTTGCCGGCATCGACGCGCCACGCTGCGTCGAGAAGGAATTGCTGCAGGCGTTCACCCGCCATTTCGCGCCGCGCAAGCGCTGGTACCACGCCCTGAGCCTGCCCCAATGGGGCACTGCCGGTGCCCTGTGCTTGCTGACGGTGGTGGCCATGCTGCTGGCGCTGTCACCGCACCAGGCCGTGAGCGTGGGCGGCCAGCCGTTTGTCAGCATCGACCAGGGCGGCGCCTTTGTTGCTCTGGACACGCTCGAGCGCATCGAAAGCGAACCCGATGCCCAGCTGGTCGAGACCGAGCTGCCGCGCACCGAACTGGCCTCGCTCGGCGTACCGGTCAATCCCGGCAACGCAGCCGACACGGTGCGCGCCGAGATGCTTGTTGCCGCTGACGGCCACCCGCTGGCCGTGCGGCTCAGTTCCACCAACTGAATGTCCAATCAATCACAAGAGGAAACGATGAAAACCACGAAGCTCCTGATTGCCGCGCTGCTGGCCTGCGCGTTCGCCCCTGCCCTGGCTGCCGACATGGGCCTCGACGCCGGCTTCGAGCCGGACGAGCAGGCCGTGCGCACCGAGCGCCGCATCGTCACCCGCAGCGGCGACGCCGTCCACGTCGAACTGGGCAACCTGGCCGAACTGCGCGCCCTCGATGCCATGGGCGGCGCCACCGTCGTGCACATGCACGGCGCCAGGCTGGTGAAGAATGCACCCTACAGCGCCGAGATGGTTTCCGAACGCATCCAGACGCTCGGCGACGGCAACCAGATCGTCAACAAGACCAGCACCATGAGCTACCGCGACAGCGCCGGCCGCACCCGTATCGAAGTTCGCAATGCCGAAGGGGAGGTGCGCAGCGTGACGATCGTCGACCCGGTCGAAGGCGCACGCTATATCCTGCGCCCGCGCGACAAGACCGCCATCAAGATCTCGGCGCCGAACGGCAGCGTGATCGCCGCCCGCGAGCACGCCCGCGCCGCCGCCGGCGAAGCCCGCATTGCGGCTGCCGAAGCGCGCGTGGCCGGTTCCGAAGCCCGCCTTGCCGCCCGCGCCGCCGCCCATGCCAGGCTCGAAGAACTGCGCAAGGAAGGCAAGCTGCCCGAGGGCGCGCACGAGCGCGTGATCGTCAAGCAGGTCGAGCGCAGCGGCAGCGGCGAGCACCGCGACGTCCAGATCCGCATCGCCCAGGTCGCGTCGCCTGCCATTGCGGCGCGGGTCGCCCCGATGATCGCCGGCGCCATGGACGAGCACAAATGGGCGGCAAAAGCCGAAACGAAAGACCTCGGCACCCGCGAATTCAATGGCGTGAAGGCCAAGGGCAGCAGCCGCAGCTACGAAATCCCGGCCGGCGAAATCGGCAACCGCAACCCGATCGTGGTCAGCACCGAAACCTGGGTGTCGCCGGAACTGCAGGCAGTGGTCTACCAGAAGCGCACCGACCCGCGCGCGGGCGACGCGGTGCTGCGCTTAGAGGGCCTCAAGCGCGAGGAACCGGCGGCGGCACTGTTCACGGTGCCCTCCGATTACACCGTGAAGGACCCGATGGCCATGGCGAAAAGCCGCATCGAAAAGAAATCGCAGTAGTCCACACGACAAAACGGCGCTTCACAGCGCCGTTTTCATTTCCTGCCGGGTGAAAATCAGCCCGGTTTCTTTTGCAGGATGGTCTTGTTGAACCACTCGTCGATCATCCGCTTTTCGTAGCGCAGGCTGTCGCTGTCCGAGAAGCGGCTGACGCGGTTGAGGTAAGACATGTCTTGCAGCCGCTCGCTGCCGCTGCCCACGACCTGGCCATTGCTGGTGAGCGTATAGCGCAGCTCGATCGTCGGCCAGTCCGCCATCCCTTTGAGCACGCGCAGTTCGCGGCCAGAACGCGCATTCGGGTATTCGCGGCCAGCCAGGTCGATCTCGGTGATGTCCACCGTCAGGTCGACGCCTGGCGGCAGGGTTTTACCGAGCTTGATGAAATGGTCCGCCAGGTCGCGCAGCACTTCCTGGCGCTCCCATGGCGCAAACGGCAGGTCCGCGAATTTGTCGGACTCCACATAATTGACGGTCACGCCCGCCGAGGCGGCGCCGGCGCCCAGCGCGAGCAGGCCTGCCAGGGCCAGTTTGCCGATCGAGGTTTTCATCGCACTTCCTTTCAATGTTCGGACTATTCTCGCAATCCAATATACGCCCTTTGCCCGGCTTTTCGAGGGTGCCGATTGTCGAAGTTTTGTATCCAAATGTTAGGCCCCGCACACGCCATTTTGCGCACCGAGTCGACAATGGGGGGAAGGAGGCAGCTACCGTGCCCGAAGGACCCTCACTCTACATGTTGAAAGAGCTTGCCAAGGATTTCGCCGGCCAGCAGATCGTGCGCGCCGGCGGCAACGTGCGCGCCATCGACCCGGAGCGCCTGGTCGGCCAGCGCATCACGGCCATCCACACCTGGGGCAAGCACTTCCTGATCGAGACGCCGGAGATCGTCCTGCGCGTGCACTTCCTGTTGTTCGGCACCTACCGCATCAACGAGACGCGCGAAGGCAAGGTGCCGCGCCTGTCGATCGAAACAGCCACGGGCGACGTACTCAATTTCTACGCCTGCGCCATCCGCGAAATCGACCGCGAGACCTTTGAAGCCTACGACTTCAGCGCCGACGTGATGTCCGAGACCTGGGACCCGAAGAAGGCGCGCAAGAAGCTGCGTGCCAATCCGGACATGCTGGCCTGCGACGCCCTGCTCGACCAGGACATCTTTTCCGGGGTCGGCAACATCATCAAGAACGAGGTGCTGTTCCGCATCCGGGTGCACCCGCTGTCCACCATGGGCGCCCTGCCGGCGCCGAAAGTGCGCGCCCTGGTAGACGAAGCCCGGCAATACAGCTTCGATTTCCTGGAATGGAAGCGCCAGTACGTGCTCAAGCAGCACTGGCTGGCGCACGCGAAAAAGATCTGCCCGCGCTGCGACATCCCCTACCTCAAGGCCAATCTCGGCCGCTCCAACCGTCGCAGCTTCTACTGCGAACGCTGCCAGAAACGCTACGACTGAGCAGGTTTTCCCCTTTCGTGTTGCTTGAACGCTCACAGAAGGCCATCTGTGACATCGTTAACCAACACTTTTAATGTTGCCTGTTGTTAAGCCTCAGGGGGCGTACTACAATCGAATTGACTTGCGGCATTATTCTTGTGACTCCCCGCCGCGGATTGTGTCGCCGATCAACCAAGGTAACGGAAACCTATGTCCTTTTTGTCCTCTGTCGCGCCAAAGCTGGTTCCGTGGAAAGTCCTGCTTGTCGATGACGAGCCGGATATTCATGACATCACCAAGCTGACCCTGTCGCGCTTCCGTCTCGATGGCCGTGCCTTGTCTTTCGTGCACGCGTACAGCGGCGCCGAGGCCAAGGAAGTGCTGGCGCGCGAGAAGGACATCGCCCTGGTGTTCCTCGACGTGGTGATGGAGCGCGAGGACAGCGGCCTGGAAGTTGCGCGCTGGATGCGTAAGGAACTGGATAACCAGTTCACCCGCATCGTGCTGCGCACCGGCCAGCCGGGTCAGGCGCCGGAAGAACGCGTGATCGTCGACTACGATATCAACGATTACAAGGAAAAGACCGAGCTCGATCGCACCAAGCTGTTCACGACCACCTTCGCCGCCCTGCGCGCCTACCGCGACATCATGAAGGTCGAGGAAGCGCGCCGCGCGCAGCAGAACTACCGCGAAGGCCTGGAGCGCGTGATCGCCGCCTCGGCGTACATCTTCCAGCAACGGAACCTGAAGGACTTTGCCAACGGCCTGCTGCAGCAGGTGGTCGCGCTGCTGCGCCTGGAGCAGAGCATGCTGCTGCGGGTCACAGGCGCCAGCGTGATCGCCGGCCAGAGCCAGTACGAGGTGCTGGCCAAAATCGGCGAGATGGAAGGCGAGGAGATCGGTCCGGAACTGGTGGCCAAGCTCGACGACGCGCGCCATAACCGCATCTCGCGCCTGCACGGCGACACCTATGTCGGCTACTTCCCGAACGCCAGCGGCAAGGCGTCGCTGCTGGTGCTCAAGGGCGTGGAAGAGATCTCGGACATCGATTCCCAGCTGCTCGAGGTGTTCTGCTCGGGCGTGGCGATCGCGTTCGACAACATCCTGCTGAACCAGGAGATCACCGATACCCAGGCCGAGCTGATCCTGCGCCTGGGCGACGTGGTGGAATCGCGCTCGCACGAGGCGGGCAACCACGTGCGCCGCATGTCGCAGGTCTGCTACCTGCTGGCGCAGGCCGCCGGCATGCCGGAAGATGAAACCGCGACCCTGATGCACGCCGCGCCGATGCACGACGTGGGCAAGATCGCCACCCCGGACGCGGTGCTGCTCAAGCCGGGCAAGCTCAATGACGAAGAGTGGAAAATCATGCGCCAGCACCCCACCATCGGCCTGCAGATCCTCGACGGCTCCCAGCGCCCGATCCTCAAGGCGGCCGCCGTGATCGCCCACCAGCACCACGAGAAATTCGATGGCAGCGGCTATCCGCAAGGCCTGCGCGGCGAAGCAATCCACCCGTATGCCCGCATCGTGGCAGTGGCCGATGTGTTCGACGCGCTGAGCCACAAGCGCTGCTACAAGGACGCCTGGCCGGCCGCGAAAGTGACCGAGCACCTGCGCGAAGTGGCGGGGCACCACCTGGATCCGTATTACGTGGATTTGCTGATCAAGAATATGGACAAGGCGCTGGAGATCAATGCGCAGTGGCCGGATAACGCGGCTGATTGAGCGGATGGGCGGTTTGAGTGGACGGGCGAGTTTCCGCCGGCCCGCATGCTACCTGCGCCGGTTTTCACCCCTAGCCTGAAGGCCGTCATCCCGGCGCAGGATAAAGGCAAGCGCTAACAGCTGACCTGCCACCCATCAGCCATCGGCCGCCCGCCCTTAAACATCACTTCTTCCGCGAGCGCGGAAACCGCAGGTAATACCGCAATCCCTGCCCCGGCGCGCTCTCCACCCGCACCGTCCCGCCCAGCGGCCCGGTCACCAGGTTGTACAGGATGTGCGCCCCCAGCCCACTCCCCCCGGTCCCGCGCTTGGTCGTGAAGAACGGATCGAACAGCTTGTCCAGCGTCTCCTTGTCCATCCCCGCGCCGTCGTCGGTGTACTCGAACACCACCTGCTCGTCTTCCAGCGCCGCCCGGATCGTGATACGGCCGGGCTGTTCGTGCTCGTAGCCGTGCACCAGCGAATTCATGACCATGTTGGTGACGATCTGCGAGACCGCGCCCGGGAAGCTGTCGAGCACCAGGTCCTTGGCGCACTCCACGTCCACCTTCACCTTGCGGCCCTTGAACTTGGGCTGCAGCGACAGCAGCACCTCATTCAGGTAAGCGCACAAATTGAAGTTGCGGATGTCGTCGGAGGACTGGTCCACCGCCACCTGCTTGAAGCTGCGCACCAGCGCGGCGGCGCGCTGGGTGTTGGTGGTCATGATGCGCAGCGACTGGTCGATGATCTCCAAAAAGGAGTTCAGGCTGTCCTCGGTGAGCTCGCCCGCCGCCAGCTCTTCGCGCGTGAGCTTGAGTTCCTGCACCAGGTGGCTGGTCGCGGTCACGCAGATGCCCAGCGGTGTATTGATCTCGTGCGCGACACCCGCCACCAGCCGTCCCAGCGAAGCGAGTTTTTCCTGGCGCACCAGTTCCGATTGCGCTTCCTGCAGGCGGTGCAAGGCTTCGTTCAGGGCCGTATTCTGCGCTTCCAGCGCTTCCTTGGTCTTGCGCATCCGGTGGTCGGCCTGCATGCGCGCCAGCGCCACCGCGACGTGGCTGGCCATGAAGGCCAGCAGGTCGAGGTCGGCCTTGGTGTAGATGATCGCCGGATCGTAGCTCTGCACGATCAGCACGCCGTAGGGCTGCTCGTGCACCAGCATCGGCGCGCCCATCCAGCTGGCGATATCAAGGTTCCCGAGCGGCTGCTGCACCAGGCCGTTGGCGACCAGGTGGCCGAAGCTGGTGGCGTCGTGCAGCTGCGGCTGCTTGCTCGACAATACATAGGAACACATCGCCTTCCCGAACGGGAAGCGCTTGACCGGCGCCTCGCCATCTTTCTGGTCGACGAAATACGGGATGCTGATTTCCTGGGTATCGGGGTGGTACAGGCCGATCAGGAAGTTCTCCGCCACCATCAGTTCGCCGATGATGCGGTGCAGGCTGTCCGACAGCGCGGCGGTATCGAGCGCCTGGGCCGACAGGCTGGCGATCTGGTACAGCGCGTGCTGCACCTGCTCGGCGCGGCTGCGTTCGGCGACTTCATGCGCCAGGGCGGCGGTGCGTTCCTGCACCGCGCGCTCGAGCCGGTCCATGCTCTGCAGGCCCTGCAGCGCGTTCGAGACGTGGTTGGCGATCTGGGAAAACAGCGCCTGGTCTTCCTCGCTGTAGGTGACGTTCTTGGTATAGCTCTGGATCACCATCGCGCCCAGCGCCTGCTGGTGCTGGTCGAGCAGCGGCGCGCCCATCCAGTGCTCGGCGGCGCTGCCGTGGCCCCACTGCATGCCTTCGCGCTCGCGCGCCTCGAAGTCGTCGGCCGTGATCATCAGACGCTGGCGGTTCACCACCACCCAGGAGGTGGGCGACTGTTCCGGCGCGGCCAGGGTGACGCGCTGGCCCGGGGCCGGCACTTCGTCGTCGGCTTCATCCACGAAATAGGGGAAGCGAATGGTTCCGTCTTCGCGGTCGCACAGCGCTACATAGAAATTGGCCGCATACATGATGCGGCCGAGGGCGCAGTGGACCGCGCCGATGAAGTCGGTGATGTCGCTGCAGGTGGTCGACAGCTGCCCGATTTCGAGCAGCATCGACTGGACGGCTTCCAGCCGGTCGAGACGTTCCATTGCTTCCCCAAGAATAAATGCACAGGGGAAATATTAACAGTTCGTGCCAGCCGGCCGAAGCGCTATCGACGCGAGTGTGGCTTTTAAGGCCTTATGAACGTGGTGCCTTGAAATCTGCCTCAATCCACGCGATCGCCGACGCTTGCGTCAGCTTGAAACCGGCCGGCACCCTGACCTTGGCCACCTGCTCGCTCATCTCGTCGGTGGCGGCCAGCATCCCGTACGGATCGTCGTCGTCCGGCACGATATCCAGGGTCACCTTCAGGTTGCCGCTTTTCTCGGTCCAGACATGCAGGTTCTTGTGCAGGATGGCGTGCAGGTGCTGCTCGTGGCGGCGGATGACTTCCGAGGCGGTTTTCACCAGCGTATTGAAGGCATTGGTGTCGAGCGGCTTCGGGTTCTTCTTGTCGCGCCCCATGGTCCAGGGTCCGACCAGGGCCGGCTCCGGTTCGCCGTCCTTGATCATGGCCACGGCCCAACCCTCGTCGTCTTCGTTCTTGATGACGCGCGCGGTCCAGCCGTTGCCCTGCCACAAGCGCGGTTCCTGCACCGGTTCGGGCTCGCCTTCGTGGTCTTCGTGGTCGTGCTCGATATTGTCGTTCATGTCGTGTTTCCTCGTGCTTCCTGTAACGGTAAGCCAAGATCATAGAGGAAACACGGCGCAGGGCGAAGCCCGTTTGGCTGGCCCCGCTATATATACCGATCCAGCCACATCAGGCAATGCGCGGAAAGCGCCAGTCGGGCCGCGGTGGCGGCCGCACCGGCGGGCGGTCCGGCGTGGGACGCGGGTCGACGGCGGGCGGCGGGGCCTCGCGGTTAAAGGGATTGATGATGATCGGCGGAATGGCTGGTGGCGCCGATGGCGGGCTTTTGGGACCACTGTTGGCCAACGTGCAGTGCAGGACGGCCAGGTGGTCCCCGATTCTCCGGATGACAGCGTGCATAGGATCCCCCTGTAAGGAGCAGGCTGTCAGTATAGGTAACGAACTCATGATTGCAATGCCAAACCGTCCACGGTTCTTTCCCGCGCGCCAGGTGCAGTCTTGCAGGTTTATCGCTCCCGCACGCCTCCCGGTGTGCAAAAATTGCAGCCTGTCGCAATCCGGTGGCTGGTAGGGATGCGTGTGCTTACAGTACGAGCATTCCCTGACCTGTTTCAACACACCACCCGATGAGGACCGCCATGAAAAAATACCTTCCCTACGTTCTTCTCTTCCTGCTCGCCCTGCTGCTGTGGGACATGGCCACCGCCGACTTCATGACCGTCAACTTCGACCGCGACGAGATCGACGGGCCGCTGGGCGCCTTCCTCGCGCTGGTGTTTGCCGGCGGCGGCGCCATCATCGGCGGCTTCGTGATGCTGATCGTCGGCGCGGTGCTGGCCGTGGTGTTTGCCGGCCTCGGCGTGATCCTGCTGGGCGCCCTGTGCGTGGCCGCCATCGCAGTGGCGCTGGCGATCTCGCCCCTGCTGCTGCCCCTCTTGGTGCCGGTCGCGATCATCTGGTACCTGGCCGGTCGCAAGCGCAGGACCACGGCCGCGTCGGCTACCGCGCAGGCTACCGCGCCGGCTACCGCCTGAGCCTGCTTGCCCTCGCGAATAACGGCCGGCCCAGCCCGGCCGTCTTTATCTGGCACGGCTTTTGCGCTACGCTTCCAGCGTCGCATGTAGAATCGACCTGTAGTCATTCCGCAAACGACACCGGCGCAGATGCCCTTAAAAAAGCCTGAACCAACACCTCCGATCCGCCCCTACCCGCTTGCCCGACTCGTGGTCGTGACGGCCGGGCTGATCGCTGCGCTCGGCCTGGTGACGGCATCGATGCTGTATGCGAGCTACGAGGACACCCTGCGCGACCAGCAGGTAACGCTGCGCAACATGGCAATTGCCTTCGCCGCCCAGACCGCGGGCGTGGCCCAGGCCATCGACAGCACGGCGCGCCGCACCGCCACCCTGTACCGCGCGCGCGGCGCCGGGGTGCTTGTGCCGGGCTTCATGGAAGAGCATGCCGGACCGGCCCATCCCTACCTGCTGCGCCTGGTCGTGTTCGACGCCACCGGCAAGGTCGCGGCCAGCGTCGTGCCGGCCGAAGGCGGCAGCGACCTGCCCCCGCCCTCGCTGCCCCCCGGCCGCGCTGAAGGGCCGCACATCAGCATCAGCAATGTCGGCCGTGCCACCGGGCACGGCATCCTCAATTTCAGCCGCACCGTGCGCGATGCGGCCGGCGAGTACGCGGGCACGGTGTCGGCCCAGGTAGACTCCATCCGCTTCGAAAGCCTGTACCGCCTGATCGAGCTGGGCGAAGGCGGCTCGGTCACCCTGCTGCACCGCGACGGCACCATGCTCATCCGCGGGCCGGGCTACCCTGCCGGGATCGGGCGCTCGTTCCTGGATACGCCGCTGTTCAACGAGCAGCTGCCGCATGCCAGCCGCGGCGCCTTCGAGGCGCGCAGCCCGATCACCGGCAACATCGGCCTGTACGGCTATGACAGCGTCGAAGGCTTCCCATTGGTAATCATTACCGGCATGAAGCGACATGTGGCCCTGGAAGCCTGGTACGGACGCCTGTGGACGGCGCTGGCCTTCTATTTGCTGCTATCGAGCATGCTGGTGCTGCTGGCATGGCGGATCGCGCGCGACGCGCGCCGCCAGTTCCGCCTGATCGAACTGGTCTCGGCCAGCGAGGCGCGCCTGGTCAAGCGCTTCGATTATCTCGACTCGATCGTCAATGCCGTCGGCGCGCCGATCTGGGTGCTCGACAGCGAGCGCCGCATCGTGCTGGCCAACGAAGCCTTTGCCCGCCTGGTCGGGCGGCCGCGCGACGCCCTGCCGGGACAGGACGAGCACGCGGTCTTCGACGGCAGCGACCCGGACCGCGAGCGGCGCTACCAGGCGGTGCTGGACAAGGGCGCCAGCCTGGACGCGGCCGGCACCATGCGCGACGGCAGCGGCGAAACCCGCACCGTGATCCAGCTGACCACGCGCCTGACGGCCGAAGACGGCAAGGCCCACCTGGTCAATGTGCTCAGCGACATCACCGAGCGCGAGCGCGCCGAAGCGCGCCTGGCGTGGTTGGCCGAGTTCGATCCGGTCACCGGCCTGCCGAACCAGGCCCAGTTCGGGCGCCTGCTGGCCGCGCGCATCGCGCAGGCCGGCGCCGGCGCCGGCCTGGCGGTAGTGGCGCTGGCGCTGGAACGCCTGCGCGAGATCGTCGACCTGCTCGGCCACGATGCCGGCGACCGCGCCCTGCAACAGATCGGCGAGCTGCTGGGCACCGCATTCGGCGAGCAGGCCATGGTGGCGCGCATCCGCGGCGCCGAGTTCGCCTTCATGCTCGATGCGGCCGGCGGCCGCCAGGCGGTGGAGCGCTTTGCCACCGAGGTCCATGACTTGCTGTCGCGCCCGTTCTCGGTCGACGGGCGCGATTTTTTCCTCAACCCGGTGCTGGGCGTGGCCCTGTCGCCCCAGGACGGCCGCCAGGCGGACGAGCTCTACCGCAATGCCCAGGGCGCCAGCAGCAATACCGGCACCGACGAGGAAGCCATCCATTTCTTCTCGGCCGGCATGCACACCGAACTCGGCCACCGGCTCACGGTCGAGGCTCACCTGCGCCGCGCCCTCGAGCGTGGCGAGCTGCGCCTGGTCTACCAGCCGAAAGTCACGGTATCCGAGGAAGCCGTGGTCGGCTTCGAAGCGCTGCTGCGCTGGACCAACCCCGAGCTGGGCGAGGTCTCCCCGGTGCAGTTCATCCCGGTGGCCGAACGTACCGGCCTGATCATCCCGATCGGCGCCTGGGCCCTCGAGCAGGCCTGCCGCCAGATCGGCGAGTGGTCGGCACAGCTGGGGCGGCCGGTGAAG
This sequence comes from Telluria sp. ZB4P37, assembly GCF_059685855.1. Lineage (NCBI taxonomy): Bacteria > Pseudomonadati > Pseudomonadota > Betaproteobacteria > Burkholderiales > Oxalobacteraceae > Telluria > Telluria sp. ZB4P37. The sequence continues at coordinate 38,676 of NZ_JCASID010000012.1, forward strand.
GTGGCGGTTAACCTGTCGCCGCGCCAGTTCTATCAAAAATCCCTGCTCGACACGATCCGGCGCTGCCTGGCGCAGTACCGGATACCCGACGGCAGCCTGGAACTGGAAATCACCGAGACCGCCCTGATGAGCCGCGAGAAGGAAGTCGACGTCCTGATGCACGACATCCGCGCCCTTGGCGTGGACCTGTCGATCGACGACTTCGGCACCGGCTACTCGAGCCTGGCCTACCTCAAGCGCTTCCCGGTCTCGCGCCTGAAGGTCGACCGCGCCTTCGTGCGCGACCTCGACCGCGACGAGGACAGCGCCGCGATTGCCCTGTCGATCGTCAACCTGGCGCGCGGCCTGAAGCTGAAAGTGGTGGCGGAGGGCGTCGAAACCCAGGCCCAGCTCGACGTGCTGCGCGGCATGGCCTGCGACGAATACCAGGGCTTCCTGTTCAGCCGGCCGCTCGAGCGCGAGGACGTGCTGCCGCTGCTCGAACGCGGCAGGCTTCCTGCTTGAGCCTGCGACGCTGCAGCCTGCCCGTGCAATGCACGTGGCGTGTTGTTCATGTTTCATATCAAGCAACTTGCATGTCGCATATTTACTAGATCGTTGTTTTTTAACCTGTTTTTCTTAAAATCCTGACAAAAGACGACGTATTTCTACAGTTTAGTTACGTTTGAGAAACGACACTGGCGTACAGTAGTTACACCCAGCTTGGGTATATTGGTGTACGTCGGCAAGGTAGTACGTGTACCTACGCTAGTGTCAGTGTCGATTCTTAGGTGTAAAAATGGTCTTCAATAATTTGCGTATCGGTTCGCGCCTCGGCTGCGCGTTTGCCGCCCTCCTCGTCCTGATGGCGATCATGCTCAGCAGCGCCTTGTGGCAACTAAGCCGCATCGCCGAAGGCAAGAACGTCATGGCCGCCACCAGTCACAAGGCCAACCTTGCCAAAGACTGGCTCGAAGGCATTGCCACCAACAGCGTACGCACCTTTGCCAAAGTGAAAAGCACCGACCCGGAAGACGAGGACTACTACACCCGCGAGATGAAGGCGGTCAGCGCCGGGGTCTCGAAGGTCCAGAAAGAGCTCGAATCCCTGGTCGGCAGCGAACAGGGCAAACAGCTGCTCGCCCAGGTGGCCGAACGGCGCAAGCAGTACGTGGCCATCCGCGACGAGGCCTTCCGCCGCAAGGCCGCTGCCGGCCCGGCCGACGCAGAACTCAAGGCCTATGTTGCCACTACCCTGATGCCCGCCATGAAGGCCTATGTGGATTCGGTCGAGGCCGTGGCCGCTTACCAGACCCAGCTGTTCGTTGCCGCGAGCAACCAGATCGACGCGCTCAATGCGGATGCCCAGCGCATGCTGGTCGCCACCGGCATCGGCGCCATCCTGTGCGGTGGCGCCTTCGGCATTTTCCTGACCCGCAGCATCACGCGTCCCCTGGCCCGTGCGCTCGCGCTGGCCCGGCAGGTGGCCTCGGGCGACCTCACGGCCGACATCCAGGTCACCTCGCGCGATGAAGTGGGCGACCTGCTCGGGGCGCTGAAAGTCATGAACACCAGCCTGCTCAAGACCGTGAGCGAGGTGCGCGGGGGGACGGATGCGATCGTCACCGCCTCGCAGCAGATCGCGGCGGGCAACCTCGACCTGTCCTCCCGTACCGAGCAACAGGCCAGCTCGCTGGAGGAAACCGCCTCGTCGATGGAAGAACTGACCAGCACCGTCCGCCAAAACGCCGACAGCGCCCGCCAGGCCAGCACCCTCGCCTCCACCGCTTCCGAAATCGCGGTGCGCGGCGGCGCGGTGGTGGCGCAGGTGGTGTCGACGATGGCGTCGATCAATGCGTCGTCCAAGCAGATCGGCGACATCATCGGCGTCATCGACAGCATCGCCTTCCAGACCAATATCCTGGCCCTGAACGCCGCGGTGGAAGCGGCGCGTGCCGGCGAGCAGGGCCGCGGTTTCGCCGTGGTGGCCTCCGAAGTGCGCAACCTGGCCCAGCGCTCGGCCGGCGCCGCCAAGGAAATCCGTAGCCTGATTATTGACTCGGTAGCAAAAGTCGATGCCGGTGGACGCCTGGTTGATGAGGCGGGATCAACAATGCAGGAAATCGTGGCAGGCATCACCCGTGTCACCGACATCGTGTCCGAGATCGCCTCAGCCAGCGCGGAACAGACCCTGGGCATCGAACAGGTCAATGCCGCGATCAGCCAGATGGACGACGTCACGCAGCAGAACGCTGCGTTGGTAGAGGAAGCGGCAGCGGCGGCGCAATCGCTGGAGGATCAGGCGGCGTCGCTGGCGCAGCTGGTCAGTACGTTTACGGTGCACAAGGCGGAGGCTGGGCAGGCTCAGCGCGCTGTGCAGCAGCCTGGCCGCACGCGCCTTCTCGCCGCCTGAGGACACGCCAGCACAGCCGCATCTCGGAGGGTGGGCGGCAAAGCGCCTACCCTACGGGCTAACTGGCCTCAGCCCTTGCGGGCCACGTACTGTTCGTACCCCCGCGCCCGCAGCGCACACGCCGGGCAAGTCCCGCAGCCATGCCCCCACGGATGCGCCGCGCCGCGCTCGCCCAGGTAGCAGGTGTGGGTGTCGAACCGAATCAGGTCCACCAGCGCATCGCCCCCGCAGTCATGGGCCAGCTCCCAGGTCTGCGCCTTGTCGATCCACATCAGCGGGGTCTCGACTTTCAAACGGGTGTTCATGCCCAGGTTGAGCGCCACCTGCAGCGCCTTCATCGTATCGTCGCGGCAGTCCGGGTAACCCGAGAAATCGGTCTCGCACATGCCGCCCACCAGCACCCTCAGGCCGCGGCGATAGGCCACCGTGGCCGCCACCGTCATGAACAGCAGGTTCCGGCCCGGCACGAAGGTATTCGGCAGCCCGTTTTCCTGCATCGCGATGGCCACGTTGCTGGTCAGCGCCGTATCCGAGATCTTCGCGATCAGGGACAGGTCGATCATGTGGTCTTCGCCAAGGCGCGCGTCCCAGCCCGGATCGAGCGCGCGCATTTTGGCCAGCACCGTCGGGCGCACCTCCAGCTCGATCGCATGGCGCTGGCCGTAGTCGAAGCCGATCGTCTCCACGCGCGCATAGCGCTGCAGCGCCCAGGCCAGGCAGGTGGCGGAGTCCTGGCCTCCGCTGAAGAGGACGAGCGCGGTATCTTGGGATGGCATGGTGGTGGTCCGGAAAAATGATGGGCAACAAACTTGGGGAAGCGCGGATTCTGGCATAAAACGGGGGCTTGCGTGAAGCTGCAAGCCTCACACGGATGAGTTAAGCGTCCGTCATCATTTTTGCCGATCCGCTAAGATTGCCATGAACCTTACCATCGGAGCCCCATGTTTGCTGCACGATCGATTCCCCGCCACCGCCTGCGTCCCCTGCCCCGCCTGGCCCTTGGCCTTGGCGCCTTGCTGGTGGCGAGCTCCCTTCACGCCCAGGGCATCGATTACCAGGTTCGCATCGACGCGCCGCGCCAGATCGAGAACATGCTGGAAGAAAACCTCGACCTGATGCGCTGGCGCGGCAATCCGAAGGTCGACATGGAGCAGTTGCAGCGCCTGGTCAAGGAAGCGCCCGAGCAGGCCAAGACCCTGATCGCCACCGAAGGCTATTACTCGCCCAAGATCTCGGCCGGCCTCGATACCGATGGCGGGCGGCCGGTCGCGCGCGTGATCGTCGACGTGGGCGAGCCGACCGTGGTGGGCGAAGTCGACCTGGTGCTGCAGGGCTTTGCGCCGCTCGAAAAGGGAGCGGCCCCATTCGACGCGGCCGCCCTGCGCAGCCGCTGGACCTTGCCGGTCGGCGCGCGCTTCCGCCAGGCCGACTGGGAAGGCGCAAAGAAAGGCCTGCTGCGCGAAGTGGCGCAGACGCGCTTCCCGCGTGCGCAACTGGTCGAGACCAGCGCCACGGTCGATCCGGAAGCGCGGCGCGCACTGCTGCACGTCGTCATCGACAGCGGCCCCGAGATGCGCTTCGGCGAGCTGCGTATCCGCGGCCTGAAGCGCTATCCGCGCGAAGTCATCACCAACCTGAACAAGATCAACCCGGGCGACATGTACAGCGAGTCCGCGCTGCAGGCCCTGCAATCGCGCCTGCAGGACACCGGCTATTTCGCCAGCGTTGAAGTGAGCGCCGACATGCGCGCCGTGCTCAACGAAGAGCTGCGCGAACTGCGCGAAGGCGACGACGATCCCGATGGCGACGCCACCACCCCAAACCCGCCGACCGGCCCCACGGTGCTGCCGGTGCTGGTGCGCGTAACCGAGAACTTGCGCAAGAACGTCGAGGTCGGCGTCGGCTTCTCGACCGACACCGGCGGGCGCCTGCAGGCCAGCTACGACGACCTGAACGTGTTTGGGAAGCGCATGAAGAGCGACCTGATTTACGAGCAAAAGCGCCAGACCGCACGCGTCGATTTTTACTGGCCGACCACGCCCAAGGGCTATAACGACAGCGTCGGCGCCGGCGTCGAGCGCAACGACGTGCGCGGCGAGATCACCACGCTGGCCACGGTCGCCGCGCGCCGCGCCTGGGGCTCGCCGCTGCTCGAACGCAGCCTCACGTTAGAAGCGCTGATTGAAAAACGCGAGGTGCCGCCGAACGAAGCGACCACCACGCGCAGTATTCCGCTTACCTACAGCATGACCCGGCGCAAGCTCGACAGCCTGATCCAGCCAACCAACGGCTATGTGTTCCAGGGCCAGCTGGGCGGCGCGCTGCTGCCGATCCTGACCGACGAAAAATTCCTGCGCCTCTACCTGCGCGGGCTGATGTACAAGCCGCTGGGCCCGAGCGGCACGCTGATCCTGCGCGGCGAATTCGGCGCCGTCGCGGCCAAGGAAAAGATCGGCGTGCCGAGCACCTTCCTGTTCCGCGCCGGCGGCGACCAGTCGGTGCGCGGCTACGGCTACCGCGAACTGGGCGTGCGCGAAAACGGCGCCATCGTCGGCGGCAAGTACCTGGCCACTGCCAGCGCCGAATACCAGTACTGGTTCCGTCCACCATGGGGCGTGGCGGTGTTCTACGACGTCGGTAATGCGGCCGACAAGGTCGGGGACCTGCAGCCGAAATCGGGCTTCGGCGTCGGCGCGCGCTGGCGCAGCCCGGTCGGCCCGATCAATGTCGACCTGGCTTACGGCCACGCCGTGAAAAAGGCGCGCCTGCACTTCTCCCTGGGATTCACCTTCTGATGGACATGAACGACACCACCCCAGCCGCCGCGGATTCTCCTGCGCCGGCTCCGCACAAACAGCGCCGCTGGCCGCGCCGCGTCGCCATTGGCGTCGTCGTGACCGGCGCCATCGTCGGCGGCACGCTCTGGTACCTGGGGCGCGAAACCACGCTCCAGATGATCGCGCAAAAGGTCGCCGCGTCCACCGGCGGCAAGCTTACATTGAGCGGCGTATCCGGCTCGCTGTACGGCGCCATGCACATCGAGCGCCTGACCTGGCGCACCGACGAGCAGCTCATCGTCGCCAACAAGATCGACCTGCAATGGTCTCCCCGCCAGATCGTCTCGCGCGGCATCCTGGTCGACACGCTGCACGCGGCCAACCTGCGGGTCGAGACGCTCAAGGAAAGCGAAGAGCCGAGCACCATGCCGGTCAAGCTGGCTGCGCCCTTCCCCATCTCGATCGAGGACGCGCGCCTGAACCGGGCCACCTTTGTCGCCAATGGCGCCGAAACCCATATCGACAATATCCGCCTGCGCCTGGAAGGCAACAAGACCCGCTGGCAGATCCGCGACGCCGCCGCCGTGACGCCCTGGGGCGACGTGACGGCCGCCGGCAGTATCCAGGCCCAGCGTCCCTTCAAGATCGACGCCACCGCCAGCCTGAGCCAGTCGCAAGCCAAGGCCGGCGCACGCGCGGCCCAGCTAAAAATGAAGGTCGGCGGCGACCTCGAGACGACCCTGCTCGACGCTACCGGCCAGGCCGGGCGCGCCGTCGGCGAAGCCCACATGGTGCTGTCGCCGTATGCAAAAATTCCGCTGCGCTCGATGCGCATCAGCGGCCGCAACGTCGATCCGGGCTTCTTCAACCCTTCGCTGCCGACGGCCGACCTGACCTTCGCCGTCAACGGCCAGCTGGATGACAAGCGCAACATCAGCGGCAGTGTGAATATCGTCAACGAGGGGCCCGAGGGCACCATCGACCAGCAACGCCTGCCGCTGCGCGCCATGCGCGGGCAACTGGGCGGCAATCTCGATGCGCTGCAAGTGTCCGACGTGCTGATGGACTTCGGCGGCGCCGGACGCTTTACCGGCACAGGCGGCGTGGAGCGCGGTGCCGATGCAAAAGGACTCGGCGTTGCGCGCTTCACCCTGCGCACCGACCGCTTTGACCTGAAACAGATCCACTCCAGCATGAAGCCGACCGCCATCCGCGGCGACATCCAGGTGACCAATGCCGGCAAGACGCAGACCCTGCAGGCGAACCTGCTGGACAAGGGCTTGCGCCTGGCGGCACTGGCGACGCTGGAAGACAACGTCGTCACGCTGCGCGAAGGCCGACTGTCCGCCGGTAGCAGCAGCGTCGATGTCACCGGCACCATGAGCCTGCTGAAGGACAAGGCCTTCAAGGCCAGCGCCAGCGCCAGCCGTTTCAACCCGGCCGCTTTCGGCGACTATCCGCAAGCCGACATCAATGCCAGCGTCAACGTGGCCGGCGCCCTCGCTCCGGCCTGGCGCGTGGATGCCGACTTCGCCGTCCGCCGCAGCCGCCTGTTCGACCAGCCGCTGTCGGGCGAGGGTAAATTGCGCGCCGATGCCAAGCGTATCAGCGGCATCGATGCCGACCTGGCCCTTGGCCAGAATACCGTCGCCCTGAACGGCGCTTTCGGCGGCAGCGGCGACCGCCTGCAGTGGCGCGTCGACGGCCGCCAATTGGCGGCGGTGCGCAGCGATTTGTATGGCGCCGTGGTCGCCAATGGCGTGGCCACCGGCACCATGCAGGATCCGCGCACCACCTTCGAAGTCAATGCGAATGGCCTCGGCTGGGTCGCGGCGCAGCGCAAGGACGCCGGCGGCACCCTGAATGCGAAAGGCGAAGCTTGGCTCGCCGGCCCAGATGGTGCGCGCACCGTGGAAGCGAAACTGGCCGGCACCGCCCAGCGCTTCAACCCGGCCGCATTCGGCTCACCGCTGGCCGGCTCCATCAACGCCAATTTCAGCGGCAGGGGCCGCGGCGGCGCCGACTGGCGTGCCGCGTTTGATATGCGCGTGCAGGATTCGACGCTGTCGAAATCCCCGCTGTGGGGCCATGCCCGCTTCAGCGCCGACCGCCGCCACGTATCGGATGCCGACGTCGACCTGCACGTCGGGGCCAACGTGGTCGCTGCCAAGGGCAGCTTCGGTGCGGGCAGCGACCAGCTGACCTGGCGCATCGACGCGCCGCAGCTGGCGGCGCTCGGCCCTGATTACAGCGGCGTGCTGCGTGGCCAGGGCAGCTTGTCCGGCACCATGGACACGCCCTCGCTCACCGCTGCCCTGGAAGGCCAGAACCTGCGCCTGCTCGGCACCCACAGCATCCGCGCGCTGCGCGCGAACGCCAACCTGGGCGCCGGCCGTGGCGCACGCGACGCGCTGGCCAGCGACGTGCAAATCACCGGGTACGTCAACGGCGAGACCCGCATCGCCTCGGCCAGCGTAAAGACCGAAGGCATGCGCGGCGCGCACACCTTGCGGGCCGCCGCGGTCGGCGAAGCCTTCGACGCGAACCTTGAGGTACGCGGCGGCTGGACGGGCGATACCTGGGGCGGCACGCTGGCGACCCTGCAGAACCGCGGACGCTACGCCATGTCGCTGCAGGCGCCGGTCCCGCTGCGCATCAGCGGCGCACCGGGCAGCGGCGTCATGGGCCTGGCCAAACCGGAACGGATCGCCTTCAACGGCGCCGTGATCAAGCTGGCCTCGGGCAGCATCACGGTGGACTCGCTGGTGAAGAACGGCCCGCGCTGGAACAGCCGCGGCCATGCCGACAACGTGCCCCTCACCTACCTGGCGCAGTTCTCGCCGGCGATCCGCGAGAATGCGCGCGGCGACCTGACCCTGGGCGCGCAATGGGCGCTCGATTTGCGTACCGCGACTGCCACCGGCGGCGCCCCGGCACTGGACGGCATGGTCCACGTGTTCCGCGAAAAAGGCGACGTGATCGCCGGCGGCGACAGCCCGGTGCCGCTCGGCCTGCGCCAGCTGGACGCGCGCGCCGACGTCCAGGCGGGCGCACTGCGCGTGCGCGTCAACCTGGACGGCACCCGCACCGGCACCGCGACGCTCGACGGCAGCGCCCAGCTGCTGCAGGGGCGCCTGGACCGCGACAGCCCGATGCGCATGACGGCCAACGCCAACATGGCCTCGATCGCCTGGCTGGCATCGTTTGCCGGCCAGCCCGGGCTGGAACTGGACGGCGCACTGCGCCTGGCGCTCACGGGCGCCGGCACCATCGGCACGCCTCGCCTGAACGGCAACGTCACGGGCGACAAGCTGGCGGTGCGCTGGGCCGAACAGGGCGTGCGCCTGCAGAACGGCGAGCTGCGCGCCCAGCTTGCGGGCGACGAGCTGCAACTGCAGCGCCTGTATTTCCAGGGCCGCCAGGGCAGCGCCACGGCCGACGGCTTCGTGCGCTTCTCGAGCGGCCTGTCGGCTGCCAATCTGAAAGTCACGGCGGACAAGCTCGAGGTGCTGTCGCGCCCTGACCGCACCGTGGTCGTGAGTGGCAATGCCGCACTGGTGCGCGACGCCAAGCAGTTCACGCTGGAAGGCAATGTGCGCGCCGACCGTGCGCTGATCGAATTCGCTCCGCAGGGCCGGCCGACCATGTCGGATGACGTCATCGTGCTGGGCCAGGGCGGCGCCAAGCCGGTGCCCTCGAACAAGGAACCGGAAATGCCACTGTCGATCAACCTGCGCGCCGACCTGGGCGACGAGTTCCGCCTGCGCGGCCTGGGCATCGACGCCACCCTCGCCGGCAACGTCCGCGTACGCAAGATCGGGGCTGCCGCTCCACGGATCAACGGCACCATCCGCGCCGTCGAAGGCAATTACGCGGCCTATGGCCAGAAACTGGCGATCGAGCGCGCCGTGATGACCTTCAGCGGCGCCTACGACAACCCGGCGCTCGACATCCTCGCGGTGCGCAAGCGTCCGGAAGGCGAGCAGCTCTCGCAGACCAACGTGGAAGCCGGCGTGCAGGTGCGCGGCACCGCTCAGTCGCCGGACGCGCGCCTGGTGTCGACGCCGAACGTGCCGGACAGCGAGAAGCTGTCCTGGCTGGTCTTAGGCCACGGCATGGAAGGCACGAGCGGCAACGAGAAGGACGTGCTGGCGGCCGCTGCGGGCGCCCTGCTGGGCGGCAAGGGCGGCAGCGGCGGATTCACGCAGAAGCTGGCGAGCTCGCTCGGTGTGGATGAACTGGGGCTGAGGCAGGCCAACGGTAGCGGGACCGGCCTGGAGGGCACCGTGGTGACGGTGGGCAAGCGCATCTCGTCGCGCGCCTACCTGAGCTTCGAACAGGGCGCCACCACGGCCTCGAGTCTGGTGCGCCTGCGCTACAAACTGACCCCGAGGATCTCGCTGCAGTTTCAGACCGGCACCAATACCGCCCTGGATGTGCTGTATTCCTGGGCGTTCGATTAGTGGAAGACGCTCGGCTTCGGATCGGGGACCGGCTCTTCGGTCTGGGGCGTATGGCCGTGGCCGGGCTGGTGGTGCGGATGGGGCGTATCGAAGGGCTCAGGGCTTGGTTCCTCGATCGGGGCCGGGTCGGGTGCGCGGTGCGCCTGGATGGGGAAACTCATCGGAACATATTCGTGCGAACTCGTGCGCAAGGCGGCATTCATGGTGCGGATCTCCTCGAAAAAAACGGTGTGATCACTTTATCATGATGCGGTGCCGGCCGCCCTCCGGGGCCGCCTCCCGTGCGGCATCCGCCCCCTCCATTACAATGGCGGACTTGACTCTCTTTAGCGCCACATGGACCTCTCGATCACCACCCTCGCCCTGCTCGTCCTGACCCCGCTGCTGGTCTGGCGCGTCTACAACCGCATCAAGGCCCGCATGGCGCGCCAGCGCTCGATCGTCTCGCGCCACTACACCGGCGTGCTGGTGTTCGGTGCGCTGGTCATCGTGCCGGCCGCGCAGCTGCTTGACCAGCCCTACAATCTGGGTGCGCTGGTGGTCGGCGCCCTGTTCGGCATCGGCTGGAGCGTGTGGGGCCTGAAGCTCACGCGCTTCGAGGATACGCCGCAGGGTTATTTCTTCACGCCGAACGCGCGGCTGGGCATCGTGATGGCAATGATCTTCGTGGCGCGGGTGCTGTATATCGGCGTGGAGATCTATGCGAACCAGGGCAAGGGGATTCCTGCGCCGAAGCTGACGGATAGCCCGCTGACCATGCTGTGCGTGGGGCTCACGGCGGGCTACTTCGGCTACTACTCGGCGGGGCTGCTACGCTGGCGCCGCAAGATGCGCAAAGCGCTCGATGCAGGGTGATCGGGTATCGTCGCTTGACACCGCTTGGCCGCGCTTCGTAGGGTGGGCAATTCGTAGTTCAGGCCACTGGCCTGAACTACCTAGCCCACGCGTTCAACCAGCCGTGCGATTCTAGATGCTAGCGGTGGCGGGCCACGGCGGCGTTAATTCGCGCCACCTCGACGCGCACGTCTGGCACTCCAATTACCAAACGAGCCCAGTGATTTCCGGCTAGTTCGATCACGATGGTCTGCAGCTTGCGCATGGTATAGCCGAACTGCTTGTCACCGTCTTTAATGAAGGTGCCCGCCGCGATCAGGCCGGCGATGTGAGTGCCCGGGATGCGCAGACCGAGTGCTCTGCCGCCATAGCCATTGTCCTCAGTCGCGCCGCGAACTTGGGCCAGCGGCACGCGAAAGCTACGGCGCAGACCAGATCGATTCCCATGCCGCTAGGTGGACAATGAGTTCGCGGTCGCTTAGTTCGAGTCGGGGCATCGCTACTCCTTGCTGGGTTCATGAGTGGGCAACATGTGCTCGCCTCTAACTTCAGACGTTTGCTGGCGATTCTCGGCACTGAAAGAATGTTGGCCGCGATCCGGGCGTATGCCCATTTTCTGACGCTACAAGGCCTGCTTGAAGCGTTTTCCCTGCTGGCCTTGATGAGAATGTCCAAACGGGACAACGTGGCCTGGAGCGCCTCTATACATCTTAAGGGCACCCTTCATTCATACAAATGGACTACCAGCCCATCTATTTGAGTTCTGACACGGGCTGGGCCGAATGCAGACATTCAGTACGGCTCAGTGTGCAAGCCACACTGCCTTGAAAACTAACCAAAAATAGCGCGCAGACATCAAGCTTGGCGCTTGATAATCCCGGCGCTCAGCGCAATGACCAGCCCCGACAGCGACAAGGCCCCCAGCGCCACCATGATGCTCGCCTGCGCCGCGATATAACCCAGCACCGGCGGCGCCAGCAGCAATCCCCCATACCCCAGCGTCGCGACCGCCGCCACGCCCGCGCCTGCGCTCATGCCAGGAATCCGCGCGGCGGCACCGAACAACAAGGGCACTACGTTTGCAGCCCCGATCCCGATCAGCGCAAAGCCCGCCGCTGACAGCAGCAAGTGCGTGCTCAGCACCGCGGTGGCCAGTCCCGCGAACATCGCCAGCCCGCCCAGCACCATCACGCGCATCGCGCCGAAGCGCAGGATCAGGCGGTCGCCGGCGAAACGGCAGGCCGCCATCGCGATCGAGAAGGCGGAATAGCCCAGTGCCGCCGTCGCGGGTGCGGCCGCGGTACGCTCCTGCATCAGCAGCGCGCTCCAGTCGACCAGCGCGCCTTCCACCGCGAAGCACAGCAACGCCAGCAGGCCGAGGCTCAGTGCGGCGCCGAACGGCAGCTGGAAATGGCTGCCGGCTTCATGGCTCGGTGCGAAGGCCATTACGCGCTTGCTTGCTACCGCCAGCGCAAGCGCCGTGACGATGGCCATGGCCAGCGCGCCCCGCCCGTCGCCCCAGCCCTGGCTGATCATCACGGCGCCCAGCGCTGCGCCTAGCAGGCCGCCAAGGCTGAAGAAACCGTGGAAGGACGACATGGTCGGCAGGCCGCGCGCCGTTTCTACCTCGCTGGCATTCGCATTCATGGCCACGTCCAGGGCGCCGTTGCTGATGCCGAAGGCAAAGGCGACCAGGAACAGCAGGCGCAGGTCGGTCACGCCCATGACCACGGCCAGCGCCGCCGCAAAGGCAAAACCGGCGACCAGCGTCATGCGGCGCGTGCCCCAGCGCGCGGTGAAGCCGCCCATCAGCGGCATCGCCAGCAAGGCGCCGGCGGCGATGGTGAGCAGGACCATGCTCAGGGTCGCGGTGTCGATGCCGGTGCGCGCCTGCACGACCGGCACGTGCGCGGCCCACAGGCCGATGCCGGCGCCATTGAGCAGGAAAACGGTGGAGATGGCCCAGCGTGCGGGCGAGAGGGAAGCGGGAAGCGGGGTCATGGCGGGTCTTTGCGGCGGTAGGCAGGCAAGGGGCGGCTGCGACTATCGCGGCCGATCTGTTGTCCTGTCGAGTCGGCACGACTTTACGCAAACGGGCGCCAACTTGCAAATCCACGCCGGGCCTTGATAAGGCGCGGTCATGCAGGACAGGTAGCAATAGTCGGCCCTACTCGAACTTGCTACACTCGGCCGCTGCACTTGATTCCCCGGCATGCGCAATCCGCGTCGTTTTCCCGCGATCCGTCGCATGGTCTGATGCACGCACCCGTAGCCGCGCCATACTAGCCCCATGAAACCGACCACCTTCTTCGCACGCGTTCCGCTCATGTGGCGCGCCTACATCGCCGGATGGAGCCTATACGGCGTCATCGTCGGCTTCGTGCTGCAGGCCGACACCCTCGACCAAGGCGTGCGCTGGCTCGACCTGCTGCAGGGCGCCTACAGTACGATCCCCGCCGCCGCCCTGCTGGCGCTGGTGTGGCCGCTCACCGGCCGGCTCGAGGCACGCGCGGTGCGCGGCTTTGCCCTGGTCGCGATCCACGCCTGCGCGGCGCTGTGCTTTGCCGTCGGGTCCCACCTGCTGACGTTAGCGATGCTGGGCGCGGTCACGCGCTCGATCCAGTGGCATGCCTGGCCTTTCATGTATAGCCTGATGAGTTATGCCTTGGTCGCCGGGATTTTCCACACGGTACGCGCCGGCATGGCCGCCCAGCAGCAGGCGCTGGCCGCGCAGCAGGCGCGCACGCTCTTGGTGGCATCGGAGCTGAGCGCGCTGCGCAACAAGCTCAATCCGCACTTCCTGTTCAATACCCTGCACTCGATCATCGCGCTCACCCAGCGCAACCCGGCCGCCGCCGAGACGGCGCTGTTCCAATTTTCGGACATGCTGCGCTATGTGCTCGACACGGAACGCAGCGGCAGCGACCGCGTGACGCTCGATGCGGAACTTGGTTTCGTGCGCGACTACCTCGAGCTGGAGCAGCTGCGCCTGGGCGAGCGCCTGCACGTCGAGTGGGACCTCGATGATGACGCAGGCGACCATCCGCTGCCCGCGCTGTCGCTGCAGCCGCTGGTGGAGAACAGCATCAAGCATGCGTTCAACCCGCACAGCCGGCCGGGCATCCTGCAGATCCGCACCCGCCGCGACCCTGCTTCCGGCGCGCTGACCATGACGGTGCGCGACACCGGTCCCGGCGCCGACCCTGCGGCCGTCGCAGCCTCAAACGGCCTGGGCCTGCGCACCGTCGAGCGGCGCCTGCAGCTGGACTACGGCAGCCGCGCCGCACTGCGCGTGCAGTGCGCGCCGGGCGCGGGCTTCAGCGTCGCCGTCACCATTCCCGCCGTGCGCCAGGAGAGCTACGCATGACGACCAAAACCGCCTTCTTCGCCGAGGACGAACCGCTGGCGCGCGACGTGCTGCGCGACGCCATCTATGCCCACCCGTGCCTGCGCCTTGTCGGCGAAGCGTCCGACGGGGCGGGTGCACTAGAACGAATCGAGCGCCTGCGTCCGGACGTCGTGTTCATGGATATCCAGATGCCCGAGATGACCGGGCTGGAAGTGCTGCGCCGGCTCGACTACCTGCCGCAAATCGTGTTCACGACGGCCTACGACCAGTATGCGGTGACCGCGTTCGAGCTCAATGCAGTGGACTACCTGCTCAAACCATTTACGCAAGCGCGGTTCGCGGAAGCCGTGTCGCGGCTGCTGGAGGGCGCTGTGCATGCGCGCGAATCGCTCGAAGGCGCGCTAAACCAGGCGGGCAGGCCGCTCGCTGCCCCGGCGCGGCTGGAACGCATCCTCGTGCGCGACCGTGGCCGCATCTTTCCGCTGGCCGCCGGCGACATCGAATACATGAAGGCGGATTCAAAATACACCGTGATCGCGGCGCGCGGCCAGCACTTCCTGGTCCGGATCGGCATCTCGGAACTCGAAGCCCAGCTCGACCCGGCGCGCTTCGTGCGCATCCACCGCTCGGCGCTGGTGAATCTCGATTTCGTCGAGTCGATGCGGGCGGACGACCAGTCGCAGCTGCAGATCCACATGCGCGACGGGACGGTGCTGGGTGCGAACAGGGATGCGTCGCGCATCTTGCGCGACATGGCAGTGTGATACGCCCACGCAGCGAGCTCCGCGCGACGGCCAAAAAAAGGACGCCGAAGCGTCCTTTTCACAAGTAGCGGAAATTAGTTGCCGCAACCTTTAGCCTTGATGCGGTCGTAGGCAGCTTTTGCCTGCACCAAGCCATAGCCGTACTGGGTATCGCGTCCGGCCGGGCCGAGGTCCAGTGCGCTGTTGTTCAGCGAGGTACGGAGCTGTGCGGCGCTACAGCCTGGGAAGTAGCTCCACACCAGGGCGGCGACGGCAGACACATGGGGGGTCGCCATCGAGGTGCCGTCATAGTAGGCGTAGTTGCTTGCCTTGACGCTCACCGTCGCGCTCTGGCCGAGCCGTGCCTTCATGGCCATGCCGTCGGTGTCCGATGCCGTCACCGATGGAATGCTGGTCACGGTGCTGCCCAGCGTGCCGCCGAACGCGCCTGCCACGTTGTTGTACACCACCGCCCCGACGCCACCGCTGGTCTGGCAGTTCGACACCTTGGTCGCGAAGTCGATGCTGCCGCGCTGGATCAGGCAGACCTTGCCGGCGACAGCGCCATTCACCTGGTCGCCAAGCCCGAAATCGGCGAGCGGTGCGCTTGCAGTCTTGACAGGCGAACCTTCCATCGTCGCGGCGGCGAAGGCGACGCCGCCCACGGTCAGCGCGGCGTCGATACCGCTACCCATCGGCACCGTGGACAGTACGCTGACGCCAGGCGCCGACAGCTCGACCTTGTTGTTGTACTGCGAGAAGCTGGCCCACTGCTTGTTCTCGTCCAGGGCGCCGGTCGACATCACGCTGTGATAGTTGGCCGGATAAGACACGGCACGGTTGCCGTCGTTACCGGCCGCCGCGACACTCAAGACGCCCTTGGCATACAGGTTATCGAAGGCGACCTGCTCGGTCTGGCTCCTGCGATCCCCACCCAGCGACATGCTGATCACGTTCGCGCCTGCCGCCCCGCACTTGTTGGCGGCCGAGGCCAGGGTCGAGGAATAGGCCCAGCCGTCCTTGCCGAACACCTTCACGATGTGCAGCTTGAGTTGGCGGTTGGCGTTGACGCCGACCAGGCCGGTGCCGCTGTTGTTGATCGCGGCGATGGTGCCGGCCACGTGGGTGCCGTGGTGGTTTTCGTCGCTGTACCACCAGCCGGTGCCGGCATCGTATTCGCCAGTCACGTTGTTGCCCGACAGGTCTTCGTGGGCGCGGTCGTAGCCGGAGTCGATGATGCAGACCTTGCGATTGGCGGCGGCGCTGTCCGGCAGCTGGTCAGCCTGTACCAGCTTGATGCCGTAAGGGACCAACTGACCCTCTGCATAGGGCATACCTGTCGAAGGACTGGTCAGGGCAAATGGACGGCGCACGACGTCCTCTTCGATGTACTGCACGTTCGGGTTGTTCTCGAGGCCTTTCAGGGCGACGGCGGGCACTTCGATTGCCATGGCGTTCATGCCGAAGATCTCGTGCTTGACGGCGCCCTTGGCGGCGCTGACCGCGGATTTGACGTTGGCGGCGGCGCCAGGCTTGAACGCGACGATGACGCGCGTCGTTGCGGGTGGGGCAGCCTGCGCGCTACCGAATGCGCCGGCGGCGACCAGGGCGGCCAGGCAAATGGTGAGGGGCTTCGATGCGCGCGTTTCTTTGCTGATCATGTGTCTTCTCCGTTGGATACTGATGATGACGCCGAGGCTTGCGGCTGCGCCGGTGTTGTCTCCGGCCACATGTATGCACATGTGATCAGGCAGTGTATTTCGAAAGCGCCAACGCGAGCAAAGAACTCACCATTTATGTGAACGAAAACAGACTCAGCAGTTTATTATTATTTTCTCAAAGAAATTTCTAATAAAACTGCGCTGCGACCATGCCCCACCCCGACCCGGACAACCCGTACCCCCTGCCAGGCTTCCCGCAAGTCTGCTTCCTGAAAAACCTGGTCACGCGCCCGAACATCGAGGTCGGCGCATTCACCTATTACGATGATCTGGACGGCGCCAAGAACTTCGAAAATAACGTCCTCTACCATTTTCCCTTCATCGGCGACCGCCTGCGCATCGGCAAATTCTGCGCGATCGCGCGCGGCGTGAAGTTCATCATGAACGGCGCCAACCACCAGATGGACGGGATCTCGACCTATCCGTTCTTCATCTTCGGCAATGGTTGGGAAGGCGCGCGGCCAGCCGAGGGTGAGCTGCCGTATAAGGGCGATACGGTCATCGGCAACGACGTCTGGATCGGCTTCGATGCCTTGATCATGCCTGGCGTGCGTATCGGCGACGGCGCCATCATCGCGGCGCGTTCGGTCGTGACGAGCGACGTGCCGGCCTATGCCATCGTGGGCGGGAACCCGGCCCGGGTCGTGCGCCCGCGTTTCGATGCCGACCACGTGCGCAGGCTGCTGGCGCTGGCCTGGTGGGACCGCCCGCTAGAGTGGATCACCCAGCACCTCGACCTGATTCGCGGAGGCGACATTGCGGCGCTCGAAAGCGCCGCGCGCAACTGAGGAAGCGCCCGGGTAGGCGTTCAGCCGACCCGGATCCAGGTCGTCTTCAGCTCGGTGTACTTGTCGAAGGCATGCAGCGACTTGTCGCGCCCATTGCCCGACTGTTTATAGCCCCCGAAAGGCACGGTGATATCGTCGCTGTCGTACTGGTTGACGTGCACCGTGCCGGCCCGCAGGGCGCGCGAGGCGCGGATCGCCTTGCTCATGTCGGCCGTCCACACGCCGGCGGCCAGGCCGTAGGGCGTGGCATTCGCCTGCCGCACCGCTTCGTCGAGATCCGTGAACGACAGCACCGACAGCACCGGCCCGAAGATCTCCTCGCGCGCGATGCGCATATCGGCCTCGACGCCATCGAACAGCGTCGGCTCGATGAACAGGCCGCCGCTGTCCTGCCGCACCGCATTGCCGCCCGCCAGCAGGCGCGCGCCGCCAGTCTTCCCCTCTTCGATATACCCGAGCACCGTCTTCATCTGGATCGGGTCGACGATGGCGCCCATCACCGTGGCTGCATCGAGCGGGTCGCCCGGCGCATAACGCGGTATCAGCGCCAGCGCCTTTTCTAAAAAGGCGTCCTTGATCGAGGCTTCCACGAACAGGCGCGAGGGCGCATTGCAGCTTTCGCCCTGGTTGAAATAGATCGAGCCGATCGCGCTTTCCACGGCGGCGTCCAGGTCGGGGCAGTCGGCGCAAACGATGTTGGCCGACTTGCCACCCAATTCGGTCCAGGCGCGTTTCAAATTCGACTGGCCGGCCATCTGCAGGATCTGCTTGCCCACGCGCGTGGAGCCGGTGAAGCCGATGCAGTCGACGTCCATGTGCAGCGCCAGCGCGCTGCCGACCTCATTGCCGTACCCGGGCAGCACGTTGAACACGCCGGGCGGCATGCCCGCCTCCAGCGCCAGTTCGGCCATGCGCAGGGAGGTGAGCGGCGCCTTTTCGGATGGCTTGAGGATCACGCTGTTGCCGGCGGCGAGCGCCGGAGCGATCTTCCAAGACGCCATCAGCATCGGGTAGTTCCACGGGATGACGGCCGCCACGACGCCGACCGGCTCGCGCTGGATCAGGGCCAGGCTGTCTTCTGCCGTGGGGGCCACCTGGTCGTAGATCTTGTCGATGGCCTCGCCGTACCAGCGGATGCAGTTCTGCGCCTGCTGCACGTCCACGCTCAGGCTGTAGCGAATTGGTTTACCCATGTCGAGGGTTTCCAGCAGCGCCAGCTCGTCGCGGTGCGCGAGCATCAGGTCGGCGAAGCGGATCAGGATGCGCTTGCGTTTGGCGGGCGCCATGCCGGCCCAGCGGCGGTCTTCGAAGGCGGCGCGGGCACTGGACACGGCCGCATCGGCATCCAGGCCGTCGCAGCGCGCGACCTCGGCCAGCTTGCGGCCGTCCACCGGCGAGAGGCAGTCGAAACGGGCGCCGCTGCGGGCTTCCACCCGAAAGCCATCGATGAAGGCGCGGCCGTCGATGGCCAGGCTGGCGGCACGGTCGTGCCAGGAGGTGGTGGAGTTGCTGCTATCCGACATGTCGGTTTCCTTCCCTGTTGAACAACACTCGATGCCAAATACTAGCAAACTTGGATCCAGCGGCCAGATTCTGCCTTTATAATCGCGGATTTTCCGCGCGAACATTTTTCTCTTCGGAGCACCGACCGCATGAACACCACGTTGATCGTTTTCGTCGCCCTCTACCTGATCGGCACGCTGGGAGTCGGTGTGTGGGCGGGCACGCGGATCAAGAATACCAGCGACTTCGCGGTGGCCGGACGCAGCCTGCCGCTGATCATGGTGATTACCACCACCTTCGCCACCTGGTTCGGCGCCGAGACCGTGATGGGTATCCCGGCCAAGTTCGTGCAGGGTGGCCTGAATGCCGTGATCGAAGACCCGTTCGGGGCCGGCATGTGCCTGATCCTGGTCGGCCTGTTCTTCGCCTCGAAACTCTACAAGCTGAACCTCTTGACCATCGGCGACTATTACCGTCAGCGCTACGGCAAGGGCATCGAGATTTTCTGCTCGGTGGCGATCATCCTGAGCTACCTGGGCTGGGTGGCGGCGCAGATCACCGCGCTGGGCCTGGTGTTCACGGTACTGACCAATGGCGCGATGTCACATTCGGTGGGCATGTTCGTCGGAACGATGGCCGTGCTGATCTACGTGGTGGTGGGCGGCTTCCTGGCCGTAGCGATCACCGACTTCATCCAGATGATCGTGCTGGTGGTGGGCATGAGCATCATCGCCATCTTCGCGGCGGATCTCGCCGGCGGCGCCGACAAGGTGCTGGCGATGGCGCAGCAGGCCGACCTGTGGCGCGTGCTGCCGGAGCCGAGCTTCACCGACATCATGTTCTTCGTGGGCGCGGCCGTCACCATGATGTTCGGCTCGATTCCGCAGCAGGACGTGTTCCAGCGCGTGATGTCGGCCAAGGACGCCCCGACCGCGCGCGCCGGCGCCGTGATCGGCGGCGCCAGCTATATTTTGTTCGCCTTCGTGCCGATGTTCATCGTGGCCGCGGCCGTGGTGGTGATGGGCGGCCAGGCGATGGACATTGCCAAGAACGACTACCAGCGCCTGCTGCCGACCTTCATCATGACCAAGATGCCGCTGGTGATGCAGATCCTGTTCTTCGGCGCCCTGCTGTCGGCCATCAAGAGCACCTCGTCGGCCACGCTGCTGGCGCCGTCGACCAGCTTCGTCGAGAACATCCTGCTGAACCTGCGCCCCGGCATGAAGGACAAGCAGAAGCTGCTGGCCATGCGCGTCACGATCGTGATCTTCGCAGCGACGGTGCTGCTGTATGCGATCGCGATGGAAGGCACCTCGATCTACGAGCTGGTGTCGAGCGCCTACCAGGTGACGCTCGTGGGCGCCTTCGTGCCGCTGGTGATGGGGCTGTACTGGAAGCGCGCGACCACGCAGGGGGCGATCGTGTCGATCGGCGCCGGCATCATCGTGTGGCTGCTGTTCTTCCCGCATTTCACCAGCTGGGGCGAGCATTTCCCGGGGCAGCTGGCGGGGCTGGTGGCGGCGTTTGTCGGGATGTTTATTGGGTCGCTGATGCCGCAGGTGTTTAAAAATGGTGGAGAGCCGGCGAAGCATATTGCGGTGAATGCTTGAGTTGGCACTGTGCTACCAGCTAATCCATCCACCCACGGTGTGTCACCTCCTCCAGCGTCAAATCCAGGCACTCCCGAATCCGCCCCACCATCTCGTCGATCTCCGCCACCGTGATCGACAGCGGCGGCGCCACGATCATCCGGTCGCCGACCGCGCGCATGATCACGCCATTGTCGAACATGTGCTTCCGGCACAGCATTCCCACCGCATGCGTTGAGGCGAACGGTTCGCAGTCGTGCACGGTCGCGCCCTTGCGCCGCACCAGGTTCAGCCCTGCCGTGAGGCCGCAGGTTTCGGCATGGCCCACCAGCGGATGCGACACCAGGGAAGCGAAGCAGGCCTTCAGGTGCGGCCCGGTTTCCAGCGCCACGCGCTCGACCAGCCGCTCGGTCTCGAGGATGCGGATGTTTTCCAGCGCCGCGGCGCAGGCTACCGGGTGGCCGGAATAGGTGAAGCCGTGGTTGAAGTCCCCGCCCTTCTCGATCAGCATGTGCGCCACGCGTCCGCCCACCAGCACCCCGCCCAGCGGCACGTAACCGGAAGTGACGCCCTTGGCAAAGGCGATCAGGTCGGGCTGGAAGCCCATCAGCTCGCAGCCGAACCAGGTGCCCAGGCGTCCGAAGCCGCAGATCACTTCGTCGGAGATGAGCAGGATGTCGTACTTGGTGCAGATGCGCTGGATCTCGGGCCAGTAGGTGGCGGGCGGGATGATGACGCCGCCCGCGCCCTGCACCGGCTCGCCGATGAAGGCAGCCACCTTGTCGGGCCCCACTTCAAGGAGTTTCGCTTCCAGCCAGCCGGCGGCGGCCAAGCCGAATTCGGCCTCGCTCATGCCACGACCGCCTTCCGCGTAGCTCGGCTGGCCAATGTGGACAATGCCGGGAATCGGCAGCCCGCCCTGGGCGTGCATGCCGGCCATGCCGCCCAGCGAAGCGCCCGCCATGGTGCTGCCGTGGTAGGCGTTGCGGCGGCTGATGATGACCTGGCGCGACGGCTGCCCGGCCAGCTGCCAGTAGCGCCGCACCATGCGCACGATGGTGTCGTTCGCCTCGGAGCCGCTGCCGGTATAGAACACGTGCTGGAACTGCGGCGGCGCCAGCTCGGCCAGGAGCGCCGCCAGTTTCACCGCGGGGACGTTGGTGGTGTTGAAGAAGCTGTTATAGAAAGGCAGCTGCAGCATTTGCGCGTGCACCGCGTCGGCGATGCTGCTGCGGCCATAGCCGGCGTTCACGCACCACAGGCCGGCCATGCCGTCGATAATTTTATTGCCCTCGGAATCCCACAGGTAGACGCCGTCGCCGCGCACGATCACGCGGGCGCCGCGTTCGCGCAGCGCGGCGTGGTCGGTGAACGGATGCAGGTAGTGCGCGCTGTCGAGCTGCTGCAGGGCCCTGGTATCACGCTCCTGCTGCTCGGCGCCCTCCGCTGCTGCGGCAGGCACGCAGGCCTGCGGTGGATTGGTTGTCATGATCGCCTCCCATCGTGTGGACTCGCATGGATCAGACGTGCAGCAAGAGGTGTTCGCGTTCCCAAGGGCTGATGACGCGCATGAATTCCTGGTGCTCGAGATCCTTTACTGCAGAGTACACGTCGATGAAGCGCTCGCCAAGCACATCGCGCAGGCGGTCTTCGCGCCGTAGTTGCGTAATCGCCTCGGACAGGCCGCCCGGCAGCTCGACCGGCATGTCGTAGGCGCTGCCCTCGACCATCGGGCTCGGGTCGAGCGCCTCGGTCATGCCGAGGTAGCCGCAGGCGAGCGTGACCGCCAGCGCCAGGTAGGGATTGGCGTCGGCGCCGATCACGCGGTTCTCGACGCGCCGGTCTTGCGCGCCCGACACCGGCACGCGGAAGCCCACGGTGCGGTTGTCCATGCCCCACTGCAGGTTAATTGGCGCGGCCGTGTGGCGCACGATGCGGCGGTAGGAGTTCACGTAGGGCGCGACGATCGCCATCGCCGACGGCATGTAGCGCTGCAGGCCGCCGATGTAGTGACTGAAGGCCGCCGACGCGCTGCCGTCCTCGTTGCTGAAGATGTTCCGGCCGGTCTCGGCATCGACCACGCTCTGGTGCACGTGCATGGCCGATCCCGGCTCGTCGGCCATCGGCTTGGCCATGAAGGTGGCGTACATCTCATGCTTGAGCGCGGCTTCGCGCAGGGTGCGCTTGAAGTAGAAGACCTTGTCGGCCAGCCCCAATGGGTCGCCGTGCAGGAAGTTGATTTCCATCTGGCCGGCGCCGATCTCGTGGATCAGGGTGTCGACATCGAGGTTCATCAACTCGCAGTAGTCGTAGATGTCCTCGAACAGCGGATCGAATTCGTTGACCGCATCGATGCTGTAGACCTGGCGGCTGGTCTCGGCGCGGCCGCTGCGGCCCACCGGCGGGGCCAGCGGCAGGTTCGGGTCGATGTTCTTGGCGGTGAGGTAGAACTCCAGCTCGGGCGCCACCACCGGCTTCCAGCCGCGATCGGCGTACAGCTTGAGCACGCGGCGCAGTACGCTGCGCGGCGCGAAATCAACCAGGCTGCCGTCGGCGAAATAGCAGTCGTGGATCACCTGCGCGGTCGGGTCGACCGCCCAGGGCACCATGGTGATGGTGGTGGGGTCGGCCTTGAGGATCATGTCGCGGTCGGTGACGGCGATGGCGCTGTTGTAGGAGTCGTCGCGCTCGGGCGTGTTGCCGGTCACGGTCATGCCCAGCACCACTTCGGGGATGCGCATGCCGCGGTCTTCGGTGAATTTCACCCGTGGGAGGATCTTTCCACGGGCGACACCGGTCAGGTCGGGCACCAGGCATTCGATTTCGGTGACACGCTTGGCGTTGAGCCACTCCTCCATGTCGGTATAAGAAAACTTGTCGCGGATTGCCATGATTGCCTCTCTGTCTGTGATGGGGGGTCGCGCGGCAGTGCGCGCGGAGGCGCCGCTGCCGGGCGCGCTGGATGCTTCAGGCAGGGAAGCTAGGGGACGGCGCTGGTTGCCCATTGGCGGGCCGCGGCCTGGATGCTCGGGCTCATGACTGGTTCCACTCCTGCGCCTGGCGCTGGGCCAGGGTGCGCGCCATGCGCTGGGCGTGGTAGTCGCGGCAGGCCTGCCCGAAGGCGCCGAACATCTTCATCGAATACGGGTTGTGCTGGATGCGCCATTCGGGATGCCACTGCAGCGCCAGCGTGAAGCCATGCGCGGTCTCGACCGAGAAGGCCTCGACCAGGCCGTCTTCGGCGACGGCTTCGATGCGCAGGCCCGGCCCGAGTTCGTTGACGCCCTGGCCATGCAGCGAATTGACCGGGATCTCGGGCACGCCGAGCATGCGCTCGAGACAGCCGCCGGGGATGATGGTGACGTTGTGGGCGTCGCCGTACTGCTCGTCCATGCCGAGTTCGGGATTTTCGCGGTGGTCGAACTTCCCGCTGACCGCCTGCACCGCCTGGTGCAGGCTGCCGCCCAGGGCCACGTTCATCTCCTGGAAGCCGCGGCAGATCGCGATGATCGGGATACCGCGCCGGACCGCCTCGCGGATCAGGGGCAGCGTGGTCTGGTCGCGCGCCGGGTCTTGCGGCAGCGACGGGTCGAGCAGTTCTTCGGAATAGTAGCTGGGATGGACGTTTGAGGCCGAGCCGGTGAGCATGATGCCGTCGCACAGGTCGAGCACCGTCTCCAGGTCGAGCGATTCGCCGAGCGAAGGCAGGATCATGGGCGCGCAGTCGGCGCCGAGGACGACGGCGTCGACATACTTGTACTGGGCGGCGTGATACGGGTGTTCGCCGAAATCACGCGTGCATGCGGGGACGATCACGATGGGGCGCATGGTCTCTACCTTGTGTGAAGCGCGCGAAACCATGATACGAGCATTCCGTTCCGGGCGCGAGTGGGCCATTAATCCAGATCAAGGATAGTAGCGAAAGGCCGTACCGGCTTCCTGCTGATCTGCCTCGGAACAAGAGTTCCGTAACAAAATCTTAACGGTTTCCGGAAAACCATGCCAACACGGTAAGTCGGCGGTATATGAAATTTCCTTACAGAAAATAGCCTGCAGAGAAATATTATTTCACTCCAGCATAGGCGCAGCGGGCATGCCGCCGCGCCCGCCTGCCGCTTATTTACGCAACTGCGCCAGCGCCGCTTCCAGCACCGTGTCGCGGCCGCGGCGCAGGTCGGCCACCTTCGGCGCGACCTTCACGGTGGGCTCGATACCGTGCCCGACCCAGGCCCGCCCGTCGGGATAGGTGTCGGCCTTGGTGCGGATGCGCCGAACCACCGCCCGGCAGCTGCACCACCAGCGGCTGTCCGGTGCTGCCGCCCGTGGCCTCGCCGACGATGGCGCCACGGCCCATCGACTCGAAGGCCACCATGAAGTCTTCCGCCGCCGAATAGGTCGGGCCCGAAATGAGCACCGCGACCGGCTTGCTGAAATGGCGTTTGGCGTCGGGCTGCCAGGCGTTCTGCTTGCCCTCGAAGTCCGGCATCGGACGTTTCCATGCGCGGTAGGCCGGGAGGTAATGGCGGGTCGCCCACTACTGGAAGCCATAGGCACGCCGCTCCATGTCCTGCGGCGTCGATGCGCTCAGTAGGGCGCCACCTGGCGCAATTGCCGCGGCCGCGATGATGCGACGAACCATGGGGTCTCCTGGTTGAACGAATGGCGCGATTTTATAAAGCCGGGCCCTGCCTGCTGAAGCGGCCTGCGACGGACTGCAGGAAACGCGGGGCGGGCTGCACGGCGGCGGCAAGGCGCCACCCGGCAAACCGTGGCAAAAAGGTCTACTATGTCGCATCGCAAATCGCAGCCCATGCAAAGGACCACCATGCCGAACCTCAAAGACCCTTCCCTGCTGCGCCAGCACGCCTACATCGGCGGCGAATGGTGCGTTGCCGACGACGGCGCGACCGTCGCCGTGACCAACCCCGCCACCGGCGAGACCCTGGGCACCGTGCCGCACATGGGCGCTGTCGAAACCCGCCGCGCGATCGAGGCCGCGAACGCCGCCTGGCCGGCCTGGCGCAAGAAGAGCGCCAAGGAACGTGCCGCCATCCTGCGCCGGTGGAACGACCTGATGCTGGAAAACGCCGATGACCTGGCGCTCCTGATGACGCTCGAGCAGGGCAAGCCGCTGGCCGAATCGAAAGGTGAAGTGGCCTATGCCGCCTCGTTCTTCGAGTGGTTCGGCGAGGAAGCCAAGCGCATCGCCGGCGAAACCCTGGCCTCGCCGTGGCCGGACCGCCGCATCGTCGTCACCAGGGAACCGGTCGGCGTGTGCGCCGCCATCACGCCCTGGAACTTCCCGTCCGCGATGATCACCCGCAAGGTCGCGCCGGCGCTGGCCGCGGGCTGCCCGATCGTGCTGAAACCATCCGAACTGACGCCCTTCTCGGCGCTGGCCCTGGCGGTGCTGGCCGAACGCGCCGGCGTGCCGAAAGGGGTGTTCAGCGTGGTGCCGGGCGACGCCAAGGCGATCGGCGGCGAGATGACCGCGAGCCCCATCGTGCGCAAACTCAGCTTCACCGGCTCGACCGCGGTGGGACGCCTCTTGATGGAGCAATGCGCGCCGACGATCAAGAAAGTCTCGCTCGAACTGGGCGGAAATGCGTCCTTCATCGTGTTCGACGATGCCGACATCGATGCGGCCGTGGAAGGCGCGATCGCCTCGAAATACCGCAACGCCGGCCAGACCTGCGTATGCGCCAACCGGATCTACGTGCAGGACGGCGTCTACGACGAATTCGCGCGCAAGCTGGTGGCGGCGGTCGGCAAGCTCAAGGTCGGCAATGGCGCCGATGAAGGCGTCAACCAGGGCCCGCTGATCGAGGAGAAGGCCGTGCGCAAGGTCGAGCAGCACATCGAGGACGCGGTCGGCAAGGGCGCCAAGCTGCTGGCCGGCGGCAAGCGCCATGAACTCGGGCACAGCTTCTTCCAGCCGACCGTGCTGACCGAAGTCACCTCAAGCATGCTGGTGGCCAGCGAAGAGACTTTCGGCCCGCTGGCGCCGCTGTTCCGCTTCAAGACCGAGGAAGAAGTGATCGCCATGGCCAACGCCACCGAGTTCGGGCTGGCCTCGTATTTCTACGCGCGCGACATCGGGCGCGTGTGGCGCGTGGCCGAGGCCATTGAAACCGGGATGGTGGGCGTGAACACCGGCCTGATCTCGACCGAAGTGGCGCCGTTCGGCGGGGTGAAGCAGTCGGGCCTGGGACGCGAAGGCTCGACCTATGGCATGGATGACTACCTGGTCGTGAAGTACATCTGCATGGGCGGGATCTAAAGCCCTGGCGGGCCGCGCTCCTGCCGCGGCCCGTTGGGTGTGAGAGAGGAGCATGGGTTCAGCTATTTATTTGGCTGATCCATCAAGCTCGGTCCGCTCCTCTTGCACGTCGTACCGGCCTTCGCCGGCACGACGGTTTTGAGGATAACAATACAAATAGACGCGGCTGCATCTCAAGCACGCAGCGCCTTACTTCTTGTACTCGTAATACTTCCGCGCATCCCCACGCACCTGCTCCGCAGGATACTTCTCCCGGTTCAGCACCATCTTCTCCTGCACCGCCGCGAACAAATCGACATCGAGCTTGTCGGCCAGCCGCACCAGGTAGACCAGCACATCGGCCATCTCGTGCCGCACTTCCACCAGCTTGGCTTCGCCCAGTTCGTCGACGCGGCCGTGCTGCAGCCACTGGAAATGCTCCAGCAGCTCGGCCGCTTCCACGCTCAAGGCCGAGGCCAGGTTCTTCGGCGTATGGAACTGGTCCCAGTCGCGCTCGTCGACAAAACTGCGGACGATGTCGCGCAGCCGGGTTAGATCACTGTCCGCGCCGTTCGTCACGCACTTGTCCCCCGTCCAGGTAGCCATTGAGCACGCGCTCGAGCTTGGGCGCGATCTCGTCCTGGCTGCCGATGGTAATCCCGAGGTCGCGCAGCAGGCCGTCGTGCACGCCGTAGACCCAGCTGTGGATGGTCAGCGGCTGGCCGCGTTCCCAGGCGTCGCGCACGACCGTCGTCTGCGCCACGTTGATCACTTGCTCGGCCACGTTCAGTTCCACCAGGCGGTTGGTCGCGGCGCGGCCCACCACATTGCCGAGGTATTTGCCATGCTTCTCGCGCACGTCGCGCACGTGGCCCAGCCAGTTGTCGGCCAGGCCGACGCGCTGGCCGGTCAGCGCCGCGTGCACGCCCGAGCAGCCGTAGTGGCCGCAGATGATGATGTGCTTGACCTTCAGCACGTCGATCGCGAACTGCAGCACGCTCAGGCAGTTCAGGTCGGAGTGCACGACCACGTTGGCGATGTTCCGGTGCACGAACAGTTCGCCCGGCGCCATGCCCAGCAGCTCGTTGGCCGGTACGCGGCTGTCGGAACAGCCGATCCACAGGTATTCCGGGGCCTGCTGCGCTGCCAGGTCCTTGAAGAAGTTCGGGTCTTCGGCCACCATCGAGGCAGCCCATTTGCGGTTGCGTGCGAAAAGGTCTTCCGCAGTCAGTCCTGTTTTATTTTCCAATTTTTCTCCCTGTTTTGTTGCGTCTTGAATAGGCAAGAGTGTAACGTCAAAAAAAACCGCTGCCGGTTCACACCGGTCAGCGGTTCATCATGACGCCTTCTTATTCGAAGAAGTCCTTGACCTTGTCCATCCAGCCCTTGCTCTGCGGGCTGTGCTTGGCGCCGCCCTCGTTGGTCGAGCGCTCGAACTCGCGCAGCAGGTCTTTCTGCTTGTCGGTCAGCTTGACCGGGGTCTCGACCACCACGTGGCAGAACAGGTCGCCCACGTAGCCGGAACGCACGCCCTTG
Organism: Telluria sp. ZB4P37; assembly: GCF_059685855.1. NCBI lineage: Bacteria > Pseudomonadati > Pseudomonadota > Betaproteobacteria > Burkholderiales > Oxalobacteraceae > Telluria > Telluria sp. ZB4P37. The sequence continues at coordinate 66,630 of NZ_JCASID010000012.1, forward strand.
ATGCCCTTGCCTTTCAGGCGGAAGGTCTTGCCGGTCTGGGTGCCTTCGGGCACCGTGAACGACACCTTGCCGGTCAGGGTCGGCACTTCGATCTCGCCGCCGATGGCAGCCTTGGAGAACGAGATCGGCATCTCGCAGTGCAGGTCGTCGCCTTCGCGCTGGAATACTGCGTGCGGCTTGATATGGATCTCGACGTACAGGTCGCCCGACGGCCCGCCATTCGTGCCCGGCTCGCCGTTGCCGGTCGAGCGGATGCGCATGCCGTTGTCGATGCCGGCCGGGATCTTCACTTCCAGCGTCTTGTTGCGCTTGATGCGCCCAGCGCCGCCGCAGGCCGCGCACGGATCCGGGATGATCTTGCCGTTGCCGTGGCATTTCGGGCAGGTCTGCTGGATGCTGAAGAAGCCCTGCTGCATGCGCACCTGGCCGTGGCCGGCGCAGGTGGTGCAGGTGACCGGCTGGGTGCCCGGCTTGGCGCCGCTGCCGTGGCAGGTGTCGCACTTGTCCCAGCTCGGCACGCGGATCGTGGTCTCGTAGCCGTGGGCTGCCTGCTCGAGCGTGATCTCGAGGTTGTAGCGCAGGTCGGCGCCGCGGTAGACCTGAGGTCCCCCGCCGCCGCCGCGGCCACGGCCGCCGCCGAAGATGTCGCCGAAGATGTCGCCCAGGTCGCCGAAACCGCCGGCTCCGAAGCCACCGCCTCCGCTGCCGCCCATGTTCGGGTCCACGCCGGCATGACCATAGCGGTCATACGCTTCGCGCTTCTCCGGATTGGTCAGCATCTCGTAGGCTTCTTTTACTTCCTTGAACTTCTCTTCCGCTTCCTTGTTGTCGGGATTGCGGTCGGGGTGGTACTTCATCGCGAGCTTGCGATACGACTTCTTGATGTCGTCTTCCGACGCATTCTTCGCGACCCCGAGGATCTCGTAAAAATCACGCTTTGCCATAGGCGGCACCTTGCTTTGTTATGTAGTGAAACTGGTCAAACGATGTATATGCAAAAAAACCGAGCCGGGGAACCCTTCGGTCGCAGCGGCTCGGCGGTTCCCACGGGATGGGGCGGCGGTGCAGCCCGCCCCGGCCGGGATTACTTCGCGTCTTTCACTTCCTTGAAGTCGGCGTCGACCACGTCGTCCTGCTGCGGCTGCTCGCCACCGCCGGCCTGCTGGCCACCGGCCGCGCCGGCAGCGCCTGCCTGCTGGGCCTGCATGTCGGCGTACATCTTCTCGCCCAGCTTCTGGGATGCGGTCGAAAGGGCCGCGGTCTTGGCATCGATGTCCGCCTTGTCGCCGCTCTTGATCGCGCCTTCCAGGTCGGTGATGGCCGTTTCGATCGCTTCCTTCTCGCCGGCTTCGAGCTTGTCGCCGTATTCGATGAGGGACTTGCGGGTCGAGTGCACCAGCGCGTCACCCTGGTTGCGGGATTCGGCCAGTTCCTTGACCTTCTTGTCTTCTTCCGCGTTCAGCTCGGCGTCCTTCACCATCTTCTGGATCTCGTCTTCGGTCAGGCCCGAGTTCGCCTTGATGGTGATCTTGTTTTCCTTGCCGGTGGCCTTGTCTTTCGCGCCGACGTGCAGGATGCCGTTGGCGTCGATGTCGAAGGTCACTTCGACCTGCGGGGTGCCGCGTGGTGCCGGCGGGATGCCCTCGAGGTTGAATTCGCCCAGGCTCTTGTTGCCGGCTGCGATTTCACGCTCGCCCTGGTAGACCTTGATGGTGACTGCCGGCTGGTTGTCGTCGGCGGTCGAGAACACCTGCGAGAACTTGGTCGGGATCGTGGTGTTCTTGTGGATCATCTTGGTCATCACGCCGCCCAGGGTTTCGATACCCAGCGACAGAGGGGTGACGTCCAGCAGCAGCAAGTCCTTGCGCTCGCCCGACAGGACCGAGCCCTGGATCGCGGCGCCGACGGCGACGGCTTCGTCCGGGTTCACGTCCTTGCGTGGATCCTTGCCGAAGAACTCCTTCACCTTCTCCTGCACCTTCGGCATGCGGGTCATGCCGCCGACCAGGATGATGTCGTCGATGTCGGTGACCTTGACGCCCGCATCCTTGATCGCCATGCGGCATGGTTCAATCGTCTTCGCGATCAATTCCTCGACCAGCGACTCCAGCTTGGCGCGGGTCATCTTCAGGTTCAGGTGGACCGGCGCGCCGTTCGCCATGGCGATGTACGGCTCGTTGATCTCGGTCTGCTGCGACGACGACAGTTCAATCTTCGCGCGCTCGGCCGAGGCCTTGATGCGCTGCAGGGCGATCGCGTCTTTCGACAGGTCCAGGCCGTTGATCTTCTTGAACTCGTCGATGATGTAGTCGATGATGCGCTGGTCGAAGTCTTCGCCGCCCAGGAAGGTGTCGCCATTGGTCGACAGCACTTCGAACTGCTTCTCGCCATCGACGTCGGCGATCTCGATGATCGAGACGTCGAAGGTGCCGCCGCCGAGGTCATACACGGCGATCTTGCGGTCGCCCTTTTCGGTCTTGTCCAGGCCAAAAGCCAGCGCGGCCGCGGTGGGCTCGTTGATGATGCGCTTGACGTCCAGGCCCGCGATACGGCCGGCATCCTTGGTTGCCTGGCGCTGCGAGTCGTTGAAGTAGGCCGGCACGGTGATGACCGCTTCGGTGACTTCTTCGCCGAGGTAGTCTTCGGCGGTCTTCTTCATCTTGCGCAGGATTTCTGCCGACACCTGCTGTGCCGCCAGTTTCTTGTCGCGCACGCCGATCCAGGCGTCGCCGTTGTCGGCCTTGACGATCGCATACGGCATCAGGCCGATGTCCTTCTGGACTTCTTTTTCGTCGTACTTGCGGCCGATCAGGCGCTTCACGGCGAACAGGGTATTTTTTGGATTGGTCACGGCCTGTCGTTTCGCCGGTGCGCCGACGAGGATCTCGCCGTCTTCCTGGTAGGCGATGATCGACGGGGTGGTACGCGCGCCTTCCGCGTTCTCGATGACCTTAGGCTGGCCGTTTTCCATGATCGCGACGCAGGAATTGGTGGTTCCCAGGTCAATACCGATAATTCTGCCCATGATGTGTTCCTTTTATATAAAACGCTTAGTTTCGGATGGATTCAATATTGGGAAAAACTGCGTGCTTTCAAGGGGATACTGATCGAAACCCTGACGAGCGCGCCGCAGCGTGACTTCCACTTACTTCGGCGCGGCGGCCGTCACGATTGCCGGACGCAGCAGGCGGTCGGCAATCATGTATCCCTTTTGCAGCACGGTGACCACGGTATTGGCCTCCTGCTCGGACGGCACCACGGCCACGGCCTGGTGCTTGTTAGGATCGAGCTTTTCGCCCGCTTGCGGCATGACTTCGAGCACACGGTTCTTTTCGAACGCGGCGCTGAGCTGCTTGAGGGTCATTTCCACGCCTTCGCGGATGGCCTCGACGGTTTGGGTCTCGACCTTCAGCGCCATTTCCAGGCTGTCGCGCACCGGCACCATGGCCTCGGCGAAGCTTTCGATGGCGAATTTATGGGCCTTGGCGACGTCTTCCTGGGCGCGGCGGCGGATATTCTCCGCGTCTGCCTTGGCGCGCATGAAGGCATCGTGCATCTCGGCCAGCTTGGCCTCGGTGGCGCTCAGCTGGGCTTCCAGGTCCGACTCGGCGGCCGGCGGAACACCCGCCTGGCCGGCGCTGGCCGGCGCGGCCTCGGCGGCTGCATCTGCAATGGCGGCATCGGCCGGCGATTGCTGGGACACCTCTTGGTTTTCTTGGTCTTGCATCGAAAAAACTCCTAGAATCAAGGACTTGGCTTAATTGGTAACGTATCCTGCCTGACACACAGGCCCGCAGATGGGGTGATCTCCTACATTTTCAAGGGGATTGCAGAGGTCCCATGATGAAAATTCGGAAATTATTTGTTACAAGATTTACGGTTTCCCTGGATCATTTCCCATTGAAAAGTTTTACTCTTCCAATAAGGGTGCGGCATGGGGGCCGCAGACTCCTGGGAGCAGACTTCATGAGATTACAACTGATCAGCGGCGCCGTGATCCTGTACACCCTCGCGGTGCTGGTCTGGCTGTGCTACGTGGGAATCGGCGCGACGCCCTGACAACCGTTTATTTTAACAGGTTGGCAAGACGCCGGAAATGAGGTTACTTCGGTGCAACTCAGGCGCCGAGTTGCGCCGCATGCTGGGCGCCCACCTGGGCATCGCGGCGCTGGGCCGCGCGCTGGGCCGGCGTGAGGATGGTCGGCCAGCCGATCAGGTGCTGTTCGGCGATCTCGGCCAGCCCGGTGATCCAGGCCGGCGATTCGTTCAGGCAGGGAATGTAGTGGAATTCCTTGCCGCCCGCCACTTCAAAATCGTGCCGCACTTCCATGTTGATTTCTTCCAGGGTTTCCAGGCAGTCGCTGGTGAAGCCCGGGCAGATCACGTCGATCCGCTCCAGGCCTTCGCGCGCCAGCTGTTGCACGGTCGGGGCCGTGTAAGGCTGGAGCCATTCGGCCTTGCCGAAACGTGACTGAAAGGTGACGATGTATTCGTCCGCACCCATGCCCAGGGCAACAGCCAGCAAGCGCGCAGTCTTCTGGCATTCGCAAAAATACGGGTCGCCCATCAGCAGCGTGCGCTTGGGGATGCCGTGGAAACTCATCACCAGCTTCTGGCCGCGGCCATGGGTTTCCCAATACGTTTCGACGCTCGCCCGCAGCGCCTCGATATAGCCTTCGTGGTCGTGGTAGTGCCTGACCAGGCGCAGCTCGGGGATGTTGCGGATCTTGCCGAAATAGGCGTATACGGCATCCCAGACCGAGGCGGTGGTGGTGCCGGAATATTGCGGATAGGCCGGCAGGACCACGATCCGCTCGCAATGCTCTTCCTTCAGGCGATCCAGCGCTTCGGGCAGCGACGGCGAGCCGTAGCGCATCGCCATCACCACCTTAACTGCTTCATGGCCGCGCTCGTGCAGCATCTTGTCGAGCAGCGCCGCCTGCTTCGCGGTATGCACCTTCAGCGGCGAGCCGTCGCGGGTCCAGATGGTGCGGTACTTGGCCGCGGACTTGCCGGAGCGGAAAGGCAGGATGAACAGGTGCAGGATGAACCACCAGACCTTGGCCGGGATCTCCACTACGCGCCCGTCGGACAGGAACTCCTTCAGGTAGCGGCGCACGGCCTTGCGGGTCGGCTCATCCGGCGTGCCGAGGTTGACCAGCACGATGGCGTTCGTGGACACGGTGCCGTGGGTGAAGGGCGGTTCTTTTCGGAATGGCATGAGTGGGGAAGGGTCAGGGGACGCCGCTATTATAAAGTGGCGTCCTGCCGCCGAACATGTGTACGGCGGACAACACCGGGTCAGGTGGTCGTGTGCAGGCGCACGTCGATGTTGTTGCGGGTGGCGTTCGAATACGGGCAGACGATGTGGGCCTTGTCGACCAGGTCCTTGAGCTGGGCCGGGTCCATGCCGGGGCCGTGGATGGTCAGGTCGACTTCGATGCCGAAACCGGTCGGGATCGGGCCGATGCCGACGTCGCCCTTGACGGTCAGGTCTTGCGGCAAGGTCACCTTTTGCTGGCCGGCGACGAATTTCAGCGCGCCGAGGAAGCAGGCCGAATAGCCGGAGGCAAACAGCTGCTCGGGATTGGTGCCGGGGCCGCCCCCGCCGCCGAGTTCTTTCGGGGTGCTCAGCTTCAGGTCCAGCACGCCGTCTGCACTTTTCGAGGTCCCCTCGCGGCCGCCCTGCGACGTCGCCTGGGCGCGGTACAGCACTTTATCAATGCTCATTCGAACTCCCTTCTGTGTGGTGGTGGACAAGCCAAGACTTTGCCACAGAACGGTCGAAAGGGGATGACGGTACGTTGGATGGTGTCGCCTGATTCCACCACTGCCTTAAAAACCGTCATACGCGCACTGGCGCCTACGACTCCCGGCGCAGGCCGGGATCCAGGTTTGCGGAACAACCAATACGCTGGCTTTCCCTGAAAACGCCAGCCATCCGATATGCGCAAACATGAGGTTCCGGCCTTCGCCGGAACGACGTGCTAAGGGCGTAGGAAAAGATGCAAGTCGGTGGTTTTCCCGTCTCGCGGGCATGCCACAACATCCTCCCCCATCACGATGCCAGCAGCTCCCTTGCATGCTTGCGTGTCGTCTCCGTAATCTCGATCCCGCCCAGCATGCGCGCCACTTCTTCAACGCGCGAGCGGTTGTCCAGCACGTCGATGCGCGACACGGTGCGCCCCTCGCCGGTCGTGCCCTTGGCCACCTGGAAGTGCTGGTTGGCCTGGCTGGCTACCTGCGGCAAGTGGGTCACGCACAGTACCTGGCGCTGCTGTCCCAGGCGCTTGAGCAGCCGTCCCACCACCTCGGCGACGCCGCCGCCGATGCCGGTATCGACTTCGTCGAAGATCAGGGTCGGCGTGGTCGTGGCATGCGCCGTGATCACGGCGATCGCCAGCGAAATGCGCGCCAGTTCGCCGCCGGAAGCTACCTTGGCCAGCGGCCGCGCCGCCACGCCCGCATGGCCCGCCACCAGGAATTCGACCTGCTCGACCCCGTGCACGCCCGGCTCGCCGGCGTTCAGGGCCACGGCGAAGCTGCCGCCGGTCATGCTCAGTTCCTGCATTGCGGCGGTCACGCCCTTGCCCAGTTCGACGGCCGCCTGCGCACGGCGCTTCGACAGGCGCGCGGCCGCCGTCAGGTAGACCGCCTTGGCCTTGTCTTCCTGCTTGCGCAGGCCGTCCATGTCGCTGGCATCGGCCAGCTGGCGCAGGCGCTCGGCGAGGGTGGCGTGTTCTTCGTGCAGCTCTTCGGGCGTGACGTGGTAGCGGCGTGCGGCGCCGTGCAGGGCTTCCATGCGGGCGTCGACCTGGCGCAGGCGGTCCGGGTCGAGTTCGACCTTGTCGATGTAGTTGTTCAGCGCGTACACAGCCTCTTGCAGCTGGATGCGAGCCGGCTCCATGCAGTCGAGCACCGGCTGCAGGCCTGTGTCGACATCGACCAGCTTGCCCAGCTTGGCGTTGAGCGAGGACAGCTGCGACAGGATCGGCTGGTCGGCTTCGGAAATGGCCAGCAGTGCTTCCTGCGCGCCTTCCAGCAGGCTGGCGGCATGCGACAGGCGACTGTGCTCATTGGTGATCTCGGTCCATTCGCCGGCCTTCGGGGCGAGTTTATCGAGCTCGCCCACCTGCCATTCCAGGCGCTCGCGCTCGAGCAGCACATTGCGCGCGTCGTTCTCGAACTCCTCGCGCTGGCGCACCAGGGCGCGCCAGGTCTTGTAGCTGCCGGCCACGGCCTCGATGTCCGCAGCAGCAGACGGGTCGCGCACTGCGATCTGGTTGTCGAGCAGGGCGCGCTGGGCGTCGGATTTGAGCAGCGACTGGTGCGCATGCTGGCCGTGGATGTCGACCAGCATGTCGCCCAGCTCGCGCAGCTGCGCGGCGGTGGCGCTGATGCCGTTGATATAGGCCTTCGAGCGGCCGGCGTTGTCGATCACGCGGCGCAGCAGCGCCCCGCCCTCTTCGATGCTGAATTCGTGCTGCGCGAGCCACTCGCTTGCGCCTGGTGTCAGCGCGAACTCGGCCGTGATGTCGGCCTTGGCCGCGCCTTCGCGCACCATGCTTGCATCGCCGCGTCCGCCCAGCGCCAGTTGCAGCGCGTCGATCAGGATCGACTTGCCGGCGCCGGTCTCGCCGGTGAACACGGAAAAACCGTTCGCGAATTCGAGCTCGATGGCGTCGACAATGACGAAGTCACGGATGGTAAGTGTGCGCAGCATGAAAAATCGGGTCTCCTGTCGTGGCTTGTTTGGTGCTGGACGCGGCCGGAAGGCCTTACGTGAGCTTGCCTTCGTTGGTCGGGTATTCGTTCCAATGCAGCTTTTCGCGCAGCGTATGGTAATAGCTCCAGTCGCGCGGGTGCAGGAAGGTGATCGTGTGCGGCGAACGCGAGATGACGATGTGGTCGCCCAGCTGCGCGCTGGTAAAGGTTTGCATGTCGAAGTTCACGCTGATGTCGCGCCCGGCCACCAGTTCGACCACGATCTCGCTCGACTCCGGCACCACGATGGGCCGGTTCGACAGCGCATGCGGCGCGATCGGCACCAGCACGATGCCCTGCACGCGCGGATGCAGCAGCGGGCCGCCGGCCGACAGCGCATAGGCGGTCGAGCCGGTGGGCGTGGAGACGATCAGGCCGTCCGCGCGCTGGTTGTACATGAATTCACCATCCACGGTGAGCTTGAGTTCGACCATGCCGGCGCCGGCGCCACGCGCCACCACGACGTCATTGAACGCGACTGCGCAGAAGATCTGCTGGCCGTCGCGCACCACGCGCGCTTCCAGCAGCGTACGCTCCTCGGTCTTGGCCTGGCCCTGCAGGATTTCACCCAGCGCCGGGACCATGCGGTCGATCGGGATGTCGGTAATGAAGCCCAGGCGGCCGGAGTTGATGCCGATGAGCGGAATGTCGTACTTGGCGAGCTGGCGCGCGATGCCGAGCATGGTGCCGTCGCCGCCCATGACCACCGCGTAGCTGGCCTGCTCGCCGATCTCGGCGACGCTCATGGCCTCGATGCCGTCCGTTCCCAGGTGCGCCGCGGTGTCGGTTTCGTACACGACCCGGTAGCTTGATGCGGCCAGGAATTCGGTCAGGCGCCTCACCGGCTCTTCGATGCCGGGAGTGTTTTGCCGCACCACGAGCGCGATGATTTGTTGCGGTTGGGACGTCACGGGCATGGGTCTCGGGCGGTTGGGGCAGGACTAGTGAGATTAACCGATTAGCGGCTGCGATAGAAGGTTCGGCTACGCGCGCCCGGAATGACTGTACAAATAAACAGTATAGCGGGGACGGCGCGCAACCGGCAAGTCGGCAGTTGCGGGGCAGCGAATTTAATTGACGAGGACCAGGCCAACGGCCACAGCCACCGCCGCGATCAAGCTCAGCAGATGCAGGGCCACCAGTGTGATCCAGCGCAGCGCGGTCACCAGGCGCCCTCCCCCATACACCCGGCGCATGGCGGCGGGCAGGTAGATGACCAGCCAGGCCAGCAGCAGGAAGCGCACGAAATCCCAGCCGTTCGCCAGGATGAACAGGCTCAGCATGAAGAAGGCGAAGGCATTGCTGTGCAGGGCGAACAGGAAGTGCTCGCCGTAGCGCCGGCCCGATCCGAGATAGAGCAGCTTCAGGTAGAGCGCGAATACCGGCATCAACAGAAAGATCGCATACGGGGCGTAGCTGAAGAAAGCACTTTTTGCTGCCGCACTCTTTTGCTCGCCCGGCAGGCCGAGGAAATTCTTGGCGCCCTTGCCCAGCCGCGGGCTGATTGCCCCCAGCTCGCGCACGACATCGCGTTCGAATTCGGTAAAGCTTGCGGGCTGCCGCGGCGCGTCAAGCGCTGGCGCGCTCACCGCCGGCCGGGCATTGGCCGGCGCGTCGGTCTCGTTCTCAATGATCTGCACGCCACTGAGCTTGACCAGGAAGAAAAAGATGATGGAAAAGCTCAGGTACAGGCGCAGCGGCTCGACATAGCGCACGCGCCGGCCTTCGATGTATTCGCGGGTCAGGAAGCCAGGCTTGAACAGCAGCAGCATCAAGGAGCGCCACAGCTTGCCTTCGAGCGCCACGTAATGCGACAGGAATTCATGCAGGAATTCGCGCGCGCTCGGCACATGCAGGTGGGTGGCCTGGCCGCAGGCCTGGCAGAAGTTGCCGCAGGTAGAAGCGCCGCAATTCCTGCAAGTGCCGGCGTGCTGCTGGTGGTGGTCGAGGGCTTCGGTCGTCAAGGTGCCAATCCGGAAAGGTCGTCGGAGTCGCCATGTTAGCGGGACAATTGCAAAAAAGCATCATGCATTTACACACCAGCCGGTCCAGGCCAACTTCCAATTGCGCGACTCCATCGGCGGCGCACGGTTAGGATTCAGTCAACTGCTATGCAAGGAGATGCACATGGTCACCGAAACCAAAGACCGCTTCGTCAACACGAAAGCACCGATCGAAAACGACGGCGTCAAGCGCCAGCCGCACGAGCGCGACGAGACCCCGGACGCGCAGGACCAGGCGCCGCGCGGCGTCATGAAGCAGGCCGCCGAAGACCTGGCCCAAGGCCTGCAGAACACCGACTGCTATGGCACTAACGGCCAGGGCCTGGACCAGGCAGTCACCCCCAAGGCCGGCGCCACCGGCGAAGCCAATCCCCTGCCCGACAACCACCGCTCGATGCGCCGCCACGACGCCGACGACGCACCCACCGACAAGAACAACCTCTAAGGAACAAACAATGACCATCAAACGCAACGGCAGCGCCGTCTGGAGCGGCGGCCTGAAGGACGGCAAGGGCGCGGTCTCGACCGCCAGCGGCGTGCTCAAGGATTCGCAATACGGCTTCAACACCCGCTTCGAAGACGGCCCCGGCACCAATCCGGAAGAACTGATCGGCGCCGCCCACGCGGGCTGCTTCACGATGGCGCTGTCGGGCCAGCTGGGCCAGGCCGGCCTGACCGCCGACGAGCTGCGTACCACCGCGACAGTATCGATGGAAAAGGTCGAAGGCGGCTTCTCGATCACCGCCGTGCACCTTGACCTGGTCGCGAAGATTCCCGGCGCCAGCCAGGAAGCTTTCGATAAGGCGGCCACCACCGCCAAGGAAAACTGCCCGGTGTCGAAGCTGCTGAATGCAACGATTACACTCAGTTCCCGGCTCGAGACAGCCTAGTCCAGAAGATTTTCCTGTCGGGCGTCCCAGGCCGCATTCATATGGCGGCCTGACGCTTTGACCCGCAGTAGACGTCGGCGGTGCATGAAGCCCAAGGCAGCTGCTGCGATGGCAAAGAGCGGGATCGTCGAAGCTTCCGGGATGGCGGCTGAAATATATTGGTACTGGAAAATGTATTGATCGCCTATGTCGGTTGTAAATTCCAGCACAGTCTGGAGACTTCCGTCCGCGCTCAGGGCCATGGTAGGAAATACCACGGGCGTTAGCACGTAACTGTCCGAATCCGAGAAATACGAGGCATGGACGAAGTTGGTAGCCAGATTTCCACCAAATGCCAGCGTAGCGATCAGGTTCTTGCCGCCGCCATCGAAGATATTGATTCTTTGTTCAATGTCGTCCACCAGCAGGCCTGGATCCCGCAGGACAAAACCAGTAAACCTGCCGTCATACACTTCGTCACCCAACAACTCATCCTGGGTCAATATTCCGTCGATGTAGGTGAGACCACGTATTCCAGGATTGGTGTCGATCAGTTGAGCAACAATCACTGCAGCCTGCGCGGTCGCCTGGCCGAGCGCGACAGTCATCAAGCCGATCAAGACCAGCATGAGTGAACGGAAAATGTGCATCGCATTACTCCACAAGGTTGCACTCCATAATAGGAAAATCTTGCCGTGCCAGGACTTGTCCCAGCTCCCAGGATAGTCGCGTTAACCGAATGCAGGAACCATACCCATTTTGAGTTAGCGTATGAAATCAGCCACTTGCAGGCGACATACCGCAGCACCGACTGGCGCATGTAAAACTTCCCGGCATGTTAATTGCCATGCCCAGGCTCATGCTTGCGTGCGTGCGTGCGTGCGTCGGCAAGAATCCTGTAGAGCACTTAAAATGACTGCTTTCTGATTTATCAAAGGGACAAGCCCATGCGCATCCTGCACACCATGCTCCGCGTCGGCAACCTGCAGCGTTCGATCGACTTCTACACCAAGGTACTCGGCATGAAACTGCTGCGCACCAGCGACAACCCCGAATACAAGTACACCCTGGCCTTCCTCGGCTACGGCAGCAACCCGGATCACGCCGAACTCGAACTGACCTATAACTACGGCGTCGACAGCTACGACATGGGCTCGGCCTACGGCCACATCGCCATCTCGGCCGACGACATCTACGCCACCTGCGATGGCGTCCGCGCCGCTGGCGGCAACATCACCCGCGAGCCAGGGCCGGTCAAGGGCGGCTCCACCGTGATCGCCTTCATCACCGATCCGGACGGCTACAAGGTCGAGCTGATCGAGCGCAAGGACCATGCTGCGGGTGGCGGCTTGAGCAGCTAAGACGGCGGCGCCAATACAAAAACGGGCGGCATGGCTATCAAGCCATGCCGCCCGTTTCAATGTAGGGTGGACGGCTTCGCCGTCCGCGCGTTCAAACCGAATATGAACAGACAGAGCGCCAATTCATACGTTGTTTGAACGCGCGGGCAGGAAACCTGCCCGCCCTACGAAAATCGAACCCGCGACGCCCGCGATTTACGCCAGCGGATCAATCACAAACGCCGGCATCCGCTCATTCCCCTTGGCACACGCCAGGAATTTATCGGCGGTGGACAGCGCCTCGTTGATGGTCACGTCCATATCCAGGTAACGGTAGGTACCAAGGCGCCCCACGAAGGTCACGTTCGGCTCTTCCTTCGCCACCTTCACGTAACGCTCGAGCTGCTCCTTGTCGCGCGCCTGGCGGATCGGGTAGTACGGGATATCCTTCTCTTCGCACTGGCGGCTGTATTCCTTGTACAGCAGCGTCTTCTCGTGCTGTTCCCATGGCGAGAAGTGCTTGTGCTCGGTGATGCGGGTATAGGGCTGCGCATTGTCGCAGTAGTTGATCACCGCATTGCCCTGGTAGTCGCCGGTATCGCGGAAGACTTCGAAGTCGAGCGTGCGGTATGGCAGGCGGCCTTCGGCGTGGTTGAACCAGGCGTCGATCGGACCGCTGTAGAACACGTGCGCGTACTCGTCTTTCTGGGCCGGGTCGAAGCGGGTGTTCAGGTGCACGGTCACGCCCGGGACGTCGAGGATCTTCTCGACCAGCGAGGTGTAGCCGTCTTCCGGCATGCCCTGGTATTTGTGGTTGAAGTAGTTATCGTCGTAGTTGAAGCGCACCGGCAGGCGCTTGAGGATGCTGGCCGGCAGTTCGGACGGCTGCATGCCCCACTGCTTGACGGTATAGGTCTTGAAGAAGGCTTCGTACAGCTCGCGGCCGACGAAACGCAGGGCCTGGTCTTCGAAGGTCACCGGGTTCTCGATCGTCTTGTCGCCGAGCGTGGCCAGGAACGCCTGGGCTTCTGCCGGGCGGAAGGTCTTGCCGAAAAACTGGTTAATCGTGAGCAGATTGATCGGCAGCGTGTAGACGCTGTTGTTGGTGATCGCCTTGACCCGGTTCACGTAAGGCATGAAGCGGCTGTAGCGGTTCACGTATTCCCAGACACGCTCGATATCGGTGTGGAAGATATGCGGACCGTAGATGTGCACCATGACGCCGGTCTCGGCGTCGCGTTCGGAGTGGCAGTTACCGGCAATATGGGGACGCGATTCGAAAATCTCGACCTTGTAGCCAGCCTGCGCCAGCTCGCGGGCAATGACAGCTCCGGAAAAACCGGCGCCGACAATCGCGATATTCTTTTGCATGTTTTTTCCTTAGGAAGTGGATTCTTGACTCCGCGCACTGGTGACAAGCGGCCTCTGCCGGCGTGCCACGGGGGGAGTGCTTAACGTTGTCAGTTTATCAGCTTTATGAAAAAACCCACGCTTACATTACTTGTCGTGCGCCAACTATTCAGTCTTAAAATCAAGGACTTAAATCGTTCCCAAATGCAAAAAGCCCGAACCATTATGGCTCGGGCTTTTGACATTTTCAGGCTCGGGACTGGCCTGCGCAGGAACTTATTTGGCGAGCAGGTTGTTCACCGCCGCCAGGTCCGCTTCGCGCAGCGAGCCCGAAGCAGCCTTCAGGCGCAGGCCGTTGAGGATGGTGTCGTAGCGGGCGCGCGACAGGTCGGTGCGGGTCGAGTACAGCTGGCGCTGCGCGTTGAGCACGTCGATATTGATGCGCACGCCGACCTGGTAACCGAGCTTGTTCGATTCCAGTGCCGACTGGCTCGACACTTCCGCTGCTTCCAGCGCCCTCACCTGGGCCATGCCGCTGTTCACGCCGAGATAGGCCTGGCGCGCCTGCAGGGCGGCCTGGCGGCGGGTCGCTTCCAGGTCGTTGCGCGCCTTGTCTTCCAGGGCGATCGATTCGCGCACGCGGCTGGTCACGCCGAAGCCGCTGAAGATCGGGACGGCGAACTGCACGCCGATGCCGTTGTTCTTGGCGACACCCGAGCCGTTGAGCTGGCCGCCGACGTCGCGGCGGGTCGATGCCGCCACCAGGTCGAGGGTCGGGTAGTGGCCGGCGCGGTTGCGCGAGATTTCGCGGCGCGCCAGTTCCACCTGCAGCTGCGACACGGTCACGCCATAGTTCTGGGTTTCGGCCGAGCTGACCCATGGATCCGGCGAAGCCGGCGATGGCGGCGCCAGGGTGATGCCGGCCTTGAGCGGCGCCAGCGTCGCCGGCGAGGTGCCGATGATCGCCTGCAGGGCATTGTTCTTGTTGTCCAGGTCGTTAGCCGCCGCGAATTCCTGGGCGATCACCAGGTCATACGCTGCCTGCGCTTCGTGGGTGTCGGTGATGGTCTGGGTGCCGACCTCGAAATTGCGCTTGGCCGATGCCAGCTGCTCGGTCACCGCGGTCTTCTGGGCGCGGGTCGATTCCAGCTTGTCCTGGGCCGCCAGCACGTCGAAATAAGCCTGCGCCACGCGGGTGATCAGGTCTTGCTGGGCCTGGGCAAACTGCGCCTCGGCCACGGCCTGCTGCAGCTTGCTCTGCTGGTAGGTCTGCCATGCGGCCCAGCGGAACAGCGGCTGGGTCAGCGCCAGCGTGTATTCGGTGGTGCGCACGTTCGAGCCGCTGGCGACCACCAGGGTCGGCGCGCCGGTGATCGGATTGTTGACGAACTGCCCCTCGTTCCATGGCGTGTTGTCGGCGTCGTTCTTGATGCTGCTGCCGGTGATGCCTACCGTCGGCAACAGGCCTGCGCGCCCCTGTGCGACCCGTTCCCGGCCGGCAGCCGCCGACGCGCGTGCGCTGGCAAACGTGGCGTCGTTGGCCAGTGCCTGCTGGTACACCTGGATCAGGTCGGCCGCACTTGCGCTCAGCGAAAGGAAGGCGCTGGCAACCAGCACGGCAATAAGGGGTTTCTGCATTGCATTCTCCACAGGAGTCATCAAAAGTTAGGATGCAGGTCAGTACTTCGGCATCGAAGGATCGACCTGTACGGCCCAGGCGTGTACCCCGCCCGTCAAATTCGTTACGTTCGTAAATCCGTTACGTTCCAGGAAGGCCGCCACCTGCATGCTGCGCGCCCCATGGTGGCAAATGCAGACGATCTCGCGATCGTCGTCCAGTTCGCCCACGTGGATCGGGATCAGGTGCATCGGGATCTGGGTCGAGCCTGCGATATGGCAGGTAGCGAACTCCCAGTTCTCGCGCACGTCCAGCAACAGCGGCTGCTCGGCTGCCCCGGCGTCAACCTGAGCCAGTCTTGCGGCCAATTCCGGTGCGGTCAGGTGCTGCATCGCGTCCTCAGAACCGGAAGCGCGACGGCGTCTGCGCGCCCGTCAGCGTCTTGACATTGGTCTCGAACAGCTTGACCGTGTCATACGCCGTCTCCGATACGCGGGTGATGATGTTGAAGCTCATCGCCGGCGCATCGCCCAGGATCACCGCCAGGCGGCCACCCACTTTGACCTGCTGCAGCAGCGCTTCCGGCAGCACCGGCAGCCCGCCCGACACCACGATCACGTCGTAGGGCGCGCCCTTGGCCCAGCCCTGGGCACCATCGCCCAGTTCGACGGTGACGTTGGTGACGCCGGCACGGGCCAGGTTCTGCTCGGCCAGCGCCTTGGTTTCCGGCAGGATCTCGACGGTGGTCACGTGGCGCGCCTTGTGCGCCAGCAGTGCCGCCATATAGCCCGAGCCGGCGCCGATTTCGAGCACGTTCTCATGCTTCTTGACCGCGATCTCCTGCGCAATACGCGCTTCGACCTTCGGGTTGAACATCGCCTCGCCGCCCGGCAGCGGGATTTCGACGTCGGCAAACGCCAGGTTCTGGTACGCAGCCGGCACGAACCCTTCGCGCTTGACGACGTGCAGCAGGTCGAGCACGTCCTGGTCAAGCACGTTCCAGGGGCGGATCTGCTGTTCGATCATGTTGAAGCGGGCTTGTTCGATATTCATCTGAGTTCTCGGTGGAAAAATAAATAATCCGATATTTTATCGTTGAACGGCCTCAGGACGCACATCTTAGCGATGGGCTCCCCAAGACAGGGGAAATTGCGACAGTCTGCAGTTTAGAGGGGTTGAACGCCAAAAAAACGACCGCTTGGCGTAAATGGCAAGCTTTATTGCGGCTGCGAGGCGCGCGGAAGCAGGCCGTGCAGGGCCATGTCGAGGAAGGCGTCGATGAAGGCCAGCGGCTGCAGCTCATGGGCGTCGCAGGGCGCTACAGCACAATGTTTCCAGGTATTGAGCATCATCATCGGCGCAATCAGGACCTGGGTCAGCTGCGGGATATTAATGTTGCGGAACTCTCCGCGGCTGACGCCACGCTCGAGCATGCTCGAGATCATGCGGGTGCCGCGCCGGGTGACTTCTTCCTGGTAGAACTTGGCCAGCTCGGGGAAATTGCCGGCCTCGGCCAGGATCAGCTTGCTGATGCCGGAAGCCTTGCTCTGGCCGATGCGCCCCCACCAGCTCAGCATGACATGGCGCAGCAGGTCGGCGCTGTGGCCCTCGAATTCGGCCACCGAGACTTCGGCCTCGCCCAGGAAGGGAACGATGCTCTCGCGCACGACTGCCTTGAACAGCTCTTCCTTGTTGGTGTAGTACAGGTACAGCGTACCCTTGGAAACACCGGCACGGCGGGCCACGTCTTCCAGCCGGGTAGCGGCGAAACCGCGCTCGACGAACAGGTCAATGGCAGCAGCCAGGAGCTCCTGGGGACGGGCATCCTTGCGGCGCTCCCAGCGCGGCTTGCTGTCGATTGAGCATTCCATGCTACTGCCTAGAAACCAACTGAAGAGCCATCGAATATAGACGGGGCTTGTCACTCAGTCAAGCAATCGTTGCGATATCGAAACTGTCAATATAAACAGGTATTTACGTGTCTTTACAATGCATTTCGGGACGGTCCGGGACCGACCGCCGCGAGGCCCGCAATGCGACGCGCGTTAGCCACAAGCTAGCAGCAAAACACGCGGCGACGCGCCCTCTTTGGGCCCGAGGAGCGGTATACTCCTGCCTCCCATGACCGCCCTTCTTTCTCCAGCTACCGTGCGATGCCGCGACCACTGCGGCGCCTGCTGCACCGCGCCCTCGATCACCAGTCCGATCCCCGGCATGCCCAAGGGGAAGCCGGCCGGCCTGCGCTGCGTTCAATTGGCTGACGACAACCGCTGCCGCATCTTCGGCAAGCCGGAGCGGCCGGCGTTTTGTGGTGGCTTGCAGCCTTCGGCGGAGATGTGCGGGGATAGCCGGGAATATGCGATTCGCTGGCTCGATGAACTGGAGAGGGCGACTGCGCCTTCCGAGATTCGTAGTGTGGGCGGCTCCACCCGGCCCCGGGATTGATTGGCGGCTCTTGCGCCGCCCACGCCGTGATAGTTGCGCTATGAAAGTCGCACGGGCTGCAGCACTGTGATTTGACCGCGTTGGCGGCCCGAGCGCTTCAATGCATCCGGGGCCGGGTGCAGCCGCCTACCCTACGACTCATCGCTTTCCTGCCTCACCAGATTGAACTTTTTCTTCTTCTTTTTCACGACGACCGTCTGCTCCTGCGCCGCCTTGATGGCAGGCGGTGGTGCAACCGGCAGGGGAAAACCAAGAAAGACCATCACGAGAAAGATCGGCAGCAGGAGAAAAAACAGCGGCCGTTTCCAGTTCAGTTTCTGTTTCAGCATGCCCAGCAGATAGTGCTGGGCTGGCGTAAACACAAGAACAAACAGTTACCCAGCAGCGGTAACTTGCCGAAAACCTGCGCGCTTAGGCCGTCGCCAGCTTGCCGCTCGCCTGCTGCACGCGCTGGAACAAGCCGCCCAGGGTCAGCCCTTCGTGCCAGATATCGTCGAGCATCAGGCCGTATTTGTCGCGCAGCGCCTTGGCCAGCGTCTCGATTTCGGTCGAGTCCGGCAGCCAGCGGGTCGGGTTGACCGCGCGATAAATGCCCAGCACTTCGTCATCCGGGCGGAAATGCGATTGCTCACTCGCACGGAACGAAAAGGCGGACACGAACAGCGACAGGAAGTCGCGAATATCTTTGCGCGAGGCGCCAGGGAAGGTGCTGCGCCAGGCCCGGCCCTGGTAGGGGCGGTAGCGCAAGTGGTTGGGTTTGTGCCAACCGTGGAATGCGGCCCAGGCAAGGGCAGCAAGGATCAGGACAACGAGAAGACTCATGCAGGGATGAGAACATCAAAAATACTCATGCGCTTGAGTGTAGCACGCGTTTTCCGTGGCGGCGCACGAAACAATTTCGTTGCCGCCGCGTCAGTTGTAACCCGGCGGCAAGGCGCGCGCGGTACAATCTTGCGCCGGGCACAGCTGCAGGCCGGGACACCCCGGCGCTGCCCGTGCACATGGTAAGCTTCGACCCCGCCGGTTCGCCCACGGTCCATCCCGATACCACCGCATTCACCCACACTGACTGTTACGCATTCATGGATATTCTTCTCGCCATCAAGGCGATCATCATGGGCCTGGTCGAGGGCTTTACCGAGTTCCTGCCGATCTCGTCCACCGGCCACCTGATTCTGGCGGGCAGCCTGCTCAATTTCACCGGCGAAAAGGTCAAGGTCTTCGAGATCGCGATCCAGGCCGGCGCCATGCTGGCCGTGATCTGGGAATACCGCCAGCGCATCGCCACCGTCCTCTCCGGCCTCGGCTCGGACCGGAAGCAGCAGAAATTTGTCGCCAACCTGATCATCGCCTTCATCCCGGCGGCCGTGCTCGGCTTCCTGTTCAACAAGATGATCAAGGCGGAACTGTTCGCGCCGGTGCCGGTCGCGACCGCCTTCATCGTCGGCGGCCTGATCATCTTGTGGGTGGAACGCCGCCATGCAGGCAGCGACCGCGCGGCACGCGTCGAAAACGTGGACGACATGGGCTTCGACGATGCACTGAAAGTCGGCCTGGCGCAGGCCTTCGCGCTGATCCCCGGCACTAGCCGTTCCGGTGCGACCATTATTGGCGGCATGCTGTTCGGCCTGTCGCGCAAGGCGGCCACCGAATTTTCTTTCTTCCTGGCGATCCCGACCCTGCTGGCGGCCACCGTGTATTCGGTGGTGAAAGAGCGCCACCTGCTGTCGATGGCCGACCTGCCGATGTTCGGCCTGGGCGGCCTGGCTGCGTTCGTCTCGGCCTTCCTGTGCGTGCGCTGGCTCCTGCGCTACATCAGCACGCACGACTTCACGATCTTCGCCTGGTACCGTATCGTATTCGGTATCCTCGTACTCGTGACCGCGCATTTCAACCTCGTCCAGTGGGCTGAATGAGCGGGCTGAACCAGCAAGTGAACTAAGAGCATGAATTCCGAGCTTCAAGCGCGCGCGCTGCACGTCCTCGAGACGGTCTTCGGTTATCCCGCCTTCCGCGGGCAGCAGGGGGAGATCGTCGAGCACGTCGCCGGCGGCGGCGACGCACTTGTCCTGATGCCCACCGGCGGCGGCAAGTCGCTGTGCTACCAGATCCCGGCGCTGCTGCGCGACGGGGTGGGCGTGGTCGTCTCGCCGCTCATCGCACTGATGCAAGACCAGGTCGATGCACTGGAAGAAGTCGGCGTGCGCGCCGCCTTTTTGAACTCGACGCAAACCTTCGAAGAAACCCTGCGCATCGAACGCCTGGTGCGGGCAAACGAGATCGACCTGGTCTACGTGGCGCCCGAGCGCCTGCTGACCCAGCGCTGCCTGGAGCTGTTCGACGCGTCGACCATCTCGCTGTTCGCCATCGACGAGGCGCACTGCGTGTCGCAATGGGGCCACGACTTCCGGCCCGAATACATCCGCCTGTCGGTGCTGCACGAGCGCTACCCGAACATCCCGCGCATCGCGCTCACGGCCACGGCCGACCAGCAAACCCGCGACGAGATCGCGCACCGCCTGCAGCTGGACGACGCGCGCAAGTTCGTCTCGTCCTTCGACCGCCCCAACATCCGCTACTCGATCGTCGAGAAGACCACCGGCCGCAAGCAGCTGCTCGATTTCATCACCAGCGAGCACCCGCAGGATTCCGGCATCGTCTACTGCCTGTCGCGCAAAAAAGTCGAGGAAACTGCCGACTTCCTGAACCAGAACGGCATCCGCGCCCTTCCCTACCACGCCGGTATGGAATACAGCGTGCGCGCCGCGAACCAGTCGCGCTTCCTGCGCGAAGACAACATCACGATGGTGGCCACCATCGCCTTCGGCATGGGCATCGACAAGCCGGACGTGCGCTATGTCTGCCACCTCGACCTGCCGAAAAGCCTGGAAGGCTATTACCAGGAGACCGGCCGCGCCGGCCGCGACGGCGCCCCCGCCAGCGCCTGGATGGCCTATGGCCTGCAAGACGTGGTGCTGCAGCGCCGGATGATCGACGAATCCGACGCCGACGAGACCTTCAAGCGCGTGCTGTCGATGAAGCTCGATGCCATGCTTGGCCTGTGCGAAACCCTGTCCTGCCGGCGCATGCGCCTGCTCGACTATTTCGGCGAGCGCTCCGGCCCCTGCGGCAACTGCGACACCTGCCTGATCCCGCCGGTGCAGGTCGACGGCACGGTGCCGATGCAAAAGCTGCTCTCCACCGTCTACCGGGTCGACCAGCGCTTCGCCGCCGGCCACGTGATCGACGTGCTGCGCGGCGCCCAGACCGAACGCATCAGTCAGTGGCACCACGACAAGCTCACCGTGTTCGGCGTCGGCGCCGACCGCTCCGAGCAGGAGTGGCGCGCTATTGCGCGCCAGGCCATTGCGCTGGGCTTCGTCACGGTCGACCACGACGCTTTCAGTTCGCTCAAGCTGACCGACGCGGCGCGCCCGGTGCTCAAGGGCGAGCAGAAGGTGCAGCTGCGCCAGTACCAGAAACCGGTCAAGGCCAAGCGCCCGTCCTCGCGCGCCGCCGGCAGCTACGAGGAAATCGAACTGTCGCGCTCCGAGCAGGCCATCTTCGAGCGCCTGCGCTCCTGGCGCATGGGCACCGCGCGCGAGCACGGCGTGCCGGCCTATGTCGTGTTCCAGGACGCGACCCTGCGCGAGATCGCCAAGGGCAAGCCGACCTCGCTCGATGCGCTGCGCGGCGTCTCGGGCGTCGGCGAGAAGAAGCTGGTGTCGTATGGCGATGAAATCGTCGCAATCATCAATGAGATGATGTAGTGTCATGGGTTGAATCCGTTCAACCCAACGACACCTACATGGCCATCCCGACTCCCACCAGCACAACCGCCTCACCCGCCAAGGACGGCGCTCCCGCACAGATCCCCGACAACGCCGCCAGCCTGCAGACCTTTGTCTTCGCGCTGTTCTTCGTCTTCGGCGGCATCACCAGCCTGAACGACGTCATCATTCCCAAGCTGAAGGACCTGTTCACCCTCAGCTATGCGCAGGCGATGCTGGTGCAGTCGGCCTTCTTCGCAGCCTACTTCGTGGTGTCGATCCCGGCGGCGGCCATCGTGCAGCGCATCGGCTACATGCGCACCGCCGTCACCGGCCTGGTCACGATGGCGGTCGGCTGCCTGCTGTTCATCCCGGCTTCGTCTTCCGGCGTGTTCGCCACCTTCCTGCTGGCGCTGTTCGTGCTGGCAGCCGGCATCACCATCGTCCAGGTGGTGGCCAATCCCCTGATTTCGATGCTCGGCAAGCCGCAGACGGCCCACAGCCGCCTCACCTTCGCTCAGGCCTTCAATTCGTTGGGCACCACGGTGTTCCCGTATGTCGGCGCGATCCTGATCCTGGGTTCGCTGGCGACGGTCGATCCGACGACGCTCAGCGGCGCAGCGCTCGACGCCTTCCGCGAGAAAGAAACCCGCGTCGTGGTGCACACCTACATCGGGCTGGCGATCGCGCTGGTGGTGCTGGCCGGGGCCGTGTGGCTGAACCGCAGCAAGCTGACCGAGACGCCGGCGCCGTCGGAAAACGTCCTGGGCGCCTTCGGCCTGCTCAGGCAACCCCGCTTCGCGCGCGGCGCGCTGTGCATCTTCCTGTACGTGGGCGCGGAAGTGGCGATCGGCTCGATCATCGTCAACTACCTGATGGAAGCCGACGTGCTGGGCCTGGGCGCCGAGGCGGCCGGCAAGCACGTGCCGCTGTACTGGGGCGGCGCGATGGTCGGCCGCTTCATTGGCGCCGCGTTGCTGCGCATGTTCTCGCCGGGGAAGGTGCTGGCCTGCGCGGCCGGCATGACGCTCGTGCTGCTGTTCGTGTCGGCGAATACAACCGGAACGGTGTCGGGCTGGTCGCTGCTGGCCATCGGCCTGTTCAACTCGATCATGTTCCCGACCATCTTCTCGCTGGCCTGCGAGGGCCTGGGCTCGCGCGCGGCGGAAGGTTCGGGAGTGATCTGCGTGGCGATCGTCGGCGGTGCAATCGTGCCGCTGATCACGGGCTTTGCGGCCGATGCGGCGGGCCTGAAGATGTCGCTGGTCGTGCCGGCGCTGTGCTATGTGGTGATTTTGTATTTTGGGCTGTATGCCCGACGGCCGCACGCGGCGACGTAAACGCAAAACGCGCGCCTGGGCGCGCGTTTTTTATGCGCGCCCAGGCGCCGCATTTTACTTCTTGGTGAACACCAAATCCCACACCCCGTGCCCCAGCTTGAGCCCACGGTTCTCGAACTTGGTCAGCGGGCGGTAGGCCGGCTGCGGCGCATAGCCTTCGGCCGTATTCTGCAGCGCCGGCTCGGCACCCAGCACCTCCAGCATCTGCACCGCGTAGTCTTCCCAGTCGGTCGCGCAATGCAGGTAGCCGCCCGGCGCCAGCTTGTCGCACAAGACCTTCACGAACGGCGGCTGGATCAGGCGGCGCTTGTTGTGGCGCGCCTTGTGCCACGGGTCCGGGAAGAACACGTGCACGCCGTGCAGCGAGCCGCCCGGGATCATGTTGGCCAGCACCTCGACCACGTCGTGCTGGACCAGGCGCAGGTTCTCGATGCCCTGCTCGCCGATCTGCTTGAGCAGGCTGCCCACGCCCGGCGTGTGCACCTCGACGCCGATGAAATCCTTTTCCGGCATAAGACGCGCGATGTGCGCCGTGGTGTCGCCCATGCCGAAGCCGATCTCCAGCACCACCGGCGCCTTGCGCCCGAACGCCGCTTCCATGTCGAGCGCATCCTTCTTGTACTCGATCAGGAATCTGGGACCGAGTTCTTTCAGCGCCCGCGCCTGCGCGGTCGACATCCGTCCGGCACGCGTGACGAAGCTGCGGATGCGGTGTTCGGTCGGGTCGTAAAGCATGGGCCGCGCCGGGCCGTTGGTGGGCGTATCAGAGGACATGGGAGCGATGTGGGGACAAGTGAGGAAAAACGGCTGCCATTATAGCCTAGCCGCCTTCCCGAGCCAGCGCCCCGCAGCGTGCGGATGCTCGGGGGCGCTATCCTGCATAATCGTGGTTTATCCCTTGCCGCACCGCCGGAGTCCCTGCCATGCATTCGACGAAACACCCGATCGCCCTCGATGACAATGTCGCGACCCTGCACCTGACTTCTCATCATTACGGCCAGGCCGGCGCCGGCAAGAAGGTGTACATTCAGGCGGCGATCCATGCCGACGAAGTGCCGGCCATGCTGGTCGCCCACCTGCTGCGCCAGCACCTGGAGCGGCTCGATGCCGAAGGCCGAATCAAGGGGGAAGTCATCCTGGTCCCGGCGGCCAATCCGCTCGGGCTGTCGCAGGTGCTGCACGGCGCGCCGTTCGGCCGCTACGACCTCTCGACCGGCACCAATTTCAACCGCGCCTACCATCACGCCGCCGATGGCCTCAAGACCTCGCTCGCGGGCCGGCTGGGGCAGGACGCCGCAGCCAACGTGGCGCTGATCCGCGCCGAAGCCAAGCGCGGCGTGGACGCCTGGGAGCCGACCGACAACGCCGGCACGCTCAAGAAAACCCTGCTGTCGATGGCGATCGACGCCGACATCGTGCTCGACCTGCACTGCGATAACGAAGCGGTGCTGCACATGTACGCCGGCACGCCGCTGGTGGACGCGGTGCTGCCGCTGGCCACGCTGATGGAGGCGCGCGTGCTGCTGGTGGCCAAGGCCTCGGGCGGCGAAGCTTTTGATGAAGCCTGCAGCCGCCTCTGGTGGGACCTGGCCGACCATTTCACCGAGGCGGCCATTCCGCCGTCCTGCGTGGCCGTCACGGTCGAGCTGCGCGGCGAGAACGACGTCAGCTACGAGTATGCCGGCCAGGATGCCGCCGCCATCCTGCAGTACCTGGCGCTGGAAGGTGTGATCGACATGCCCCTGCGCCCTCTGCCCGACGCCCTCTGCGGACCCACTCCGCTTGATGCCGTCGAGCCTCTGCACGCGCCGCATGCCGGCGTGCTGGTCTTCCACAAGAAGCTGGGCGACCGGGTCGAGGCCAACGAGCCGATCGCCGACGTCGTCAATCCGGTCAGCGGCAAGGTGACGACGGTAGCGGCCAGCCATGCCGGCCTGCTGTTCGCCAGCACCGCGCACCGCCACCTGCTGCGCGGAATGCACATCTGTAAGATCGCCGGCGAGAAATCCTTCCGCTCGGGAAGCTTATTGTCGAACTAGCGATTTATTGCCGAACGTTAAGAGCGGATCTGCTCATTACAGGCCGATAGACACAAGCGCTCAACAATAGAATGTGAAAAATATAGCCGGCCAGGCGATAGTAGTTTGCGCCTGCGCAAAGTGAAGTTAGCTGAGCCCGCAAAGATATCTTTGTGGGCTTGGAGACGGGCAGTTTCTATTGTCCACTTTCTTTGACAAACAGCATATTGATGCTCTACCGGAGCCGGCGGTCGGGAAATATACCGGCACCAACATATCAGTCACGCCTGGAAAACGAGACGTAACCAATCCCACTTCATCAATGATGATAACTGATCCATTCAGCATCACACCCCGAGATTGCATAGCCTATGATATTTATCAAAGGTGTTTATCACGGGAAGCTTATTCTTGACAAATATCAAGTCAGTGACTTGTGTTTCCAATGGCAAGCTCAACAGATTTCCTGGAATGGCTTGCAGCTTGCCATTTTCAATCCTCAAATGGCCAGGAGAGCACCATGTGGCAACATTGCATTGGCAGAAGATATTTCCTTCGGAATTCAGCCCTCGCACTCACGATTCCGGCGTTTCCCACATCCCTTCTAGCGCAAGACGCTCTTTATAGACGCATGGAGTGGCAGGACTTCAAGACAACTTCCCAATATGATTCCCTTTTAAACGCGATCCGCTTGATGAAGGCGAATACGAACGCTGCTGACCCGAATAGCTGGGCGTACTGGACCAATGTCCATATCAAATACTGTCCGCATGGGGTAGCATATTTTTTGGCTTGGCACCGTGGATATCTGTACTATTTCGAACGGCAACTTCGGATTGTGTCCCGAGACCCCAGCCTCGTCCTTCCTTATTGGAATTATTATTCCAATGCTACAATACCTGCAGAGTTTACCGACTCAAGCACCACAAATCCCTTGTACGTTGAGCGTTTGAATACAAACGTGCGCCAAGCGCTGACGCTGGCTCCGTTTGCATCTTCCGTAACGAATTTCCAACGTTGGACGAGTAATGCCTTTGAGCCAAGCATCGAGAACGCTCCACATAATCCGGTTCACGATATCATCGGAAATGTTATGTCTACAATGAATTCTCCGATAGATCCTATCTTTTGGCTCCACCATGCAAACATTGATCGACTATGGGTTGCATGGGTAGCCGCAGGTGGTAAACGAAGAATGCCTGCGCAGACGCATTCATACTGGTCGGGCAGTCACACTTACGCTACCGCGCTGACCCTCCCACGAAGGACAACCTATGAAACACGAATTGGCCTGCATTATTACTATCAAAACGAAGTAATGCCTAACACCCTGCCAGTTGCAGCCGTTCCTGGCGCAAGATTCGCCAAAGTACAGGCAACGCCCGGCAATCTGATGCGGTCCATGCCTGCTACCGGATCGTTCAGAATCAGCAGTCCACGGCTGATCGGGCCCGCGAATTTTTCGCTCGGCGGGGCACTGAATATTGGTTTGGAAAAGAGGTCGATCAGCGCCCAACTTCCGGTGGACGGAGAGCATTGGACTGCTTTGCAGGGAATTGCACGGGGTAATGCGGTATCGTTACGCGGCAGTACCGTAAAGTACCGGGCTGCGCATCTTGTACTCGATCAGGTCGAGCTTGCTGAAAACGGAAAAAACGGCGGCTACTTCTATCAGATCTATCTGAATGTACCATCTGTTGTATCCGGTCAAAATAAACCTGAGTCACTACTGTTAGGCACACTTGGCGCCTTCCAGATTCGCGGCGCTGCACACCACGGGCATGGTCGGATTAAACTACGCTATTCTCTACGCGACGTCCTGCCAACATCGCCGTCGCTGCAGGTTGGCATAGTCTCCATCTCGTTTGTACGTGTGGACGGAGACAATAGCCCTGTCGGCAAGACGATCAATGTGGGCGAAGCGCGGCTGGAATTGTCCACCGAAGAATAGTTTAAGCGACGGAAAGCGTTTAAACTCACTGATCCCTGGCCAGGCAGTCAGGGATCTTGATGCAACCCGATAGTGGGCCCTCACCGGCTTCCTTTTTGACGGGCATTTTTGCGCATATTTTTTATGGCAGCAATGGCTTTTTCCATGTTGCGTCCAATATGGTCGGGGCGAGTCGAGCGCGAGATTGCAGCGGCCTTGAACCGGGCGGCCTGTAGACTTGCCCAGCATGGAAGAGATATTTTCCAGTTCAGAAACTGATGGAGTTTGGATCGGTAGACAGTGATGCTGTTAAAGATCCGCTTCTGAGCACGAAACCTTGCTTTGTGTGCACTAGCACCTCCCATCAGCCAACATTCCTCTCCGCCGAGATCGAGACAATATAATATAGCCGCCATCCAAATTTGGTTCCCCAACATATACTGGTCGTATTCTGGATCATGGGCCGCGATCTGATGAAAGTGGCGCTTTCCCACACTCAACCACATTGCCCCTCCGCAGATCTTGCCGTTGATAGTTGCTAGCGCGATATGCCCATATTTTTTAAGCATTTTGAGCAATGCTTTTTTCTCTACTTTAGCTGTATAGTTGCACTGCCCTTTCACTTGCATCCGTTTCATTGCATGCATGAGGATTGACTCAACGGCCTCGGCTTGGATGTCGCTTTTTGAAACGAGCTCTATACGATAAGTCGGATGAGCTGCTTTGATACCTTCACTTCCGTACCTCAACTGCTTTCTGAATTGAGGTCGTATGCTATCAACATATATGCTTTTCTCTTTCGGCAACAAAATGATGTTTTCTTCAATTTGCTCAACCTGATGAAAAACAAAAGGAAAGCTTGTCAAGCGCATGTCTAGTGCATAAAAGCAAATTGCCTGCGCTGTTTTATAACGAGAAAATATGGCCTTGCAAAATGATGAAAGTTCTTCGACAGAAAAGTCGGATTGTTGATTTACAACTGTTATAAGATGATTTTTCTGTCGAAACATAATCAATGTCTCGACAGAAGACCCGCGTTGCCTGACGTAGGTACTGATCCCTTCGAGGGATTCGTAGGCATCTATGCGGGCTAAAGTGCAGTAAATATTCGAGTATAGCCGCTCCAGAGTTGCCGCAGCAAAATCCGGTATGTGCTGTTCGTAAAATAAATGCTCAAAAACGTTTCCATCGGCACTCTCGGGTTCTTGAGGGCCTGCGGATTTCAAATTTGGCTGCTTAGATCGGATAAAGGTCTCTCGGTTCATTGAAGACCCCCTTGATGTCATCCCCGGTTCAATTGATATTAAGTGCTAATCAGCCCCTCTCTTTGCGAGAGATCAATAAGAGCAGCGACCTTGATCGCGCTCCAGCCCAGGGGATTATTTATATGAACCAACGCGCATTCATCATTGCGGCCGTGCTTGCCTGGGTTCCCTCATTATTAGCGCTATCCCTGCCTGGTACAGATGGCGCGGAATGGTTGCCAAGCGTGGAGATCGCCAGCGGTGGCGGCACCAAGGGGCCATGGCGCCAGAACGACTCGGACTACGATTACGTCGACGACGGCACCGCTGCCTTCTTCCCCAGCGGCGCGCTGGCGGTGGCTTGGGTGGACCAGCGGCGCAAGGACGTGCTGTTGCAGGTGCTCGGCGCCAACGGCCGCCCGCGGGGCGCGCCAGTCAATGTCTCGCGCAACCCGGCCACCTTCTCCTGGCAGCCCCGCATCGTCAGCGCGGGGCCGGACACGCTGTACGTGCTCTGGCAGGAGATTATCTTTTCGGGAGGCTCCCACGGCGGCGACATCCTGTTCGCGCATTCGACCGATGGGGGGGAAACCTTCTCCCAGCCGCGCAACCTGTCGTCCTCACGCGGCGGCGACGGCAAGGGCCGCCTCGACCGCGATACCTGGTCGAACGGCAGCCTGGATCTTGCGGCAGGCGTGGATGGCAGCGTCTATGCAGTATGGACGGAGTACGACGGGATGTTGTGGCTGGCGTGCTCGCTTGACGCCGGCCGCAGCTTTTCGAGGCCGCAGCATATTGCAGGCGACACGAAGCTGCCGGCGCGGGCCCCCTCGTTAGCCATCGGTGCTGCCTCCCAGGTCTACCTCGCCTGGACCGTCGGCGAAGACCGCGACGCCGATATCCGCGTGAGCCGGTCGGGCGATGGCGGCGCCACGTTTGCGTCACCGGTGCAGGTTGGCGCCGCGAGGGCACGCGCCGACGCGCCGCGCATTGCCGTAGACCGCAATGGCTTCCTGCATCTGGTCTATGTGGAACAGGTGGGAAAGGGCGCGCCCGTGATCCGCTACGCGCGCGCCAACGGCCAGGCCTTGAGTTTCGGCAGACCGCACACTCTGTCCGTAGAAGGCGCGTTGGCCGCGCACCTCGCCATCGACGGACATGGCCGCGCCCACGTCGTGCGGGAGCCGGTGTCGCGTACCAGCTTGGGACATGCGTACATGGCCGGTGCCGGTTTCACGCGTTCCGCGGTGATCCTGCATAGCAAGGATGACGGACGACATGGCAGCCAGCAAGGCATCTTGGGCCAAAAGCTCGCCATGGGTCCGGATGGAATGATCGCGGTCGTCGGCAGCAGCTTGGCAGCGGGACGCGGAAGCCGTGTTTGGGTGATACGGGGGCGGGTACAGGAGGATCGCTAAGCGACTTGGAGCGGCAGGTACTGCGGCCGGTCACTGGAGCGGGTGAAGGGAATCGAACCCTCGTCGTAAGCTTGGGAAGCTGTCTCATGAGATGAGGATTGGCGCGGGTTTAAAAAGGTTTCCTGCTCCCCAAAAGCCTAAAAATCCCGTGTTACCTTGCCCGGCAAATTGCCCCGGCTACCCTGCTTTGGGAAGCAGAATTACTCGCTCGCGGACAGTGCACCGATGGCCTCAGCGAACGCCATCACGGCCTTTTCCGGCCCTTCAAAATACGCCGGCTTTTCGTTGCTGATGAATTGAAGCGGCGACGTGTCGTCGTTGCTCTTTTGCGTCGTCGTCAGGATATCGACGGTCTCGTCGACCGCTTCATCTGGCTTAGGCTGGGTCCGATGCCGGTGCACCTACACCACCAAGCACGGTACGACGGCGACGATGAACACCGCCAAGGCGTGCGACGTGTCGAACCACTTGGTGGCGGACGACCAGCTT
Source organism: Telluria sp. ZB4P37 (assembly GCF_059685855.1). Lineage (NCBI taxonomy): Bacteria > Pseudomonadati > Pseudomonadota > Betaproteobacteria > Burkholderiales > Oxalobacteraceae > Telluria > Telluria sp. ZB4P37. Next base: position 96,228 of record NZ_JCASID010000012.1, read on the forward strand.
CGCCGGTTTCGACGCCATCACCAGCTTGGCCGCCGCGTTGATCGACAGCTCGCCGCTGCACTTTCGCCACTACCTCGGGCGTGGCCTTGGCGATGATCTGTTCGACCTTGCGCACGGGTCGCTGCCGGCGCCGGCGATCCTGGCCTGCAATTTGCGGCTCTCGCCCGCAACCTCCGCTGAATTAAGCGTAGGGTGTGTCATGGACACCCGCTGCCGGCGCTGCCTGTCCGCCCACATGCGTTCCGGCACGGCCAAGACGACCGCAGCTCGATCATGGCACCGATCTGGCCGATGACGATGACGTGCCAGTCGCTCCGACGCCACCCTCGAAATAGGCGGGTCCCTCAGACAGCCGCAGCGTAGTCGCAGGACCGGCAACGCGATGCAGCCTGAACCGCAACCTCTCGTCACGATGTTGTCCGCACCGTTCTAAACTTCAACGTGGTTTTTTGTCAGACGAAGGCGGGATCAATAAAATGTTCTTGAGTTGTTTTGACAATCCTATAGCATGCGTTGTAGCTGATGTGCGGTGAGCTGACGAGGTTGCTTCAACCTCGGCCCAATACCCGACGGAACATTTAAGGACCCCGAGGAATGCGGCGGGGCGGCGAATGGTCCAACCCGATTCTTCTTGCGAACGGGTTGGCTTATTCCCCTCCTAGTGAATCCGTCACATGAACGACTTCGTGACCGCACCGTCCGCCCGCATCCTCCGTGTCTCCGACACGACCATCGAAACTGGCGTGTCCCGCTCGACGCTGTACCTGCGCGTCTCCGATGGCACCTTCACCACGCCTGTCCAGCTAGGCTCACGCCTCGTCGGATGGCCCGCTTCCGAAGTCTACGCAATCAACAAAGCGCGCATCGCCGGCAAGAGCGAAAACGCCATCCGCGCTCTGGTGTTCGCCCTCGAACAAGCACGCGCCCGCTAAGCGAGAACGTCCATGAACTTCATCCATAACGACGACACGTTGGGGCGCGACGCGCCCGGTCAGCACGTCGCGGAGCGCGTGCTGGTCAAGATGGCGGCCGACGGCGCGGCATGGGCCGACGACCCGGCTGCCGTGGCGGCACTGCGCAAGATGCTGACCGCCGACCCGGTGTCGATGGCACAGGCGCTCGGCTTGATGCAGACGGCGCCTGCCGGTGATGTCGACAAGAAAGCTTATGCGGTTGCCGGCGTGGTGGAAGCGGATGCGGTGGGAGTGTCGACCGCATACCTATGTTATGCGGTCGACACTGACGTGATGGGTGATGACCTGGTGGGTGCTGACGGTGTCGGCCAGCGTGCCCGCCCGGTGGTCGAGCTGCCCGACCATCATGACGCGGCGAACGTCCTCGCCAGCGAAGCGTGGCTGGTCCTGCCGACCTGGCAGATCGCGGCCATCGGCAGCGCCAGCCCCGTAGTGCAATTGATTGCACAGCCAACCCGCATCGTGCTCGACGCCGCTGGGCAGTCCGCCGATGTCGACGTCGCCATCGACGACTTCATCCGTGTGCGCGAAGACCAGGTCCCAGTGGCGTACTGGGACGACACCCTAGGCCAGCCCATGCCGCCCCCGGCCAAGTCGCCATCGCGTCAGGAGCAGGCGAGAACTGCGGCAAACGACGCGCTGGCACGACTGGCGCAAGTTTCATCCAAACAGTCTATTCGTTCGTCATGACCGATCCCGATCCTCCCCATCCCTGGGGCTGGACCGCCGCCCGCCGCGCGAAGCAGTCGCAGGCTATCCACCGCTGGAAGCCGTGGCTCCAAAGCCAAGGACCTGTCACGCCGGAAGGGAAGGCTCGCGTCGCCAAGAACGCCTACAAGCCGGACTCGGTGCGGCGGCAGATTGCGGGCATGATCGTCGATTTGAAGGTGGTGATGCAGCGGCTGAAGGCGGTCGAAGCGGCGCGTCGTCGGCGTTGATTGAAGGCGGCCAGTACGACACAAGCTTCACCGACCCCAGGTTATGCGACGGCGTATAAACCGTCAAAGGTCTTAGCACCCGATTTTGGGACATGTCCCTTCTAAGGTGCTTCCCGCAGGGGGACCCCACGCCATAGGGTCCCCTTGTTCTTTTCAGCCTTGAACCGTTGTCGTGGCCTGTTTATGGATGCAGGCGCAGCTGGCCGTGCTGCTACTCCAGGGCCACTCGCCGTTCCATGTCCGTTTCATCGTCTGTACGGGCCGCTGTGAGCTTCCTGGTGGCCTTGGCGACCTTTGCAGGTTTGGTGTGGGGCGATATGCCTGCGCAGCCTTCTTCGCGGCCTTGATGACACTGTGAACGGTCGCCTTGCCGATCTTGAACTGGCCGCGATCTTCGCTTCGCAAGCCAGCGATCTTTACTGGACGTACAAGGGCGGGCTATCCAATGAAATGGTATTGGCTGGGGCAAACAGGGAGTTCCCTGTGGTTGCATTACATGTCCCATCCGATAAAAGATACGACTGGGGATTGATCATCTGCGGCGCTCCTGACTGAACAAATCCGCGAGGCGAAGGCGCAGGAATAACCGTTCCTGCAAATCGCGTCAGGCCAGTGTTGGCATTAACATAAGCCTGTCCAGTACAATTACTAGAAGTAAAAAGAGGGTAAGTTGTTGTTGCCCAATCTAAACCTGCTGCACCATTTGTAAGCCCTATAGCAACAACCTGGTTTCCAGAATTGATCAATACAGCAACGCGCCCATGTGCGTCAGCAACGTAGCGACCAATTGCCTGTCCTGCGGAATTAACAACCATTGGTGTGTTGGTCGTTGGCTTGGTTGGCTTGGTTTGCGACCACACTGGGCTGACCAGCGTGGACAAAATGACTACTGTCGGCAATAACGCTTTCATTTCGTTCTCCTTAATGGCATTACCTAATCTAGTTATAGCTCTTTTTTAGGAGGAGGCAACCGGCTTGGGCAGGGGTTTAGCGGCGCTGTTCATGTGGCCGCTTCAAGGACACCGCCTTATGTCAACCCCTTCGGCTGTGCAGCCTGCTGCGAGCTTCCTGATGGCTTTGAGTGCCTTCGCTGTGACATTAGGGGGCCGGTGCCTGCGCTGCGGCTTTGGCGGCCTTGGTGATGCTGTGAACGGTCGCCTTGCCGATCTTGAACTGGGCGGCAATCTTCGTGAGCGACTGGCCGGCAGCGTGCAGCTCCACGATCCTGGCCTGGTCGCGTGCGGTGGTCTTGCTTGGCCGGCCGAGCGTCTTGCCTTCGGCCTTGGCCCGGGCCAGCCCTGACTGCGTCCGCTCTACAAGCAGGTCTCGCTCCATTTCCGCCATCGCGGCGAGCACGGCCAAGATCATCTTCCCTGGCGCCGACGTCAGGTCCAGCTTCCCGAGCTGGAGTACGACGACTTCGATCTGGCGTGCGGCGAGCAGCTTGATCGTCGCGCCGATGTCCTGGGCATCCCGTCCAAGCCGGTCGAGCTTTGCGACCACCAGGCGCTCACCATCTCTGATCTTGGCCAGCAGCTGTCGGAACTCCAGGCGCTGCGTCGCCGAGACCTTGCCACTGACCTGGTGGGCAAACCAGTAGTCCACCGTGAAGCCGGCCCGCTCGATCTCGAGTCAACCAGCAAGGCAAGCGGCTGACCCCGGCCGTGCTGCGCAATCACTTCGATGACGCGCGCACCGCGGCCGCCGAGAAGCACCCGGCGCTGGCCACCGCGATCAAGGCTTTCCACTTCTACGACCTACGCGCGAAGGCCGCCGACGACACAAGCGACGAGCGCGGCGAGCAGGCCGCCAGTGACCTGCTTGGGCACGACAGCGTCAAGACAACCCAGCGGCATTACCTGCGTCGGGGCAAGATCGTCGGGTCTACGAAATAGGGATTTTGGGGAGCAAACCCATTTTTGGGGAGCAGAGAGCGCCCCGAAAAACCGGCAATTCTCCTATGGAGCGGGTGAAGGGAATCGAACCCTCGTCGTAAGCTTGGGAAGTTGCATAAGGAATCGCACAACCATGCGGGCTGAAGTGCTGTTTCCGCTCCACAAAACTGCAGCGCAAGCACTGCTAAGACCCACTACCCATGCGGGTGCAAAAAACTTTGTGGAGCGCTACGTCCGCAATCGACCCAGATCGGACATTGCACATGCGACTCAAAAGTTACCGGACCCAGCGCTCGTTGCGTCTTATGTTGAATTTGTGCAGATTTACTTCCTGATTTGAGATGGCTGAGTCTTGGGTGACGGAGAAGGACACATCATACGAGACTGACCCAGTCGACGTCCTGGGGGCCCCATTTTCGGGAACTTCCAACCCAAAGAAGTTGATAGAGAACTCTTTGCTGTCCCTGCGACATGTAAAGGTAAAGCGACCGAGATAGCTTCCTGACAGGTAGCTTTTCGCAAACGAGGTATCGCTGATATCACGAACTTTGCCATTGACAGAGAGCGTCATCGTCCCGCGCTGCTCAGTCAACTTAAGCTCTTGCGTAGAACATTTTCCTTCAAGCATTGAGCGCTCAACTTGTGGTATGTGATAACTATCGTCTGTGCTGACAACAACAGTAGTGCTGAGCAATAAGGCTGCGAGCATATGTTCCTCTTGGTGTTTGCCTGTTATCTGTTCGTCCGCTTCTGGCCCGATAGGGGACGTCGCATAGACCAACGTATGCTCTTCCTCTACAGCTGTGGAGGGTGCCGCAGGTTGTCGATCTTGCGCTAAAGCGAACTTATAACGAGCCGAATATGCCTTTATACCTGATGTGTTGATTTTGCTCAAATGTACGCGCGCGAGCAACTGGGATTTAAAAGGTAAAATAATCCCGTCGATTCTTTCTACTTGGAGCGTGCCATGAATTCATCTGAAAAAGTGATCGAGTCTGGCACGCATCTCGGCAGTGATGGGGAAATTGGATTTGTTGTAGGTGAAAAATCCGCGATTGAAAATATAGGCCCGACCGCCAGTTTTAGATGGCCCGAGCCGTGGGAATTTAGATCCTATGCTTGGGTGACTACACTTTCAGAAATGAGAGTAGATCTGGAAGAAGTTAGCGAGTTTTCTGTTCGAGCATTATTTCATTGGGTAGTCGATACACCGGTCCATGCCGCGACAGATCACCCCGAATGGGGGAATGATGTAGTGGTCACAATTACTCTCACCAACCCAACAAATGCTTTTGTTATGCAGTTACAGCACCAGTTTAGGCGCGGTTGTGGACGTTATGTGTATGAGGTTCCGAATCAGTTTTTTTCCTCACAGGTTGCGTGGCCCTTAAGAAACACCCAATGGGCCCAACGCTCTGGATCTCATCTATGGCGGGTTACTGCTTGCTAAGCGACATCCGGGCTTCTTAGGAGGTTATGTCCGCTACTGGCCCAGGCTGTGTAAAAACGCGAGATCAGCGTGTTTTTCAGGGGTCTCTTTACCATTCCCGACCTTGAGAAAACGCCTTGGAGAGCGTTTTGAGAGGCCGGGTGTCGCTGGCATGCTGTCCACTCTGCGTTTTTACACAGCCTGGGCCGATTGCGGACAGTCGGGACGAGCAAGTGTATGAGGTTGCGGGTGCTGGAGTAAGAACTGGGTTTGTGAACTGTGTTTCGCCTACCCCACTACCACAGCCCACTCCTGAACGAAGGCAGGGCCGGCGTCGCCCTGGGGGTGCTCCTCGCCCTTGAATAGCATCTTGTTCCCATGCATGGTGATGAGGCGGGCCTCGAACAATTGGGGGAATAGTGAGGCACCGACCGTAGAGTTAGGGTCGCTCACCGTGAGTACCAAGGTATCGTTCAGGCCGGACAACTTGACGTCGCCCTCGACAAAATCGGACCGACCGATGTCCTGATCCGACAGGCGGGCTCCGCGGTTGCGTAGCTTTTTGACTTTTCCATGCATCGCGGAAGTCTATCACCGTTGAGCTGAATCAAACCCGGCTCATTGCGGGCCTGGTACGCTCCCTGGATGAAAAAGCGAACCGACCGCCTGACGGCGACCCACGTGGACTTGGCCATTAACCTGGCCGCCGTCCGTGGTGTCGCCGCCGGCGCCCGAGCGCTATTCGAGCATGGTGTCTCGATCGATGTCGCTCGGCGGGTCTTGCTGCAACCCTGGTTGCGACGAGGTGTAACGCGCAGCGCCGAGAGTGCGCACCGCCCAGTACATCGGCCAGCGCCTCCAGGCTGACACGCCGCACGCCTCCAGCGCCTCCAGGAAGATCTCGTCGGCCGATTTGCGCGACACCTCCCCGCTGCTGTACAGCGCGTCGTGCACCACGGCCGCCTGCTCCCCCACGCCAGCGAACAACAGGTACGCCCCGGGCACACGCGGCACGCTCGCAAAGTCGGTGACGAAGCCTTTTCCGACGATGATCATGCGGTCAAACTTCGCCGAGTAAAACGCAAGCAGCTCCGTCAGCCGCCAGCGCGCTTCGCCGATCTGCTCAACCTGCAGCGTCGTGTGAAACCGGGCCGGCGTTGTCATTTCGCCGCGGCGGTCGATGCCGGATATTGGTAGGTCGCCTTGACGGTGACATTGGCACAGCCGGCGAGGGTGGCTAGCAGCAGGGCGGCGATCAGGGTACGGGCTTTCATCAGACTTTTCCTTTGCGAGTGGGTGGGCAAACGGGCTGTGTCGGTCATGCGGCTGCAACGCGGTGCAGCAGCCAGCCGAAGAAGAACTCCTCGTTCGCCGCGCGGCGCTCGGTGATTTCCATGTAGTACGCGCCCTGCAGGCAGTTCAGCGTCCGGAGGATCACCTTCTCGCCGTCGGCGCCGCGGTACCTAAGCACGTGCATCAGTGCTGCCTGCGTGGCCGGGCCGAGCTGGCCGTCGACGACCAGGTCAGGGAAAAGTTGGGCTTCGCGGTTGAGCAGGTTCAGGGTGCGCTGCAGCCATGGGCCGGGCCGGCCGGGGCCGCAGTTCACTCCGGAATCGACCAACTCCTCGGCGATCAGCGTGTTAATCGCCGCGATGCGCTTGAAGCCGGGCGCGACCACGTATTCCTGTAGGTAGATCGAGGTGGCTTGCTCGCGCGTTAGCTCGCGCATCGCCCCGGTGTAGCCGTTGCGGCGCGCCGTCGCGACGGTGATCCCCCACATGGTCTCGCCGCCCGCATCCTTCGGATTATTCGCATAACCCTTCTCGCGCTCGAGCACGCCTTCAATGATTTTTTGGATGGTCATCGCTTGCCTCCTTGGCTTGTGGGAATTTCGCGTCGAGCGCCTTCTCGAACTTGAAGAGGGCGCGGCTGCCCATGTGGGAGGTGATACCGACCAGGGCGGCCGACAGCGACAGCGGGTACCCGAGCCACTGGCACAGGTTGAAAGTGATGATCCCCACTAGGGCAGAGGTCACGATCTCGCCGATGAACTCGGTGAAATTCCATGCGCGCACGTGCTTTTCACGCAGCTTGCGGTAGAACGAGACGAAGCCGCCGAGAAGGGACAGGCCGAAGATCCAGAGCCAGGTGATGGCCTCGGCGACGTCGTCTGCGCCTTGTGGGGTTGGTGGGTTCATGCGAACCTTTCAGGTGAAAGAAAGGCCACCTTGGGTGGCTAGGGCGTGGGAATGCGCGGTGTAGCTACGCGAGCGGTTCGGGAACGGTTCGCTTATTAATTTTTCTCTCATAGTCGTGACGTTCCTAGAAGTCCATAGTGTCCTGTTGAAGCCGTCTCATTTCTAGGAAAGTTGAGACAATTCAACTGGCGAAAAAAAACCCGCAGGAAGCGGGCTTTAGGCGACGCATAGTGGAAAATTAAGTTGTAAGGGCCACCGGATCGGACAGGTCGAGGGCGGGCAGTTCGTCGAATAGCTCCTGGTGCGTTGGTGCCGTGCGGTCGCCAGCCTTGACGGCGACCAGCATCTGCTCGCAGGCGAACCAGCACGAGGACCGCCATGCGCGGAAAGCCTGGCCCTCGGCTTGGTAGCGCGCGACCGCAGGCTCCTCTGCATAGGTGATCACGCTGATCAGGTTGTCGTAGCCGAACGCGACGGCACGCGCGTCCATGTGCTGCTGCACGGCTGCCATGTAGGCGGCAACCACCTGAGCTTCGGTGGGCGCCGGCGGCGCGGCGGGCGGCAGAAGCTCGATCCTATCGCGTGCTTCATTTGCGTGGTAGGCCAGCCAGTTGAGGCGTTGCTCGTCGCTGATCGCGATGTGGCAGTCGACGTGCTCCGGTTGCAACTCCTGCAGGTATACGCCGGTCAACTTGCCCTCGGCATCGTAGGTGACGTAAGAGATGTTGCCCATCATGCGACCTTTCTGAAAATTGCTTCGGCATACGCTGCGTTGCTTCCGTCATTCGGCGATTGCCCACCGCCGCCCGAATTGCCATAGTGGCGAACCTCAAACACCTTTGCGGCGGCGATGGTGAAGCGGCCTTGGACGCGACTCGGGATGCCGTCGTTATACTGGTTGGGGCCGACATAAGCACTGCTGCCCATTGCCGCGACAGCGTTGTCGGTGACATTGAAAATCTTGATGCGGTGTGTGGCGCCGTTGATGATCGTTGCGCTCGCGTCAACATCATATGTTCCCGCTGGCAGAGTGACTTGGTTGCTTGCGAGCGAAGCGCCGGTAATGCCGTTCAGCAGAACCGTATTCAGCACGCGGGCCGCACCGCTACCGGCGCTTGGCGCGTTGGTGCCCCCGCTGTACTCTTCCCGAACATGCAATATCGGCACGTTGAAGGTAGCCGGGCCGGTATCGCCCTTATCGCCCGTCCGCTGAAAGAAGAGAACCAGCGCGTCGCCGTTCGCAAATGGACTCGGCGACGCGCCCCAAGCGCCGCTAATCTGGATGCTGCGGTAGCCGCCCGGTGCGCTGCGCGACAAGACGTCAAACGTGATCCATTTGCTTGGGTCGGTGGCCTTGACCAGCCGCACCTTACCTTTGATAGTGCTCGTTGCAGCATCGAATTGATCAAGAAGGCCGCTCACGTCTTGGGCGTCCGAACTGGTCAGGTCGAGGTACATCGAAGTTGCCGACGATTGCGTAGCGTTGTTGAAGCGCAGCTTGCCAGCGCCCGGGTCGTCAGCGGCCGTAGCCGTGTCGAAGGTGTACGGGATGGCGAATGCACCTCCCGCGGCGTAGGCCGACATACCCGCCGCCGCCGTGTTGATCTCCGATACCAGCAGCGGGAGACGCGCCCCGAAGAACTGATCCACGTCAGAACGGAACGATGGGCTGGTACGGTCCAGAGGTGAAAGAGATGTTATTGCCATTTAGCTGAGCCCTTCGATTTCGATGTTAAGCAGGTGTGTATGCAGATAGTTAACGGCGATGCCAAAGTCCTTGTAGAACCCGTATGTAATCATGGGCTCGTAGCCGACCTGGTCGGCGCCGATGAAGATGCAGGGCGTGGCGCGAAGCGACGCGAGGCGGCGGTAGATCTTGTTGAACTCAGCCTTCCTGGTGACGACTTGCAGGCTGCTGCGCTTGCTGTAACTGCGCTCGAGAACGTCCATGTTCCCGAACTGGTCCTTCTCTTTGCGGCTGTTATCGATGATGCCAACCGATGCGCCGTACTGCGTATCGCCGACCTCGATCACCTGTCCGACCTGAAGCACGCCCATCGACACGACGCCCGTGCCAGTCAGTTCAATTGTCAGCTCACCGCTCTCGTAGTGCTGCGGAAGATCGGTCAGCACGACATCAGTCAGTTGCTCGAATTCCGAGTAAAACCAGTCGTAGATGCTCGTGATTACCGTGCCGTCGAGCGGCACCGCCTTGCTGTACACGACCGTGCCACCCGGGGCATCCTTCAGCGTCGCCGTAAACCCGCGGCCAACGATCTCCAGGGCGCCGATGCCAGACACGCCTCCAGGCCGAAGCACCATAGTCAGCGAACCTAATGCGCTGGTGGCCGTGCCGACCTTCCGATCGAGCACAGCCCAGCGGTTGGTCGGGCCCAGATTAAGCCAGTTGGCCGTATCGCTTTCTGGCGCAGCAGGCGTGGCTCCGGCAACCAGCCGCTCGTATCGGCAGTGGGTGGTCACACGTGTTACGACAGCGCCTTTCGCATAGGCTGTCCCACCGTTCCACGCCGGTTCACCTGCAGCCGGCTCGGCCACTGAACTGCTGATCAGCATGGCATCAGTGATGACGGTAGGCTTGATGATCTTCATGCCGCTCATTAGACTTCCGCCTTCACTCTCAAAACATCCTCGCTGATGACCCGGCCAAGCAAGCGGGCAGACTTCTCGGTATGCGTTGCGGTAGCCCGCACCTCGGAGCGCAAACCTTCAACCTGGCGCGTCAGCCGTTCAACAGCTGCAGCCAGGGCTGCATTATTCTCGGATGGGCTGGCGAGCCGGCGCATCAGCTGCTCGTGGCTGACGATCCGGCTCGCTCCGGTAATTTCCATTTCAGGACCGCGCTCGCCCACGATCCGGACGCCGCCAGCAAAGTCGCCGCCGGCGGCAAACCCGGGAATGCGGCCCAAGCTGGCGAACTCGCTGCTGCCCTTGATGAGTTCTCGGATGCGCTCGATCGACATGCCACCAGCAACCTGGTCCTGCCAATAGGCCAGGCCTGCCGAGTCGGGTGCGCGGCCTAGCAGCGACTGGTACAAACTGGCGATGCTCCCACCGGAGCTGGCGACGGGGTTAGCTTGGGCCGCACCAAGGGCGCGGCCCATCGCGCTGACCGCATCCGCCACCGTCAGCACGGAAAGGTCTATTCCTTTGAGCACGTTGATCTGCAGCTCCGCCTTTTCAAGAATGCCGTCGAGCGACTTCAACGACTGTTCCTCGACGCTCAGCGTCTTGTCGGTCAGGCCCGCGAGGTCGGCGATATCGTTTTGGGTGGAGTAAAAATCGCGCAGGTACTCTTCCTGCGTGGCGAACATGGCCGACGAATCCCGTGCCACGATCGACAGGGCGCCCTTCAGGCTGTCGACGTCCGGCAGTGGACCGGATGCCTTGGCGATCAGCAGCGCAGCGCGGATCTGGGCTTGCGCAGTCTGGCGCTCCTGCGGCTCCTGGCCGGCCACGCTCATTCCGTCCAGCGTCCCGCGCAACGCGGACGCCAGCGCCTGATGTTTGCCAGTGACCTCCTGTAACAGCTCCTTCTCCCGACCAACCACGGTTTGCAGCGCCGCGAAGGCACTGTCCACGCCGGACAGCAGGCCTGCGCCGCGAGCAGTGGCGGCTTGGGCCGCGGTCTGCGAGGCTGCTGCGGCATCTTTGACTGCCTGCACCTGGTCGAACAGGGCGCGGTTACTTTCGTGGAGCGCATCACGCTGCTGGGTCAGCAGCTGCGCAGAAGACATGGTCAGCTCGTCGTACTGTCGCTGCAAGTCCGCGCGCTCTTCGAAGATAGAGGCGTCGACATCGGCAATTTGCTTGAACGCCGGGGCAATCTGCATCAAGGTGGCATAGGCCTGGGCGCCAGCAGCCGTTGTCAGGTCGAGCCCGATGACGACATTGCGGAATTGCTTGAGCGAGTCCGCGGCGCCGGTCGCAATCCCGTACTGGTCGAGGGCCGGCTTGATGCGTGTGCGCAGCGCGTCGGCCTGTTCCTTGTCGGTATAGAAGTCGGTGAGGAATTTCTCGGCACTCGACGTGAATTCTTCCAGTCCACCAGACAGTTGAATCAGCCGCTCGCGCGCTCCGACTGAATCGAATCCCACGGCAGTGAAGGCCATGCCCAGCGAGTCAGCTACCACTGTCACAGCCTGGTAGCTGGTCGCGATGCGCGCCAAGGTTTCGAAAGCCCCCTCGCCCACCTTCTGGAATTGCTGCAGCCCATCAACCGCATACTTCGCCAGGTCGTCGCTGACTTTGTTCAGGGCGCTTTGCAGCGCTTCCTGCACCTCTTCGGACGACATGTCCTTGGTGCTGATCTTGCCGATGTCTACGACGAAACTGCCAAGCTTGTCGGTGAACGCATCTCCGCTGATCCCAAGGATGCCTGCGCCTTCGGTGACCGCGGTGCCCATCCCGGCCAGGATTTTCGTGAACTGGTCGTTGATCTCGCTGCCCAGGGCGGCGAGCTGGGTGCCGTATTTGTCGCTCCGGAACAGGCCGCCGTCTTTCTTGGTCTCGGCGAACTGGCTGACGCTGGCTCCCGACGACAGGATCTGCCCGAGCGCGCCCTTGCCAACGGTAAGACCAGTGTCGATGGTATGTACGTTGCCGCCAAAGATGGCATTGCCAGCCTTGCCCAGCAGCTTGCCAAACCATTCGCCGCCCGAGAACGCCTTGTTGATCTCACCGAGCACACCGGTCTGGAAGGATTGCGACACCCAGCCTTCCTTCATCCCAGCCGTCTCGGTGCTGAAGCCGTCCGTGCGATACAGGATACTGCCCAGACCATTGATGCCGACATTGATCGCCTGCAGGACCGACAGCATGCTCGAGCTGATCTCCAGGCCCTGGTAAGTATTGTCTTCGATCAGGCCGAGCGCGCGCCCGATCGATTCGGATTTCGCGGTCGGGTCACCCAGGACGGACCCGGTGCCGTTGGCCTTCTGGCGGTCGGCGGCAGTCGTGTCCGCGCCACCGCCACCCACGCCACCGATCGCGACGCCAAGGCCGGCGACAATGGCGGCCATGGCTGCCATGCGGCCAAAGGCAGAATAAGGGTCGCCGCTTGCCTGGTTCAGCACGGCCGAGATCCCCTTCGGGACCAGCTCGGCCAGCGTCATCGCCAGCTCGGCCGCGTGGAACACCTTGGACACGGTCATCAGGACCTGGTAGCCCTTGCTCTGCTCGCCGAAGAACCCGGCTGCCGCGCTGGCCATGTCGCCATAGCCGGCCAGCCGGTCCTTGGTTTCCATCTCGTTCAGGCGCGCGACGTTGCGCAGGTAGGTCTGCTCGTCGTCGAGCCCGTTCAGGTAGGCGTTGGCGGCATTGCCGCGCTGCTTGGTGAACTCGGCCTGGCGGCGGGCGAAGCCGTCGAGGTTACCGGTCAGTTTCGTCAGGGCGGTGCCGGCGCTACCGAAGGCCTCACGCAGCGCGTCGCCGAAGGTCTCGGCCTTGGACGGGTCGAGGAAACTGTTTAGCTCCTGCGCTCCCTTCCGGGCAGCCTCGTTCGAATCGATGGCGACCAAGGCGGCCACGTTCCGCTTCTTGGCTGCGATCAGCTTTTCGAGATTCTCGATCTCGACGAGTGTGAGGGGGGTGGCCGCGCGCTGGGCCAGCTGCTCTTCCAGGCGCGCGAGCTCGAGCTGCTCCACAGCCGACTTGGTCAAGCCAAAGGTGTGGGCCAGCTCCTCGTTCTTGAGTGCCTCCTGGGTGGCGTCCTCGATCGTGCGCGCCGTGGTGGCCTGGTGCGTCTTCATGATCGCATCCCAGGCACGGCCGCCTTCGGCCGCGCGCTTGTTCGATTCCTCGAGCGCCTTCGCCTGCTCGTCAATCCACTTCTTGGCGCCGGGCTGCTTGGAGATCAGCTCGGTGACCAGCTCGATGTAGCGCTCCTCGCCTACATTGCCGGAGGCACGCAGCTTCTGCAACCGCTCCAGGTTCTCCATGTAGTCGGCGGTTACCCCGGACAACTCAGCCAGCAGGGCGGCATCCTTGCGACTGGCTTCAGCCGCAGCTTTATCCGCGGCGTCGTCACCTCCATAGTTGAGGGTTTTCTTCGCTGGGTCTTTCGGCAAAATATCATTGAAACCCGCCGCCGCAGCCAGAGCCGTGGTGCCCCGTCCGGCGATGCGCTTCAGCATTGCCTGCTCAACTTCATTGGCCGGCTTGTTCCACGCAATGTCCCAAGCATTGTTGGCCGCCGCAAGGACCGCATTTCTTTCGGCAAGTGTCTTCTTAAACTCAGCGATCGGGTCCCTGCCTTGGGTGAGCTTGTAGGCCATGTTCACGGGCGCTGCATCCCACAGAACGCTCACGTCCGCCGCAACGGTCTGGAAACTCCCGGCGATGGCCTTGAATAGCCTTGGCAGAAGGATTGCCACGTCGACGACTCGCGCCAGGCCAACCGCGATGTCATCCGCCCACTCGACCCCCTTACCAGACGTCAAGCCTGTTTGCTCGTTAGCTACGTCCAGCATTGCGCCGGCGAGGTCGGTCATCGCCGGCAGCGTAGCTTCCGCTACCGATGTGTACAGCTCGTCGGTACGAACACGGAGGAAACCAAATTGATCCTGCAGCGCAGCGGCGCGCTTGGCCGACTCGGCCGACACCGCCGAGAACTTGTCGACGTTCTCGGAAAGGTCGTTCATGAACGGCAGCAGGTCCGCGCCTGAGCGGCCGAGCAGATCGTTCATCAGCGCGGCTTTGGCTGCGCCGTCCTCGTAACCCTGCAGCTTGTGGGCGACATCGACCATGACGTCAGCGGCGCTGCGGATGCTGCCGTCTGCTGCGCGCGACGACACACCGAGCGCAGCCAGCGCCTTGCCCGTCTTGGTGCCCTTCTCGTCGGTACCGGCCATGCCCTTGGCCAGCTTGGTCAGAACGCTGTCGACAGTGCCCATGTCGACGCCAAAGGCGTTGGCCACCTTCTGCAGGCGCGACAGGCTTTCGACGCTGGAGCCGGTCTTCTGGGCCATGTCGTCGAGGTCGCCCATGACGTCGATAGCGTCCTTGACCTTCGAGGCCAGGGCGCCCAGCGACAGACCGGCGATGCTGAACCCGGCGACGTTCCCGATCGTGGACTGCAGGCTGGAGAACCTACCTTCCATGGCCGAGACCTGGCCAGTGAGCCGGTCGAGGGACGCGGCATTGATACGGCGCAGTGCATCGCCGACGGTCTCAATCTCCCGGCGTGACGCGTCCGCGCCGTCCACACCCATGGTGATGGTTGCCGAACCTTGACGGGAAGTTGATGCCATGTGCTTTGTTCCTTGGACTTAACGTCGATGTGCCCACTCTTCGAGGGTCACCTGTTCCATTGCCTGTATCTGTTCGAACGCTTGAGAGCTTTTCTTGCGGGTCATGCCCTTCAACCGCATGCAGGCTTCGACGCCGGGGTAGTTCAGGCCGATTGCCCCACCCATGCCGGCCACGTTCCACTGGGTCTGGACCGCGAGCCACAGCCGGAACGGTTCGTCGTTCTCCGGCCACAGCCAGTATTCATCCCGGTCGAGCTGCAGCGCATCGACGGCATACAGGCCGAAGGCGGCTAGCGCCTTGTCCACGTACTCTTCGGCCGGCGGCTCGTCGTCGCCGCCGAAGCGGAGCTGGCCGCGCGCCAGGTAGCGCGCGGCCGTGGTTAGTTTTTTGTTACAGCGCCCGAATCGCGCAAGTAGGACTGGAAGCAGACCATCGCCATGCCCGGGTCCTGGTTGAGCACGCGGTCGAAGTTTTCGGCGCTGAAGGCGAGCGGCTGGCCGGTCTCGTCCTGCATGTCGCTGTCCCAGCCTTCGGTGTTCTCCTTCAAGAAGTCCTTGATCGGCTGGCTTGCGCCGCCGCCGATCAGGGCGTTGAGCTCTTCCTGAGTCTTGCGCTTGCAATGCAGGTGGAAGTCGAACGGAACAGCGCTGCCGTCCTCGTCCTTGAGTTCGCCCTTGACGTGCACCTTGAGCTTGTTGCGTACGATGAGTTTGTGTGCCATTTGTTTGTATGTGATCTGAGTATTAAGGGGTACCGCCACCCATTACTGGGTGACGATGAGCCATTCGTCGTTGCCGTTGGCCGGGACCAGGCGCACATCGAAACCGATCAGGCGCTTGCCATTCAGTTCTGACTTACGTGGGGTGGTCAGCTGCGCGGCCGCCGCGAAGACGATGATCTTGTTGCCGGCCACGGTACCGATGGTCAGGGCCAGGCTCTGCGTCGTGTTCGCCTTGACGGCGGCCATCAGCGCGACTTCCTGCGCAGCGGTCAGTTCCAGCTCGAGCGATGCGGTCGATGCCCGGTCGGTAATGTCGACGGTCTCGGTACTCAGCATCGGGCTGAAGTTCACGACGTTGCCGAAGTTCAGTTCGAGGCCGGTGCTGTTGTAGACCGTGCCGCCGTTCAGCGCGCCAGCGGCATAGGTGGCGCCCAGAGTGATGTCGACCACGTTCGCCTTTGTCATGGCCACGGGCTTCTTCCACGGCGTATAGACTGGAGCGACGTTTGGAGTGGCGGCAATGCCACCGTCCAGGCCGACCCATTCGAAGCGCAGGACCGGGCGCTCGCCGACCTTGGCCGACAGGGTGCAGTTGCCTTGCGTGTCGATCAGCTTGTGAACGACACCGTCGTCGTAGTAATACTGGGTCAGCGCCTTCAGGTTCGACGACTGCGGCGAGTACTCGACGCGGGCAGGGGTGGTCAGCAGGCCTTCACCTGCCGCGCAGCCCTGCAGGAGCTTGCCCCAGGCAGGCGCGGTTGCGGCAGTGCCGGAACCAGCGAGCTCGACCGTATAGCTCACCTTCACGCTGGACGGGCCGACCAGCTGTTCGCTGCCACCGAAGTAACCACGGATCAGGTTGCGGTCGATTGCCTGCGCGTCCAGCGGGGTGATGCTGACATCGGACACGAGAACGGCATCCGCGCCGGTTGGCGCAGCGTCTTCGCCGGAGCCGGTTTGAACCTTTGCAGTGACGACGGTATTTTTGATAATGCGCGGCATGAGTTACTCCGGGTCGGCGGCCGACAGCTCGGCCTGTTCGTTGCCTGCAGCAGCAGGGACTTCGGCAGGTGCTGGATCGTTCGAGATCCATGCCCACTGCTCTTCGTTGAAGGTGTACGAGCCCCCGCCGGGAAGCGGCGGGATCGCGCGGGGATTCGGTTTGTCGAGTGTGTACATGTCAGCTGATGAGGGAATTTTCAGTGCGGTGTTCTGCGATATAGGTGAGTCGAACCCACCCGGTTTTTTTTCCTTCGGCAGTGTTCTCCGCTTCAACACCTGCAATGACCAAGTCGTCAACCATTCCGCCCAGCGTCGGGTCCGCGCTGAGGCGCTCGAACACCCGCTGCAGCAGCGGATCCACCGCCACGTCGCCGGTCTCACGCGTGCTGCGCGCGAAGCACTCGACGGTGATACGGGTCTGCCAATCAATCGGGGCACCGCTGATCGTGCCGGGCCGGGGCAAACCCTGCTCCCACTGCACGGTGACCGCCTCGTCGTCCTGGTCGGATATCACGATTGTGCGTGCGCGGTGGATGGCTCTCGTGTTGCAGACTGCCGGACTGGCGGCGAGTACCGCCATGACCGCGCTGACCACCTTCGAGAAGGCGGTACTCATTGCACGCACTCCACGATGAGTTTCGTCATGCCGGTACCGTCTGGTTCGGGCCGGACAATGGAATACGGTACGCCAGCGATGTGGATCAACTGGTTTTCCGGTTCGTCCATCACCGCACTTGAGGCGACGGAGACGGTCGGGCTGGTGTCGGCTGCGCCGTGCCCTAGCGCCGCAACGCTCGAAGGATTCCGGAAGATGCCCGGCACCGTCACGCCCGCGATCGTCACCTGGACATTGGCCAGGTGGTTCAGCACGGCGGCGTTGGCGGTGGCTTCAAGGTTGGCGAAGAACATGACGGGTCAGGGCTTAGCGGATCGCGCCGTCGAGCAGCACGGTGGCACTGGTCTCGCCGTTGCCCTTCGCCGCCATCAGGCAGCCGACCAGCGCATTTGCGCCGGCGGTGACGGTGATGCGCTTGGCGGTGTTGTCCCAGTACGCCTTGGCGCCGAAGGCACCCACGTCGGCGGTGGTGGCCGCCAGCGAGTACACACCTTCGCGGTCGATCTCGACCGGCACGCCGTTGGCTGCGTCGCTCGATGCGACGCCGACCAGCGCGCCCACCTGCAGGGCCTGGCCGCTGGTGACGGCGTACGGCGCGATGACCGAGACCACCTTGCCGCTTTGGATCTTGTTCTTCATAGCTTTTGCTTCCTATCGTTTGTTGGACGGGTGGACTACTAGGGTGCGGCTTATGCGCCGTTGCCCTTGTACAGGCCACGGTGATCGACGGCTTTGGCGGCGAAATCGAGGCGGCACTTCCAGGTGACGCCGTCGATCTCGAAACCGTTCTGGCTGTCGATGACCGGGCCTTCGGCGCCGTCCAGATAGCAGTACTCGACGGTGTCGATCTGACCGCTGTTGCTGGCGAGGTACCAGGCGGAGGCACTGATACCATCCAGGATCGGCTCGACGATCGGCTCGACCGCGGTGCGGCCGCCCGTGCGGAATTCGTTCACGTCGCCGGCCTTGGCAGGAACATAGTTAGAGCTGGTCAGCTGGTAGGCATCCTGCTCCAGCGAGGCCGGCACGATCAGGAAGTTCGGCGCCAGGTTCAGCTCTTCGTTCTGCATGCCCTTCTGTACGCGCATCGCGGTGCGGCCAGCCTTAAGCGAGGACAGCTGCAGGGCCGACGGTGCGCCGGTGCCCAGATTGGCGTGAGCCGCATCGAACAGTGCGACGCCGTCGCCCATGGTCGGGTTGCCGGTCAGCTGGCTGTACACCAGGCGGTTCTCGAGGCGGCTGGAGCTTGCACCGAAGGCGGATACAAGACGTTCGAAGGCGCGCAGATCGTCGTTGACGATAGCCTGACGGGTCAGCGACACCATCCGGCCGTAGGTGACCAGGGCGTAGTTCACGCCGGCGTCCTTCATCGTGCCGTACTTGAATTCGCCGTGCTCGTTGGTCTGCAGCAGTTCCGGTGCGCCCGACAGCTGCACCAGGCTGATGTTCTTGAAGTCCGGTGCGTTCGGCGCGCGGCGTGCCCACTGGGTGTAGGTGCCGGCGTTCTCCGCGTAGGCGTCGCGCAGGCGCTTGCTCGCGACGTTGGCGAACAGAGCGGCGAAGTCACTGGTGCCGTGCATGCCCGAGCGGTAGTGCAGCATTTCCTGCGCCAGGGTCATGCGGTCCATGCCGCGGGTGTTGACGCCACGCGCTTCCAGGAAGTCGCGGCCGATCTCGAGCATGCTCATGCCGCGGTACTGGCGACCGTTGTCGGTCAGCTTGGTGCCGGCATGGATGCGGTGCATGACGGCTTCCTCGATGCCGGCAATGCGGGTCCGATGCTCGTCGCTGACGGTCAGAACGCGCACGTTATTGTGGCCACCGCGTGCGGCATCGCCACGGGCCAGCTCTTCCAGCACGGCGGCGCGTGCCTGGTCGACGGTGTTACCGCTGCGGATCAAGCCAGCAGCCAGGTTGGTCACGCCGTGGCGGACGCACAGCTCGGTGATGTCAGCCGAGCGAGTGGCTGCGTCCTGGGCGGCGCGGGTTGCGGCATCGTCAGCAGCTGGGTCCGAGGCAGCGGGCGCGGCAGGTGGTGCCGACGCTGCCGGGGCGGCCGAACGGGTGGCGTCGACAGGCGCAGGGTTCTGGGCGCCCGACTGGGTAGCAGTGGTCATATTGTCTTCCTGGTTGGGTGGAACGGGATGGGCGGGCGCCCGGGTGATGAACTCGCATGGCATACCGCCAGCTGGCTGCTCACGCGTGCTTGCGTTAGCGTCGGCAGGGACGGTAACAAAACTGATTTCGTATGGCTGCCAGTCGATGGCGCGGTACAGTGGAACGCTGCCACCGTCAGTGCGGTCAACCGCCGGCGTGATTTCGTACTTGCGTACAACGTAGCCAAAGCTAATGGAGCGGATGACGCCAGCCTTGATGTCAGCAACCTTGCCAGCCATGTCGTCACGCGTCGACAGACGCAGAGTGGCAAGGCCCTGCCCACCCCGGATGCTGCCTTTCGTGGCAACGCCCATAATCGAGTCGACGCCGTTATAGATTCGGTGGTTATCGAGAACCTGCACCACCCCGGCATCGAAGCGCGACATATCGACGGCTTCGGACGTTACCACCAGTTCCTCGTCAAAATAAGTGTCGCGGTGCCAATCGTAGCGGCGCACTAGTGCGCCGGTAGTAGTCCAGACGCAATCGATGGTGTTAGCGGCCTCGTTAAAAGTCGAGGGTTCCAAGACCGCCGCACGAGTCTGCACCGGCATCGTGCCGGTGCCAATTTTTGATGGGTGGATGGAGGGCTGAGCAGTAGGCGTCGTCATGTAGCCCATTCTGCTGATTGCTCTGTCTCAATTCTCGGAAAACTGAGACAGATTTTTTATTGCGCTAATTCTTTGAATCAGACACGTAGTAGCGTCCAGCCTCGATCACCAGGTTCTTGGCTGGATAGGGGGGTACAACCTGCCGTTCGACAGCCTCGCCCAGCTGCAGGCCGGCATCACCTGGCGACGGTAATGCGGCAGCAGTCGTCGGCACGTCTTGCTGCGCGACGCCCGCGGCTTCCTTCGCGAGCAGCTCGCGAACCGCAGGCAGGTCGTGTACGTTAATCATCAGTTATCGACCCGGTTAAACCACATGGTGCGATCGAAGCGCTCGCCGTTGGCACATCGCACACGGGCAGTCCAGTAATTCTCCGCACCCTGCGCGACGTCCATCCCGCCGAGCTTGATCACGACGAAGTTGCCTTGAATTGCTGGCGGTATGAGCACCTCCACGCCGGCGACGACTTCCTCAACCGATACGGCTGACGTGCCGCGATCGGACAACTCCTTCGTGATGTTAGCGACGAAAAAACTTTCCTCGTCTGGATCCTTGTCGACCCACCACTTGCCGGCGCTGAAATATGGTTCCGGTGCGTTCGTCATTAAATTTCCTTTGTTCTGTGCAGTAGATGGGACGTCAAAATATACGACGCGCTTACCGCCGCCGAAGGTGACGACGCGCGAGCCACCGCCGAAGACCACCACCCGCGGTGCCGGCACGTCGGCGGCATCGATGGCATCTCCGCCAGGGTCGGGTGCCGGTGGCGGGGCCCGCTTGGGGAACTGGCCCAGGGCCAGCTCTCCGATTGCTGAAAATCCAAGCATCAGTTCACCGTGAAGAGGGTTGTCGTGGTGCGCACCGTGCGCCCGTTGGTCATGACGTCGGACCCGGTGAACAAGTTGCCGCCGGCGCCGTTGTCGACGAATGGATACGGCACATCATCAACAATCGGGTTGCTTGGATTCGCGTACATACCAACCAGGTTGCCCACCGTGACCGGGAAGACAGTACCTCCCGGCACGCTGATCGTAAACTTGTCAGCCGCGATGATGGCGACGACGCCGGCCACGATCGTGCCGCTACCAACTTCCTTGACCTGCACGCCCGTCGCCGGCTGGTCGGGGGTGCGCAGCCTCAGAATTGCGCCGGCCTTTTCGTGCGCGACAGTGACGGTGATGACGTTGCCGACGCGGGTCGCGCTGATAGGCTTCGGGCCCAGGGCGCTATACGGTGACAGCCCCCACAGATGTAGCACGGCCTGCAGCGCGCGCGACTTACCCATACGGCGGAACTTCTGGTCAGGGTTGCCGACGATATCGCGCATGTGCAGGTTGTCAGCGGAGGTCTTACCGTCCTCTGACGTCCCGGGCACGGTTGGGTCCAGGTCCAAGCATTCCCAGCCGGCGCGCACCTTCGACCAGTTATTCGAACGGGCGTAGGCGTCAAACGCGTAGACGGCTGCGCGGCGCAGCTCGACATTGGGCACGGTAGGCATCGGCGGCTGATTGTCATTGTTATAACCGTAGCTACCCAGCACCGCAGGTAGAAAGGCCAGGTCTGCGGCCGTGCGGCCGAACTTCGTCGCGTGCGCGAGCAGCACGTCGTTATACAGGTCCTTCAGCGCCTGCTCGGTTTGCAATTGCGTAAGGCTGTCGCTCGACTCCATCCCGTGAAAGAGCCAGGCCTCGACATCGCCGAGCATGTAATCGGCGGACGAGTTGAGATTGACCGGGCCAGCTTTCGCGCCGGTGCCAAGGAACAGGGCGCTATAGGCGAAACCGCCCGGTAGGAAGGCCTCGATCCCGGTGGCGTTGAACGCGAACGGGATGAGAAAAACCGGGATCTCGCGCCCATACTTGGCTGACAAGGCGGCGCTGAGCATGCGGATAAAGGACATCGCGCCCCCCTGTGAGGCGCCTGCGTCACTGCCGGTGTTCGTGCTACCGGTGCCGTTCGTCGCGCCGGTCGAGACGAAGCCGTCAGTGCCGCGGAAGCAGCTCTTTTTCGTGGCGTAATAGCTGACCTCGTTCAGTGCGGTGCCGGGCACTGGGTCAAACGCGCCGCCGGCGCTAAGTTGGCCAACGGTATTCGATTGCCCCAGCCAGCCCAAGCCCGGCCCGACGCCCCAACGTTGGCCACCTTCATCGTGCAGGGTGCCCACGCGGATATGGAGCAGGTAGTTCGTGCCGATGCGCGCGCCAGGCATGAATGCGAGCCCTTTGCCGGGCGCAAGCTGCACGATGTCGGTCGCCTGCTTCCAGTCGGCGCCGGGAATGGAAACGCCGGTGTCGGCGTCGACGACGCGCGCCTGCAGGCTGAGCGGAAGCTCGCCGGCGAAGTCGAACAGGAATGCGACGTCAGCATGGCCGCCGTTCGCGTCGCCCGAGGTGCCGGCTTTGCGCTGCGTGACCGGGAAAGCCAGCGTGTGCGCCGTCCTGAACTCGCTCAGCGTGAGCATGGTCGTCAGCTGCGGGGCGACAGGCGCGGCGACAGGCGCTGCGCTCAGGTCGAGAAGGCCGCCAGGCAGCCGAACAGGGCGCCCGTCATATGTTCGAAGCCAGGTCATCAGGTCAGAACCATTCCAATTGGTGTGCCAGTGCCGTTGTCATACGGCTCTGCAGTGCCATCCGAATACTCGAGCCACAGGTCATACGTGCCCGCGCTGCCCCAGATGAACAGGGTACCGGCAGAGTGTCCATAGAGGCCATAGTAGGCATTCGAGGTGTCCCCGTCTGCCCAGCCGCCAAGGCGAGTCGGCGCGCGCTTCTGGCCGTTGCTCGTCTGCGTGGCCATGTTCGGGCGCACTGGATTGCCTTGCGCGTCGCGCTTGCTCCAGCTCCACATGACGAGTTCGGCAGTGCCGGCCGCTACCCCTGCGCCGGACTTGACCTGAAGTGCCACCGAGCCGTCGTAGTAACCGTTCGTCGAGATGTTGCCTGCGGCTGGGTAGATGACGGCGGGGAAGTTCGCGCCGCCAGGAGTAGCCGACTTTCGGATGGTGTAAGTCGAATCCATACCGGCGACAGCCGCAGACGTGGTAACGGTGGCTGCCAGCACATTAGAGGTGCGGCCGGCACCATCGCGTGCTCGCACGCGCAGGTTATACAGGGTCGAAGCCGTGGCGCCCGTCACATCGCGCAGCAAGGTGTTGCCCTGCTGGACCCAGGTCGTGCCGCCGTCCGTGCTGGTGTCGTAGCCGACCACGGCAACGTTGTCCGCGCCCGCTGGCCATTGCATGCGGTAGCCGGTCGCGGTGACGTTGGCGGTAGTCAGGCTGCCCGACATGGTGGGGTCGGTGGTATCCGCCGACGCTGCGGTGGTGACAGCCAGTGCCAGCACGTTGGACGGGCTGCCGGCGGCGTCCAGCGCGCGCACGCGGGTCTGATAGGTGGTCGATGCGGTGCGGCCGGACACGTTCACGGTCAGCACGTTGCCCACGTTCACCCAGGTGGTGCCGGCGTCAAGGCTGTACTCGTAGCGCGCCACGCCCACCGCATCGGTGGCAGCTGGCCACGAAAGATCAAAAGAGATGGCGGTGACGTTAGAGGACGACAGCGCTGCACCGCCAGCAAAGGCTGGGCCGGTGGTGTCAGCCGGAGCGCCGGCGCCGAACAAAGCGCGCAGGGCCGCAACCGTTCCCTTGAGCGTCTGGCCGGTTGCTGGGTCCGTCAGCAGCAGCAGATGCGAATCTGCCGGGGCGACATTGGCTAGGTCGGTGATCCTTACGCCATTGAGATAGTCGGCCGGCGCGGTGCAGAGCGCTTCCTTGGCGCCAGCGGGGAACACCGCTGCCGCGCCGCCGTTCGAGCTGCCGAGGACCTGCACGCGGGTCAGCAGCGTCGCGCTGGTGACGGTGAACTCGCTGATCTCGAAAACGCTGCCCATCTCCACGGCTAGCGGGATGGTTTCGCCCAGGGCCAGGTCGCCGTCAGCGATCGCTTGAGCGAGGGTGCGGGCGCCAACAACCGAACCAGCCACCGCTACGGTGTTGGTGCTAGTGGCGGTAGTCAGGAACTGCAGTCGGTCAACGAGTTTCATTCAGGTTCCAAATCAACAATTTATTTTTCAGTGGCTTGCTGCTGAGTCGGCAGATTGCCGCGCTGCAGGAACAACAGCACGTCCAGGATCCCCATATCGCGCAGCTTGTCGATGTCGCCTTTCAGTTCAGTGAAGACGACATCCGGGTCGTAACCACGCTGGCGGAGTTTCTCGCTAATGCTTGCCAAGCCGCCGCCGATCTCGGCCAGATCGGCTTTTACGTCCTGCTCCGGATTCACGTAATCCCACTTCGGAGGGCTAAAGTCGACCGCCTTGTCGATTGCGCTGATCAGGCGCGCAAGGTACGCGTGCTCGATGAAGGCATCGTGGATCGGAACCAGCAGCTTGGGGATCAGCGTCAGCCACTGCATCTGCGTCACCCCGCGGCGGAAGTCGAGCAGGCGAACGCGCGCGCTGCTGAAGTTCACCTCGTTCAAGTCTCCGGTAAGCAGGTGGTACGGCACGCCGATGCCGGCGGCGATCAGGTGCAAATTGAATTTGAGGTAGTCGACATAGCCCGGCGCGGCCTTCGGTTCAACGACGGTAAAGTTCATCCCGGACGGCATACCGAAGATGCTGCCGCCGCCCAGCTCACCCATGTCGCGCATGCCTGACCCTTGTGTAGCGCCGCCCTCACCCATTCCAGCTGGGTTGTCCATCTGCGACAGGTCGCCGCTGGCCAGGACCGACAGGCGCGTTTCCAAGTTCTTGCGCGCCAGCTCGGCGTCCTCGTACAGCTGGAGGTCGCGCACCCGGGTGATTACGGGCGCCAGGCGGGTGAACCCGCGGCCCTGCCCGGGGCGGCCCGGATTGAACAGGTGGATGATGTCCTTGGCCGGCACGCGTTGGCTCTGCGCGCGTCCGCGCGCGACAGCGATCTCGCCCGGGTGCTGATCCCACAGGTAATAGGCGGCGACCGCGCCCAGCATGTCGTACTCTACGCCGTTAATAATCTGGTTGCCGTTGTATGTGCCCGAGCGCGCGTCGTCGAGCCAGTCGATCTCTAGAAGCTGGAGCTGCAGCGGCACCGGTAGGCCATCACTCGCACGGCGAGTCCGCAGGCGCACCAGCACTTCGCCGTCCTGTTCCATAGCGAAGTAAGCTGCTTTTACTAGGCCGAAGAAGTCGAAGCGCCCATCGGCGTCGCAAACCTTCCACCAGTCCTTAAGCAGCTGGTTGATCTTTTCCTTCTCGCGGCCGGTCGCGCGCGGGATGATGCCAGCGCCGACGGTGGCCACCGCCAGGCCGTCCAGGCCGGCCCAGATGTACGGGACGTTCTGGACCAGCGCGCGTGCCTTGGTGCGCAGCGTCCGGGCGTCGGCCCGGTGGTCCGAATTTGCGCTGGCCCCGGCGCGGCGCGGACGCCAGCTGTCGCGCGGGCTGGCGGCCTCGTAGGCGCGCTCGAGCTGGCGGCGCGCGAAGTGCCGCGAGATGCCGGCGCGCGGGCTTACCCAGCCGACGATCTTGTCGATCAGATTCGGCATCAGTCGCCCCTGCTAGTGGTGAAGCGGAAGCCAAATAGGCGTGGGCCGCGGCTCAGCATTCCGCCGCTAAGCACCTGGGCGGTGTGCTGACGCGCGGCGATCATCTGCGCGGTGTTCTGGTAGGTAACGCGCCGGCCGTCGAATTCCACCGACAGGGCGCCGGAGGCGATTGCTGCGTCAAGCGCGTCGAGGTCTAGTTGAGAGATGGCCATGCCGCCAAGGGTAGCGGGGCGGCTGTCTCAATTCTCGGAAAACTGAGACTTATTTAGGCCGGCCCGATGTCTTGATGATCCGGTACACGGTGGCGCGGCTGAGCTGCAGGCGGCGGCCCACCTCGGCAGCGTTACGTCCGTCGAACATCCGAAGCACGTCCTGCACGACCTTGTCGCGCTCGGCCTGCGACCGGCGCGGGATATAGGTCTCGATGCCGGCAAACTCCCGACGCGCCATCTGCTTCAGCTCTTCCGCCCGACCGCGCATGTCGGGGAACTCGACAACGATAAACTCAAAGATCCGGTCGACCAGGTCCGAGTTGTCCAGGATTACATCGCTCACCACTGCCTCCCGGTAGGCCGACGCGAAGCGCTGGAGTTCGAGGAGGGCTTCGCTGTCGGCTGCCATGGGTCGGTCCCGGTATTATTTTGTGGTGGAGATAATGGTGTTGCAGCGGGTGCCGGTGCGGCGTCGCTGTCTGCCGCTGCTGGCTGGTCAAACATGTCGGGCGTGTCAGGATCCACGAGGGCGCGCACCATCTTCCATTGAGCCGGGGTTTTCTTGTGCAGGCCCAGGTACTGCGCGCACGCGACGGCGTAGACCATCAAGTCGCCCGCCTCGTTGCGATCGCTCTTTTTCTTTTCCCAGATCCGCACCTTGCGCCCACGCTTGAAGACGTTCACGCAGTACTCGGCGGTCAGCTGCTCGTAGTACTCCTTCGGCAGATCGGCCGGGAAGTGGATCGCGCCCGGGCCGCTGGGCAGGTGGTAGCGCGCTGCGAGGTAGTCCTTCGCCGTGTCGGTACCGATCATCCACAGCTTGACGCCGTGTGGCATGGTCTTGCCCTGCCAGCTGGCATCTACCAGCGAAGGCTTCACGCCGAGGATAGGCTTGTTCGGGGTGGATGAGCCCTTGATCGCGTAGATGTGGCGGTGCTGGCGGGTGCGTGTGAAGTTGTAGACGTCATTGGTATTTGCGCCGCCCGAGTCGATGAAGGCAGCGGAGATCGCCAGCATGCGTCCGCCGTCATGGCGGTACCGGACCTGGAGCGCCTCCTCGAGCTTGTCCTGGGTGGCCTGGTCGGAGGGCGAGCCGGGGATCACCTGGTAGTCGACGATCCAGGCTTCCATGCCTTCACCCCACGCAACGACCTTCAGCTCGAAACGGTCGGGCTGGGTGTCGACGGTCGCGCTCAGCACCAGGCCACCCTTCGGGACGGTGCCGCACTTGTAGCTTTCGGCCCGGGCCTGCAGCTCGCCCGCCTTGGTCTGCTCTTTCTTCCGCTCCCAGCAGCGCGCCAGGCGCGTGTTGTAGAACGTGATCATCAACTCCTCGCTGCCCTCGTCCAGCTTGGCCCGGGCGGCGCGGTACTCGCGCAGCATGGCGATCCACGGCAGCCAGCCGTAGGGCGCGAACATGGCGTTGATCGTGAAGCTCACCGTCTCGCCATCGCCCGGCACACCGTGGGACCACAGGCCGCGTGCGAACATGCGATTCTTGTCGGTCTCGTACATCACGGCGCCACAGTCGACGCAAGGGTAGACAGCGCGCCCCTCGTCGTCCTGCTGCAGGCGCTCGAACACCAGGGGCTGTGCATGGCCGCAGTGCACGCACTCGGCGAGCGCCTCCTGCTGGGTGCCCTGCTGGTACAGGCTTTCGATAATCGACTGACCGGTGATGGTCGGCGAGCTGGGGAAGTAGCTCTTGCGGTTGCGCTCGAACGTGGTCTGGCGGGCCTTGGCCAAGGCGACGGGATCGCCCTCCCCGTTCACGTTGTTCTCCGCGCGGTCGACCTCGTCGAACAGCACCCGGCGCGCCGGGATCTCCGACAGGTTAGCCGCGGCGCCAGCGGTGACGATATGCAGCGAGCCGCCAATGTATTCCTTGGTGTCGAGCGTGTTGACGGAATCGCGCGAGCGCGGCGCAGCGACACGCTCCCGCACTTCCGGTACCGCAGCGATGGTCTTGCTCACGCGCGCGCTGGTGCGCTTGGCGAGCTTGCCGGTCGGGAGGATCCACAGGAAGTTGGCCGGCGACTGGTGCACGCTCGCGCAGAACCAGTTCAGGCCGACCTGCGTCTTGAGCATCTGGGACGCACCCATCAGCGCGACGGTCTTGCACAAATGGGAATCGGACAACGCCTCCATCACCTGGCGCGCATGCGGCGTGCGGCTGGTGCGGTACTTGCCCGCCTCGTTCGCGCCTGACTCCTTCGGGATGATCATGTACCGGTCCGCCCAGGCGTCAACCGTCATGTTCGGGTCCGGCGCAAGCCCGCGCGCCAGCGCTGGCTGTATCACGGCGGCAGCTGGTGCGAAGCCAATCATTCGAACGCCGCCTCCACTTGGGCGCCCAGCTTCTCGTTGAAGCCGTGCGCCAGGCTTTCGAGCAGCAGGCGATGCTCGCGTTCGATCACGGCCTCGCATTCGTCAGCGGTAGTCAGGGCCGCTACGTCGGCGGCAATACGGCGGGCGCAGTTCACCAGGCCGTCGCGCAGCGCACGTGCGGCTTCGAACACCTCCGCATCCACTTCGCTTTTGACCAGGAACTGGCCAGCCTGCTCGGCCAGCTTGAGCTCGGCGAGCGTTGCCTCCGCCGCCTCCCGGCGCGCACGGCTCGAATCGTAGCCCGGCACCTTCGCTGGAGACTCCGGACCTCCCGCCCCTCCCGCACCCGCTGTCGCCCCGGGCTGCGCCCCACCTGCCAGGGGGTCAGGCCGGTTGCCGTTCGCGCGCTGGCGGGTGTTCTTCGCGTAGAGGTGCGACGCATACTCCGGGTCGACCTTGCCATCGGTGACCGGGATCTCGCAGCGCTTCACCGCGTCGTACGCGGACTGGCGGGAGATCCCCACCAGCTTGGCCCAGTCGGCAATGGTTGTCAGGTTCGGCATATGTTTCGAGTCGTTGTCAGGATGTTTGTCAGGAAATGTTTTCGGGTTCCGCTAGTGCGCTGACGGGGCCTGAATTACCCTTGCCAGCCATACCCCGGGAAGAACCTAACCCCGGGGGGGTGCTATCGCTGCCGAATGTCGACCATTGCGAAGATGAACTTCAAGGTCTCGGCATCGGCCTCGAGGTACAACTGATCTGCCTGGGTATAGAACGCCCCGGACACATTCACCCCATCCTTGAACACAGCGATGCTGCTACGGCTGTAGTCGCTGAGTGCGCCACAGCTGTCGTCCATCGCGATACTGATTTCAAAGCCCCGGTACGGGATCTTGGTGCAGGCGTGGCCTGCGAGTTTTGGTGCCCAGATCGTCATGTCGTAGTCCTATGCTGCTTGCCGCCCTCATCGCCGGGCGGCATGACGTTGTTCTTATCGCAGGCGGGCAGTGGCCAGCGCCTTGGCCAGCTCGACCTCGAAGTGCACCGGGAAGCGGGCCTCGGCAGTGGCCTGGCCGACCTCGTGGAACTTCAGGCGTGCGCGGTACTCAACCTTCGACACGAAGAGGAAGACCGGGCGGATCGCACTGCCTTGCGCGAAACGGCGCTTCAGGTACACGCCAGGAGGCAGGCCACGGTTCCCGTTCGGCAAGGCGAAGTAGGTGACGCCCTGGCGCGCGATGGTGCGGTTCGAGCGCTGGCTGCCGGTGGCGCGCGACTCGTGGCCAGCACCGCGCTGCACCTTCAGTTGCGAGAGGATCTGGGTAATCTGGCTGCGGCGGATGTTGCCGTTGGCGTCAAGCTGGGCGCCGGCAGCCGGGACTAGGAACCAGCCGGCAGGCATCAGGCCGTTCGCCTGCAGCAGCCGCTCAGCACCCTTGTGGCCACGGCCACCGCCCAGGATCTGCGGCAGCAGGAAGCGGTCAGCCGGCGTACCCTTGCCGAATGGGTTGTCCTTCACCCAGACACGCGCCTCGAGGCTGGCCTTCGTTGCGCCCTTGAGGAAGGTGCCGTTCAGGGCATACGTGGTCGGGCGGTCGAACGAGGCGCGCATCTCGTCCTTGATCGCGGCCTGGACGTCCTTGGCGGTGCGGGTCAGCGACACCGCGGCGACGAACGTGCCCTGCCGGCCCAGTTCGCTGATCCGGTCGGCCATGGCCGGGAAGGTGGTCTTCACGTTCATTCGCATATCCGCTCCTCACTTTGCAGGCTTTGCAGCCTTGTTTTCAAACCCTGCGCGCTTGAAACCCGCATGGACACTATCTCTTAGCTGGGTATGCAGGCATGCAGGGTTGTTTTAGATATGGCTCACAAAAAAAGAGAGCCTCAACAATTCAACGATTCGCGCCTACATGCGCAAAACCCGGCAAACCCTACCCACCCTGGTACAACCCACTATCCATGCGGCTTCCAGCCGCGCAGGGTTTACATGCAACCCTGACTACCCCTGCAATACTCGGTCCGCACGAACGTCGGACAGTTTCCTGAACTTGGCGATCTGCTCATCCAAGGGGTCCGGGTAATCGGGGTTCTCGACGACGAACACCATGCGGGTCTTCTTGTGCGTGCTGTCGACCGCCACGAGCTTCTTGGTCTTGTGCTCGCGGCTGCCCACCAGGCCGGCGAACTTGCACAGCGTCAGAGGCTTCTCTCCGCTCTTGTCGCACCAGCGCTTGTAGATGATGTACAGGTCTTCGGACAGGCAGGAGCAGTACGGCGCATCCAGATAGCCGTCCTTCCAGGTGCGGTGGAAACTCATCCACCCGGCTAGGCCGAACTCGATCACGCGCTCCTTCGCCAACGTCATCGGCGGCTTGGTGTGCTCGTTGAAGTCGTCCAGCGGCAGCTCGAGCAGGAAGTGATAAAAGGCCTCAATGCCGCCCTGCGCGATCGACTCTTGCACCGCCTCATAGAAAGCCGGGTCCTGCTTGCGCCTCGCCTCGACCACCATGAAGCGCCGGTCTTCCAGCTCGATCGGGATCGGCTGCGGCTCGTTCGAAAGGAACACCGAGTTCATGTGGTTCCGCTCGTCACGCTCAGGCAAGTTCTTCTGGTTGATGCTCATCGACTTGCCGGTGATCATGTACTTGAGCGTGCCGTTGTGGCTATACTTGTCGTCCCGCGACAGCACCTCCTCGAACAGCACGAACAGCTTGCGGCTGCGCCAGGCGGTGAAGGAGGAGTCCAGCTGGTGTTGGCTGGCCACCGTGCCGTAGTCGCCGTAGATCGGCAGCATCACATCCTGGAAGAATAGCGACTTGCCAGTGCCCTGCTTCTCGCCGAACATCAGCAGCGCGGTCTGCATCTTGGCGCCCGGGTGCTGCAGCGGGTAGGCCAGCCAGCGCAGGATCCATTCAACACAGTCCTCGGTCTTGTCTTCGGCGTCGCACAGTGATGCCAGGAGCGCGAGGATCGGTCCGATCAGCTCGGGTTTGTTCTTCGGTTGCAGCGGCCAGCCCAGGAAGATGTTCATGTGGCTGACCGGGTCGGCGGTCTGGGTCGGGTCGAATACCAGGTTGCGCGCCTCGATGGTCTTGCGCTGCGCGTGCTCCTGCCACTTGCCCGTCAGCTCGGCGGTGTAGTCAGCGCGCACGGCGCCAAGCGACATCACCTGCTGGCCGATTGCATCCCAGACCGTTTCGGTCCCGCGCAGCAGCGTCAGGTTGTCGAGCATCTCGCCCAGCTTGCCGCCCCCGCTCCCCCCTTCGACGGCGCGGCCGCCCACGAGGGTAGGCAGGGAGTCGCGCGGGATGGTGCGGCGCTTCGGGTCTTTCTCCCAGGTCGACGCCAGGTCCTTGCCGACCCATGCAGTGAAGGCCGATTTCTTAAGGCGCTGGCGGCGCAGGCTGTCCCACACGTCGGTAGTCGGATAGATCAGGCTGAAATGCGCGAGCAGCACCTCTAGGGTGGGAACAACGATTCCTGGCGCCTCGACCAGGTCGGAAGGCGCGGAAGGTGGCGGCACGTCGTCAAGGTAGGCCGGTACATCGGGACTGGTGGTGGCCGCGGCCCTCAGTGCAATGGGCGAACCAGGAGGACGCGGAGGACGCCAGCCAGCATCGACAGCCATCTTGTAGACCGTGGCCACCGTGATGCCGCCGTCACCGCCGAAGGACTTCCAGTGCCCCTCAAGATCCTTGATCCCGGCATACTTTGAGGAGCGCGAGGACCAGTAGTCCCACACCGGCAGCCCGTTCGGGCCCAGGGCAGCATAGATGCCCATGCCTACCCGGATCCAGTCGTCGTATCCACAGTCGGATTTGATGCACGCAAGCGCCGATTCAAGTTTCGCGCGCTCGTCGGTCGCGACAGGTGCTGCCAGTTGAGTTCGCGAAGGGCTCACACCCTTGGCCTGCTGAACCGTCAACTGCAGTCGGGCCAGCACACGTGGATCGATCGCGGCAACGTGCCCAGGGGTGTCGGGGAATTGGGACGCGGTGAACGTGAAGAACTGGGCGCCGCAGAATACCTCGAGGCCGATGTCGTTTGACTTGAAGGTCTTGGTTTCGCCGGAAACGATGATGTGCACGCCCTTACGGGACGGCGAGTACTCGGTGTACGAACCGCACGCGGAGATGATGTCGGCTGCACGCTGAGCGACGGTACCGCTTTCGTCAATGCACCCGTCGATGTCGATACCGATCAGGCCATCGCCTGGCAGGAATGCGAAGCCGATGCCGGAATAGCCGGCGCCAAGCCGCGCGAGCGCAGCAGGCAGCGACACCAGTTCGCCGCGGTCCTCGTCGCTGCCCTGCTTACCAGCACGGCGGCGCCCGGAGACGTAGTAAGGCATCTTCTTCGGCTTTTTCTCACCTGGTTCGAACTTCCAGACCAGCCATTGCGGCCGGCCTGCCAATTCAGCAGGGATTGCGCTCACGTCAAGCTGCGACATGATCGGCCTCCTCGCTTTGCAGTTCGGCCAGCTGGGCACGCAGGTGCGCGAGGACGTGGCTCTTGTCCATCGGCGCTGGAGCAGGCGGCATGTCACGAAGGCGACGGCGCATTGGTTCGATCACAGTGGGGTCCGGGGTCGTCTTCGGTTCAGCGGCCATGACCAGCTACTTCAACTGCGGCCGCCGGCTGGCGGCAGTAAATCTGGAACATGAGGGCCATTAGCTCGCCCATGGTCTTGTGCATGCGCTGGCCGATGCCTTCGAGGTCGTTGCGCTCGCGCGCGTCGATCTCGTCGTCCTTGACCGCCTGGGTGTATGTGGCCGACAGTTCGCCCAGCTCGGAATACAGCTCGTGGAACTTGTCGTGCAGCTGCTCGCCGCTGAGGCCTTCCGCCTGAGGCAGCTCCATGAACACCCCACCCGATGCGGCTGCGACGGCCTGGGCGAAATGCGTGGTGCCGGCGTGCGCCTGGATTAACAGCGCTGTGGCCACACGCATGCCGGAGCCCTTGACCTCGTACACGCGCGCCTCAAGCTGCGACCTGGTCATGCCGAGCGTCGCCGCGGTGCCAGTCCAGCCGTGCACCTTGATCATGTCTTGGTAAGCGGTCAACATTTCCACAGTATTTCCTTCCGTCTCTTGGGTATCGCTGCCGCGAACGGCTCGTTATCATTTCTGCTAGAAGACCATTCCAGAAGGCAAATGATTTCCTATGTGCAACTCTTCACGCGGCATCAAATCACGCTTGCTTCAAAGGCTCACCAGGGAGCGCAAACGGAGTGCTTTAGTTTTTCAGGTGACCTTGTTTGTTCGATCAGGGCGCTTACTGACCCTGTCGGCCATTAGGTTCAGAGGCAAGTTTAAATGGCAGGTGGAAGATCATTCTTTCGACGCGCTTGATGAGAACCGTCCAAAGTACCTATTCGCTCCTTGTGCAGCTCAAGTAATCGGCTTCCAATGAGCATTGATGGACGAGCGCCCCGCTTGCCGTGCCGGAAAGCGTTGATCGTCGGCTGGCTACAAGGAACCAAGTCAGCAAGCTGCTGCTCGGTCAGGCCAGCTTCCAAGAGGTCAGAGGTGATTTTTTGAAAGTCCATACAAGGCACATTATCACGAACGTGTTTGAGCAGTCAACACCAATGTGTTTAGGAAGTGTATTACATTCGTGATATGAACAACTTGGCACAACGTCTAATTCAAGCCCGTGAACGCAAGGGCCTCACGCAAGGTGCGCTTGCCAAGCTCGCCGGCGTCTCGCAGAGCACCATCGGCAACTTGGAGGCGGGCCTGCGTAATTCGGCCCGCAAAATCCTTGAGATTGCGGAGGTTCTGGAAGTCGACCCGGCCTGGCTGGCAAATGGAAGGGGTGAGGCAGCTACCGGCACGAGTGTGACGCCGCCGACTCGACCGCTGCCTCATGCCGAGCAAGAGGATGATGGATTTATCACCAGCGACTCAGCCATTGTGGGCGGCGGGATGGGCGTTCGGGTTGGCGACGGCCCCGCAACCATACCGATTCGAGCGGTAAAGCTTCGCCTGCAGGCAGGGGTGAGCGGCTTTGTAGCTGAGCCTGACATGGAGATCGATCATGGATATTTTCAGGTTCCCAAAGACGTCATCGACCAGCTGCGGCTGAATCCAGAGGACCTGATGGTTACGTCGATCAAAGGTCGCAGCATGGAGCCGATGATGTTCGAAGACGATAAGGTACTCATCGATACTTCGAAACGCCGCCCGAAGAACAATGAGTGTTTTGCGGTGAACTGGAACGGTGAGGCAATCGTCAAGTGCCTGATCAAAAAGTCCGAGGGCTGGTGCCTCTATTCGTTCAATCGCGACTTCCCTACGATCGATGTGCGCAGCGGCCAGTGCAGCATCATCGGCATGGTCATGTGGCAGCCGGCCAGGATTGTATCGGGGCGCCTGTAACGATGGATTTTTGTACTGAAGTTCCGTTTATGTGCGGCCCGGCGGCGTACCGCGTAAATGTGGCAGGGGAATCGTACTACGAGAATAGTTTCAAGGAGCTTTGCGGAGAGCGAACCATCGAAGGGGTGCGCATCAAGACAACTGCGCGCCTAGAGCTGTGCGACGACAACCCCTATGACAAGCAAGCAGTCCTTGTGACGATCCAGGGATACCAGGTAGGGCACCTGTCACGGGAGGATGCACGGGCCTTCAGGCGGCAAGTGCGGTACGGCGCCCTTTCCGAACATGAAGAGTTCGAATGCGCAGCGATCATCTGCGGCGGATGGGACCACGGTGAAGGCGACACCGGTCACTTTGGCGTTCGGCTGGATCTGTCACTAAACGAAGATTAAAAAGGCGCTACGGCACGCTTAGATGCCGATGGGATAAAGATATGGCATTAGTCGCGTGTCACGAGTGTGGTGCGAAGGTGAGTAATCAGGCTCAGGCTTGCCCACAGTGTGGTGTAAAGCCGAGGCAGGGTATGAGCCTTATGTCAAGGCTGATCTTGGGCCTCATTGGCATCGGTATCGTGTCATCAATGATCGGGCAGAAGTCAGATCCGGCGCCGGCAGTGACGGCCGCGCCGAAGGAACCGGCCGATCCCAAGATCGAGCTGCGCTTTCAGAAGACGGTTATGGTAGCCAAAATAGTTAAGTCTGCACTACGCAACCCTGACAGCGTAAAATGGGGCGGGATGCTGGCAAACGACGACGCCAGTGTGGTCTGCATCGAATACCGCGCTCAAAATGGTTTTGGCGGGATGAATATGGAGCACGTGGCCTTCGCCAAGGGCAAGCTGCAGACGTCTGCTCAGGCGTGGAATAAGCACTGCGCCGAGAAAAAGATGTGGGACATGAAGCTAGTTAGATACGCAATTTGATTGCATTAACGGCCCAGCCGATGGAAAAGTAAAGCACTCATCAACGTGAACGCCGAAGCCCGCCATACGCGGGCTTTTTTGCGTTTGTCCAACAAATTGCATTACCCATAGCAAAATATTCGCCGCTTCAATCACGATTGTGTTTGACAGTGTTAAACACATACGTGATAATTAACTCCATCGATACCGCTTATTCCTGAGCCCGATTGGAGAACACGATGGCACTACCTGATCCTTGCTGCCTGCATCCTCAAGCCTCACGTGGCAATAAACGTTTCAATATTCTGGTCCGAACGTTTGTTGCGCCATATATCTACACCGCTCTTTCCCCTTCTGCCGGCCAAGCCGCTGAAGACGCTGCAGAACGCTTCGCTGATGTCCCCTGCGGTATCACTGTCACCAGCGGCGAGGTGCAGTGATGCTATCCCCATCCGTCAGCCGTGACTGGAACGGCATCTACATCGAAGGCCAGCAGTTCGGCGTGCGCCTGCACCCTTCAGCAGAAGGCACGATCAGCGTGGACGTGCTGGGCCTGCCAGCGCTCACTGGTTTCGATAGGCCGTGCCGTTTGTTAGGTGAAGATCGCCAGTCTTTCGCGCCGGCAGAGATTCATGTCGACGATACGCGCCTCAAATGTTTTGCAGCGGACAAGCATCTTCCCGCCCTGCGCCATGGATTCGCACTCGAACTTGAGCCGGGGATGGCGCAGCAGCTGCGTGCATGGGTGGGGAAGCTTGCTAAGACCGCCTCAGCGTCTAAAGCAATCGCTGACATATTCACCGCGAAGTTGCCGTCTCCGATCTACCACATGCACGACTCGATCACATCTGTGGTCCGACGCATCGTCTTGGACGGCTGGCAGGCCGAACACTCCGTTGCTTACGAGCGCGAACACGGCATCTGGTCGAGGGAGCTGGAATTCATGGCGATGTTCGATACGACCGAAGTGGCGCAGGCCCTGCGCGCACTTGCCAACCAGGCGAGCGTCGACCAGCCGCTCGGCATCGACTGGTGGAACGGCATTAGCGAAGAGCGCCGCGCGTACTGGCTGGGCGTAGCCGGATCCGCAGTGCCGGCCGACGCTTGGCACGCATTCCGCGAGTCGGAAAGCGCCCTGGCAGTGAGCGGCTGACATGGGTTTCTTCGCCCGCTACCGCTACTTCCGTTTCACTGGCCTGGGACGCATCGAGTCGATCCGCCGGGCCTACAAGTTCCGCATGTACTGACATGCAGCGCATCTCGCCAGACCGCGCCGCCCTCGAAGTGGCGCACATGAGGCTCCAAACGGATGCCGACCTGGACGAGATGCTCCAGCACCCTGCCCTCAAATTGATTTTGGAGGCCGTCGCCCGCCGGCATATGCAGCGCCGCGCGCGCATCGACGTAAAGAAGCTGCAGGCCAACGACAAATAACTATGGCATACGCAAACCACATGGCCTCCCTGAAGGCCGCAGCCGAAGACAAGAACAATCCGGCTGTATCGAAGACCAGCCAGTTTGCCGTCGACCCGCGCGTCATCGAGGTCGAGGAAGGGTTTAACGCTCGTCCGCTGAACGCGGACCACGTGGCCGAGATGTCGCTAGCCCTGCGTAACGGCGCGACCTTCCCGCCGCTAGACGTGCGGGTCGAGGACAACCGCATCCTGATCGTGGACGGCCACCACCGCCACGCTGCCGCGCTCGACGCGATCGCCAAGGGCCATGAGATAAAGGCCCTCGACTGCCGCCAGTTCCGTGGCAACGATGCCGACCGCGTGGCGCACATGCTCAACAGCGCGTCGGGCCTAGCGCTCACACCGCTGCAGCTCGGCGTCCAGTATCGCAAGCTGATCGGCTTCGGCTGGACCGAGAAGCAGATCGCCGACCGTCGCGGCAAGTCCACCCAGCACGTCAAGGACATGCTGCTGCTCGCCGAATCGAACAGCGACGTACACCAGGCAGTCAACGCCGGCCAGATCTCGGGCACTGCTGCGCTGAACATCGTCAAGAAGCACGGCAGCAAGGCCGGCGCGGTCATTCAGGAAGGTCTGGAAGCCGCCCAGGCATCGGGGAAGAGCAAGGTTACCGCAGGCGTCATCGCGCGCCGCGGCGGCGAGGTCTCGGACAAGCAGATCGTCGACTGGCTGGTGGCGAACCTAAAGATCTCCGAGCAATACGAAAGCGACAAGAACCGATTTTATGAACTCGACCTGACCATCCCGAAGACGGTCGGCGAGACCACCGACCTGCGCGCCCTGCTCTCGGCAGCCGCTGGTCACAACTAAACCAGCCCGAAAGAACAGCATGAAGCAGAACACGATCACCCTTGGCACTACCGTCAAATTCGACAGCGATACCGGTCCGCAAACCGGCACCGTGCAAGAGATCAAGACCGACCTCAGCAATGGCGCCAAGGTTGCCCTCGTCCGCGTGCCGGGCACCCTCGACAACGCACCGTGGCAAGTCCCGGTCAATAAGCTGGTCCACGCGGAGGCTGCATAACATGTGGCTCAAGAACCTCCAGGCCTACCGCCTACCCGTCGGATGGGAGTTCACACCCGAGCAAATGGAAGAAGCGCTACAGCCGCAGGCATTCACGCCCGCCAGCAGCAACGAGCTGCTGCGCCAAGGCTGGGATTCGCCACGCGCCAACGGCAAGCTGGTCCACGTCGTCAATAAGCAGATGCTGATGATGCTCGGTACCGAGAAGAAGCTGCTGCCCTCGTCGGTGATCAACCAGGTCGCCAAGGCCAAGGCCGCCGAGATGGAAGAGCAGCAGGGCTTCCCGCCGGGTAAGAAGGCAATGAAGGAACTGAAGGAGCGCGTCGCCGACGAGCTGCTGCCGCGCGCCTTCTCGATCCGCAGCAACGTCTGGGTCTGGATCGACCCGGTCAACGGCTGGCTGGTGGTCGATGCCGCCAGCCCGTCGAAGGCGGACGACGTCATCAAACTGCTGCTCAAGGCCGTCGACCGCATGCCCCTTGAATCGCTGCGCGTGCAGCGCTCGCCGGTGGCCGTGATGACCGGCTGGCTGGAAGCGGACGAAGCGCCGTATGGCTTCACGATCGACCAGGACACCGAACTGCGCGCGACCGGCGAAAGCCGCGCCGCCGTGCGCTACGTGAAGCACACGCTGGAGCCGGACGACATCCGCCGCCACATCGCCGCCGGCAAGCAGTGCACCCGCCTGGCCATGACCTGGACCGACCGTATCAGCTTCGTGCTGACCGAATCGATGGCGATCAAGGGCATCAAGCCGCTGGACGTCATCAAGGAAGGCGAAGCCGTTACCTACAGCGATGATGAGCGCTTCGATAACGACATCATGCTGATGACCGGCGAGCTGGCGAAGCTGCTGGAGGACGTGGTTGACGCTCTGGGCGGCGAAGCGCATGACCTGGTGAGCAAAGCACAGGAGGATGCAGGGGAGCGCGCGGCGCTGAGCGCTGCTGCCGCCGCATCGAATGCTATAGAGGATCTGGACGACGATGCACTCTACGATCAGGCCGTACAGATCGTGTTGAAGAACCAGCGTGCCTCCATCTCGTTGGTGCAGCGTCACCTGCGCCTTGGGTACAACCGCGCGGCACGCCTCATGGAAGCGATGGAAAAGCGCGGCGTGGTGTCGGCTATGGCCTCGACCGGGAACCGCGACATTCTGGTTGCCAGCGCATGAACGCGATCGCCACCCTTCTGAGCCGCGTTCAAGCAGCGCACGACGATGCGCTGGAGGCGGCTCCGCACCCATCGAGCAAGCCGTTCCGCGCGGCGAAGCAGGCGGTTAAAAATCGATTTGTCGAACTGAGCACGGCTATCCAAGCCCTTGGCCCAGGCTGGACCCCGGTCGAGTCGAGCGTGCCCGACGACGACACGCTAGTCCTCATCGCCTTGAACGATGACGACGTCTGGACTGGATTTCGAGACGCCGGCATCTGGCGGTACGTCGATGCAATGCCGATCAATGCCGAGCGAGTGACGCACTGGATGCCGATGCCCGCGCCGCCGGCCAGGACTGCGGCATGAGGTTCGGAACGCCAAGCGCCGGAACCCTTGAGCGCTTCCGCGAGCGCACGGCCAGCGCTGCGCCGATCAGCCTGCGCCGCAAGCAGTGCGCGTGCGGGAAGATCGTCACCGCGAAGCAGCTGGT
Organism: Telluria sp. ZB4P37; assembly: GCF_059685855.1. Lineage (NCBI taxonomy): Bacteria > Pseudomonadati > Pseudomonadota > Betaproteobacteria > Burkholderiales > Oxalobacteraceae > Telluria > Telluria sp. ZB4P37. The sequence goes on from NZ_JCASID010000012.1 coordinate 135,530, forward strand.
CCAGCGCGGTGCCTGCAACGCGTGCGCACAAGCCAAGGCGCAGGCCAAGGAGGCAGCGTGAACGACAGCCAGGACATTCCGCTGGATCCGACCGCATACAAACACCAGGTGCTGTTGCTCAAGTCCGCACACTGCGCACGGCCAGTGCTGCACCAGGGACTGAACCGATTCATCAACGCCCTTTCGCTGTACCAGGACGGTGGCCGCGTTTCGATGACGGTCTACCTGGCCGGGATCCCGGGCGGCATCGACAGCACTGAGATTCAAGTGAAAACCGCAACACCAGAAAGAACCACATGAACACCGACCACCTGACCGAGACCGAAAGCAAGCTGATGCTGCGCCCGCTGCGCAACTTGATTTCGAACGACGGCTATGCCATGACCTTCCAGTCCACACAGCAGTACCGCACCGCCCTGCTCAATCACTTTGCCGACCTGGTCGGCACGCCCGATGAAGACTTCGCAGAGCTGCCGAGCCAGAGGCCATCGGCTTCGATGTTCCTCAGGCCGCAAGTGACGATCTTCCCACTTGATGGCGAACAGCACGACCGCGCCCAGGTAGCAGCACTTGGCAAGCCAGGAGCTGCCTGATGCGCACCCCATACATCACGCGATCGCCGTGCGCCTGCGTGCGCTGCGGCCAGCCTCAAGGCACTCCGCACTTGCCGGAGTGCCCGTTGAAACGATTCACCGCCAGCACCGGCGAGAAAGGACCTGCAGCATGAGCCAAGACACCCATGCCAGCGCGGCCAACTGGCCGACGGATGCGCAGATCATCGCTGCGCTGCACGCCTGCGGGATTGACACACGCCCCAGCAGATACGGCTTCAATGCGATGCAGATCGGCGGCACGAGCGTGCCTGGCCTGCGCCAAATGTTCCAAAAGCTGATAGCCCAGCAGGTCGAAGCCGACCCGGCACCAACCGCCAAACCAGTCGCATTCGCGGTGTTCGCAGACAACGGGAACGTTCGCATGTGGTCCCGCAACAGTGATGAAGTACAGCGCGTAGCGACCGACTGCGGCAAGCCTATTGTCCCGCTCTACGCTCTCCCCTGGGCGCATCCTGCGAATGCTGGCGATTTGTATCAAGCCGCGTTGCTGGCAGTGGAGCGTATGCGCGGCTGCGCTGCAACCTACATCGAAGACCACGGCAAGGACACTTACCCCGGCGAGCCGGGACTGCGTCCACAGGACGTTGCGCCGATGTGGGCGCAGGAAATCCAGGAAATCGACGCGAAGGTGTTCCTTGACGAAGCCATTACCGACCTGCGCGTCGTCCCATCGGCTGTAGGCACAAGCGCAGATCCGACCGCCCTGACGAAGGAAGGATAATGGAAACGTTCTTGACAGCTGACGCAGTCGTGAGGCTGACTGGGCGGCGCAGAAAGTCGAAGCAGATCGAGGCGCTCCGCACCATGGGTCTGCCTTTCTGGGTGAACGCTATTGGTGAGCCGGTGATCGCGATCGCGGCCGTGGAAGGGCGTAGGGAAGCGCCCCAAGAGAAGACATGGGTAATGCCAAGGCGGAATGATGGGAAGACGAAACACTCGTAATTTGAACATGCCACCGCACATGCACCCCCGGGTGCAGCGCAGCGGCAAGGTGTATTACTACATGTACCAGGTAGGGCCCGACGGCAAGCGGAAAGAGATCGCCCTTGGCGACGACTTCATTCTGGCATTGAAGAAGTATGCGGAGCTGAACGTGGTCGTGGCGCCCACCGCCGGCGCGACGTTCGCTGACCTCGAGAAACGCTACTTGGTTGACGTCGTGCCAAAGCTGGCGGCCAGCTCCGCACGCATGTACCGGTCGGACATCAAGCATTTGCTGGAGTCGTTTGCGATAGCACCGCTGAGCCAGATCAGGCCGATGCACATCAAGAACTTCCTGGAAGACCATGCCGACAAGCCAACGACCGCAAACCGCTGCAAGCGCGTGTTCTCGACGATGTGGAATCACGCCCGCGGCTGGGGCTACACCGACATGCCGAACCCCTGTGAAGGCATCCAGGGCTACTCACTCAAAAAACGGACCGTGTACATCAGCGACGTCGTCTACAACGCCGTATGGGCCAGTGCAAGCGCGTCGCTGCAGGACGCAATGGACCTGGCATATCTAACTGGCCAGCGGCCAGCGGACGCGCTGAAGATGACCGTTCACGACATTGTCGAGGACCACCTGATTGTCACCCAGGAGAAGACCAAGCAGCCGCTGCGCATCAAGATGGTCGGCGAGCTGGCAACGCTGCTCGAGCGCATTGAGGCGCGGAAGTCTGGCCACAAGGTTGTGACCGCCGCCTTGCTGGTTAACGAACATGGAAAGCGGCTCACGGCACCGACGCTGCGATCGCAGTTCGACAAGGCCCGTGCGGCCGCTGCAGCGAAGACTCCAGGGCTGGCCAAGGCCATTAAGGAGTTCCGCTTCTACGACCTGCGTGCGAAGGCTGCTGACGATACCGCGGATGGGCGGGGAGAAGAAGCTGCTCGGGATCTGCTGGGCCACGACAGTGTGAAAACGACGCAGCGTCACTATCTGCGTAGAGGCAAGATCGTGACGCCGACAAAGTAACTTTCGAAAGCGTAGCCGCAAAAAGAAGGGGCGATACCTCACAGTATCGACCCTTCTCCGTCAAGACTTACTTGCGCTTAGGCGGCACCTTGTTCCGCTCAGTGACCGTGGTTTTCGGGTGCGACTCAGCGTAACGCTTAGTGACAAACAGGCCAGTGCCTGCGTCGCGATGGTTGGTAACAGTTTTTTGAGCAGTAGTTTTTTTCATGGCTAAAGTAAAAGTAAAGTTGTGGTGTTCGAATGGGGCGGCTACGCCGCCCCACCTCCTGCCGCTTAGCTACGTGGCGAGCGGCAGTGCTCGCAGACCAGTTCCTGCTTGCCCTTGCGGACTCGCGTGTACTGGCGTACGTGCACTGACTTCGGATATGCGCATGTCTTCATGGCGTATCTCCCTTCAGTTACTGGGGACTTGATACCGAACTCAGTGCTTGCCAAACAGCAGATTCACAACTAAACTTCTGCTTCTAAACGTGTAGCAAATACTTGAGAGACAAACGGGTCCCCCGCTCGAATGTCTTTTACCGAGAACGCCTTTGGATCCCCATCCTTAGGCGTTTTTTATTTCCCTCCTGCTCCGCAGCTTTGCCAAGCGGACGGATGCTGCCGTGTACGACACCCCGAATTCAGCCCGCAGCTCCCCAGCTGTGGTCAAATTCTTCGCACGGATGACGTCAAGCGGCATCAAAATTTCTGCTGCAAACTGATCAGCTTGCCATTCCGAGTTCTCCCAGATTGGAAAGTCCAAAGTGGAATCACGGTGGAAGCTACGGCTGTGCGCCAGAAGCAGGTGGCCAAGCTCATGGAAGATGGTGAAGCGAGCCCTCTCTTCGTTACGCACAACTCCTTCGAACGCCGACGCGGTGATATAAATGACACGTTTCTCGGGCAAGCACGAAGCTTCGACACCGGGAGGTAAGAAACCCTCTTCAACAACGTCGTACGTAATACCAAACTGCTCCAGGCCCTCAAGGAAGAGCTCCAGGTCAGGGGCACCGTCCGGTATCAAAATATCCCGAACGCTGATCGCCCTAGCACGGATCTCCATCACCGAAGACTTTGCTACACGAAAACCTGATTTATAACACTCGCTTGACACTATTCACCTCGGCTGGCTGCTTCTAACAGTTCACGGAACTTCATCTCAATCTCCTCATCAAAATTTCTCATTCGGGCAAATCCAGCAACCAACATCTGGTGTTGCGGAGACAAGCCTTCCAGGTTGACCGACCCGTTCGAGACAGCTGCTTTTGTCTCGAGATCCGGTACGGCCTGGCCCAAATCATGGCGAAGATAGGACGCAATCTTCACCAGCCACTCATCTGAAACACGCTTGCGCCCAGTTTCCAAACTGCTGATGAACGCCGGCGATACTTCAAGGGCTGCTGCCATGTCACTCAATTTCACACTGGCTTGAATGCGGGCCATCCTGACAACCTTTCCGAAGTCAGTAGTCGTGGTCATGTCGTTCTTTCCTTTTCGTGGTGCTTCAGGGTGGGTGCTTCAACCGGTAGGTACGTCTTATTGTTTTTAGTACCGTTCTTTACCATCAATGAATGCTATTTTACCGATTCGGTTGCGAAATGCAATAGGGAAATTGATTTTCTGCAAGATTTTTTTGGGAAAGATGGCTGCGGCTCACGCGGCGGGCGCAACAAGGACAGCTGGCTGACAAGCGAAAGCCCGCTGGGGAGATGAAGATTTTGTGGAGCGAAACAGATTTTGTGGAGCGGAGTAAGCAGCTTTTTCTAGCCGTTTCCCCTATGGAGCGGGTGAAGGGAATCGAACCCTCGTCGTAAGCTTGGGAAGCTTCTGCTCTACCATTGAGCTACACCCGCGTTGCCTGCATTCTACTCGTGTTCGAAGGCCGTTGCCAAATCTTAAAAGTGCAGTTCGAAGGGATCAGCGTAGCCGACCTTTCCTCTACGTGAGCAAGGGGTGGATTAAATTATGCGTGCCAAGGAACCGCTACCGCATCGACGTAATCTAAGAAATATTTCAATCAATTTCCCTACTGGCGCTTTCAATCTGCACGTTAGACAGATATTCATCATGAATCGATACCGCCCTAACCATCGTGCGAATTAGTGGCAGGCAAAGGAGAATTCTGTGCATATCGACAAAAATCAGATTCAAGAAATACTGCTGGGCATTCTGGATGAGTTTCCGCTCCGCACTGACGACCCTGGGGAGATTTCACAGGAAGAAATCGCCTTCGTTCGCAGGAATATCCTTAATGCAATTCCTGACGTTCTCATGCGCGCATTAATGGATTCCAAGGACGTCGTATGTCAGATGCCCTATAACATTGAAGTGATTTCGGTATACGATTCCGTGCAGTGTGCGAACTGCACCAAGTACTTCTGTCGCCGACATAAACTGAGTGTTTGCCCCAGGTGCGGTGCAGCTTTTTAAACTAATGCTCCAGACAGCGCGATGAGTCAATCCTGGACCAGGCAGCCGAATCGGCAAAAGGCATTGGAAACCACTATTCCAGCGCTGTGCTCCATCCTTTTCGCCCTCGTCAGTGGTGTTTTCGTCGCAGCAGCGATGACAGACGCGAGATTACTTGATGCAAGAATCCAAGTCCAACCGCTGGTAATTAGCCCGGACCTTGTCTTCTCCCTGGCGGTCGAACGGCGATATGTAGTCTTATTCGCTGCCGCAGTCGCAGGAATTTGTTTTTACAAATCGCTTTTGCACTGCGTCTGGTCTCAAATGTCGCATCTCGATGAAACCGTATATAACCCGGATGTTCCCTCAGCACCGCCAAGCGATCCTGGCGAGATAGCCGAATACGCTGCGATTAAAAATGGCTGGAATAGGCGCCGCAGCAAATCTGCAGCGTCCGCAATCCTCTACTTCGACATGGGAGTGTACCTGCTGCCTCTCTCGATGATATTCCTGCTTCCACCAAACCTGCTTGCAGCCGCATTCTATGCGTGGCTAATTTCACTCACTGGTTTTGTGCGAGCAGTGAAGCGGTCCTGAGGTATTACAGGCCTGCACCGAGAAACATCCTGAGCTGCGCGGAGCAATCGTTCGCGACGCTCCGTGCTTTGTCACCACCTTTGGCTTATTCCGGCTGCTCGACCTTATAGCCTTTCGCCGCCAATGTCGCCAGCAGGCCCTTCGGATTGAGCACGTCCTTCATCGACAACACGGCAAACGTCGAGGTGTTCCTGGCCAGCGCACCTTCCGCATTGGCGATCCACATGGCGCGCAGACGCGGCTCGGCGCCCTGGAAGGTGGGATTGTCGCGCACGGCGGCGCTGTTCATGATGACGTTGGTGCAGCTCTCCTGCTGGTCCACGAAATCGAGCTTGCGGATGACGTCGATGTCGCCCTTGGCCCAGGCGTTGGCGCGCAGGCGCATGCCCTCGATATCGGTCTCCAAACGGCTCAATGTGGCGGAGAAGCAGGCCGCATCGTCGAGCGGCGACTTCTTGAAGTCCTTGATCACGCGGCGCGCGTTCTCGATCGGCAGCTCGAGGACGGTCTTCGTCACCTTGAGATTCTTCTGGTCGACGATCTTCTCGACCTGCTTGCGCACGTCGGTGCTGGTGGTGAGTCCTGCCTGCTTCATGGCGGCGCTGAACAACTGACTGGCCACGAAGATCGGCCGCTCGCGCTCCTTATTCTTGGGCAGGTATTTTTCCTTGAGCGGCAGCCAGCGGGCGTAGGCGTCGGCCGGGAGCACGTCTCGCAGGGTGGCGCCGTCGGGATTGTCGTTGATGCCGATGAGCAGGGGCAGCGCCATCAGGCCCTGGACATAGCCGATGTCGACCTTGCCCAGCGGCGGGGCCAGATATTCCTGCGAGCGCGCGATGACGGCTTCGACCTCGTGCGAGCGCCAATTCATCTTGACCGGCAGCGGCGAATAGGTGCCGAAGACCCACAGCACGTGGTCGTCCTTCGACACCTTCCACATACCGGGGCCGGGCTTCTGGCCGACCACCAGGATCTGTTCCGGCGCGGCCTGCGCCCCGGCTTCCGGTTCAGTGGACAGCTCAGGCGCAGGCGCCGGATCGGCCGACTGGGCCAGCGCCGGCGCTGCAACGAAGGCCAGGCACAGCGCCGGCAAGAGTGCGAATTTCAGCATCAGGACATCCTTGTTGTTGGTTGTCCGTCAAGCTTAGCTCTGCAATATGAGCCGATCCTTAAAGCCGGCAAGGCCCCCTTTATTTCATGCCGCCTGCATGGCAAGGCGGGCAGGTGCCGGACGCGCGGCCGGCTGCGGGCGCGTCGCTTCCTCGAGCTTGAACTGGCCGACCAGCGCGACCAGGGTAGCGGCCTGCTGCTGCAGGCTTTCCGCCGCCGCCGCTGCCTCTTCCACCAGCGCCGCATTCTGCTGGGTCACGCCGTCCATCTGCACGATGGCCTGGTTGACCTGGCCGATGCCGGTGCTCTGCTCCGCGCTGGCGGCGCTGATCTCTGCGACGATGTCGCTGACGCGGCGCACGCTGGCCACCACGTCGCCCATGGTCTTGCCGGCGTCCGCCACCAGGCCGGTGCCGACGCTGACCTTCTGGACCGAGTCGCCGATCAGGGTCTTGATCTCCTTGGCGGCGGCGGCGCTGCGCTGCGCCAGGTTGCGCACCTCGGTGGCGACGACCGCAAAGCCGCGGCCCTGCTCGCCGGCGCGCGCCGCTTCGACGGCGGCGTTCAGCGCCAGGATATTGGTCTGGAAGGCGATGCCGTCGATAACGCCGATGATGTCCACGACTTTCCTGGACGAGTCGCTGATCGAGGCCATCGTGGTTACCACCTGGGCCACCACGTCGCCGCCGCGCACGGCGATCGCGCTGGCCGACTCTGCCAGCTGGTTGGCCTGGCGCGCGTTGTCGGCGTTCTGCCTGACGGTGCCGTTGAGTTCTTCCATCGAGGCCGCGGTTTCTTCCAGCGCGCTGGCCTGCTGCTCGGTGCGCACCGACAGGTCGGCATTGCCCTGGCGGATTTCGCTCGACGCCACGGCCACTGCGTCCGAGCTGATGCTGACACGGGCCAGCACGTCCTGGATCTTGGCGACGAAACCGTTGAAGCCGGCCGCGATCTGCGCCAGTTCATCCTTGCCGCGCGCGTCGAGGCGTGCGCTCAGGTCGGCGTTGCCGCTGGAGAGGTCGGTCATGGTGGCGCTCAGCTTGCGCAGCGGCAGGGTCAGGCGGCGCAGCACCGACACCATGATAAAGGCGGCGACGATGGCGCAGATGATCGAGACGATCGCCGCATAGCCGGCCAGTTCGCGCGAGGAAGCCGTCGCCACGCTTTCCGGGAATGCCAGCGAGATCGACCACGGCGCGATGTCCGCGTGCAGGCGCACCGGCTGCAGCATGTGGACCATTCCCCTGGCGTCGATGTACTGGTAGGCCTTGCCGTTCTTGACGGCGTCGAGCGCCGCCGCCGGCAGGTCGTCGGCCTTCTTGCCGTTGCGTTCCGCGAGCGGATGGCTGGCATACAGGCCGCCGTTCGATACCAGCGCCAGCGAGCCGCCTTCCATGAACTTCATGCCGGCCAGGATGGCCGACAGCTTGGTCAGCGGGAAGTCGGCCGTGGTGACGCCGATGACTTTGCCGTCGACCTTGATCGGCGCCGCGAGCGAGGCGATCAGGACGTTCTTGCCATCGATCGGATACTGGTAGGGTTCGGTAAAGTGCATGCGGCCGGTGGCCTTGGGCACGTCGTACCAGTCGTTGGCCCCGGCCGTGGGCAGGAAGACGATCGGCTCGATCTTCGCGTTGCCGTCCGCGCCGCGGCTGAAGTACGGCATGTGGCGGCCGGTGGCGTCGTAGTGCGGGGCCTTGCCGGCGAATTCCGCGTCCTTGCCATCGAGCGCATCTGGCTCGAACGCAACCGACATGCCGACCGCGTCGGCGTTGGCGCGCAGCGCATGCAAGACCATGTCGTTGACCTGGTCGCGCTGCAGGGGCAGCGCCGAGCCGCGACTCGCAGCCATGACACCGGAGATGCTGCCGGCCGCCGCCAGGTTGATACCAATGCGGCCTTCCAGCGCTACGGCCGCTTCGCGTGCCGAGGTGCGGGCCTGATCGAAGGCGCTCGCTTCGGCGCTGGCGCTGCTCTTCATGCCGATGAAGGTCGAGGTGGCGCCGAGGCTGAGCACCACCAGTGCAGTAGCGGTGGCGCAAATCTTGGCGGTTAGCGAAAGGGATACGCCACGCGGGCGGCGGGACTGCGTCTGCTTAGTCATGGTGGTCTCGATTTTTTAGAAGGTACGTGCCAGGCTGACGGCAAGCGTGCCCTTGGCGGGATTGGAAACTGCGAAGGCGCCGCCGGCAAGCGGCACGCCCGTGGTATAGCGGTCGTAGGCATCGGTGGCACCCCAGGCGCGGGTATACGCCGCAGCCACGTTCCAGCCGCCGTCGAAGGATTTGGTCGCCCCAAGCTTGAGGTCGCGCCAGTCCCAGATATCGTTGCCGCGGCCCGCGACGCGGCCATCGCCCGCGTGCAGGTTGAGGGTAAAGCCGCCGCCCAAGTCCTGGTTGGCGCCGATGTCCAGGTAGCCGGTGCCGCGCGCGTTCGTGATGCCGAAGAAATCGCGCGACACGGTGCGGGCGTACTTTGCGTAAAACGGCCCGTAGCTCACGCCCGGCACCAGTTCGGTGTAGTCGTATTTGATGCCGGCGAGGCTCGCGCCCGGATAGCGGTAGTGCACCGCCATCAGGCTGACGCCGACCGGCCCGATCATGCCGGTATAGCCGCCGTACAGGTCCCATTCCACGCGGCCGCCTTCGATGAAGCGGTCGCTCACGGTCGAAGTCCAGGTGCCTGCGGACCAGCCGCTCGCGTGTACCGCATCGACACCTGCCTGGAGCGCGGGGCGGCCCCAGCTCTGGCGGATGCCGCGCGAAACGTATTGCGAGGCGACGGTGACCGTCGACGTGAGGGCCAGCACGGCGGGCGCGGAAGCAGGCGCGCTGGTATCGGCATGGGCGGCCGGCATGGCCAGCACGAAGAGGGAAGCCGGCAGCAGCCGGGAAAGAGCGGTCATGGTTGTCTCGTGAAAGTCCGGCGAAGGCGAAGATAAACGGCAGGACACCGTTATCTATCTGCTCAGCAATTAATGCTGTACGGAAATTCTACGAGACGAAAGTGAATATTCACCGAATTGTGACGAGTTCAATAACGAGATTTTTCAACTCGTGCGTCCTTGGCGCAACAGTGGGCGGCGTGGCCCGGTGTTCAATCCGGTTCGGGCAGGTCGGGCCGTTCCAGCAGCTCGTGCGCCAGCCTCAAGCCCTTGACCATGCTCGAAAACGCCTCCTGCTTGGCCGCTTCGTCCGGCACCCGCAGCACATAGGAGGGGTGGTAGATCGTCACCACCCAACGCCCCTCGTGGCGGACCGGTTTGCCCAGCGTATCCTTGAGCGTGACCGTGCCGTTGCCCAGCACCGACTTGAGCGCAGTCGAGCCCATGGCAACGATCACCTTGGGCTCGACCGCGGCCAGCTCTTTCTCGAGCCAGTAATGGCAGGCCTCGACCTCGCGCTGGGCCGGGGTCTTGTGGATGCGGCGCTTGCCCTTGGGCACCCACTTGAAGTGTTTCACGGCGTTGGTGAGGTAAACCGTCTTGCGGTCGACGTCGGCCAGGGCGAACACGCGGTCGAGCAGCTTGCCGGCCGGGCCCACGAAAGGCTTGCCGGCCAGGTCTTCCTGGTCGCCCGGCTGCTCGCCCACGATCATGATCGGCGCGCGTTTTGACCCTTCGCCGGGCACCGCCTGGGTGGCGTACTGCCACAGTTCGCAGCGCCGGCATTCGTCCAGCTTGGAGGGCTGCTCGCGGTCGGGCTGCGCCTGTTCGGCGGAGATGGGAATGGTGGCGCCGCTCTTGCGGCCGACGGTCTCTACCTGGCCAATCTTGCGCGCGCCGAGTTCGGCCTGGCTCACCATCGAAGGCACGATCACGCCTTCCGGCAGGTTCTTCCAGAAGCGCGAGGGGATGTGGCTTTGCATCAGCTGGGCGTTGACGCGCGCCGGGTTGAAGATGCTGCGGTAATAGGTGAGCCACAGGGCCTCGCCGTCATCAATCAGGTCGGCCGCGCTCGACATCAGGGGGCCGGTATTGTGCAGCGTGGCGCCATCCCACAGCACGCTGGCCTCGGGCGTGGCGATCATCCAGCTGGTCTTGCCCATGCGGGCCACGAAATGCTCGGCCACCTGCTGCAGCACGTCGTGGCTTGGTTCGAACCAGGCCACGAAGCGCGGCGCGCCGGCCTCGATTGGGCGCTCGCGGAACCGGATATAGGCATGCATGTCGTGCTCCTCGCGCCGCACTGCCTTGACCATGCCGTGCAGGCGCGACCCGTCCGGGTCGGCCGGCGATTGCACGTCGTGCTCGCCCTGCTGCCAGCGCCACAGCACCCGGTAGAGAAACGCCCAGCGATCCGGAGCGCGAAAGCATGCGGCTTTCTGCAGCATCTCGAGCAAAGAGCGCGGCACGACGGCAACAGCCTGTTTCGGCGGCTGCGCCTGTTGTGTCGGGATGGGCGAATGATGCGATTGCACGCCAGGTGCCGGCGCACCCGAGAACAGATCGCCGCTACCGGCGGCGTCCGGCGTATTCCAGGTGACGGCTTCGGGCGGCACGCCGGCCCGCAGCAGCTCGCGCGCAGCCATGCGCCACTCGCCGAAGCTGTTCACCTGCAGCGGCTGGCCGCTGGCGGCAGCCGTGACGGCGGCCCGGGCGTTCATGCTGCCTGCAGCTCCGGCCACAGGTTCATCTGCTCGGGCGCATCGGCCAGGTGGCGGCGCAGGATGTGGGAGCTGGCGGCGCCCTGCACCGGCTTGTAGTCGGCCGTGATGATGAAAGGCGCCAGCTTCTTCATGCTGCAGCGCAGGCGCGACAGGTCTTCCCAGCGCACGCGGCGAATACGGCGCAGGTCGATGATGCGCCTGGCGTTGCGCAGGCCGATGCCGGGCACGCGCGCGATCATGGTTTCGTCGGCGCGGTTCAGGTCCATGGGGAAGTGCTCGCGGTTGGTCAGCGCCCAGGCCAGCTTGGGATCAACGTCGAGCGCCAGGTTGCCCGCTTCCGGCATGAGTTCGCCCACCGTGAAGCCGTAGCCGCGCAATAAAAAGTCGGCCTGGTACAGGCGGTGCTCGCGCAACAGCGGCGGCGGCGCCAGCGGCACACTTTTCGGGCTTTGTGGGATGGGGCTGAAGGCCGAGTAATACACGCGCTTGAGCTTGTAGCTGCCGTAGAGGGTTTCGGCCGTGTTCAAAATGGTCTGGTCGTCACTGGCGTCGGCGCCGACGATCATTTGCGTGCTCTGGCCGGCCGGGGCAAAGCTCGGCGCATTTGGCTCCTCGGCCTTTTCGTCGAGCTTGCGGCGGATCGAGCCCATCGCCAGCTTGATCGTGTGGACGTTCTTTTCCGGCGCCAGACGGGTCACGCTGTCGTGAGTGGGCAGCTCGATGTTGACTGACAGACGGTCGGCCCAGCGTCCGGCCTCGGCGATGAGTAGCGGGTCGGCATCGGGAATGGTTTTCAGGTGGATGTAGCCGCGGAAGTTGTGCACTTCGCGCAACTGACGCGCCACCGCCACCAGCTGCTCCATCGTGTAGTCGGACGACTGGATGATGCCCGAGCTCAGGAACAGGCCGTCGATGTAGTTGCGGATGTAGAAATCGTGCGTGAGCTTGACTACTTCGTCCACCGAAAAGCGAGCGCGCGGCACGTTCGAGCTGCGGCGGTTGATGCAGTATTGGCAGTCGTAGACGCAGAAATTGGTCAGCAGGATCTTGAGCAGCGAGACGCAGCGGCCATCCGGCGTATAGCTGTGGCAAATGCCCATGCCGGTGGTGGCGCCCAGGCCATCCTTGCCCTCGGAACCACGTTTCGGCGCGCCACTGCTGGCGCAGGACGCGTCGTATTTTGCGGCGTCCGCCAGGATTTCCAGCTTGTCGTTGAGTTCCATCGTGAGCGATCGGACTGTATGGGCATACAGTATACTATCGGGCGCGGGGAGACAGCCCGTATAGCGTCAACGGTGTGCGTCAGAGGCGGTTCAATAGTGGTGCAAGGATGCGTAGATGGTACGCATCGAACTTGGGGGACAATACCGGTGGCATTGTTCCCGCCTACACGGGAACGACTTGCATGGGGAGCTGACCGAGAGGCGGCCTTACGTATGCCTCTACCTTAAAAACCGTCATTCCGGCGCAGGCGCACTGGTGTCCAAGATAATTCGATACCTCTTCACTAGAGTGCCCCCGGCCGCTTCGAGGGCGCTGTTCTAGCTTGTTTTGGACGCGTTCGGGCAGTCTTCGTGTTGATGACGGGAGGCTCGAACAAAGTGGCAGTAATCAGGCTGAGGCAATGCCATAGCGTGTGCTTGATGCCATGCGCCTGCTTGTACAACGCGACCAGCAAGTATGAAATCAAGGCCGTCACA
>NZ_JCASID010000013.1:0-142450 GCF_059685855.1 Telluria sp. ZB4P37
AACTCGGGGTTTTTACAACCCTAAACCTTTACCTGCAACCCCCTCCCGATACCCTTCAGCAACTCATCTTCGGTAGCCCCTGGCAACTCATCTGCCACTTATCTTGGACAGCAGTGCCCCAAGGCGGGAACCCAGTTTTCCGTATGTACCCATCAGTACAAACGAAAAAAAGGGAAGCCGAAGCTCCCCTTTCTTAACGTTCTACATCACGACTTTACTGACGGCTGGTATCCACCTGGATCAGCGGCTCGTCCACCGGTACGACCACCGGTTTGCGGGCACGGCCGACGCGCTGGGTCGACGCGGCCTGGGCGGCGGCTTCCTGTGCGGCGCGCAGCTTTTCCGGATCGGTCGATGCCAGTTGCAGGCCGGCCTTGGACAGCACGTCGTCCATGTTCACCGGAGCCTGGGCGACGACAGGTGCAGGTGCGACCGGGGCTGGCGCCACGGGCGCTGGCGCGGCTGCAACCGGTGCCGGAGCAGCTTGCACAGGTGCCGGAGCAACTTCCACAGGTGCCGGCGCTGCAGCAACCGGAGCAGGAGCAGGAGCAGGAGCAGGAGCAGGAGCAACTTCGACAGCCGGAGCGGCCGCAGCTTGCGCTGCCGCCACCGACGCAGCGGTCGGGAAGGCCCATGCACCCGCTTCGCCGGCAGCAGTCGCCACCGGTGCAACAGCAGGAGCAGCAGCTGGCGCCGAAGCAGCGGCAACCGGAGCAGCAACAGGCGCCTCGGCTTGCGCCTTGGCAGCGGCAGCAGCAGCCACCGACGCCGAGGTTGGGAATGCCCACGGTGCCGGCTCGGTCGATGCCGCGGCCTGCTTGGCCCTTGGCGGACGACCCTGGGCAGCTACTTTCGCTGCTTCTTCGTCGGCAACTGGCGTAAAGGCCGGTGCGCCTTCAGCACCTTCCATGGCCTCGCTACCCTCGCTACCGTCACGGTCGCGGCGGTTGCGGTTGCGGCCACCGCGGCGGCGGCGGCGGCGTGGCTCGTCGCCGTCGGCGTCGAGTTCCTCGCCGGCAGGACCGGTCGAGGCGACTTTCACCGCGTGCTCGAGCACGTCGCCGTGCGGGGTGCTGGTGGACAGTTCGGTCTCGATCGCCGGCACCGGGGTGGCGTGCAGCTTCAGCTCTTCTGCCTTGGCTTCGACCGGCTGGGCCGCGGCGCGCTCGCCGCGCTCACGCGGCTGGCGCGGTGCGCGTTCCTTGCGCTCGCCCGGTTCCGGACGTTCGCCACGCTCGGCGCGCGGTGCGGCTGGTGCGGCCTCGGCACCTTCACGCGACTCGCGCGGTGGGCGCGGTTCGCGTGGAGGACGCGGTGGACGTGCCGGCTTGCCTTCGAGTTCCGCGGCCTTCACGGTCTCGTCGCTCTTGCCGGTTGCGTCACGCTCGCTGCGGTCACGGCCGCCCTTGGCGCCACGGCCGCTGCCGTTGCGGCCGCGCTGGCCACGTTCGCCGCGATCACCGGTTACCGTTGCGGCCGGCTTCTCGGCCACGGCAGGCGCCGGCGCCGGTGCCGGTGGAACCGGCTCGCCCATGAAGAACTTGCGGATGCGGGCGAAGAAGCCCGTTTCGGCAGGCGCCGGGGCGGCGACTGGCGCTGCAACCGGGGCGGCAGCGACCGGCTTGACCGGCTTGGCAGCTTCGCTGCGGTCCACCATCGGGGCCGGCTGGGCCGGGGTGATGGTCTTGACCACGGCTTCCTGGCGCGGCTTGGCTTCTTCTTTCTGGCGCTTGGCGTAAGCCATGTCGGTGTCGGCCGATTCCGCCATCGTGTAGCTGGCGTGGGAGTCTTCCAGGCGCGGGTCGTCGTGCTTGATGCGCTCGAGCTTGTAGTGCGGCGTGTCGAGGTGCTTGTTCGGGATCAGAATCACGGTGATGCGGTGGCGGCTCTCGATCTTGAGCACTTCGCCGCGCTTCTCGTTGAGCAGGAAGGCGGCGACATCCACCGGCACCTGCACGTGGATCGCGGCCGAGTTTTCCTTCATCGCCTCTTCCTGGATGATGCGCAGGACTTGCAGGGCGGACGATTCGGTATCGCGGATGTGGCCGGTGCCCGAGCAGCGCGGGCAGGTCACATGCGAGCCTTCCGACAGCGACGGACGCAGGCGCTGGCGCGACAGTTCCATCAGGCCGAAGCGCGAGATCTTGCCCATCTGGACGCGTGCACGGTCGTGGTGCAGGGCGTCTTTCAGGCGGGTCTCGACTTCGCGCTGGTTCTTGGCGACTTCCATGTCGATGAAGTCGATCACGATCAGGCCGCCCAGGTCGCGCAGGCGCAGCTGGCGGGCGACTTCGTCGGCCGCTTCGCAGTTGGTGTTGAAGGCGGTGTTCTCGATGTCCGAGCCGCGCGTGGCGCGGGCCGAGTTGACGTCGATGGAGACCAGTGCTTCGGTGTGGTCGATGACGATCGCGCCGCCCGATGGCAGTGGCACGGTGCGCGCGTAGGCGGTTTCGATCTGGTGTTCGATCTGGAAGCGCGAGAACAGCGGCACGTCGTCGCTGTAGCGCTTGACGCGGTGCGCCATGTCCGGCATCACGTGGCTCATGAACTGCTGGGCCTGGTCGAAGATGTCGTCGGTGTCGATCAGGACTTCGCCGATGTCAGGCTGGAAATAGTCGCGGATCGCGCGGATCACGAGCGAGGACTCCTGATAAATCAGGAAGGCGCCGCCGGCCGACTTGCCGGCGCCTTCGATCGCGCGCCAGAGTTGCATCAGGTAGTTCAGGTCCCACTGCAGTTCTTCGACGTTGCGGCCGATGCCTGCGGTGCGGGCGATCACCGACATGCCCTGCGGCAGGTCGAGCTTGTCCATCGTCTCGCGCAGTTCCTGGCGTTCTTCGCCTTCGACGCGGCGCGACACGCCGCCGCCGCGCGGGTTGTTCGGCATCAGGACCAGGTAGCGGCCCGCCAGCGAGATGAACGAGGTCAGGGCTGCGCCCTTGTTGCCGCGTTCTTCCTTCTCGACCTGGACCATGATTTCCTGGCCTTCGCGCAGCGCTTCCTTGATGGTGCAGTTGCGTACGTCGACGCCGTCACGGAAATACGTGCGAGCGACTTCTTTGAAGGGGAGGAAACCGTGGCGGTCTTCGCCGTAGCTGACGAAGCAGGCTTCGAGGGAGGGTTCGATGCGGGTGATGACACCCTTGTAGATATTGGACTTGCGCTGTTCGCGTCCTGCAGTCTCAATGTCGATGTCGATCAGTTTCTGTCCATCGACGATCGCTACGCGCAGCTCTTCTTGCTGCGTAGCGTTAAACAACATACGTTTCATTTTTATAAACTCCGCGGCCCGGGGGCCGTGTCATGCCGCGTTTGTAAGACGCGGCGAAAGTACATGGGGATGTACGCGGAGAAAGAATGTTGGAGGGGGGAATACCCGGGCATGGGACACGGCGACGCGTAGCGTCGCGGCCGCACAGGGCGCAAATGGAGCCGAACGTCATTGTCTACGCACGCCGCAACCTGCAACTGCTTCCGACTGCCACCACGTTGGGGTGGGCACGGCGGGAACAGCGAGGCGGTGTGCAACAACGAGCCAGACCGAGGCAAGCGAACAACCGGGACCTTGATGCCGAGGCGATCAACCAGCCTTTATTCTCAAGCCTTCAGGTGAAGCCACCATCGGGTCGGGCCACAACGACAAGCGTTATCGACACCATCAACCGGCGAGCCGCCAAACGGGGCGGCTTGCTGGTACTTATCCTTATAAATCCAAACAATCCAATCCTGCACTCACGCGCGCAACCCGATTACAACTGCAGGTGCAACCCTGATTCGCGCCTGAATGTGCGTACACGTTTTTTCCATCGATTTGCACTCTGGCGGGGCCGATGGAGCGCGCCCCTGTGTAAAATATCGTTTTAATTCTTACACCAGCAGAGGTTTGACCGCCGCCTGTCGATTATATATTCAAAATGAAGGACTTAGAGAGAATTTCTGGGAAGACAATGCGAATGGCGATACAAAACGATGTTGTTCCCCCTTCATCACAGCAAGCACTACAGGCGCAGTTCCTCACCATCACCGAAGAAGAAGCCGGCCAGCGCATCGACAACTACCTGTTGCGCATCTGCAAAGGCGTCCCGAAGAGCCACGTCTACCGCATCCTGCGCTCGGGCGAAGTGCGGGTGAACAAGGGCCGCATCGACCAGCTCTACCGGCTGGTCGAAGGCGACGTGGTGCGCATCCCGCCGATCCGCATCGCCGAGAAGAGCAGTAGCCAGGTGGCACCAGGCGCCGAATTCGACATCGTGTTCGAAGACACGCACCTGCTCGTCATCGACAAGCCGGCCGGCGTGGCCGTGCATGGCGGCTCGGGCGTATCCTATGGCGTGATCGAGCAACTGCGCGCCTCGCGCCCGCAGGCCAAGTTCCTGGAACTGGTGCACCGGCTGGATCGCGAAACCTCGGGGCTGCTGCTGCTGGCAAAAAAGCGTTCCGCGCTGACCAACCTGCACGAGCAGATGCGCGACGGCCATACCGACAAGCGCTATCTCACGATGGTGCATGGCGACTGGATCAACAAGCGCCAGCATGTAAAGCTTCCTTTGCATAAATACACGACGGCGGACGGCGAGCGCCGCGTCGTGGTACAGGCCGGCGGCATGGAATCGCACACGGTCTTCAATTTGAAGCGCAAGTGGCAGGAGTTCGCCTTGCTGGAAGCCGAGCTGAAAACCGGGCGCACCCACCAGATCCGCGTGCACCTGGCCTCAAGCGGCTTCCCGATCCTGGGCGACGACAAATACGGCGATTT
This sequence comes from Telluria sp. ZB4P37, assembly GCF_059685855.1. Taxonomy (NCBI): domain Bacteria; kingdom Pseudomonadati; phylum Pseudomonadota; class Betaproteobacteria; order Burkholderiales; family Oxalobacteraceae; genus Telluria; species Telluria sp. ZB4P37. The sequence goes on from NZ_JCASID010000013.1 coordinate 4,757, forward strand.
CCCGTTCAACAAGGCCTTGCAGAAGGGGACCGCCACCCGCGGCGCCCTGAAACGCATGTTCCTGCACGCGCACCAGATCACGTTCACGCATCCGGACACCGGCCAGCAAATGACGCTGCGCGCGGCTTTGCCTGCCGAGTGCGACCGATTCTTGGTAAGCTTGGGGCAACCCGTGGCATGAATGCCACATTTGCATAGTGATCAATACATAAGGAGCCGGCAGCAACCCTGTCGACAACAATGCCAAGAAAGCAATTTGACCTGATCGTCTTCGATTGGGACGGCACGCTGATGGACAGCACAGCGACCATCGTCCGCTGCATCCAGTCGGCGGCGCGCGACCTCGGCCTGCCGGTGCCGAGCGACGCCTCGGCCGCGCATGTCATCGGCCTCGGCCTGTCAGAGGCGATGCAGGCGGTGATGCCGGACATCGAGCCGGCCATGTACCCGCGCATGGTCGAGCGCTACCGCTACCATTACCTGACGAAGGACCACGAACTGGTGCTGTTCAAGGGCGTTCGCGAGATGTTGCGCGAACTGAAGCAGGAAGGCTATTTCCTCGCCGTGGCGACCGGCAAGAGCCGCGTCGGCCTGAACCGCGCGCTGAACGCGGCCGGGCTGCTCTCGACCTTTGATGCCACCCGCTGCGCCGACGAGACCTTCTCCAAGCCGCATCCGGCCATGCTGCAGGAACTCACCCGCGAACTGGGCCAGGTCTTGCGCCGCACCGTCATGATCGGCGACACCACCCACGACCTGATGATGGCGACCAATGCCGGCGCCTCCGGCGTCGCGGTCGAGTTCGGCGCCCATCCGGTGCACCAGCTGCAAGCCTGCCGGCCATTGTTCTCGGCCAAGTCAATTCCCGAACTGCATGCCTGGCTGCTGGAGAATGCATGAGGATGGTGGGATAATCGTGGAAGATCGCGGCATCTTCGTCTGTGAAGCCGCCGCGCTGCGCGATGGCGGCAAGGGCGTGCGCTTCCCGGTCATTGCCTATGGGCAGCCAACCACGGGCTTCGTGGTACGTTATGATGGTAAACCATTTGCCTATCTGAACCGTTGTGCCCATGTGCCGATCGAGCTCGACTGGTCACAGGGCGATTTTTTCGAGTCCAGCGGGCTGTACCTGATGTGCTCCACCCACGGCGCCATGTACGAACCGGATACCGGCACGTGCGCCGGCGGCCCGTGCCGGGGAGGGCGGCTGCGGCCGATCGCCGTGCTCGAGCACGATGACGGCATCTGGTGGCAGCCCGATGCGATGGTGCAGGCCCCGACAGCGGGCGAGACAGTTTAAGAATGTGGAACCGATTTTGGAACCTATGAGCGACCAACCGAGTCACGATCATCAAGCCGAGCTGCCAGCCGAAAAACGGCTCGCCGCCAACCCCACCGCGGGCAACTGGGAGCGCGAGACGCTCGAAAAGCTGGTCTTCGCCACCGTGCGCGAACGCCGCGCCGCGCGCCGCTGGGGCATCTTCTTCAAGCTGGGATTTTTGTTGCTGGGCATTATTGCCCTGCTAACCTATTACGATTCCACCTTCGGCCTGGGCGGCGACGAAAATCTCGGACGCCATACCGCTTTAATCGAAATTGATGGTGAGATCGAAGCAGAAGGCGGCGGCGCGGCCGATACCGTGATTCCTTCGCTGAACAAGGCCTTCTCCGATTCCGGCTCGGCGGCCGTAGTGCTGCGCATCGACAGCCCCGGCGGCAGCCCGGTCCAGGCCGGCATTATCGTCGACGAGATCCAGCGTCTCAAGCGCGGCTATCCGGACAAGCCTTTGTACGTGGTGGTCGACGAGATGTGCGCCTCGGGCGGCTATTACATTGCGTCGGCGGCCGACCGCATCTATGTGAACAAGGCCTCGATCGTCGGCTCGGTCGGCGTGCTGATGGACAGTTTCGGCTTTACCGGCACCATGGAAAAGCTCGGCGTCGAGCGGCGCCTGCTGACGGCCGGCGAAAACAAGGGTTTCCTGGATCCGTTCAGCCCGCAGTCGGACAAGCACAAGGCGCACGCCCAGGCCATGCTCAACGACATCCACCAGCAATTCATCTCGGTGGTGCGCGCCGGGCGCGGCAAGCGCCTGAAAGAAACCCCGGACATGTTCTCGGGCCTGTACTGGACCGGGGCGAAAGCCGTGGAGATGGGCCTGGCCGACGGCTTCGGCACGGTCGACACCGTGGCGCGCGACATCGTCAAGGCCGAGGATATTGTCGACTACACCGCCCACGAAGGCTTGCCGGAGCGGGTGCTGAAAAAGTTCGGCGCAGCGGTGGGCAACGGGGCCGTCAATGCCGCTTACCGGGGCGCGGTACCGCAATTACGATGACATTTTGCTTGCATCCTGCGTTACTTGTTCTATATTGTGTGTAGCGACTTACGGGACGGGCAGGCCACACTGCAAGATTGTGTGAAGATCCCCAACTGAAAGACGCGCCCCCATACTGCACTTCGGGTGCGGCTCGAGAGAATTCAATTCCTCACAGTTGTGTTCCTTTCCAGGAAGGAAACGGCGGCTCCGGCCGTCGTTTTCATTTGCAGGCCATCCCTGAGCGCTGTTCTTAGTTGCAGGCATCGACTTGCTGGGTATCGCCATTCGGCACATCCTGAGACTTGAGAGGAAGAAAAGTTTGGCCGCACACGGGCGCGTCGGCAGCCTGGTCGTCGGCCGCGTGGAAGCCGCCGCACTCGAGCCAGGCCTGGAAGTCGTGCCGCGCCGCTGCGTAGAAGGCAGCGCGCAGGGGAGGCACGCCCGGATGCAGGTGGGGTGTCTCGCCGCCATATTGCCAGCGCGCCAGGGCAAGCTGGGCCGGAAATCCGGAAACGTAAAATTGGGCAATCCGGTGCCGTTCCGCAGTGTTATTACGTGGCGGGAATGCTTTGTTGGTCAGTTGCGCGTCGGTATGCACGGTCATGTCCTATTCTTCGATGCGAGGACAGTCTGCTGTAAAGATTGCCTCGGGCCGTTAGGCGGATTCCTAACGCGTTGAAGTGTATCAATAGAAAATTTTCGAAGCTTGACGTTTGTCAAATGAGCGTATGCACGAACCCATGCGGGCTATTCCGGCTGCGGGGGGAGGAATCTTTACGCGGATGGGCTAGGGGACTGCCGGGGAGGTCCGGCTAGTTCGGGCCAGTCCGTTCTGGTAAAGTGGCGCCCCATGAGCAAACTTTCCCTCGACCGCATCCTGCAATCGCAGGGTTTCGGCACCCGCAAATACTGCCGCGCCCTGATCGAGGACGGCGACGTGTCGGTCAACGGCACGCTTGAGGACAATTACAAGGCCACCTTCGATACCGCCGACCTGGTGCTGACGGTCTTCGACGAGGAATGGCGCTACCGCGAGCACCTCTACCTGGCGCTGTACAAGCCGGCCAATTTCGAATGCTCGCGCAAGCCCAGCCACCACCCTGGCGTGTTGACTTTGTTGCCTGAGCAGTTCACCTGGCGCGAAGTGCAGCCTGTCGGCCGGCTCGACCACGACACCACCGGGCTGCTCCTGATGTCCGACGACGGCCCCTTCATCCACGCGCAATCCTCGCCGAAGCGCCACGTGCCCAAGGTCTACCAGGCCACGACCGCCGAGCCGGTGACGCCTGAGCTGGTGGAGCAATTGCTGGCCGGCGTGCAGCTGCACGACGAGCCGGCGCCGCTCAAGGCCCTGTCGTGCGTGCAGCGCGGTGAGCACCTGCTCGAGATCGTGCTGGAGCAGGGCAAGTACCATCAGGTCAAGCGCATGCTGGCTGCGGCGGGAAACCATTGCAGTGCGCTGCACCGGTCGCAGATCGGCGCTCTGACGCTGGAAGCACTGGGGCTGCAGGAGGGGGAGTGGTGCTTCCTCGAGAAGGAACAGCTGGAGTTGTTAGTTCCATCAATGTAGCCACTATCCCGTAAGGTGGCCAAGTTCCTTGCCCACGCGGTGATAGTTAGCGGGTGAAATGCCGGGCGCGATGATCTTGCCGCTGGCTGACCGCGTGGGCAGAATCTGCCCACGCTACGAGCGACGATTGTTGCACTGCAGTAACCCGTGCGACACGCATCCGCCATTTCCACGAAACTGTTGAGAATCCGTAATGTCATTGACATCACGGCCGTTCAGCCGTTTCCGAAGAAAGTCCCATGCATTTGAAATCGATTCCCGCAACACTATTACCGCTCCTGCTAGCCGTACCCGCCACCGCCCAGCAACTCCCCTCCCAGCTAACAAGCTGCGCCCAGGTCGCCGACACCATCCGGCGCCTTGCCTGCTTCGACCGCCTGGCCGCCGCCCATGGCGCAATCAATGCGCCGGCCGTATCCGTGGTCAGTGCAAGCGCCGCAGCCACGCCGGCCATGCAGCCCACCGCCTTCCCGGTCAAGCCCCAGCCCGACGAGGCCGGCTCGATCGACCCCGCCGTCGAAGCCGCTGCCGACTACACCACGGACGTCCACTGGGAACTGAACGAGAAACACCGTCGCGGCACCTTCGTGTTCCGCCCGCATAACCCGAACTACCTGACTGCGAACCGCAGCTACCGGCCGAACGAGTCGCCCTACGAGCCCTTCCGCGCCAAGGATTTCAACGGCAAGCTCTCGCACGCCGAACTGGAATTCCAGCTCGGCTTCAAGATGAAGCTGGTCGAGACCGCGTTCGAACTGCCGGTCGACCTGTGGTTCGGTTATACCCAGAACAGTTTCTGGCAGGCCGCCAACCGCGAATCGTCCAGTCCTTTCCGCGAAACCAATTACCAGCCCGAGCTGATGCTGGTGACGCCGCTGAACTTCAGCGTGCTGGACACCAACGTGAAGTTCCTGAACCTGGGCTTCACCCACCAGTCGAATGGCCAGTCGTCCAGCCTGTCGCGCAGCTGGAACCGCTTCTATGCCCAGGTCGGCCTGGAACGCGGTCCGTTGAGCATGAGTGCGCGCGTCTGGAAGCGGGTCCACGAGTCGATCGAAGAAGACAACAACCCGGACATCCTCGACTACCTCGGCCACGCCGAGTTGAGCGGCACCTACCGCATGGACGGGCACGAGTTCTCGGCCCTGCTGCGCCGAAACCTGCACACGAACAAGGGCGCGACCCAGCTCGGCTGGGCCTTCCCGCTGGCCGGGCCGCTCAAGGGCTATGTCAACTGGTTCTCGGGCTATGGCCAGAGCCTGATCGACTATAACTATTTCCAGCGAAGCATAGGCGCCGGCGTCATGGTCAAGTATTAAGAGCGCCTGAAAATTCCCCTGGGTCTTGTCAGGCGCTCTCTGGCGATTAGAATGGCGGGTTGCCACAGGAGCCTGTCATGAAACTCGCCACACTCAAAGACGGTAGCCGCGACGGCCAATTGCTGGTCGTCTCGCGCGACCTGAAGACCGCCCACGTCGCCGACGGCATCGCGCCCACATTGCAGGCCGCGCTCGACGACTGGGCCTTCATCGCGCCCCAGTTGCACGACCTCTACCTGCTGCTCAACGAGGGCAGGGCCGAGGGCCATGCCCGCCGTCCTTTCGATTTCGATCCGGCCAACTGCATGGCCCCGCTGCCGCGCGCCTACCAGTGGGCCGACGGTTCGGCCTATGTGAACCACGTGGAACTGGTGCGGCGCGCACGCAAGGCCGAGATGCCGGCGTCGTTCTGGGAAGACCCGTTGATGTACCAGGGCGGCAGTGACGATTTCCTGGGGGCGATGGACGATATCGTGCTGGCGCACGAGGAATGGGGCATCGATTTCGAGGCCGAAGTGGCGGTGGTGACCGGCGACGTGCCGATGGGTGCCACGCCCGACGAAGCCCACGGCCAGATCCGCCTGCTCATGCTGGCCAACGACGTCTCGCTGCGCAACCTCATCCCCGACGAGCTGGCCAAGGGCTTCGGCTTTTTGCAGTCAAAGCCCGCCACCAGCTTTTCGCCAGTCGCCATTACGCCGGATGAGCTGGGCGACGCCTGGCGCGGCGGCAAGGTCCACCTGCCGCTGCGCTCGACCTGGAACGGCCACCTGGTCGGGCAGCCGCATGCCGGCACCGACATGGTGTTCAACTTCCCGCAACTGGTGGCCCACCTGGCCAAGAGCCGCAACGTGCGCGCCGGCAGCATCGTCGGCTCGGGCACGGTGTCGAACAAGGATGCAAAGAAGGGTTATTCGTGCATCGCGGAGCAGCGCTGCCTGGAAATGATCGCCGACGGCGAGGCCAGCACGCCTTTCATGCGCTTCGGCGACACGATCCGCATCGAGATGCTGGATGAGAAGGGCAAGTCGGTATTCGGCGCGATCGACCAGGCGGTGAAGAAGGCCGGGGGTTAACGGCCCGACCAGAAGCTGTCCGGCGCGCCCGAGCCGCGCAGGTCGATCTCGACCGGCCGGGTGATCCGCCGCAGCGCCTCGGCCTGCAGCAGCCGCCCGTCCGGCTCGTGCAGCCGGTACCAGAGGAAGGCCACGCCGGACAGGCGCAGGTGCTGGCCGGTGAACAGGTTTTCCTTCACGATGCTCAAGCCTTCCAGCCGCAGGTCGGCGTCCAGCACCAGGCTGCCCGCGGTGCGTTCGCTGTAGCCGAGGTAGCGGGCGGCATTGAACAGCGGGCTCTTGTCGCTGGCCTCGCCGGCCTTGAGCGAGTCGACGAAGGTATCGACGAGCTTGAGCTGCGCCAGCGCCGCCTGGGCCACGGCGGCGAATTCCTTCTTCTGCTCGCCCTTGGCGGCATCCAGCAGGCCCTGCAGCTCGGCGATGCGCCCGGCGTAGGCCGCGCGGTGCCCGGCAAGCGCGCCGACCCGGCCGAGCAGCTTTTCGTAGCGCGCCCAGTCGAGCTCGCCAAGATAGCCCGCGCCCAGCCCGCTGATGCTGCCCGGGCAAGCCTGCGCCAGTGCGCTGGCAAACAGGCTGCGCGCGCCTTCGCCATAGCCGATGCCGCTTGCTGCGACGTCGCTGCGCAGCAGGGCGGCGACATCGGCACCGGCGCGCACGACCGCCGGCACCACGGCCAGCACCGCCAGCGGCAGCGCGGCCGCACCCGAGCCGGGCGGGCGGTTGGTGTCGAGATAGAGCTGGAGCTCCTTGTTCTTGGTCGCCATGTCGCTGGACAGGCGGGCGAGGGCGCTGTCAACGGTGCGCGCCGCCACCATGCCCTGGGCCGTGACCGGATCGTAGAGGGCGGCCGGGCGGCCGGCGGGCAGACGCGTGCACAGATCAAGCGCGAGCTCGCGCGCCAGGTCGAAGGCGCGCACCAGCCCGGCGGCGCCGAACTGGCGCGTATCCACGCTGCCGGCCAGGACCTTGGACTGGCTTGGGGGCAGCCGCGCCAGCAGCTCGGCGCGCTCGGCTTCCGCGGTCGCCTGGCGCGCTTCCGCTTCGAGCTGGCGGGTGCGCAGTTCGGCCAGTCCGGTCGCCGGCTGGGCCTGCGCCGCTGCAGTGAGCGTCAGAAAAAATAGTAGAAAAAAGCGCAAGGTGGCAGGGCGCCGGAGACAGGAAGCCATGGACCATCTTTCATGAGTTGCTGCGCTACTCAGCAATAAAGTTTCTGCAAGAAAAGTGTAACAAATTGTGGAGAAATATTATGAGAAGTTTCAGGAAGCTTGATTGTGGATAATCAAACTTCTTAGAATCGTTTAATTGTTCTTTCACAATCAAAGACTTGCATTCACTGCTTGTGAAACAGCTTGTAACACGATTGGGCCTTGGTGAATTTGAAATGCGATAGAATTGACGAGTTAACAAAGTGGTTCTATGAGTATTTTTAATCTCCCCTACGCCGGCCTCGAGCTCGGCTTCGCCATCACGCTGGCCTGTTCGCTGCTGCTCGTCCTGACGACGCGCTGGCACGGCCGCTATTCGCTCGACGCGACGCAAGGCGTACAAAAATTCCATATCACCCCGACGCCGCGCGTCGGCGGCGCCGCCATCATGCTCGGCCTGTGGCTGACGCTGGGCGCGCTGCCGGGCGGCCAGCAGGAGCTGCTGCTGCCGGTGCTGGTGGCCGCCATGCCCGCCTTCGTGTTCGGCCTGGCCGAAGACCTGACCGGCAATGTTTCGGTGCGGGCGCGCCTGCTCGCCACCATGGCCAGCGGCGTCTGCTGCTGGGGCCTCACGGGCATCAGCCTGGTATCCAGCGGCGTGGAGCCGCTCGACGCGCTGCTGGCCTGGCTGCCGTTCTCGGTGCTGTTCACGGCCTTTGCGGTGGGCGGCGTGGCCAATGCGGTCAATATCATCGATGGCTTCAACGGCCTGGCCAGCGGCACCGTCCTGATCGGCATGGCGGCGGTCGGCCTGATTGCCCAGAACGCGGGCGACGCAGAACTGGCCCAACTGTGCTTCATCGTCTGCGCGGTCACCGCCGGCTTTTTCGTGGTGAATTTTCCCTTCGGCAAGCTGTTCCTGGGCGACGGCGGGGCCTACCTGCTCGGCTTCCTCTTGTCCTGGCTGTCGGTCATGCTGGTCTACCGCAACCCGGGCGTCTCGCCCTGGGCGCCGCTGCTGGCCTGCGCTTACCCGATCTTCGAAACCCTGTTCACCATCGGGCGCCGCCTGTGGTGCCGCCGCCATCCGGGCCATCCGGACAGCTGGCATTTGCACAGCCTGGTGAAAACCGCGATCGCGGCGCGCTATTTCCGTGCGCTGCCGGCGCCGCTGCGCAATGCCTGCGTGTCGCCGTTCTCGTGGGCCGTCGCGGTCGTGCCGGCCATGCTGGCGGTGCGCTTCGCCGACATGCCCGAAGCCCTGCTGCAGGGCGTGCTGGCCAGCTTCATGCTGTACCTGTCGGTGTATGCCTTCGTGGTCTCGGCCTGGTGGGCGCGCCGCCGCCGCGCGAAGCGTCCGGAGCCGATTCAGAACATCGTGCTCGAGCAGCCGAACTCCTCCTTCATCCAGCGCGGGCTCTGAGCCTCCCACAAGTGGCGTAAAAGCGCCATAATCCGGGTTGGCGGGCGCATGCCCGGATTCAACGAACGCGGGTAGCGTATGACCATCCTTGTGACCGGGGGCGCAGGCTTCATCGGTTCGAATTTCGTGCTCGACTGGCTGGCGCAGGACAGCGAGCCGGTCGTCAACCTCGACAAGCTGACCTATGCCGGCAACCTGGCCAACCTGGCCGGCGTCAAAAGCGACGCGCGCCACCAGTTCGTGCGCGGGGACATCGGCGATGGTGAACTGGTCAGGCGCCTGCTGCGCGAACACCGGGTGCGTGCGGTGCTCAACTTCGCCGCCGAAAGCCATGTCGACCGCTCGATCGCCGGTCCCGCCGCCTTCATCGACACCAATGTGACGGGCAGCTTCCAGCTGCTGGAAGCGGTGCGCGGCTACTGGGCCGAACTGCCGGAAAACGAGCGCGCGCCTTTTCGCTTCCTGCACGTCTCCACCGACGAAGTCTACGGCTCGCTCGCACCTGATGCGCCAGCCTTCACCGAAGACCACCCCTACGCGCCGAACAGCCCCTATTCGGCCAGCAAGGCCGCATCGGACCACCTGGTGCGCGCCTGGCACCATACCTATGGCTTGCCGGTGCTGACCACGAATTGTTCCAACAACTACGGCCCTTTCCACTTCCCGGAAAAACTGATCCCGCTCGTGATCCACAACGCCCTCGCCGGGAAACCGCTGCCGGTGTACGGCGACGGGCGCCAGGTGCGTGACTGGCTGTATGTGCTGGACCACTGCAGCGCGATCCGCCGCGTGCTGGACGCCGGCCGGGTAGGGGAGACCTATAACATCGGCGGCTGCAACGAGATGGCAAACATCGACGTCGTCCATATCATTTGCGCGATCCTCGACGAGCTGCGCCCGCGCGCGGACGGCGCGCCTTACGCGGCCCAGGTGAGCTTCGTGAAGGACCGCCCGGGCCACGACCGCCGCTACGCGATCGACGCGAGCAAAGTCGGGCGTGAACTCGGCTGGCGCCCGGCGGAGACGTTTGACTCCGGGATTCGCAAAACCGTCGCCTGGTACCTGGCGCACCCGGACTGGGTGGCGAACGTCACCAGCGGCGCCTACCGCGAGTGGATTTCCGGGCACTACCAGGCATGAACATCCTCTTGTTCGGCAAGGATGGCCAGGTGGGCTGGGAGCTGGGAAGGGCGCTGGCGCCCCTCGGCGAACTGCGCGCGCTCGGCCACCTTGACGCCGACCTGCTTGACCTTGATGCGCTGCGCGCCTGCGTGCGCGCCTGGCAGCCGGACATCATCGTCAACGCCGCCGCCTACACCGCGGTCGACCGCGCCGAAACCGACGCAGCGCTGGCCCATCGCGTGAATGCGCTGGCGCCAGGCGTGCTGGCCGAGGAAGCGCAGGCCTGCGGCGCCTGGCTGGTGCAGTACTCGACCGACTACGTGTTCGACGGCCGCAAGGAGGGCGCTTACCTGGAAACCGACGCGGCCAACCCGCTGTCGGTCTATGGCCGCACCAAGTTCGAAGGCGAAGAACGCATCCGCGCCAGCGGCGCGCGCCACCTGATCCTGCGCACCGGCTGGGTGTTCGGGCGGCACGGCGATAACTTCGCCAAGATAATCCTGCGCCTGGCCAGGGAGCGCCGGCCTTTCGATGTCGTCGCCGACCAGACGGGGGCGCCGACCAGCGCGGAACTGCTGGCCGATGCCACCGCGCTGGCGCTGCACCGCATCGCCAGCATGGGCAGCGCCGCGCTGCCGCTATCGGGAACCTATCATCTGACTGCGTCGGGCCAGGCCAGCTGGCATGCCTACGCCTGCCACGTCGTGACGCAAGCGCTGGCCCACGGGGCCCGCTTGAAAGCCACGCCGGAACAGGTCACGCCGGTGGCCGCACGCGACTGGGGCGCGGCAGCCGCGCGTCCCGCCAATTCGCTACTCGATACCGCCAAGTTCCGCAGCGCCTTCGGCCTGGCGCTGCCCGACTGGCGCCACCACGTCAACCGTTTGATCGCCGAACTGGCAGAACAAGGAAAACCATGAAGCGCAAAGGCATCATCCTGGCCGGCGGCAGCGGCACGCGCCTGTACCCGGCCACGCTGGCGGTGTCGAAGCAGCTGATGCCGGTGTTCGACAAGCCGATGATTTATTACCCGCTCAGTACCCTGATGCTGGCCGGGATCCAGGAAATCCTCGTCATCTCGACCCCGCAGGACACGCCGCGCTTCGAGCAGCTGCTCGGCGACGGCTCGCGCTTCGGCCTCGACATCTCGTATGCGGTGCAGGCGTCCCCGGACGGCATCGCCCAGGCCTATTTGATCGGCGCGGACTTCCTGGCCGGCAGCCCCTCGGCGCTGGTCTTGGGCGACAACATCTTTTATGGCCATGACCTGTACCACATGCTGCACCGCGCGTCCGATCGCGAGGACGCCAGCGTATTCGCCTACCACGTGCAGGACCCGGAGCGTTATGGCGTGGTGGAGTTCGGGCTTGACGGCCGCGCCATCAGCCTGGAAGAAAAGCCGCGCGCCCCGCGCTCGAACTATGCGGTGACGGGCCTGTACTTCTACGACGGCGAGGCGGTCGAGATCGCGCGTACGCTTGCTCCTTCCGCGCGCGGCGAACTGGAAATCACCGACATGAACCGCACCTACATGGAACTGGGCCGGCTGCAGGTCGAGATCCTGCGCCGCGGCTACGCCTGGCTCGATACGGGCACCCACGAGTCGCTGCTCGACGCCAGTCATTTCATCGCCACCATCGAGCGGCGCCAGGGCCTGAAGGTCGCCTGCCCGGAAGAGATCGCTTACCGCATGGGCTGGATCAGCGCCGCCCAGCTCGCCGAACTGGCCGCGCCGATGCAGAACAACGGCTACGGCCAGTACCTGATGCGCGTGCTGAGTGAGCCGAACGTCATCCCATGATTGCCACGCCCCAGCCTATTGCTGATGTCTTGCTGCTCGAGCCGCGCGTGTTCGGCGACGAGCGCGGTTTCTTTTTCGAGAGCTTCAACGCGCGCCGCTTCGAAGAGATCCTCGGGCGGCCGGTGGAGTTCGTGCAGGACAGCCATTCGAAGTCGGCGGCCAATGTGTTGCGTGGCCTGCATTATCAGATCCGGCACCCGCAGGGCAAGCTGGTGCGCGTGATCGCCGGCAGCGTGTTCGATGTGGCGGTGGATCTGCGGCGCAGTTCGCCAACCTTCGGGCAATGGGTCGGCAACATCCTGAGCGCGGAGAACAAGCGGCAGATGTGGATTCCGCCAGGCTTTGCGCATGGTTTCCTGGCGCTGGAGGAGGGGGCGGAGTTCGTCTACAAATCGACCGATTATTATTTCCCGGAGCATGAGCGCTGCATTGCCTGGGACGACTCACAGCTGGCGATTCGCTGGCCGCTGGCGAGTGCGCCATCCTTGTCGAACCGCGACAGGCATGGGATGCCGTTTGCGGTGGCCGAACTGGCCGGCTGACCCGTGAAGTCCGCGGCATCTGGGATATCCCAACGAGCATCTCGCTTTTTTGTGCGCCCGGCACCGTACGTTTGCGGTGGCGCAAAGCGTCTACATGTTTCAGGCCTAGTGTAACGTGATAATTCACGCGTTTCACCCTGCTGTTAGCGAACTCAGGTAGAGCGGCGCTCACGACAAGGCGGAGGGGCGACATGGCGGCGGATGTGTCGGACATCGTTGTCAGGGTAAGCCTTGATCTCAGGCGCAGCGATGACGTCTCATGACAGCAGCGATGAAGCTTCCAGACCCGGCAACGAAAGCGGTGCGCCCCCTGGCGCGCAGGGCAGGGTCTTCTTCAGTTACGCACGCAGCGATGCCGAGTTCGTCCTCAAAATCGCCAGTTCACTGCGCGTGGACGGTGTCGAGCTGTGGGTCGACCAGCTCGACATTCCGAAAGGCGCGCGCTGGGACCAATCGGTCGAAGGTGCGCTCAAGGGCTGTTCCTGCCTGGTGGTGGTGCTGTCGCCTGCCTCGGTAAATTCGTTCAACGTCCTCGATGAGGTGTATTACACCCTCGGCGAGGAGAAACGGGTCGTCCCGATCCTGCTGCATCCGTGCGAAATACCATTTCGCCTGAAGCGGATCCAGTACATCGACTTTACTGCCGGATACCAGCAGGGCTATGAGGAACTCCTTGCCACGCTGACCAGGCGGTCGGCGCCCCGCACGCCGCCGCAGGCGCCGCCGCAGCCACCACCACCGGCTGTACCTGAACCGGTGATCTACCCGAACGGCGCCGGAGGTGCGCCGAGGGGCTGGAATGAAGCTCCTCCCGGCCAGCGCTGGGGCAAGTGGCGCCACGTGGCGCTGGGTGGGGCGCTGATGTTTTTCTTCCTGTTGGTCGTCGGCCTGGTGTCCGAATCGGGCAAGGTCGAACCGGAACAGAAAACCAGCCAGCAGGATCCCGCGCCGGTGGTGGAGCCGCCCACGGCCGGGCCGGTGCAGGCCAATTCCGGCGGCGAGGCTGCTGCCGGCACCCCGCCTGCCCCCGCGCCGCCTCGCGTCGGTGCAGCTTCCGACACCGGCCCGGCGAACACCAGCGGGCCGTCCACCACGCAGGCACAGGCCGATCCCGTCCCGCCCGCTGTTCCGGATGCGCCGGCGGCGCCTGCACCGCAGCCGATCAACATCGATGATCTCCAGCTGTTTCCTATCAAGTTCGTCATCGCCCATAACCGCCGCAACATCGGGCAGATCCTCGCGCTCTACGACGATGGTGTGGACTACCTCGGCGTCGGACGGGGCGCACAGTTCGTGCTCAGGGACAAGCAGGACCTGTACAGTGCGTGGCCGAACATCCGCTTCCAGATAAGCAGTGAAATCGAACACGAATTCGCCGAGAACGGACAGGTTGCCTATCTTGCTTTTACGGTGGATATCACCGCCAGCAATGCTGAAACAGAACGCCAAGGGCGGGTGCGCGAAGTCCTGCAGTTGCGCATGGTCGGCGGCGTGATGAAAATCACTGCGGAACGGCATACGGTTCCCCCATGAGCACGGGTACAGGGATGGATGAGAAGCCAACACCGCCGTTCAGGCGGCAAGCCCGCAATGTCTGGGTGATGGCAGCGCGCGATACCGGGCTACCCGACGATGCGGACCGCAAGAAGCGCGTCCTTGGCGTGCTTGACCAGGTCATCCGCAAGTTTCAGCACGTGGCCTTGCAGCAAGGTGCGCAGTTGCGGCTCATCACCGGCGCCGCCGCCGACATCGATGCCAGCTCGGCGGAGATTGCAAAAAAATACGGGTGCGAACGGCATGTCCTGGCCCCGTCCTGGGCCGAGAGCGGCTTGCCTCCGGACCGTGTCGCACTGCTCATGGAAAAAGCCTGTGCCTCCCCGGATACCGCCGCGGAGGCCGCCGACGAAGCCAAGCTTGGCTACGCCGATGCGATGGTGGTGCTCTGCCATGGCGCTCCGCTGAGTGATTACTCGGCGGAGCGCGACGGCATCCTGGTCGAAGCCATTTGCCGGCACACGCCGATCATATGGATCGACATGAGCGCCGCGGACGCCGGCGGGACCCACATCCTCAGGCCCCGGGGACTCGACGAGTGGGCCGTTACCACTCTGGGCAAGGACGAGGAGCAGGTGCGGCGGATCGCCAACGACTTTGTTGACCAGGTCGAACCGGCCGCACTGGAAGCAAGGATGGAGGAACGGCTCGCTGTCTACTGGAATCTCGAGAAGACGGTGGCGATCGATGCGATGCTGCTGCTTCGCTACGGCGATCCGGGCCGGCGCGCAACCTGGCACGGCATGTTCTATACCCTGTTCCTCACGCTGTTCGGCAATTGGAAGGTCAAGTTTTTCAGCCCGGTACAAGAGCAGCGCGGGCCGGCGAAACTGGTGGAGCAGAGCCGGTTGCGCGCCGCGACCTGGGAATGGTTCGACCGGATCGACCGGGCGGCGACCTATGCGGCGTACAGCCATCGCGATCAGGTCGTGGTGGTCAACCTGGCGGCTAGCCTGGCGGTATTCGCCGCGGTGGCGGGACAGGTATGGCTGTCCTGGAATGCCTGGCCGCTGATCGAGTTGCTGCTGGTGGCGCTGATCGGCTTGACGGTCTACGGTAATCGTCACCGGCAAATGACCAATCACGACCGATGGGTGCATTTCCGCCAGTCGGCCGAAGCCCTGCGCTTGAGCGCGCTATTGCATCCACTGCTCGCCAGCCTGCCGCTGCTGCATCGCGGAGTCTGGAAATACGACGCCACCCACAGGCCGCAGCCGGTGCTCGACAAGCCCTTCCACTGGCTGGTGATTCAGCTGCTGCGCGATGCGGGCATACCGGGCGAGGAGGGCCGGCATTGTGTCAAGACGCGGTTTGCCGATCTCGTGGACAGCCTGGATGCCTTGATCGAGGACCAGAAAACCTATCACCAGCGCAGCAGGGGCCGCTACGAGCAGACCCACCACCGTCTGCGCGACGCGATCGCATGCGTGTTCTGCGTGGTGGTGCTGTGGGTGGGCTTTCACATGATCGTGGAATACTGCCATGCGCCGCCCGGCATCCTGCGTGCCAACTGCGCCTTGCTGCCGACGGATGTGCTCCATGGCGCGCGCTGGCCGCTCTTCCTGACCGCATTCCTTCCGGCGCTTGCCGCCGCCATGCACGGGATTGCGTCCAAGGCGGAATTGCAGCGCCTTGCCAAGAATTCGGGACGCATGTGCCAGCGGCTGGACATGCTGCAGCGCCTGATCCAAGGCGTGCGCGGCAGTGGCGATCCGTTGGCCCTGCGCGCCCTTGCCGTACAAGCCGCCGCGACCATGTATGCCGAGCACGATGCATGGGCCGAGCTGATGGCCGACCAGCCGCTCGAGCTGGTATGAGCGCGTTCGACATCGCCGGCCAGCCGGGAGCCTTCCTGGCCGTGAAGCGCCCGCTGCCGGTTACCGTCGAGTTCGCCGAGCGGGACGGCAGCGTCACGACCCGCGAGGGCGAGGTGCGCTACCAGGCCGGGGATGCCATTTTGTCAGGCATTGAGAAAGAGCGCTGGCCGGTCCCGCGGGCACGCTTTTTCGCCTCCTACGATCCGGTCGCGCCACTGCAGGCGGGTGATAACGGGTCGTATGTCAAACGCCACAAGGCCGTGTGGGCCTGGCGCAGCAGCGCGACCATCGAGATTGCATTGTCCGGCGGGCGCGGCACCCTGCGCGCGAACGCCGGCGACGTCATCGTCGATTATGGCGATTGCGACCTGGCCGTGGTGGCGGCGTCGATTTTCGACAGCAGCTACCAGCGCGCGCAGGAGCGGGCAGGGCCGCCGGGCTGGGGCAGCCAGGTCGGGAACGAGCCCGGGTGAGGGAATTGTTTGCCGGCTCGTCAATTGTCCGTCCTCGCCCAGCTTGCTGCTGAGTGGCTTCCACGCACATAACAGCAAATAGAGGGTCTTTCACACCCTGTTTCGCTTCTAGCCGTACGGCAACACCTGCGATAATCCTGTTCTTGGTGGTAATTAACAGGAGCAGGGATGTCGGAAGACAGCGATGCAGAGAAGACAGAACCAGCGTCACCCAGGAGGCTTGAAAAAGCCCGTGAGGATGGCGACGTTCCCCGCTCGCGCGAAATCGCCACCTTCACCGTCCTGATGACCGCCGGCGCCGGCCTCTACATGACCGGCGGCACCCTCGCGGGCAAGCTCGGCCAGACCCTGCATTCCGGCCTGTCCCTGAGCCGTGAGCAAATCTACAACCCCGACGTCCTGATCCAGCGCATCACGAATGACCTGATCGACGTCCTGATCGCCTGCCTGCCGCTGGCCGGCCTGATCATGCTGGTCGCGCTGGCCTCGCCGCTCTTGATCGGCGGCTGGCTGTTCTCGTCCAAGGCTTTCATGCCGAACTTCATGAAGCTGAACCCGATCAAGGGCATCGGCAACATGTTTTCCACCAATGCCCTGATCGAGCTGCTCAAGGCCATCGCCAAGACCCTGGTGGTCGGCGCCGTGGCCTGGGTCGTCATCAATGGCCAGAAGGAAGCCTTCCTCGGCCTGGCGGTCGAGCCGCTGAACGCCGGCAGCGCCCACGTGGGCGAGCTGATGGCCAAGGCCTTCCTGTTCATTACCGGCGCACTGGGCCTGATCGCGGCCATCGACGGACCGTGGCAGCTGTGGCACTACAACGACAAGCTGAAGATGACGCGCCAGGAAGTGATCCAGGAATCCAAGGAATCGGACGGCAATCCGCAGATGAAGGGCAGGATTCGCCAGCTCCAGCGCGAAATGGCGCGCGGCCGGATGATGCAGAATGTGCCTACTGCTGATGTGATCGTCACCAACCCGACCCACTATGCGGTGGCGCTGAAGTATGCCGACGGCCAGAAGGGTGCGCCGCGCGTGGTGGCCAAGGGTATCGACGACGTCGCGGCCAAGATCCGCGAGCTCGGCGCCGAACACAAGGTGACGCTGCTGGAAGCCCCGGCCCTGGCCCGTGCGCTGTACAAGCACACCGACATCGACGAAGAGATCCCGGAAAAGCTGTTCTCGGCCGTGGCCGAAGTGCTCGCTTATGTCTACCAGCTGCGCGCCTACAAGACCGGCGACGGCAATTACCCGGATCGCCCGACCAAACTGGCGGTGCCGGCAGAGATGGACCCGAACGATCCGGCCTACAAAGGTCCGGGCAGCCTGAATAACGGAGCAACCCAATAATGAACAGCATCAGACTGCCGGCATGGATGAACGGCCTCGGCGCCAGGGGCGGCAACGCGCTGGCCGCGCCGCTGCTCATCATCGTCCTGCTGGCGATGATGATCCTGCCGCTGCCGGCCTTCATCCTCGATGTGTTCTTCTCCTTTAACATCGCGCTGTCCGTCATCGTCCTGCTGACCGCGCTGTACACGGTCAAGCCGCTCGACTTCATGGCCTTCCCGGCCATCCTGCTGGTCTCCACGATGTTGCGCCTGTCGCTCAATGTGGCTTCGACCCGTATCGTCCTGACCGAAGGCCATACCGGCGGCGCCGCGGCCGGCAAGGTCATCGAGGCCTTCGGCCACTTCCTGATCGGCGGTAACTACACGGTCGGTATCGTCGTGTTCATCATCCTGACCATCATTAACTTCTCGGTCGTGACCAAGGGTGCGGGACGCATCGCCGAAGTCGGCGCGCGCTTCGCCCTGGACGCGATGCCGGGCAAGCAGATGGCGATCGACGCCGACCTGAACGCCGGCCTGATCGGCGAAGCCGATGCCCGCAGGCGCCGCAACGAAGTCGCGCAAGAGGCCGAGTTCTACGGCGCGATGGACGGTGCGTCCAAATACGTCAAGGGCGACGCCGTGGCCGGCATCATGATCACCCTGATCAACGTCATCGGCGGCCTGATCATCGGTATCGTCCAGCACGACATGGAATTCGCCAAAGCGGCCGAGGTCTACACGCTGCTGGCCATCGGTGACGGCCTGGTGGCCCAGCTGCCTTCGCTGATCATCTCGATCGCGGCCGGTATGGTGGTCTCGCGCGTGGCCAGCGACGAAGACATCAGCACCCAGTTGACCACCCAGCTGTTCGCCCGACCGGAAGCGCTCTACATCACCGGCGGCATCATCCTCGCGCTGGGCCTGATCCCGGGCATGCCGAACCTGGTGTTCCTGCTGCTGGGCGGCGCCCTGATTGGTGGCGGCTATATGATCGCCAAGCGCCGCAGGGAGGCGCCGGCCCAGGAAGCGGCTGCGGCGCTTGAGGCTGCGGCAGCCGGCACCGGTGGCGCGGCTGCCCCGGCCGAATCCGAAGAAGCGACCTGGCAGGACGTCATGGCGGTCGACACCCTCGGCCTGGAAGTGGGCTACCGCCTGATTCCGCTGGTGGACAAGACACAGGGCGGCGAGCTGCTCAAGCGTATCAAGGGCATCCGCAAGAAATTCGCCCAGGAAGTCGGCTTCCTGGCGCCGCCCGTGCACATCCGCGACAACCTGGAACTCAAGCCTTCTGCCTACCGCATCACGCTCAAGGGCGTGGAAGTGGGCACTGGCGAAGCGATGAACGGCCAATTCCTGGCGATCAACCCGGGCATGGCCAGCGGCGCGCTGCCGGGCCTGGTGACGGTCGATCCGGCTTTTGGCTTGCCGGCCACCTGGATCGACGCCAGCCTGCGCGACGAAGCGCAGAGCATGGGCTATACCGTGGTCGACGCCGGCACCGTGGTGGCGACCCACCTGAACCACCTGATCACGACCCACGCCTCGGAACTGCTGGGCCGCATGGAAATCCAGGACCTGCTCGATCACCTGGGCAAGGCGAGTCCGAAGCTGGTGGAAGACCTGGTGCCGAAGATCGTCTCGCTGTCGACCCTGCAGAAAGTGCTGCAGAACCTGCTGCAGGAAGGCGTGCACATCCGCGATATGCGCACCATCATCGAAGCCTTGTCGGAATATGCGACCCAGACGCAAGACCCGAACGAGCTGACCGCCATGGTGCGGGTGGCGCTGGGCCGCGCCATCGTGCAGCAGCTGTTCCCGGGCATGAACGAATTGTCGGTGATGACCCTCGACAACCGCCTCGAGCGCTTGCTGATGCAGGCCATGGGCACGGGCGGCGACGGCGCCGGCATCGAGCCGGGCCTGGCCGACACCATCGCCCAGCAGGCGGCCAATGCGGCCCAGCAGCAGGAAGAGTTGGGCTTGAGCCCCGTGCTCTTGGTGCCGGCCCCGCTGCGCGTCCTGCTGTCGCGTTTCCTGCGCCGCGCGGTGCCGCAGCTGAAGGTGCTGTCGCATAACGAGATTCCGGAGACCAAGACGATCCGGGTGACCAGTCTGGTCGGGGTGCCTATGTAAGGGGAGGGAGCGCCGTGTGGGTTGTTCTCCCTGGGTTCGCTTGCTACATGCGTCGTTTCATTCATCGATCTGCGAAACCGTCGTCCCCGCCTGCGGGGGGGAGGTGACGTTGGCTGGTGGCGCGAACAAGGCCTCTCCAGCGCCTTCGGCAAAACCCGTCGACCGCCACCCGCAGCATTCGTCTCCCGACGAAGCATCCGCTGTACACCCCCGCCATTTGAAATAGGCCCTTTTCCCCTCGTTACTCCCCCGATGGTTTCTCCACGGCATCGCCAATAATACGAACCATGGACGGGCGGTTTCGCCTGCAGAAGACATAGAACAGTACAGTGAAGTGCGGAGAACAACGATGAACGTGAAGAAATTTACAGCGGCTACCTCCCGTGACGCCTTGCGCAAGGTGCGCGAGGCGCTCGGTCCTGACGCGGTCATCCTGTCCAACCGTCCGGTCGACGGCGTGGTCGAGATCCTGGCGCTGGACAACGACGACGTCGCCTCGCTGTCCTCCCCGAGCATCGAAGAAGCGCAGCCGCAGTTCGGCGCCTTCGACAACGACTTCGACCCGGAACCGGTCTTCGCCCGCGCCCCGGCCGCCTTCGCTCCCGCCTTCACCGCTCCCGAACCACGCCAGGCCGCAGCGCGCGCCGCCGCCCAGCCGCAGATGGACCCGTTCGCGGGCCAGCCCTATGTGGAACGCCGCGCAGCCCCTGTCGCCGAAGACATCCCGCCGACCTACGAAAACCGCCGCGCCCCGGCCCAGGCCTCCACCATCGACATGGCCGCCATGAGCTCGATGATGAGCGCCGCCATCGCCCAGGCCAAGGAATCGGCCACGCTCGAAATGAGCGGCATGATGAATGAAATCCGCGCCATGCGCGGCATGATGGAAACCCAGTTGGCCGAGCTGTCGTGGAATGCCAGCTCGCAGCGCGAGCCGCAAAAGAACGCCGTGCTGCGCGAAATGCTGGCCGCCGGTTTCTCGGCGACGCTGGCGCGCTACCTGATCGACAAGATGCCGGCCACGAAAGACGCGGCCGAAGCCCTCCGCTGGATCAAGACGGTGCTGGCCCGTAACCTGACCACCATCGCCAACGAAGACGATTTGCTGTCGCGCGGCGGCGTGTTCGCCCTGGTCGGCCCGACCGGCGTCGGCAAGACCACCACCACCGCAAAACTGGCGGCGCGTTGCGTGATGCGCCACGGCGCCGACAAGCTGGCGCTGATCACCACCGATGCCTACCGTATCGGCGGCCACGAGCAGCTGCGCATCTACGGCAAGATCCTGGGCGTGATGGTGCACTCGGTGAAGGACGAAGCCGACCTGCGGATTGCTTTGAAAGAACTCAAGAACAAGCACACCGTGCTGATCGACACCATCGGCATGTCGCAGCGCGACCAGATGGTGACGGAACAAGTAGCCATGCTGAGCGAATCCGGCGCCGACGTGAAGCGCCTGCTGTGCCTGAACGCGACCTCGACCAACGAGACCCTGAACGAAGTGGTGCGCGCCTACCAGGGCGGCGGCCTGGCCGGCTGCATCATGACCAAGCTGGATGAAGCCGCTTCGATCGGCAACGTGCTCGACGTCGTGATCCGCCAGAAGCTGAACCTGCACTACATCTCGAACGGCCAGCGCGTGCCGGAAGACCTGCACTTGGCCGACCGCGCCATGCTGGTCGACCGCGCCTTCCGTTCGCGCGCCGCCGGCAACGGCTTTAGCGATGCCGACCTGCCGCTGATGATGGCCGCCGCCGGCGCAAATGCTGGCAACCTGCACAACGACCGCAGCCTGCGCGAGGTGTCCCTTGGCTAGTTTCGATTTCGACCAGGCCGAAGGCCTGCGCCGGATGCTGCAGGGCCCGCGCCCGCGCATCGTCACTTTTCTTTCCGCCACCCCTGAAGACGACAAGGGCGCCATGCTCGTCAACCTGGGCGCCTCGCTGGCCCAGACCGGCAACGACGTCTTGATCGTGGACGCCTGCGAGCGCGAGTACGGCGTCGCCCGCCGCCTGGGCATCAGCCGCGCCGCCGCGCTGGCCAACGTGGCGCGCCAGGAGTGCGGCCTGAACCAGGTCCTGCACGCCGTGCCGCAGGGCTTTTCGGTGGCCTCGCTGGGCACCCCGCAGCGCGCGGACGATGCGCGCCGCCTGGCCAAGACCTTCGACGTGCTGGTCAAGCAGGCCGGCATCGTGATGGTGGACGCCGAACTCGGCCCGGACGGCGAATTGCCGCTGCCGCTGATGGCCAGTTCCGAGATCGTGGTGCAGGTCGGGACCTCGGCCGCCTCGATCACGAATGCCTACGCCTTGATCAAGCATTTGTCGCACCAACTGGGCCGCCGTCCTTTCGGCATCCTCGTTACCGGCGCGACAGAGGCGGAAGCCAAGGTTGTATACGATAATATGTCTACCGCGGCAACACGCTACCTGGCGGTGACCCTCAATTCGATGGGCTCGGTACCGGCCGACGAATACCTGCACCGCGCCGCGCGCCTGGGGCGCGCCGTGGTTGATGCCTTCCCGCTGGCGGGTGCATCGGTTGCTTTCCGCCAGCTGGCAGGCAAGTTCGCGCTGCACGCGATGCCGCAGCTGGGGCGGGGAGGCGGCGCACATTTCGGGTCCTGACCTGCTAGAGAAGAAAAGAAGACAAGCAACGCATGTACACGGTCAAAGGAATATCGGACAAGAACCATTTGCTGACGGAGCACATGCCGTTGGTGAAGCGTCTTGCCCACCACATGAAGGCCAAGCTGCCGCCTTCCGTGGAAGTCGATGACCTGGTGCAGGCGGGCATGATCGGCCTGCTCGATGCGATCAACCGCTACGAAGACAACCACGGCGCCCAGTTCGAGACCTATGCGGTGCTGCGCATCCGCGGCGCCATGCTCGACGAACTGCGCTCAAGCGACTGGATGCCGCGCAGCACGCGCCAGAATATGCGCAAGGTCGAAGCGGCGATGGAAGCGCTGCAGCAGCGCCTGGGGCGCCCGGCCAGCGAATCCGAAATCGCCAAGTCCCTGAAAATCCCGCTGTCCGAATACCAGGACATGCTGGGCGACGGCGGCGGCCACCAGCTGCTGTACTACGAAGACTTCCACGACGACGAAGGCGACGGCGGCAGCGCCGGCTTCCTCGACCGCTATGCGGTCGACGATGCCGATCCGCTGCGCTCGCTGCTCGACACCGACTTCCGCCAGGCCGTCATCGACGCCATCGACAAGCTGCCGCCGCGCGAGAAGATGCTGATGGGCCTGTACTACGAGGAAGAACTCAATCTGAAGGAAATCGGCGCGGTGATGGGCGTGAGTGAATCGCGCGTGTCGCAGCTGCACACCCAGGCGGTGTCGCGGCTGCGTGCCTCGCTCAAGGAGCAATTATGGACTGGGCCAGCGTAGCCGGGCTGGTGCTCGCGCTGGCGGGCATCCTGGTGGGCCACACGCTCGACGGCGGCAAGTTCGCGT
Organism: Telluria sp. ZB4P37; assembly: GCF_059685855.1. Taxonomy (NCBI): domain Bacteria; kingdom Pseudomonadati; phylum Pseudomonadota; class Betaproteobacteria; order Burkholderiales; family Oxalobacteraceae; genus Telluria; species Telluria sp. ZB4P37. The sequence goes on from NZ_JCASID010000013.1 coordinate 27,844, forward strand.
CGCTGGTGCAGCCGGCCGCCTTCGCCATCGTGGTGGTCGGCACCTTCGGGGCCGTGCTGCTGCAAAGCGAGACCCGCAGCTTCCTGCACGGCATGCGCATGCTGCGCTGGGTGTTCTTCCCGCCGAAGTCAAGCCGCGACAAGCTCTCGCGCGAGATCGCGCTGTGGAGCCTCACCGCACGGCGCGACGGCCTGCTGTCGCTCGAGCAGTACATGGGAACGCAGGATAAATTCATCCAGAAGGGCCTGCGCCTGGTGGTGGACGGCATCAATCCGGACAAGATCCGCAGCCTGCTCGAGAGCGAAATCAGCGCCTACGAATTCGCCCAGCGCCAGGCCGCGCGCATCTGGGAATCGGCCGCCGGCTATTCGCCGACCATCGGCATCCTGGGCGCGGTGCTGGGCCTGATCCACGTAATGGAAAACCTGTCCGACCCGTCGCGCCTGGGTTCCGGCATCGCGGTGGCCTTTGTCTCGACTGTGTATGGCGTCGGGCTGGCCAACCTGTTCTTCTTCCCGGTCGGGAATAAACTGAAAGCCATCGTCAGCGACAAGGTGGCGCAGTACGAAATCCTCGCCGAAGTCTTCCACGACCTCGCCAGCGGCGACCACACCCGCGTGGTCGACGAACGGGTGGCGTCGCTGCTGGCGCGCCACTAAGCGGCATGGCGCGCAAACGCTACGACGATTCGAACGGCTCGGCCGAGCACCACGAGCGCTGGCTGATTTCCTACGCCGATTTCATCACGCTGCTGTTCGCTTTTTTTGTCGTGATGTATGCGATTTCCATCGTCAACGAAGGCAAGTACGCGGTGCTGTCCGAAGCGCTGGGCGACGCCTTCGGCGGACGCAGCCTCGCGCCCCAAGCCGCTACCCGGGTCGAACCGGCGCTGCCGCTGTCGCACATCGTCAACCGCAAGCGGATCGAAGCCGCGCGGCGCGAGCGCCAGCGCATGGAGACCCTGGCGAAAGACCTGTCGGCGACCCTGCTGCCGCTGGTGAAATCGGGCCAGGTGCGGGTGACCCAGAATGCACGCGGCATCAGCGTCGAGATCAATGCCAGTGCGCTGTTCGACCAGGGCGAAGCGGTGCTGCAGCCGGACGCGCGCGACGTGCTGCGCGAAGTGGCCGGCCTGCTCAAGAATCACCCGCACATGATCGAAGTCGAAGGCCATACCGACGACCTGCCGATCGCCACGCCCCAATACGCATCGAACTGGGAACTGTCGGCGGTGCGCGCGGCCAGCGTGGTGCGGCTGTTCATCGAGGGCGGGGTCTCGGCGCCGCGGCTGTCGGCGATCGGGCATGGCTCGACGCGGCCGGTGGCGCGCAACGACAGCCCGGTCAACCAGGCGCGCAACCGGCGCGTTGCCGTGATGATCCTGGCAACGACACCAGAACCATTGCCGTCAGCTTTGAAATAAAATGTCATTTTTGCCGTCTGTTTGAAATATTCTTTCAAGGAGCACGAATGCATGTCAAACGAATCCTCCCGCTGCTCTTCCTCGCCCTGGGCGGCCTGGTGAGCGCCGTGGGCGCCGTGGAGAAAGACGCGACCGTGCGCCACCAGCTCGAGGTCGAGACCGCCGGCGGCAAGGTGAAGCTGCGCCTGACGGTCGAGAACCATGGCGAGACCACCATCTACGTGCCGCGCGAAGTAGCCGCCGAAGACGAACTCACCGGCCGCCGCTTCGAGGTGCTCGAAATGAGCGGCGCCAGGCCCGGCAAGCCGCTCGACTACACCGGCATGATGGTCAAGCGCGGCGCACTGACGGCCCGGGATTACCATCCGGTCGCGCCGCACACCATACACATGAACACCATCGACATCACGCCGACCTATGCCTTCAGGAAGGGCAAGGGCAGCTACGAGATCCGATACGACGGCCCCTGGCTGGCCGACCTGAAGCAGCTCGATGCGGTGAACAACAGCCCGGCGGCGCCGGTGCGTTTCAGCTTCAGCCGGTGACGGGAGCGCCGCCGCGAAACGTAAAATGGGCGGCAAAGCCGCCCATTCCGAAGATCCGCGACGGACCGGACTACAACGCTTAGTTCAGCGCCGGGGTGTTCTCGCCGAAGTACTCGTGCGAGTCGGCGTTCTGCACCGCGAGGTCAGGATTGGTGATCGCCAGGTTGGCGGCGCCAGCCTGGCCGTACACGTTGTCGTCGGTGCCGGCGACCACGTCGAAGTGGCTCATTTCATGCACCAGGGTGCCGCCCTTCGAATCGGTGCCGGTCATTGGCGCGGTCCAGAAGGCCTTGCAGACATAGATCTTGTACGGCTGGGTCGGGTACACATAGGCGTAATATGTCTTGTTGCAGCCGCAGTCGACCGTCACCGGCTTGTTCGCAAACGCGTCCTTGATCGCGGCGTAGTTCGACTTCACGGTGGCCACGCGGGTGCTGTTGTCGGCGCCGAACCACTTGGTGTAGCGCGAGCCGATCACGCCGCGCGTCATGTAGGCGTCGCCGTCGGTGGCCATGTTCAGGCCGGCGGACATGGCCGAGATCACGGTGCTTTGCTGCGAGGTCGTGCAGCGACTAAACGAGAGGCTGCCGGCGGATGGCGTCGGCGACGGCGCCTTCATGGCTTCGAGGTCGAGTTCCACTTTTGATTTCTCGCCGCGCGCGACGCGCCCGTCGATCCACACCGAGGCCGGCGCCGAGGCGATCGACGCGGTGTCGCCGCCGGCGGCCGCGGTGCCCAGGAACAGCTGTGGCGAATTGGTCTTGTAGCTGATCTGGTAGTCGCCGCTCACGCTCATGTCGTACAGGCTCGAGAGCTCGACCTTGACGGTGTGCGAGGCGCCCGGCTTGAGCACGAAGTAGTCGGACCGGGTCGGCGCGGCGCGCTTGACCAGGGTGCCCAGGTAAGGGACCGTCTGGCCGTCGCGCTTGATGTCGAACAGCGGATGGTCCACGCCCTCGAACGGGGTACGCGACTTGAGCACATATTGCGGCGCGCCCGAGTTGTTGGTGATGGTGACACTGACCATCACGTCTTCGTCCTGCCCCAGCGCGTTCTTCTCGGGCGTAACGCTGACCGAGACGCCCTTCGGCGCCGCAACCGCGCCACATGCCACCATCAGCGCCGCAGCGCCCACTGCCGACTTCACGATGCCATTCCAGCTCATATTCATTCTCCGTATGAAAAATAGTTATGTGGCCTTGCCTTGGCCTTATCGAGTTACTTCGGTGCTAAGGAATAACTCTAACTAATAATCACGGAATGATGAGTATGTGTAAAGTCGATTCGTGCCAAACGTGACAGTATTTGTGGAAAGTCAACAAGATCCGAAAATGTTCAATCGTGCGCTGGAAATTGGTATGTACAAGTGCTAGCAATTACCCTTCGTCATTGTTGTTGAGGCGTATTCTCCCCGAAGTATTCGTGCGAATCGGCGTTGTTGACTGCTCGTCCCGGATCGGTTCGCGCCAGGTCGGAAGCGCCCGACTGCCCGTACACGTGATCGTCGGTGGCGGCCACGACGTCGAAGTGGCTCAGCTCGTGGAGCAGGGTGCCGCCACGCGAATCGGTGCCGGTCAGCGCCGCCGTCCAGAAGGCCTTGCAGACATAGATCGTGTAGGGCTGGGCCGGGTAGACGTAGGCGAAATACGAGGCGTTGCAGCCGCAATCGATCTTCAGGGGCTTGGTCTCGAACGCATCGCGGATCGCCGTGAAATTCCTGGTCACCGCCGCGCCGCGCACGGGATCGACGGCGCCGAACCAGGTGCCGTAGCGCGCGCCATAGGCCGTGCGGGCTGTCAGGTAGGCATGGCCCTCGACCGTCATCGAGCGGCCGGCGTCGACCGCTGCCGCCAACTGCTCTTGCTGGGCGTTCGAGCATTTGCTGAATTCCAGCCCGCTGCCGGGGGCGGCCTGCTTGGCCGGCGGCCGTGCGCCGCGCGGCAGGCGGCCCTCGATCCAGATACCGGCCGTGTTCGAGGCCAGCGCCCCCGTCATCCGGCGCACGCTGGCGCTGCCGAACAGGCCGGCCGCGGCGGTGCGGTAGCGGAGCAGGTAGGAGCCGGTCACGTGCATCTCGTACAGCGCCGACAGCTCCACCACGGTCGAAATCGACGCTCCCGGCTCCAGCCGTACGTAATCGTTGGGGCCCGGCGCCGGTCGCTTGGCCTCGATGCCGAGATAACGCACCGGCTGGCCGTCGCGCTGCACCTCGAACAGCGGCCCTTCCACGCCCTCGACCGGGGTATGCCATTTCAGGATGGCTTGCGGGCTCAAGCCGGTGTTGGCCAGCGTGACCTCTACCCGTACGTCGTCGCTGCGGGCAAAATTCTGGCGCACGGGCCTGAGCGTCACGGTCACGTCCTGGGCCATGGCAGGGGTGGCGGCAAGGGAAAGCAGGAAGGACAGGGATAGGGGCAGACGGCGTGGCATAGCGGACTCCTCTAGAGGATGGGATTCGTCCTACTGTGCTGCTGCCGCCATCGTCCAGCCTTGCGCCATCCCAAGATTTCATTGGCTTTCGGCAACAAATCCGTACGTGCGATATGGTGTATTCACAACAGGTGTGATTATTCGTGATTATCTGCTCGATTCAAGCTACGTGGATTGCTATCATGCAATGACCCTATCCCACAATAAATATTGCCTTCGGGCTGCAGGTCCGTCATGAAATGCCACTACCGATGAACGCCCTGCCGGATTTTGCCGACACCCACTTGCAGAACCAGAACTACCTGGAACAGGTGATCGACGCCATGCCCGCCGGCCTGGTCATGGTCGATGCGGCCTTGCGCGCCTGCTCGATGAATCGCATGATGGCCGAGCTGCTTGGCGTGCCGGACGACCTGCTGTTCGAGCAGAAACTGGCGCTCGGCGACCTGATCGCCTGTCCGGAACTGGCCCGCCATGCAGCCGAGGCGCTGGATTCCGGCGCGCCCCACGACAATGTGCTGGTCACGCTCGACGGCCGCGCCGACGGCGTGCGCTATGTCGACTTCAACATCCGCCGCACCCGCAAGGACGGCGGCTACATGCTGCTGCTGATCGGCCAGGACATCACCTTCCGCCGCAAGGCGCGCCTGCGCCTGCAGGAAAGCGAGGAATTCTTCCGGCTCACCTTCAACCAGGCCGCGGTGGGCATCGTGCTGCTGGGCGCGGACGGGCGCGTGCTGCGTACCAACAGCAAGATGTCGCAGATCCTGGGCTATACCGAAATGGAACTGCTGCAGCGCTTTTTCCAGCAGCTCACCTGCGCGGAAGACATGGCGGAAGAGCAGGCGCTCATGACACGCCTGAAGCTGGGCCAGGTCAGCGACTACCAGTTAGAGAAACGCCTGTTGCGGCGCGATGGCGCGCGCGCGTGGGTGAGCGTGAACGTCTCGGCGATGCGCGACGTCAACGGCAACCAGCGCTTCATCTGCGTCATCAACGACATCCAGGGCCAGAAGCAAGCCGAGGAAGCGCTGCTGCGCATGGCCAACCACGACGCGCTCACCGGCCTGCCGAACCGCGTCCTGATGCAGGACCGGCTTGGCCAGGCCATCATGCATGCGCACCGGGCCGGGCGCCAGGTGGCGGTGATGTTCATCGACCTGGACCGCTTCAAGCACGTCAACGACAGCCTCGGCCACGATGCCGGCGACGGCCTGATCGTCGAGATCGCGCGCCGCTTGTCGAACAGCCTGCGCGAGAGCGACACCGTGGCGCGCCAGGGCGGCGACGAATTCGTGGTGGTGCTGCCCGACCTGGCAGGCCAGGAAGACGCGGCCCGGGTCGCGCGCAAGCTGCTGGAGAACCTGTTCCAGCCCTTGACGCTGTGCGGCCAGGAAGTCTTCCCATCGGGCAGCATCGGCATCGCCATGTACCCGCGCGACGGCGAAAACAGCGCTACCTTGCTCAAGTGCGCCGACAGCGCCATGTACGGCTCAAAGGCGCAGGGCGGCAACCACTACTCGTTTTATACGGCCGAGATGGGCGCCCAGGCGGTCGAGCACCTGCGCATGGAAGGCGCCCTGCAACGCGCCCTGCAGCGCCAGGAATTCCTGTTGCATTACCAGCCGGTGGTCGACATCGGCAGCGGCGTGGTCACCGGCGTCGAGGCGCTGCTGCGCTGGCAGCCGCAGAACCGCGCCATGGTCTCGCCTGCCGACTTCATTCCGCTGGCCGAGGAAACCGGCCTGATCGTGCCGATCGGCGAATGGGTGCTGGCCACTGCCATGGCCCAGCAGGTGGCCTGGCGCCAGGCCGGCTTGCCACCGGTGCGCATGAGCGTGAATTTGTCGGCGCGCCAGTTCCTGGGACAGGACGTGGCCCAGTGCGTGGCCGCGCTGCTCGAGCGCACCGGCTGCGACCCGGGCTACCTGACCCTGGAAATCACCGAAAGCGTGCTGATGGAAAACCCGGTGGCCGCCACCGAAACCATGGGGCGCCTGGCCGCCATGGGCGTGCAGCTGGCGATCGACGATTTCGGCACCGGCTACTCGAGCCTGGCCAGCCTCAAGCGTTTCCCGATCCACAGCCTCAAGATCGACCGCTCCTTCGTCATGGACCTGACCCAGGACGCCGACGACGCCGCCATCGTCAACGCGGTGATCGCGCTGGCGCATTCGATGAAGCTGAACGTGATTGCGGAAGGCGTCGAGACGGGCGAGCAGCTGGCCTACCTGCTTGAACATGGCTGCGACCAGATGCAGGGTTTCCACTTCAGCCGTCCGGTGGAGCCGGGGAGGATCGAGGCGATGCTGCGGGCGGCGCAGGGCTGAGCACCCGCACAAGCGTCGCGACGCTCCGTGCGCCGGCGTGGTCACGTATATTCGCCCACGGCCCCTATCCGGGCATTTCCATGAACCATCCTGGTGTCCTGCCTGCGCCTGCTGCCATGTCGTTTCTCGATAACACAGGCGACGTCGTCGGGCCCCGTCGAGTCCTGGCCGCAAAGCGTGAAGAGCACGGTCTCGCTGATCCTGCATTGCGCTGAAGCTGCCCTCAAGGCAACGCATGCAATTCACGGTTGCGAACCTGGCAGGGCAGGTTCGCAACCCCATGCTCAGGCGGACAAGCCTTTTTGCAGCAGCTCCGCCACCAGGGCGTTCATATCGACGCCGCGTTCCTTGCTCAGCGTTTGCAGCTGTTGCACCAGGTCGCCGTTGAGCTTGACGGCAAACGGCACCAGTCCCAGCGCGCGCTCACGCTCGCGCTGCTCGCGCCGGTCGACGGCAGGTGCGGCGGACGTGCCGAATGCGCCACCCTTCGCGCCCATCTGGTTCATCAGTTTCTTGGCATCGCTCTTTGCCAGGTCGGTCTTTTTCATTGTCAGCCCTTATTTTATCGAGAGCGAATTCTACCTGCGAAAGCGCTGTCTCGGCGGCACGCTGCATGCAGTGCGGGGAATAACGCGCGCTTGCTGCGAGCAGGCAGTTCTGCCGCTTCCCGACCTGATCGATGCAGCAATTAACGCCGCCAGTTCGCATGATGTATTCGCCGCTGCGGAAGAGCTTCTTGACCAGCACATGCCGCCCGATGTTGTGATCCGCGTGTTGACGAGGCCGACAAGGCGGCGTCGCTACGGTGAAGCGAATTGACTGGACTCGTCAACGGATTGATCACGAGGGCTGGGCAGTCGGATGACACGCAATACTGTCCAGCCTAAAAAAACATGTACGAAGCGTCCGTACGTTCTCCAGTGTGAGCTGGCGCAGGCGCTCGCGCAGTAGATTCGCCTTCATTTTGCATGCAAGGTGCCTGTGCCCTATCCTTCGCGCGTGGACGATATAGAAATATGGCGGCAAATTGGCATGGTTTATGTCGTATAGTGAACCTGCGGAGGCTTGTATGGACAACAAAATCGATAGCCGTAGAGACACTTATCAGCAGGCGCTTGTTGATATTGGAGTGGCGCTGCGGCGGGACTGTGGCCCGGCGTATGCACGCGGGTTTTTAGAGGATGTGAAGACTTCCGAAGCCGTGATTGCACGGATAATGTTGCCAGGCGCCGTAAGACCCTGTTCCGAATTTTAGTGCAACGGACCTGCAAAACTCGGGCGGTAGTCGTCGACTACCTGAAATCAGGCAAGACGTGCCGAGGGTGGCTCAGACGTATGAACGATTCGAACAGCAAATGCCATATGGAACGCCGAGTCAATGCCCATCAACAAATGTTGGTTGATGTCGGCGTCGTACTGCGCCGCTCCCGTGGCTCTGAATACACCAGAGAGTTCCTGGAAAGTGTCAGGATTCCTGAAGGCGTGATCGAACGCGTCCTGGCAAGAGACCATGTACGCCCCGGGACACACATCAAGTCTTCATTAGTCTAACCAACCACGAAGCGCTTCGACGGCCCGCCTGCCACGGTCTGCCCGCTGGAGCCGTACACGCCGCCGGCCTCGGCGCCGGCCGGCATGCGCAAGGCGTTGAGCACGCCCTGGTTGTGTGCCAGCTGCTTGTTGATCAGCATGCCGTTGACGCGGTTGAGTTCCTTGGCCTGGCGGGCCAGCTCCAGCAAGCCTTCCCACTGGGCTTGTGCTTCGGGCGTGCCGCCGACTGCCAGCCACGGTTCCATGCCTGCTTCCGATCCTTCGCAGCCGGCAGCGGCCAGCGCCGCATGGCGTTCGGCCGACAGTTCGGCCAGCGCCTGAAGCAGCGCGTTCTTGCGGGGAGTGAGTTGCGCCAGCCCGTCGGCGTCCGCTGCGACCAGCAGCGTTTGTTCCTGCTTCATCAACTCCAGCAGGGAGATGACGTGTTGCTGTTCAGTGGGGAGGGTCGTGATCGGGCTGGTGGGCATGAAAAATTATCGCTTGCGTGAATGGAGCAAGTCGCGCACGGTGTCGAGCAGGCCGTCGGCGACTTTCTCGGAATTGACCTGGAACTGGCCATCGGCGATGGCCATCTTGATGCGTTCAACTTTCTTGGTGTCGAACACCTGGTTGTTCGCGCCCACGGCAGCGGCCATGGCCTGGCCCTGCGAGGACAGGCGCACGCTGTCGGTTGCCGCAGGCGTGGCTGCGGTGGTCGCCGCCTTGTCGGTGCGGGTATTGTTGGCCGGCGTCGTCGCCGGCTGAAGGCCTGGGTTGCCCTTGATGGTATCGTTGATTTTCACAGCATCATCCTTCTCTGTTCGGAGCGGAAACTCCGGTATCTGCAACCGGTAACGGCGCGGATTTCACAAACTTTAGTGCAGAAAAGGCCATTGAATGAAATTATGCTGCGCTGCCAGGTGACAGTTTTCAGATCGCGATTTCGATGACGCCGCCGCTGCGTGCGGTGCCGCTCACCACGGTGCCCGACTGGGTGCGCGCCTGCGCTACCTGGCCTTCGCCGGCATTGCCGAGCGCTCGTGCTTCCGCTGACACCGAGAAGTTCGCGCCTTTCGAGACCAGCCGCACTGCCTGGCCCTGTTGCACGACCGGTTTGGCCTTGAGCGTATCGAGCCGCAGCGGTGTTCCCGCCTGCAGCGACGCGGTCGGCGTGCGCCCGATTGCCTGGGCCATATCGGTGATGATGCCGTTTGGCATCGCGGCGATATCGCCCTGCATCATGACGAGCTGGCCGGCGTCGACCGGCTGGCCCTGGGCCAGCGGCACGGCGGCGGCAACATACTCGGCCACCACGCTCACCGTCGCCTGAATATACACCGTCCATGGCGCCGGCGCGGTGCAACGCACGCCCACCGTTGTTTTCCCCCACGCCCGCGCGCCCGGCTGCTGGAAGGCTTCCGGCGCCGGGCAGGCGGCCAGGCTGGTGCGCGGGTCGACATTGCCGACTTTCACGCTCACCTGGCCCGGCAGGCCGGCGGTTTGGGTCTGCAAATACTGCTCCACGACCGCGCGCAGGGCAGGGAGGTTCTGGCGCGCGGGGACCTGCTGGGCGGAGGCGAAGGGCGCGAGCAGGAGGAGCAGGGCAGCGATGTGGCATTTCATTAAAGGCTAACTCCGGTAAGAGGACGACCGTAGGGCGGGCAGGGCAGGTCGGTCCAGTGGACTGACCTGCGCCCGCGCGTTCAAATCAGGTTTGCGTTAACGCTCCGCGGCAAATCATGCCGACGTTGAACGCGCGGGCGGCGAAGCCGCCCACCCTACGCATCGCAAGCTATCTCGAATGCTGCCATTTTAGGCAGCATGATTCCATAGTGAAACTTTGAATAGCCGGGGTTTGCGGTCCTTTCTCCATCGATTGGTGTTTGTTGCCCATCCGTATGATCGGTGCTGTCCCAATAAGTCCCAGCCCGGAGGCGGCATGATCGGCAAAATCGACCAGTACCTGAACTTCAATGAAAAGGCCCTGTCCCTGCGCGCCCAGCGCCAGGAGCTGCTGGCGTCGAACATCGCCAACGCCGACACGCCCAACTACAAGGCGCGGGACATCGATTTCAGCTCCGCGCTGCGGGGTGCGCTGGCCGCCAAGGGCGCCAATGGTCCGATGGCGACCACCGCCCAGAACCACATCGGCCAGGGCAAGCCCACCGGCGACATGCTCTCGAACGGCACCCCGGTCATGTACCGCGGCGTGGTGCAGGGCGCGGTCGACGGCAACACGGTCGACATGGACGTGGAGCGCAACCAGTTCGCCGACAACGCGCTGCGCTACGAAGCCGGCATCACGATGATCAACCACCAGATCAAGGGCCTGCTCGCGGCCATCCAGGGTCAGTAAGGAGTATCAGCATGTCGCTATTCAATATCTTCAATGTGTCGGGTTCGGCGATGAGCGCCCAGGCGCAGCGCCTGAACACCGTGGCCAGCAACCTGGCCAATGCCGACAGCGCCACCAGCGCCAACGGCGAAGCCTACCGCGCCAAGGCGGTCGTGTTCGAGGCGGTGCCCCAGCAGTCCGGCGCCACGGGCGTGCGCGTGCGCGAAGTGGTCGAGGACCCGTCGCCGCTCAAGCAGGTCTACGACCCCAAGCACCCGATGGCCGACGAGAAGGGCTATGTGGCGATGCCGAACGTGAACGTGGTCGACGAGATGGTCAACATGCTGTCGGCCTCGCGCTCCTACCAGACCAATGTCGAGACCATGAACGCGGCTAAGACCATGCTGCAACGGACCCTGACCCTGGGTCAGTAACGCCAGATACCCAATAACTTATGACCACCATCGCCAACAACACCCCGGCCGCCAACATCGCCGACCTGATGTCGACCATGAACGCCAAGAAGAAGGTCGAGACCGACAGCGTACAGGCCGACACCGACAAGTTCATGACCCTCCTGGTCACCCAGCTGAAGAACCAGGACCCGCTGAACCCGCTCGACAATGCGCAGATCACCAGCCAGCTGGCCCAGCTCTCTACCGTCACCGGCGTCAACAAACTGAATACCACCCTGGAATCGCTCAAGACCAGCTATCAGTCGGCCGAAGCGATGCAGGCAACCAACCTGATCGGCCACGGCGTGCTGGTCGAGGGCAACAAGGTGCAACTGCGGGATGGCAAGGCCATCCTCGGCGTCGAGCTCGGCAGCGCGGCCGACAAGGTGCAGGTCGTGATCACCGATCCGGTTACCGGCAAGGATGTCCAGACCATCGACCTCGGCCCGAATGCCGCCGGCGTGCTGCCGCTGGCCTGGGACGGCGTGGTCGATCCGAAGAACGTCGATGCCGCCGGCAAGCCGGTGACTCTGGCCAATGGCAACTACAGCTTCCGTGTCGTCGCCCTGCGCGGCGGCGAGCCGCTGACCGATGCGAAAGGGCTGTCCTTCGACAGCGTCGCGAGCGTGACCACCAGCGGCAAGGACGGCATCAAGCTGAACCTGCCGGTCAAGGGGTCCGTCAGCATGGCCGATATCAAACAAGTCTTGTAAGCCAGCCGCTTACCAACCTATTAGGAGTACACCATGTCTTTCCAACAAGGCCTGAGCGGCTTGAACGGCGCTGCCAAATCCCTCGACGTCATCGGTAACAACATCGCCAACGCGAGCACGGTCGGCTTCAAGGGCTCGACCACCCAGTTCGCCGACGTCTACGCCAGCTCGCTCAACGGTTCGGGCGGCGTCACTGCCGGTATCGGCGTGAAGGTCGCCGGCATTGCGCAGCAGTTCACCCAGGGTAACGTCGAAGCCTCGAACAATCCGCTCGACATCGCCATCAACGGCGGCGGCTTCTTCCGCACCGAAACCTCGGGCCTGGTCCAGTACAGCCGCAACGGCCAGTTCGAGCTCGACAAGAACGGCTTCATGGTCAACGCGCAAGGCGCCAAGCTGACCGGCTACGGCCTGAACGCCAACGGCCAGCTCTCGGCAGGCGCCCCGGCGCCGCTGCAGATCAATACCGCCGACCTGCAGCCGGTCAAGACCTCGGAAGTCCGGATGGAACTGAACCTGGATTCGCGCAGCAAGGCCCCGGCCAATTCGCCCTTCAACGCGGACGACCCGACCACCTACAACAAGCAGACCCCAATGAGCGTGTACGACACGCTGGGCAATCCGCACGTGCTGTCGACCTATTACGCACGCAATGCCACCGGCGGCTGGGACGTGTACGCGGCCAACGACGGCACCGAAGTGACCAACCTGGCAGTGGCCGGCGCGGCCCAGGGCACCGGCGGCGCCTTTACCGCGGTGAACACCGCCCGCGCCAACTGGGAGGCCGCCACCAAGGCCGTGCCGCCAGTGCCGGCCACCATCGCCGCCGCCCTGAACAGCTACGCCACCGCGGCCTCGGCCATGGTGTCGGCCGCTGCCGGCACCGCCGGCGGCACCGCCGCCAACCAGACCGCGATCACCACCGCCGCGACCAATGCCGCACTGGTGCCGGGCACCACGCCGGCCGAAGTCGACGAAGCCATGGCCAAGGCCGTCGACGTGCCGCCGAAGAGCATCGGCACCCTGGTGTTCGACACCAATGGCGGCCTGAACAAGGTCACCTCGACGGCCGCCGGCAAGATGACCGCGAACCTGCCGGTGTTCCCGGCAACCGGCGCCGAAGCGATCATGACGATGACGATCGACTATGACGGCACCACCCAGTACGGCACCGCCACCAGCGAAAAGAAAATCGTGCAGGACGGTTATGCCGCCGGCAACCTGCAGCGCTTCTCCACCGGCCAGGACGGCATCATCCTGGGCCAGTACAGCAACGGCCAGACCAAGCCGCTGGGCCAGGTGGTGTTGGCCAACTTCACCAATCCGAATGGCCTCGAGCCGCTGGGCAACAATGCCTGGGCCGAGTCGGCCGACTCGGGCGTGCCGCTGATGGGCACCCCGAACTCGGGCAGCATGGGCGTGCTGCAGTCGTCGGCCGTCGAGAGTTCGAACGTCGACCTGACCGCCGAGCTGGTCAACATGATCACCGCGCAGCGCGTGTACCAGGCGAATGCGCAGACGATCAAGACGCAGGATTCGGTGTTGCAGACGCTGGTGAACCTGCGTTAATCGAAGTGATACGCGGTGATTCGACGCCGCATTGATGCAAGCGTGATTTGAACCCGCCCGCGCGTTCAACCAACCGTCGAGTAGCCGTAACAAGGAGAGAAGAACATGGATCGCCTGATCTACACCGCCGCCAGCGGCGCCAAGCACATCCTGGAAAAGCAGGCGACGACCTCGAACAACCTGGCCAACGTGAACACCACGGGCTTCCGGGCCCAGATGGACGTGTTCCGCGCGGTGCCGGTGCAGGGCGAGGGCTTGCCGACGCGCGCCTTCGTGGTCAATTCGACCCCCGGCGCCGATTTCTCCTCGGGCGCGCTGCAGGTCACCGGGCGCGACCTCGACGTGGCCGTCAAGGGCGAAGGCTGGCTGGCGGTGCAGATGGCCGACGGCACCGAAGCCTATACCCGCAACGGGTCGCTGCAAACCAGCGCCAACGGTTTGCTGACCACAGCCAACGGCGCCACCATCGCCGGCGAGGGCGGCCCGATCACGATTCCGCCCGACGCCACCGTGACGGTGGGCGGCGACGGCACCATCTCGACCATTTCCACCACCGACCAGCCCTCGGCCAGCAATATCCTCGGCCGCCTGAAGCTGGTCAATCCGCCGGCGGGCGAGCTGGTGCGCGACGACGACGGACTGTTCCGCCTGAAGAACGGCAGCGCCGCCCAGGCTGACCCGGCGGTGCGCGTGGCCGGTGGCGCGCTCGAGGGCAGCAATGTCAGCGCGGTCGATTCGATGGTCGACATGATCGCTTTGGCACGTTCTTTCGACACCCAAATGAGCCTGTTGAAGAACGCCGAGAATAACGCCGCGAAAGCCACCCAGATCCTCGCTTTGAATTGATAGTTGCTGCAGCATAATTCTCCTGTACGTGGCGGACCGTGTCCGCTGCACTTAGGAGAATTCCATGATCCGATCGCTGTTTATTGCCAAGACCGGCCTCGAAGCGCAGCAGACCAACCTCGACGTCATCACCAACAACCTCGCCAACGTCAGCACCAACGGCTTCAAGCGTTCGCGTGCGGTGTTCGAGGACCTGCTGTACCAGAACGTGCGCCAGCCAGGCGCGCAGTCGTCGCAGCAGACCAATCTGCCTTCGGGCCTGCAGATCGGTACCGGTGTGCGCACCGTCGCTACCGAGCGCATCTTCACCCAGGGTAATCCCCAGCTGACCGGCAACTCGAAAGACGTCATGGTCAACGGTTCCGGTTTCTTCCCGGTGCTGCTGCCGGACGGCACCCAGGCCTATACCCGTGACGGCTCCTTCCAGACCGATGCCAACGGCCAGCTGGTCACTTCCAGCGGCTTCGTGGTGCAGCCGGCCATCACCATCCCGGCCAATGCCGAATCGATCACGGTCGGCCGCGACGGCACCGTGTCGGTGAAACTGCCGGGCACGGCGGCCCCGACCCAGGTCGGCTCGCTGCAACTGGCGACCTTCATCAATCCGGCCGGCCTGGAATCGCGCGGCGAAAACCTGTACGTCGAGACCGGCGCTTCGGGCAATCCGAACCTGAACGTCCCGGGCACCAACGGCTCCGGCGTGCTGATGCAGGGCTATGTCGAATCCTCCAACGTGAACGTGGTCGAGGAAATGGTCAACATGATCCAGACCCAGCGCGCCTACGAGATCAACAGCAAGGCGATCACCACGTCCGACCAGATGCTGCAGAAACTGTCTCAGTTATGAAATCTTCGTTCTTGATCGTTGCTGGTTTGCTGGCCTTGGCCGGCTGCTCGACCACCCCGAGCAGCATCGTGCAGGGCCCGACCTCGAGCCGCCCGATGCTGGTGCAGACGGCGCCCGCCAACGACGGCGCCATCTACAACGCCAACAGCTACCGCCCGATGTTCGAAGACCGCCGCGCGCGCCATATCGGCGACCTGCTGACGGTGAACATCAGCGAGCGCACCTCGGCCGGCAAGTCGGGCGCCAGCACCGGCACCAAGTCGGGCAGCGCCAGCTTCAAGACGCCTGGCATCCTGCAGGCCAAGTTCGGTGCCGGCGTGGGACTGGAAGGCGCGAACAAATTCGCCGATGCCGACACCCAGAGCGCCTCGAACAACTTTACCGGCACGATCGGCGTGACCGTCACCGAAGTGCTCACCAACGGCAACCTGATCGTCGCCGGCGAGAAGCAGGTCGCGATGAACAAGGGCGTCGAGTACATCCGCTTCTCGGGCATGGTCGCACCGGACACCATCCAGCCGGGCAACATGGTCTCGTCGACCGTGGTGGCTGACGCGCGCGTCGAATACCGCACCAACAGCCGCGTCGACCGCGCCGAGATGAGCAACATGTTCTCGCGCTTCTTCCAGTCGATGCTGCCGTTCTGAGGACTGCCATGCCTTCCAAATCTACCGTGATCGCCATGTTCTGCACAGCGCTGCTGGGCGCGGCGCCCCTGGCCCAGGCCGAGCGCCTGAAAGAGCTCGCCAGCATCGCCGGCGTGCGCCAGAACCAGTTGTCGGGCTACGGCATCGTCGTGGGCCTGGACGGCACCGGCGACCAGACCAGCCAGACCCCGTTCACCGTGCAGTCGATCCAGGCGATGCTGCAGCAAAAGGGCGTGAACCTGCCGCCCGGCACCCAGCTGCAACTCAAGAACGTCGCGGCAGTGATGGTCACTACCTCGCTGCCGGCCTTTGCCCAGCCGGGCCAGACGATCGACATTACCGTGTCGTCGATCGGTAACGCGAAAAGCCTGCGTGGTGGCACGCTGCTGATGACCCCGCTGCACGGCGCCGATGGCCAGGTGTATGCCATGGGCCAGGGTAATGTGCTGGTGGGAGGCGTCGGCGCCCAGTCGGGCGGGGCGCAAGTGCAGGTCAACCACCTGTCGGTGGGCAAGGTGTCGGGCGGCGCAACCGTCGAGCGCGCCGTGGCCTCGAGCCTGGGTGCGGACAACCAGATCCGCCTGGAATTGAAGGAAACCGATTTCTCGACCGTGGCGCGGGTGACCGAAGCCATCAACGACCAGTTCGGCGCGGGCATCGCCACGGCGCTGGACGGCCGCGTGATCCGCGTGCGCACGCCGTCCTCGAGCGACCAGCGCGTTGCCTTCATCGGCCAGCTGGAAAGCATCGACGTCAACCCGGCCAGGAGCTCGGCCAAGGTGATCATGAATGCGCGCACCGGTTCGGTGGTGATGAACCAGTCCGTGATGCTGGAAAACTGCGCGATCTCGCACGGCAACCTGACCGTGACCGTCGGCGCCGACACCACCGTGAGCCAGCCGGCCCCGGGTTCGCGCGGCCGCACCGTCGTCACCCAGACCAACTCGGTCGACGTCAGGAAAGACCCGGGCCGCGTGTTGATGGTCAAGGGCGGCGCTTCGCTGGCCGAAGTGGTGAAGGCCATGAATTCGATCGGCACCACTCCGCAAGACCTGCTGGCCATCCTGCAGGCCCTGAAGGCCGCCGGCTCGCTGCGCGCCGAACTCGAGATCATTTAAGAAAGCACCCATGATCGGCTCTCCATCCACTGACCTGACCAGCAAGTTCGCCCTCGACACCAAGGGCCTCGGCGAACTCAAGCAATCGGCCAAGGCCGGCTCGCCCGCCGCGCTGAAGGAGGCGTCGACCCAGTTCGAAGCCATGTTCATCAACATGATGATGAAGAGCATGCGCGACGCCACCCCGCAGGAGGGGATGCTGGACAACCAGCAGTCCAAGATGTTCACCGGCATGCTGGATCAGCAGATGAGCCAGAACCTGGCCAAGCGCGGCGTCGGCCTGGCCGACATGCTCACCCGCCAGCTGACCTCGAACCAGATGGGCGCCCAGGCGCTGGCGATCGGCGCCGACGGTATGGCTGCCGGCAAGGCCGCCGCCGCCGCCACGGCCGTCGCGCCGCTGCAGGGCATGCCGCCGGGGAAGGATGCCGCCACCATCATGAAGACCGGCGTCACCACGCCGGGCGTGGCGCCGCTGGCCCTGACCACTGCCACCGGCCGCGTGCAGACGCCGCACGTGCGCGCCTTCCAGGAAAAGCTGCACGCCCACGCGGCCGAAGCCGAGCGCGCCACCGGCGTGCCGGCCAAGTTCATGCTCGGCCAGGCGGCGCTGGAAAGCGGCTGGGGCAAGCGCATGATCCGCAACGCCGACGGGACCAACAGCAACAACCTGTTCGGCATCAAGGCCGGCCCGGGCTGGAAGGGCAAGGTCGCCACCGCCGTCACCACCGAATACGTGAATGGACGCGCGCACCAGAAGGTCGAGAAATTCCGCGCCTACGACACCCCGGCCGACTCGTTCAAGGATTACGCCAACATGCTGGTCAAGAACCCGCGCTACGAGAAAGTGCTGGCCAGCGGCGGCGATGCCTCGGCCTTCGCCCACGGCCTGCAGCGCGCGGGGTATGCGACTGATCCGAATTACGCCGCCAAGCTGACCCGCGTTATCAAGAATTCATTGGCTTAATTGGATTAACGACCCGCCGCCGAACGCGATGAACATGTTGCAAAAACGACCAGTCAAGTTTTTCGATTTGCTGCCGTAAATAAGATACATAAAGAAAGAAAGCTGACATGTCCGGTAACCTCCTCAGCATTGGCAAGAGCGGCCTGTTCGCCGCGCAGGCGGGCCTGTCCACGACCGGCCACAACATCGCGAACGCCAACGTGGCCGGCTACAACCGCCAGACCGTGGTGCAGTCGACCGCCCCGATGATGGATACCGGCGTCGGCTTCATTGGCACCGGCACCCAGATCGACCAGATCAAGCGCTACAGCGACGAATTCCTCAACGCTCAGGTGCGCACGGCCCAGGCCAGCAAGAGCGGGCTGGATTCGTACTACAGCCAGATCAGCCAGATCGACAACATGCTGGCCGACCAGACCGCCGGCCTGTCGCCCTCGCTGCAAAGCTTCTTCAAGGGCGTGCAGGACATGGCCGCCAACCGCGCCTCGATCCCGTCGCGCCAGTCGATGCTCTCGAGCGCCGACACCCTGGCCACGCGCTTCCAGGCCCTGGATGCCCGCCTCGGCGAGATCCGCGAAGGCGTGAACAGCACCGTCGAGAGCAGCATTACCACGATCAATTCCTACGCCAGCCAGATCGCCGACCTGAACGAGAAGATCGGCACCTTCGCCTCGGCCATGCAGCGCGCGCCGAACGACCTGCTCGACAAGCGCGACCAGCTGGTGATGGAACTGAACACCCAGGTCAAGGCCACCGTGCGCCCGGGCGACAACGGCAGCCTGACGGTCTCGATCGGCAGCGGCCAGCCGCTGGTCGTGGGCCAGCGCGCCTTCGAGCTGGCGGCCATCAAGTCGCCAACCGACCTGACCCGCCTCGAAGTGGGCTACGTGACCGGAAACAAGGTATCGGTGCTGGGCGAAAATGCCCTGTCCGGCGGCACCCTGGGCGGCGCCCTGGAATTCCGCAGCAAGACGCTGGACGCGGCGCAAAGCGCGCTGGGCAAGGTCGCGATCGGCCTGGCTTTTGAATTCAACCAGCAGCACAAGCTGGGCCTGGACCAGAACGGCCAGCCGGGCGGCGACTTCTTCAGCGTGGCGCCGGCCTATGTCGGCAAGAACATCAACAATGCCTCGACCAGCACCACCAAGGTCGAAGCCATTGTCAGCGACCCGGCGGCGCTGACGGACAGCGATTTCAAGGTCGAATTCGACGGCACTGGTTACCAGGTGATCCGCCTGTCGGATAACCAGAAAACCGCCTACACCGGCGCGGGTGCGGCCCAGACCATCTACGGCGTCGATTTCAAGATCACCGGCACGGCGGCGAAGGAAGACAACTTCCTGGTGCGCCCCACCATCGGCGGCGCCGCCAATTTCAACGTGCTGGTCAAGGACGTCTCGGGCATTGCCGCGGCCGCGCCGATCAGTACCAGCGCGCCGCTGAACAATACCGGCACCGCCAAGATCAGCGAAGGCAAGGTCGACGCGAGCTTCCTGGGCGGCGCCACGGCGCTGCCGGTGACGCTGAGCTTCGACAAAACCAGCGGCAACCTGGGCGGCTTCCCGGCGGGCACCGTGCGCATGGTCGACAGCAACGGCGCCGCCAGCACCGTCCCGTCAGGCAGCGTGCCCTTCAAGGCCGGCGCCACCTATACGTTCGGCGGCATCAGCGTGACCATGACCGGCGCGCCGGGCAATGGCGACAGCTTCACCATCGCCGGCAACAGCAGCGGCGTCGGCGACACCCGCAACATCGGCCTGCTGGGCGACCTGCAAACCAAGAACATCTTCAACAAGGGCACCGCTACCTTGCAATCGTCCTACGCCCAGCTGGTCAGCACGGTCGGCAACAAGACGCGCGAAGTGCAGGTGAACGGCCAGGCCGGCGAAGCACTGCTGGTCCAGGCCCAGGGCGCGGCCCAGGACGTCTCGGGCGTGAACCTGGACGAGGAAGCGACCAACCTGATCAAGTACCAGCAGGCCTACCAGGCTGCCGGCAAGGTCATGCAGATCGCGGGCAGCATCTTCGACACGCTGCTGTCGATCGGCCGTTAATCGGCACCAGTAACAGTCAAACCACGAGGCACCCATGCGCATCAGTTCATTGTCGATCTACAGCAACGCGACCAGCCAGCTCAATTCGCTGCAGAGCGCGCTCGCGCGCACCCAGATGCAGCTCTCGACCGAACGCCGCATCCTGACTCCGGCCGACGATCCGGTGGCCTCCGCGCGCGTGCTCGAAGTGAGCCAGACGAAGGAGATGAACACCCAGTTCGCCACCAACCGCGCCAGTGCGCGCTCGTCGCTCACGACGGTCGAAGGCGCGCTGCAAAACGCCGGCAACCTGCTGCAGGACATCCAGGAGCTGGCGGTCACCGCCGGTAACGGCAGCATGCTGCCGATCGACCGCAATGTGCTGGCCACCGAACTGGAAGGACGCCTGGCCGACCTGCTGGGCGTGGCCAACAGCACCGACGGCGCCGGCGGCTACCTGTTCTCCGGCTACATGGCCACCACCCAGCCGTTCACCCCGACGCCCGGCGGCGCCCAGTACGAAGGCGACCAGGGCCAGCGCCAGCTGCAGGTGGCGGCCTCGCGCCGCATGCCGCTGTCGGCCTCGGGCAGCGCGGTGTTCGAGAACAACCCGACCGGCAACGGCAGCTTCCAGACCCAGGCGGCCCCCGGCAACAAGGGCGCCGGCGTCATCTCGTCCGGCTCGGTAGTCGACCGCACCCAGGCCAACGCCGGCCGCGACTACAAGCTCACCTTCGCGGTCAGCGGCTCCCCGGCCGTGACCACCTACAGCGTGGTCGACACCACCACCGGCACCGATGTGGCGGTACCGGGCATGACCGCCCAGGCCTACGAGGCCGGCAAGGCGATCAACTTCGGCGGCCTGAGTTTCGATATCAAGGGCGCGCCGGCCGACGGCGACAACTTCACCGCCAAGCCGAGCGAAAAGCAGTCGGTGTTCACCACCGTGACCAACCTGATCGCGGCGCTGCGCGCCCCGGCCGACGGCTCCCCCGGCAAGGCCGCGCTGGCCAACAACATCAGTACGGCGCTGGACAACCTGAAGTCCTCGCACGACAACGTGCTGACCGTGCAGGCCTCGGTGGGCGCCCACATGAAGGAACTCGACTACCTCGACAGCGCCGGCGACGACCTCGACATCCAGTACGCGGCCACGCTGTCGGACCTGCAAGACCTGGACATGGTCAAGGCGATTTCCGATTTCTCGGCTCAGCAAATGACGCTGCAGGCGGCGCAGATGTCGTTCAAGACGATGTCGGGACTGTCGCTGTTCAACTACCTGTAAGCGGCGGGGCAGGGCCCGCAACGACAAAGAGCCGGCATGCGCCGGCTCTTTGCTTTTCATGGGCGCCCGGGAATTTGTAGCGCGGGCGGGTTTCCCCGCCCATGCGGTGATGGTTTGAGCCCGAGCAGCCGAACGGGCAGCAGCACCCGTGATGTGAACGCGTGACGAGCGACGCTTAAGTGACCGGAATTATTTCGGCCGCGTGGCCAGCGCGACGATCGCAATACCCGCGGCGACGATCAGTGCGTCTTCGATCAGGCCGCTGCGGGTCTGGCCGATACGCGCCATCGCCTGCTTGCGCACGGCCAGCGTGCCGTAGGCGAGCGGCACGGCGGTGGCGACGGCGACCGCTGCGCCGGCACGCTCGCTGCCCCGTGGCGCCAGGGCCGCGCCGGCGATTCCCGCGCTCATGACGCGCGCCAGCAGTCCCAGGAAGACGGTGCGGTCGGGCGCGGACTTCATCTTGTCGCCGTACAGTTCTCCGGCGCCCATGGCCAGCGCGCCGTATTTGAACAGGGGACGATCCAGGATGAAGAGTTCGCCCGGGGTACGACGGCCGACGAGACGCGCCGCCGCGAGGGTGGCCATGGGCGTCATCGAGCGCGCGCTTGCAACGGCGCCAATCAGGGCGGAAGAGAGCAGGCTGCGGAAGTTCATTGTTATTGGTTCCTGTGCGGTGGAGGTTTCGTGAGCCTTCAGGTAGAGACTGGCTCGACGATTCTAACCACGCTGCCCGCCCTGGTGTCGCCACCCATGCCTTGGGAGCGCCTGGCAGCCGCATTCAGCATGTTGCCTTTACTGCATCTGCTATAGTTTGCGTCACCTATTACAGCGAAGGAGCAGCGCATGGACAAGTCGATGTTGCTGCTGGCATGTGCCAGCGCCTTCGTGGGGTCGCATTTCCTCCTCTCGCATCCCTTGCGCCGTCCCCTGGTTGCCGCCCTGGGCGAAAAAGGCTTCCTGGCACTGTATTCCGTCGTGGCCTTCGCCACCCTTTGGGGAATCTCCTGGGCCTATCCTAAAGCACCGGCCAGCGCGCCGCTATGGGCGGTCGGCGATGGACTCTGGACGCTGGGCACCGTCCTGATGCTGGCCGCTTCCATCCTGCTGCTCGGTTCGTTCATCCGCAATCCGGCCTTGCCAGGCGCGTCGAACGCCGCCAGCGCGCAGGCGAAAGGCGTGTACGGCATCACCCGGCATCCGATGCTGTGGGCCTTCGCCATCTGGGGAGTCGTGCACATCCTGGTGTACCCGGTGACCAAAAATATCATCGTCGCCGTGGCCATCATCGTGCTGTCCCTGGTGGGCGCCGCGCTCCAGGACCGCAAGAAGGCCGCGCTCGATCCGCAGGACTGGAGCGCCTGGCAGGGGCGCACCAGCTACTGGCCATTCCAGGCGATCGTGCAGGGCAGGGCGCGCTTCGGCGGCTTTGGCGCCCATGCGCTTGGCGGCGGGCTGGCCGTGTGGCTGCTGGCGACCTGGGCGCACATTCCGCTGGCCGGCCGGGCGGCTGGCGTCTGGCGCTGGCTGGTGTGAGGCGGCGGACCTAAGGCCGCTTCAACTGGCCAATGACGCTTGCCACCTTGGTGGTGATCACATCGACCGCCGGGCCGTTGGCGCCGTGGGGCAAGATGACATCGGCGTGGCGCTTGGTCGGCTCGATGAACTGCTTGTGCATCGGGCGTACCGTTTCCAGGTACTGGCCGACGATGCTTTCCACCGAACGGCCGCGTTCGGTGATATCCCTTTGCATGCGGCGGATGAAGCGTACGTCGGGGGCGGTGTCGACGAAGATCTTCAGCGACATCATGTTGCGCAAGTCCGCGTCATACAAGGCAAACAGGCCTTCGATCACGATGACCGGCGCCGGCTTGACCGGAATGGTGTTGTTGGAGCGGTTGTCGATCGTGAAGTCGTATTCCGGCATCGCGATCGCGTCGCCATCGCACAAGGCCTGGACGTGCTCGACCAGCAGCGGCCAGTCGAAGGCCTGCGGATGGTCGTAGTTCTGCTTGCGGCGCACTTCAGGGGTGAGGTCGGACTGGTCGCGGTAGTAGTCGTCCTGCATCACGACCGAGACCACATCGGCGCCGAAGGACGCGAGTACTTGCTGGGAGACCGTTGATTTGCCACTGCCGCTGCCGCCAGCGACACCAATGACAAAGGGACGGAAAGGAATGTCGTTCATCCCCGAATGATACCGGAGCGGCGAGCGGAGCGACAGGGTGGGGTTGTAGTGGTCAAGTAATTTCGGACACGACTATAGGTTCTTTCTCTGCCATTGTGCGTGCATCGACGCTGGGCGGCAGATTGCCCAATACCGAATGCAGGCGCTCGCAGTTGTTGAAGCCGGCGATGTAATCGGCCACGCCAAACTTGGCTTGTGCATGGTTCGCGTAACTGCGCTGCCAGACGCGCTCCATCTTCAGGTTCAGGAAGCAGCGTTCAGCAACGGCGTTAATCCAGCAGTTGCCTTTGCGGCTCATGTTGCAGACGAAGCCATGTTCGGCCAGCAGGGCTTGGTACTGGTCGCTCCCATACTGGCTGCCACGGTCGGAATGGACGATGAGTCCGGCGTCTGGGCGGCGCGCCTGCAGACTGGGTAGAACCCGACCCATAGCGGACCGTAGCGTAGACCCCCAACCCTTGATGCCTTAAGGCGCGGCGATAAAGATGCTACGGTCACCGGGCGCCCAGTGATGGACTGGATGTAAAAGCCAACATTCATGCAGGATATCGGAGGCAGCCCATACAGGTCGTCACGAGGGAAGGTGCGTCCGATGCAATGTCAGCCACCATAAATTCCGTAATGTCTGCCGATCAGGTGAAGAATGTTCCAACGTGTCTAGCATTTTCGTTACCGTCGTGCTGTCGGGGTAGCCAGACCTTGAACTGACTTCCCTTCCCTGAACCTTCACTTGAGCAAGCAACCTTCCCACCATGTAGCTCGACCAAGTTTTTCACCAGTGCCAAGCCCAGGCCCAGGCCGCCTGTAGACCGGTCAGGTGTTTGTTCTACCTGCGCAAACAATTCAAAGGCATGTGGAATAAACTCAAGTGGCATGCCTACGCCGTTGTCTACTACTGATATGACAATTTGATCTTCATGCGATTCGATCTTTAGCTGCAGGTGGCCCCCTTCGGGCGTGTACTTGGCCGCATTAGTCAGTAGGTTGGTAATCACTTGAACCAATCGCTTTTTGTCAGCCTGTACTACAGTCGGAAGGGATGGACCCGTCACGTCCAGCTGATGACGCCGTGCTTGAATCTGTGGCATCACCTGCTCTACGGCATCATCTATGACTTCCCGCAGTTCGACATCGTTTAGCTTCACTTCGATCTGGCCCCGCGTGACGCGTGAAACGTCGAGCAAATCGTCAACCAGACTCGCCATGTGCGCCACCTGTCGGGCGATCACATTGCTGGCATTATCGATAATCTTCTCGTTACCATTAGCCTTCTTCAGCAGGGCAGAAGCCATCGTGATAGGTGACAGCGGATTGCGCAACTCGTGGCCGAGCATAGCCAGAAACTGGCTTCTGCGCTGTCGTTCTGTTTCCTCAGCCTTCTGCTTAGCCTGTGCGAAGCTGAATACAGAAGCGGCAAGAAGCTGGTCAATTGCCTCGTCAAATCGAATGATGTCTTCGATATCTGTCGCGCTTGTGAGTGGAAGCGATTTGGCCCAGAGCCGCAGGACGCTAGACCGTAAGGCCCGGTACTCAGAGACGAGTTGCTCTACTGTGAACTTTGATTCCTGACGAGCAGCGCCGTGACCGGCGTCATCCTTCTCCCCAGGCTCTTCACCGTGGGATTTCTCAACCTGCTGCTCGGCCGTCTGTCCACAGCGAAGGTCTTTCGCAATGATTTTGAGCATCAGTGCAGCATGGTTGCGCAACTCTTTGTCCGTCATGCTGAGTGCGGCAGGCTTCAGTGTGCTCGCAAAGCTCTCCCACTCTTGAAGAATCGGCTCCATTTCCGAAATGATGAAGCCTGCAAGGCGCAAGGGCGCTCCATAAAAGTAATCTGTGGAGTATTGTAACTTGTTGATTGCACAGTCGCCGCATGCTTTCAAGCGTAGCGTACTGTTCAACAACTAACGTCCAACGCAGGTAAATACGGTGCAAATATCTTACAAGCTCTGCAAAACTTGAGCCTGCGAGGTCTGCTCATGGCCGAACCCGGGCGTTGAACTCAGCAGAGCAGGTCTCCATCGACGAAAAATCGCAGACTGTCACGAAGGACCGGATCCGATCCGAAGCGGTCCTTGACATCAGGGGTACCAGACGAGCGAGCTTCCTTCGGTGAATGCACCTTCGTAGTGCTGTCGAAAAGCTGCCATGTTTGGATCATTCAAGCTCTCGACATCGATTTTCCGCCCTTCGCCCAAGGCAATTTCGGCGAAACCAAAGGATTCGACTTCACGTTTAGCGGCGGCGTGATCTGGGACGCTGTCTTTATGGCCGAGAAATAGAATGAAACGATGAGTGCTACCTACTGCTGGGCTGGCCCAGTCGAAGTTCGCGGCGCCTGCAAAACGAGCTGACCCGGGGTACAAAATGACTGTCTTCAAACTTCACTCCTTCTTCAGTTGCTAGACTAAGTTCAACAAGCAAGTGGGGGCTTCACTCTCGACTCCTTGCCGGTTCGGGACCTATTGTAGCGCCCGGTTTCGACCAAAGCGGGCATCGGCATATCGCCGATCGCAGCCGCTTCAGGTATGCTCACGCATGTAACTATTGATTTCCTTGCCGTTCAGCTCAGTTTTCATCTCGTATGTCATTCCCAAGCGCTCGGCAACACGACGCGATGATTCATTGCCAGAATCGATCAGTGCCCGAACCTTCGGCTCACGCCGAACTTCGAACGCATAATTCAAGACTGCCGCCGCTGCTTCGTTCGCAATTCCTTTTCCCCAGAATGCTCGATAGGTATTCCATCCCATCTCCATCACAGTTGATTCGTAGCGGAAGAAAGCTCCCACGCTGCCAACCAGCTGACCTGTCTGTCGGTCCTCTATTGACCACCAACCAGCCCGGTTCAGGAGCCATAATCCAGCATGTGAGTTGAAGATGCGCCAAGCGGTCTGACGGTCTGCTGAGCCCAAATGAGCTGAGCTTTCAGCATTCGACAAATGATCTGCAAATAATTCGAAGTCTTCAACACGATATTCCCGAAGCGTAAGCCGATCTGTGTGAAGTCGAGGCACGGAAATCGTAAGGGCATGATTCATGAGAGGTGCATCCTTAAATGTTTAGATGGTGTTCACCGTCCGCTTTCGGCCGATCCCGGCCGCTGGACTCAGCATAGCAGCCCGTCAGGGCGGAAAAATCGCTGAATGTCACGAAAGGCAGGAGCCTACCCAGAGCAGACGTTGATGCGATTAGAAAAACCTCGATAGGAATAACACTGCGAATGGGCTGATCAGTGTTGCTACTGTCATCAGCCGCAGTACGAGAGCTACTCGCGACCGGTCTTGAGGGTTTGCCCGTACCAAATCCCATGACCAAGCTGCACTTGCGCCTGCCACCGCGGCCGTATGATGAAGCCCGTAATGAACGGGCCAATCATGCCAATCGGATCCATTATCGGGATGATTGCTCCGTGCTTGGGTGTCCAGGTCGGGATGCCGATGAGCCATACAACAAAGAACACCAAGGGAATTATCCCGATGGTCATCAGCACGTTGGCGATTACCAGCTTCGTGTGTGTCGACAAATGCGTTGCTTGGCCGAGACTTACAATAGCGCCTGCTTCTGGCCGGTTACAGACAACTCGACTATCTGAATCGCTCGCAAACAACTTCTAATCACGTCTTCGCGTCCTCAAGCGGCTTTCCGGAAGCGACCCACGCCTTGACCCATGCCGGCTGGCGTCCTCGACCACTCCATTGCTGGTTTGGATCTTCTGGATTACGGTACTTGACCTGCGCGGTGCCTTGTTTCGGCATTTTAGGAACTTTAATGGCGCGGAGCTGCATTTCAGACAGTCCAGCGTTCCGAGCGATATGAAGAATTTGCTCACGCGCCTTGCTGATACTTAGGAAATGTTGAGTTTTCAACTCATCGATCACTTGTACTTCAAGGGCGCGAAGCTGAGCCAGGGAATATTTGGATAGGTCGTGCATTTTTGCGTAGTGTCTTCTATGGATGAAGTCGCACCCTACCATGAACGGAGGACCAATGGCAGCCACTAGGCAAGTGCAACCGCCGGTATTTGCAGCTACATGCAGGCAGAACATCAGGGTACTATGCCCTCATGGCCAGCGACATGACCTTTTTTTGAGAAAGTAGGCTTCTACAGCTGCAATCGACCCGAAGCGAAGGTGAACTAAAGAGCGACTCGCTCTAACAGTCTCCCCTTGCTAACCAGTCGAGGGCTAAGCGATGGAACGACACACCCTCGCAGGATAGATTCATGCACGAGTTTAACTTCCCTGGTTCGTAAGCACTCGCCAGTTTAGCTGCTGCATCACGGTCCCATCGTTGATCAAACTGGTCACAAGCGTCACGGCATACGCTCCACGCTGACGGTGATTGCGATGCTCTGCTAACAATGTTGAAAGTCAGTTCCGAACAAAACTTTTTGGATGAGCTTCTCACTGCTGTCGGCAATCGTCCTCATTGCCATCGCCGCGTCGCTTACCGTAACGTAGGTGCTGTCCAACATTTCTTCATAGATAGGTAATCCGGGACATATAAAAGCGCCGGTAGAGCGAAACGAAAGTGGTCCACTTGCTTTTCAGAAAGCCCAAGAATGTCCCATAAGATCGGATCCAATGTCATCGGCTTGATCTGTTGCGTGACACAAATCTTTTAATCGTTAAGGAATACCGATATCCGGATTTCGTGAAAAAAGCCGCCCAACTCTCTGAAGATCGAGTGACCGCTTTTCTTCCAACCCGTTCCTTTTAGCGCTGGGCCGACAGCGGCTAGGAAATCCTTTTCAAACGCCTTCCGCCGCTTAACGACACTTTGCATCGATTCTCCTGCTAACAAACGCTACTGTCCTGTACACGTCGACCTCCCGTGGACGGTTTCTGCCGTACAGTGTTCGGCAGCTGTCGACCCGAAGCGGATGAGTTACAGGTCTTCAGATGCTCATCTCTGCTACGACAGGAAGCGGCCAAGCTTCTTGGACATCAAGACTCAAAATTTGAACGGCCCGTACCAATCTTCCCGATCAGTGAGACCTCCGCGCGCTTGGACATAACCTTCTTTTTTTTGACAGTTTATGAAGGCTGATGCCAGTCGATTAGTTAATGTCCACTCGCTCAGCACAATACGGTGGCTTCCGACCGGAGCCAGAAGCGCTGAACCGCTTTTCGATGTCTCAGCATTTCCCCTAACTATGCTTGTCTTCGCCGGCTCTAAGAGGTACGCAACCCATTTCTCCCTGAAGGCTCTCACTGCAAGTTTCTCCTGCTCAGTGCAAGTCTTAGGAACCTGTTCAAATGGGTTCCGAAGTTCTAACGCAATGGTATTGGTTTCTTGCAATGCACAAGCCGAAAACAAGGAAAGAATGGCAGCAGGTACTATAAAAATGCGCATTTTTGTTTCCTATACGACAAGATTCGACTTCAAGACAGCCGGGTCCAATGTCTGTTCTTGGCCGAACCCGGCCGTTGAGCTCAGCATAACCAGCTCGCCAGCACCGAAAAATTGCAGACTGTCACGGAGGACTGGATCCGACCCTAAGCGGACAGCCACGGGGCAATTATGGTGTCAACATGTAAACTGTGGCAGCGACAACTTGACCCAAAGAATATACGATGCCAAACCAGTGCCAGGCCTTCACAGTCACTCTTCCGTTCCGTGCTCCAAAGCCGAAGTAGAGAAGCCCTGCAATGCAACTTCCTAGGGCGAGCAGGTATGCGAAGTACATCATCATTACTACGCCGATGACGTCAAATCCAACATCCCGACCAGCGGCCCGGCCTTCCCTAAGCGCTGCCATTAGGTAGAGGGTTTGAACACCAGCCAGTGTGTATGGGATGCTGCCAACAATCATCCCTATGCCGAAAGCGGTCGTGGTTTTGCTGTTCTTCATCCGTTAAGTCACTTTTACATTCAGTGTAAAAGGTTCGCTTTTGGCCGAACCCGGTCGTTAGACTCAGGATAGCGCGTGACCAAGACGTAAAAATCGCAGACTGTCACGAAGGTCATAAACCAACCCAAAGTAGGCAGGACAGTGCTCTCGAGCTGACGTGACCGTAATGGTCTCAACAAATACATGCGTAACTTGTTGTTAGGCATGTACATCATTACTGAATCGGTCTATGCGGCCTACCGAACTGACGGGGTGAATAGAGCTGAGTAAAAGTGAGTAATAACAACAACGAATTGCATTATGCAAAAATGGCGTATCAGTTACATAGTGGCGAATCGTCCCAACAAAGAGATAATCGTAGAGTTTCCATTTTTACCAGTTACTACGCGAGAAGTAGCGAGAGCTATTATCAAATATGAGTTCGAGGAGGTAGTTGCACCATTTGGTCCAGGTGGGGGTTTCACCACGGAACAGGCACTGAGAAGGTTTGCGATTTCCGATGTACGCATATCAGCTTTCATTGCCGGCAACGGGCTAGGGTCCGATTGATTTAAAGTTACGAAGAAGTGGTGCAATGTTTTTCAGTCAATAACGAACGGTTGGACGATCAAAATTTTTGTGAATAGGAGAAACGCCAATGAAATTCGGTGTAGACGAACGAGAGTACCTGAACGAAATGCGAATACTAACAACCGACAATGCAGGAAATGAAATCTTTGTTGGTTTGACGGTTGCAGAATCTAGAGAGTACTACGAACTGACCCGGCTGGACCGCGGCGTTAAAGGGGATAGTGAGGCTCGTGACCGTCAGTTAGTTTTGAACGAGAAGCACGAGACGGAACGTATGGCGATACTAGGGGCAGAAGCTGCGGCCCGACAGGATACTGTGGTGGTCAAGTAAATTCGGACACGACGATAGGTTTTTTTGCTGCCATGTTCCGTTCATAGACGGAGGGCGGCAGGTTGCCCAGAACTGAATGCAGGCGTTCGGTATGTAGAAGCCGACGATGTAGGCCCCTATATCGAGCTTGGCTTCCGCGTGGTTGGCATATTCACGCTGCCAGACGCGTTCCATCTTCAGGTTCAGGAAGAAGCGTTCTGCGACGGCGTTGTCCCAACAGTTGCCTTTGCGGCTCATGCTGCAGACGAAGCCGTGACTGCCTAATAGCGCCTGGTACTGGGCACTTGCGTACTGGCTGCCACGGTCCGAGTGAACGACCAAGCCTGCACCGGGCCGTCGCTGCCGAACAGCCATGTGCAACGCGTCGCAGACGAGCTTTGCCGGCATACCCGGCGCCATGGCCCAGCCGACAACCTTGCGCGAGAACAGGTCGATCACGATTGCCAGGTATAGCCAGCCGGCGCCGGTCCGGACACAGGTGATATCTGAAACGTAGGCCTTGTTTGGCGCCGTTAGATTGAATTGGCGGGCCAGCACATTGGCGGCGACCGGCAAATCATGCCGGCTGTCGGTAGTGTGGACGAATTTGCGCTTCCAGAGCGGTTTTAAGCCCGCTTGGCGCATCAAACGGCGCACTTTGTAGCGACCGGCCATGACGCCGCGATCTGCCAGCGCCGCCACAATACGGCGGCTGCCCTAGCTTTGATGACTCGACGCGAAAGCAGCACGCATATGAACGCTGGCTGCGCAAACAATTGGAGTCGCCGCGCGGCGCTTCGCTTCGTAAACGCCGGATCGGCTAACGCCCAGCATGCGGCAGCTACGCGAGACAGGAATAGCCTTCGTTTGCAGATCGTCGATGAGCCGAAAGCTCATTTCAGCTCGCGGGCAAAGAAGGCCGATTTTTTTTTAAGATGGATACGTCTTCTCGCAACTGGCGGTTCTCTTGCTCCAACTGCCGGATCCGCTGTTGCCCGGGTGTCAGGGTTTTGCCAATGCCTTGCTGGCCGGACTGCTCGGCGTCGTACTGTTCCACCCAGCGACAGATGGCGCTCGGGCAAATGCTCATGCTCTCGCTTGCATGCTGAACACTGAGACCCTGTTCCTTGATCATTTTGACGACCTCAAGCTTGAAGCTGGGATCGAAACTACGGCGCTGCCTTGTTATGCAAATCTCCTCGGATGCTGGATTGTCCACCTATCGAGGTATCCTGACAAATTAAATCACTACACCAGCTTCGTTGCCTGACGCCCCATCTCGCAATCTCCGCATCTGCAAGCACTTACATCACGGTAGGCGATGAACCCCTTATGATCAAGGGAGTTTTTCAACGGAATAGACCCAGAGCGGACATTTCGCGAATGTGTTCAAAGCCTGCATCACGCCCAGGTCAGACGTTAGTGAGCAGATCTTGAGAAAACATTCATGACGACGACGCCAGAGATGATCAGGGCTATGCCAATCAATGCTGGACTGTCTAGCTTCTGTCCGAACAGCAGCCACCCAGCTAACGAGATTAGGACGATTCCGACGCCAGACCAGATGGCATAAGCTATTCCAACAGGAATCGATTTTAACGTTAATGACAGGAAATAGAACGCAATTCCATAGCCGATCAGTACCACGATAGAAGGGACGAGCTTCGTAAATCCCTCGCTGGATTTCATTGCTGACGTAGCGATCGTTTCCGCCACAATGGCGATGCCCAGGGCTATCCACTTGTTCATTTAATTCTCCGGTTGACATTGGAGTATGTATAGATATCGATAGCCCGTCTAGTCTATGCAAACGACGAAAGCTGTGAGCAAACCGAGCCATGACAGGGTCTAAAAGCCCAAGTTTGCACCGCTTCTTGTCTACTTCAGGCCGATCTCGGCCGTTCGCGGTACGGCTCCTGACCCGTAACAGACATCTGTTGATTGCTATCCGTTGACAGAACTAACGATCCGCGCATCCATTTGATGAGCGACGGATCAGCACATCCAGAAGCCTCCATAGTCCGCGCTAAATGCTCGTGGTTGGCGTTCATTTCGGGTATCAGCGACGCGAAAGCAAAGTCGTCATTGAAGGCCGGCTCAATGTTCAGTGATATGGCCTTACCTAAACGACGTATCGACGCAGTGACTTGTTCCAGCTCTGCCCCTATCCGGTCGTCGCTATCATCCTTGTTCAGAGATTCCGTGTACGCTTCTAAGCAACCCACCAGCCTTTGATGACCATAGATGCACTGCCCTAATATTTTGTAATCCATCATCCTCTCACTGGGTTAGCGGCACGGCTGAAGCTGCCTTCTCGGCACCGTCCGCTCTTCGCCGGGAGCAGTCTACCAGCGAAGGACCACAACCCATTGCAGACCTTCAACAGCAAGACTATCCGCCCTTCAACAGAGAGACTTTCGGTTGCGTGCGAGAGGGAGTCAGGGTTTCTTTGCCCAAATCGCGGTGGAAACTAGCACAACGGTTTTGAAACTCGACGGTGGGTTGAACATCCAGACCATGGGCCAGCAGTCGACGAAGGCTGCACTGCATACATCAACTCGCTATGCGCGTGTTTGACCCTCCAGGAGTGGGCACTGGTCGCAGGCGGCTGCGCGGTCGAGTTATACCTCTGTCCGCTCCGCCCTACCTGCGCTGGACGCACCGACCGGCGCAGGGCGGTGCGTTGCCGGCATCACTGTCCCGCGGCGGCTGGCGGGGTGTTGCCCTGAAGCTGGCGGTGCAGCAGGTCCCTGGCCATCGCAAGCGCATCGTCCGGTTTTGCCGCGACATCCGGAATGACGCCCAGACCCTCCCAGTTGGTCCGGGTAATCGGACTGATCGTCCGCCGGGCGGGTATCAAGGCAAGGAAATGTTCGCCAAGGCGATAAGGGCGCGTGGGGTGGGCGCCGCCCCAGGTCCGCTCACCGACCACCGTGGCGCGTTTCATGGCCTGCATCGTGTAGGTGAAGTCTTCCCCGGCGGACTTCGTGCCGGCGCCGGCTAGGATGATGACCGGCTTCTTGCCGCCATAGCGTTTGCCGTCGAGCTTGTCTTGCGTCCAATACTGCGTGGAGATGCCGGTATCGCGATCCCAGATGTCGTTGAGGCGCGTGCGCTGGTCGACGAAATAGCTGACCAGTAAGGCGACTGTGTCCGCCCCGCCGCCGCCGTTGTTGCGCAGGTCCACGATGAGGCCGTCGGTATCGGCGAGTTCGTTCATCGCCGCGGCGTACCTTTCTGCCATGAGGAAAGACGGCGGGAAGCCTGACAACTTCAGGTAGCCGATCCTGGGCGTCAGGTGTTCGACCTGTTCCACGCTGCGGTTTGCCATCTGGCGCATGAGCTGGCGCTTGTCGGCGGGCACGCGCTGCTCCCACTCAGCTTGCGACGCGGGTGGCGCTCCGCCTGCATCGTCGGCCGGGAGCGGTCTGGGACTGAAAAATACCGACATATGCAGGTCACGGACAACGGCGCGCACGTCGTCCGTGAGCTGTATTGCAAACTGTTTGCCGTCCGACATGGCGTCGTACTTGCCTTCCCGCTGGTGCTGGCGCACCGCCGTTTCGATCTGCTTGGCCTTGTCAGGGAAAACATAGTGGTCATTCAACTTTTTTACCAGCGTGTCGATCACTTCCAGCCGCGTTGCGTGATCGACCGCCAACGTAGATTCACGCCTGCTTCCTTCACCAGGAGACGGCGGCGTAAGTGGTGCGGCAACTGCGCCAGTGAGAGTCAGCACCAGCAAAGACGTTATGACAATCCATTTCTTTTTCATTTTTTCCTCTGATTG
This sequence comes from Telluria sp. ZB4P37, assembly GCF_059685855.1. NCBI lineage: Bacteria > Pseudomonadati > Pseudomonadota > Betaproteobacteria > Burkholderiales > Oxalobacteraceae > Telluria > Telluria sp. ZB4P37. The sequence goes on from NZ_JCASID010000013.1 coordinate 61,632, forward strand.
TGGCACGCAGGTTTCGATGTTGGGTAGGCGTATCGGAAACAATTACTTCTTCAATGAGGCATGGAACCGACTCAAGAATAGCATGACAATTGCTATTGAATAGCAATATTCAATGCTTATGCGATGAGCATGACTGTGGCTGATAGTGACGACGGTTCAACGTACTGACAGCAGATGAGTGAGCGGGCCAACAAGAAAAAAGCTTGATGAATGTTCGCGGGACCTTGCACTGGATCCCAATCCAAGGAATTGATGAGGCCACCCGAGGGTTCGTTCAACGATTCACGCCAGCGGCCAATCCGTTCGCGCGCATTTCAGCTGAGACCCCTTTCAATGGGATGGACGCCCCCACCTGTAACGGCATCAGATGTGCCAAAGTGAAAGTGTCAACCAACCACTGAGTCGAGGGGGGCGTCACCATGAAGATTACGACAATCGGCATCGATTTGGCAAAGAACGTGTTTCAGATTCATGGGGTCGATGCGCATGGCAAAGCAGTACTTAAGAAGCAGATTAAACGCGAGGAGATGGCGGTCTTCTTCGCTAACCTGGCACCGTGTCTGATCGGCATGGAAGCATGCGGCGGGGCTCATTACTGGGCCCGGAAGCTGCAAAGCCAGGGTCATACAGTCAAGCTCATGGCCCCGCAGTTTGTTAAGCCATACGTCAAGACCAACAAGCATGACGCGGCTGATGCCGAAGCTATTTGCGAAGCGGTAACCCGTCCGACGATGCGCTTTGTTCCAGTCAAGCATGTCGAACAGCAGTCGGTTCTAGCGTTGCACCGAGCTCGACAGGGTATGGTCAGAGCCCGTACTGCACAGGCAAACCAGATCCGCGGCCTAGTAGCCGAATTTGGACTAGTCATCCCTCAAGGCATTACGCATCTATATCAACGCGTACCGCTGCTGCTCGAGCAAGCGAAAGACGAGCTACCTGGCCTATTCCGACAACTAATACAGCGTCTCATGGCGCACCTGAAAGTACTCGACCGGCAAGTAGATGAGATGGAGCTCGAGATTCAGATGTGGCACCGTTCGAACCCATTGTCGCGCAAGCTAGAAAAGATTCCCGGCATTGGACCCCTCACAGCAAGCGCCATGGTTGCATCAGTAGGCGATGCGAAGAGCTTTGACAATGGGCGTCAGCTCGCAGCGTGGCTTGAACTGGTACCCAAACAGCATTCCAGCGGAGGTAGGCCAACATTGCTGGGGATGAGCAAGCGAGGAGATTGCTACCTTCGCATACTGCTAATTCACGGGGCCAGAGCGGTGATCTATGCGCTCAAGCGCAAACCACCAACGATAGGATGGCTTGCCAACTTACTGGCACGGCGCGATAAGAATATTGTCGCTGTCGCTTTGGCGAACAAGAATGCACGGATCATCTGGGCGCTTCTGGCCCAGGATCGAGAATTCCGATCTGATTACGCAAAACCGTAATCAGATCGGTGAGCGACGACGAAATTAAGGGGCTGTAGGCAGATCAAACCACCGATTGCTCAGGCAAACACGAAGTGATGGCAAGGCAGGTAAGACCGTAGTCGGCAAAGCACGTTTGGGTCGGAGCATGAAAAATGCGCGCTTTCGATTGGGGCGCCGACTAGCAAATCCCATCAGGGACCGCAGTTACTGCTGCACCAAAGTCCGGATGTACGGGTGCAATCTTTACCTTCTGCTGATCATGGAACGAATGCTTGGCAAACCGGGGGTGTCCGTGTACGAACCAAAGTGGATGTGGCGGCCGCAACATTCTATGTAAAGTTCGCCTCTTATCGACGCGCACTCGAGGCACAGTACTCATCTGAATACTCAGGTCCAGCCGTCCGGGCCAGTCAGCCAAAGGTCGAATGACATTAAGAATTGCGCATCGCTAGGCACAGATGAGCGGTCTAGCTTGCATAAAGCGCGCATCTTGGTCAAATCGGTTACGACACGGCGAGATGTTGGCTTGCTTCTTCGACGAAAGGGCGGCAGTCAACTGGAATATCGATGATAAATGTCGTACCCAGTTCTGGCGAGCTGTCTACCGAAACACTGCCGCCGTGGCTCTCCCCCACGGCCTTCACGAACGGCAGTCCAATGCCCCAGCCCGTTGCCGACAGCGGCCCCGGTTCGCGACGAAGGTATTCGAAGATTCGATCGTGCTGCTCCTCGGGGATCGCGTTCCCTTCATTGTGGACGCTGAGCATCAATCGGCCTCGCGTCTGGTGCGCCACGATCTTGATGATGTCTCGGTTGCCATACTTGATCGCGTTGTTGATCAAGTTTTCCAAAGCGCGCCGCAGCGAGGCGCGGCACCAATATCCCATGACTAAATCGCCAGAAATCTCAATGACGACATCGTTGTCTTGGCCATGAGAATATTGCTCTTGCGTTTCTCGCGCCAAGTCGAGGATGTCGAATCGGGTCAGATGCAGGGGAATTTTCGCCGCGCCTTGAAAGGTCAACGCGTCGAGCAGTTCCGCCATCATTTCTTCGAGCCTGTCCGTATTCGCTTCGATCTTGGCCGCGACATTTCGTATCATCGACCAGTCAGATGTGATCCTTAGGAGCTGGGCGCCATTGGCGACTACTGATAGTGGTGTGCGCATGTCATGGGAGAGGGCGGCGGCCACCTTGTGGCGCAGCTCCTCGTGAATGCGCGTGAAGGAGCGGATCGCCTCGCGCGTCGCGGCGTTAATTGACCGGTCGATAATTGCCCACTCGGCCTCGCCCAGTTCCACCCGGCCTTTGGCCACAATGGCGATCGACTCGCGAAGGATTTGATATTCGTGGACCACCTGGTCGGGCCCAAACGGAGTCATGCGCGCACGCTCACTGCCGTGGACGCCGGCCGCGTTCGTACAGCTTGATCCTTGTTCACGAGGATGATCGGGACTCAAGGCCTCCGCGATATTGTCGAAAAATGCTGGAAGCGTGTTGGTCAGCACCGGGCGCAGCAGGTTGCGAGCGCCCTCGACTCGCTCGCGCACTTCCTGCTCCCAATGATCCATGACCGCGTCGCGGATCGCGATGAACTGCAGTCCAGTCGGGGAAACGCCTCGCCCGTAGGAATTTTGGTCAGTTGCCAGTGTCATGCTCTTCTCTCAAAGGAGCCGTTCCAACGTCGCTTCGACGTCGTCTTTCTTGGGCATCGTTGTAAGGTCGCGCGCCGGGCGGCGCAATTTGTGGTGGAATCAACAGAAGTTGGCAGGAGATTGCTGCGCCTCAATTATATAGTGCGGGCCAGCGGCCATGAAATGGGCGATAGCTCATGCAAAGCAAAATCGTTTAACTGTGGCGCGACCGCAACTGGGCGTCATATGTTGACATGCAGAAAGATTTTTCGCTGGAGAGCGATCCATCTTGAGTCTAGCTCCTGGCGCGCTTGCTCGCCGAACCGGCGCTCATCCATGAATCAATGTGAGGGAATACTGGCGCCTTGGTTGAAACTTCGGGAATCCCTGTGTTTGCAGCCGAGTTTGCCACGGTCGGTCGGATTACGGCCCGTATGTTCGCCACCGGCAGGTGCCGGTACGCTAGCGGCGTCAGCGCTGGCTCGATCCCAGATGATCTGGGCGTGCTCGCGGAGCCGTCGCAGAAGCGCCTCATGGATACGCTGCCAAACGCCGGCTTGCATCCATTTGTGAAGTCGACGCCAGCATGTCATGCCACTGCCGCAGCCGAGTTCGCGCGGGAGATACTCCCACGGTATTCCAGTCTTGAGGACAAACCGGATCCCAGTCAGGGTCGCGCGATCTTTGATACGTCGCCGACCGCCCTTCAGCGATCCTCGGTGGGCCGGGAGATGGGCTGCTATGAGCGACCAAAGTCTTCAAGAAGAAGTGCTTGGGCCATGGCATCACTCCGTCTGCGAACACGGCCGCTATCTTAATGCTCGGACTGAGCCTGTGTACTCCGCTATCGACTGCGCATTCAACCGTCACTCGGGCCTGTCAATGCTATCACCAGCCTGTTCCCCTTAGTCGGGAGCTACTGGTATCAGGAGATCGGCAACGACGTCACCCCGAAGTGGGCCATCTACAAGTTCAGCGAATTCACGCATCTGGTTTCGCAGTTCGACCATGCGCGCAGTAGGCTCGGGTTGTGTAGACCAGAAGAGTTCGGACGGCCATTGGGCATACGCAAAATAGTGGCCGTCGGCGCACCGATGCAAACGCGACCCCAGACCGCCTCGCTCATCGCGTATAAGTTCGGTGAGTTCCAGCCAGGCGTGCTCGAAGTCTCGCTCACGACCAGAGGCTACTTTCCATTTAAAGTAAATCGCGTGCATAACATCCTGTCGGGATTGCGGCCGAACCCTGCCGGTGGAAGTGGATACCAGCTTGCCGTTGAGAGTTTAGGCAGCATGGCTCCTTGCTATGTTTACAGTTTACAGCCGCAAAGGACCGCTTCTGGCCGAAGGCGGCTGTTCAGCTCAGCATATCAGGTCGCCAGGGCCGGAAGATCGCAGATTGTCACGAAGGGGGAGCCGGATCCAAAGCGGACGCTCTAAAACCATCGAAAATCAGGGTCGAACAGACGTGGTAAGTGTCATCTCTGAAGCTTCAATAATGATGAGGTCGCCAGACTGCACCTCAATCTCGTAGTGGCCGCTACTCGGCATAGAAAACGAACTTATCGATACCGAACGTCCCTAGCTTTGCTTCCGTGGCAACGTTAGGTGCGACATTGCCGAGAACGTTACAAGGCAGATTCCCAACGTGCCATGGTCTACTTCGACGATACAAATCCCATCTGCCCAATTGACGCGCACGGCTACTAGTGTCGCATCGTGCAAATTCACATCTTCAGTCATAGGTTTCACTCAGCCCTTTCGGTTAGAACTGCATCCCGCTCTTGGCCGACTACAGACTGGGGGTAGTCAGCACTCGGGGTCAAAGTAGAACTCGCGGAGCTCTTGTGTACAGCGGCAGGCGGCAGCCAATTTAGCCGCCCAATGGACAGCGGCCTCCCTGGACGGCAGCTCGAGCAAACAAAACCCGCCGTCCAGCTCTCTCGTCTGCCGGTAAGTCGCGTTCGTACAATGTCTGTCAGCCGACACCATCAGCGGATCTACCTCGCTATTGATTCCGCCGCCGAACACATAAATCCCTGCGGCTTTTGCTTCTCGGATGAGGGCATGCGACGCCTCGCTGACAGCAGCCATGTCCTCGTCGGCTACCACCATCGCGCTTGCAGGAAAGGAGATAAGGAATGTGGTCATTGCCAAGGCCCCGATGACGTTTAATAAGAAAAGGCGTGTGAACTAGGCACGATCAATGCCACGTCAACATTCATATTGGACCTAACTGGCGATAGGCGCAGTTTGACCCGACTGGTTCCCTCTGATGCCGCATTCGCCCTGAAGCAACTCTGCATCCGCTCGGCGCGCGCACATCCTGCCTGACAAGCACCGGCGCTTTTTCCGCTCCGCGAGTGACACCACATGCTAAACGTATTCCGGTATCCACTCGACCAGGTCAGTCACGCCTATATCAATGCCTGATTGGGAAAGCAGCGTACTTGCCTGACCCCGGTGATGCGTCTGATGATTGAACAGGTGCAGCAGCAGGCTCCCAAAATTCTTCCGGAAGCTGCCGCGCGAGTTCTTATACGACAGGGGCTGTGCCAGGTCTTCGTTGCTGACTTCTGCCGCCAGGGCAGTGATGATTGCATCGAGCCGCACACGCAGTGCCAGTAGCAAAGCCAGTTCCTCGCCAAAGGCATGCGCAAGGCTGGTGGGAACAGGCATGTCGGCCATCGCGTTCAGGGACGCAAACTGCGATGGATGCCCTCTGAACCGGCGCAGCCAGATGATGTCCCCGGCGACGATATGGTTCAGGGTGCCAATGGCGGAGCCGAAAAAGGCGCCCCGGTCGGCGCTGAGCACCTCCTTCGGCAGCAGGGCCGCAGCGGCATACAGCTTGCTGTTCATCGACACGTTATAGGCCGCCAGTAGAACGATATCGTCGCGGGTGGGCATCCAGTTTTTCAGATTTGTCGAAACGGTGAAGGAGTGCCGCCATCGTCCGGCCCAGGCCGGACGATGGCAGCACAGGGATCAGGACTTCAGGCCGTGCAGCCTCAGCGCGCCGACAGGAACGCCGCCATCTCGGCCTGGAAGCGCTGTGGCTGGTCCCACATGATGAAGTGGGCGCTATCCGGAATGCGCTTGAGGGTCAGCTGCTTGACCGGCGCATACGCGCCCTTGTAGACGCCGTCGAACTGTTCCGGCGCCAGCGGCACGGTCCTGGGCTGGACGTACAGCACGGTGACCGGCACCGTAATCTTCGGCAGTTCGGGAATCAGGTTCGTGACGATCAGTTCCCGATAGGCGCGGATGCTCACGTCCGGGTCGCTGGCCGCGGAATCTTTGATCGCGACCGGGCGCATCGCCTCGGTGTCGATCATGCCGGCAATGGTGTTGCTGGTGTTCTTGGCGCGCTGCTCCGGCGTGGCGGCGCGCATGCCGGCGCTGATGCGGTCGGCCGCGGCGTCCACCTGGCTCGGGCTCGCGCCCGGACCGGCGAAGAAGGTGCCGAGGAAGGGGAACATGTCGACCACCATCAGGCGCGACAACCGCTGTGGATGGCGGCTTGCCAGCATCATGCCGATGGTGCCGCCCATCGAGTGGCCGATGACTGCCGGCTGCTTGAGGTTCGCCTCGCCGATGTATCGCGCGATCTCGTCGGCGACCGGAGCGGCCACGGTGCCTTCCTTGTTGCCGCCGGCTGGCTGCCCGGCGAATCCGGAGACCTGGACCAGATGGTAGCGGTAGCCCGGGAGCTTCTCGACGGCCGAAGACCACACGCGCGGCGACGAATTCAGGCCGGGGATCAGGACCACGTCCGGCCCGGTGCCTTCGGTACGCACGGTGATGCGCTCCGAGGAAAACGGTGCGGCAAATGCGCCGCTCAGTGGAAGTGCTGCCAGAACTGCTACTGCGCATGCGACAAAGCTGCGGCGCGACATCTTCGTTGAACTCATCCTGTCTCCTGTTGGATATGACATGGGCGCTGGTAGCGCATCGGGGCCGATCACAAGCCGGTCTGCTATCGGTAACCAGCCAGTATATTTGCTTATGCCGAGGCGATTCTCGCACATTGTCACAGGGTGCCGAGGCGATATCTCACGCAATCCCGCTGCCAGCAAACTACCGTTCATCACAGCTTGCGTCGGTCTGTCGCAAATCCGCTCCGCCTGCGCGGCCTTGGCGCGATGCTGGCGTTTTCTTCATGGAGACGCCCGTGTTCAAACCAGTCCTGATCCTGTCCACTCTGTGCCTGTCATTGTGTGGTGCTGCCGGCGTGGCCTGCGCCGCCGCGCCTGCGCCCGTCGTCGACACCATCGGCGGGCGCCAGGTCGAATCCTTGACCATTCGCCATCCCGCATCAAAAGAGGTGGTGGTGTTCGAAGGCGGCTCGCGCAATACGATCGACAAATGGGGCACGGTGCCGGAACTGCTCGGGCAGGATGCCACGGTGTTCGTCTACAACCGCCCCGGTTATGGCAACAGCGCCGTCGCCGCTACGCCGCGCGACGGCCGCACGATAGTCGAGGAACTGCGCGCGGTCCTGCGCCACAAGGGCCTGCGCCCGCCCTATGTGCTGGTCGGGCATTCGCTGGGCGGCCTGTACATGCAGCTGTTCGCGCGCGCCTATCCGGAAGAGGTCAAGGGACTGGTGCTGGTCGATTCGCTGTATCCGCGCATGGTCAAGCGGGTCGAAGACTTTCCGATGTGGTCGCGCCTGGCAGGGCAGCTGGGCTTCTCGCGCTCGGTCTGGCGCGAAATCGAGAAGATCGACGAGACCGGCGACATGGTGCTGGGCATGGGAAGCATCGACGACAAGCCGATCGTCCGCCTGGTCAACCGGCCCACCTCGGCGACGGCGATCCCGGTCGATTTCGGCGCCTTCCGGATGGACGAAGACACGCGCAACCAGGTCCGCGCGCTGTATCCGAATGCGAAGACGATCGTGGCCGATTCCAGCCACCAGATGGCGCTGACTTCTCCGGACGTCGTGAAGGCCGCGATCTTGCAGGTGATCGCAACCGGCGGCAAGCAGGCCGTGGCAGGGCGGTGAAGTGGGCTCCGGTCAGCCCGGAGCAGGTATGGTCGCGACTGGCGCGGTCACCGGCGCCGGCCGTTGCGCCCCGGCCCGCGGCACCGCGCGTCCGGCCTCGATTCCCTGGTTGAACAGGTTCACGATCGGCATGCCCAGGTAGGGCAGGGTCAGGCTCAGGGTCAGGAAGCCCACGCCCAGCGTGACCGGGAAGCCGATGCCGAAGATGTTCAGCTGCGGCGCGGCGCGCGTGAGGATGCCCAGCGCGACGTTGGTGATGAGAAGGGCGGCGACGATCGGCAGCGACAGCTGTAACCCGGCCGAGAAAATGCGGCCGCCCCAGCGCACCAGTTCCAGCGGGGCGTTGCCGGAGAACGGGGTGCTGGAGATCGGCAGCGTGACAAAACTTTCGGCCAGCGCCGCCAGCAGCACCAGGTGGGCGTTCACGGCCAGGAAGGCCATGGTCGCCACCAGCGCCAGGAACTGGCCGACCGCCGACGAGCGGCCGCGCGAATTCGGGTCGAAGAACATGGCGAAGCCCAGGCCCATGGTCATGCTGGCGACCTCGCCGGCGTACTCGATGGCGGCGAACACGATGCGCATCGCGAAGCCCATCGCCACGCCGATCAGGAGTTCCTTTACCAGGATCAGGATGCCGGCCCAGGAGCCCGGGTCGACGGCCGGCAGGTCGGGGACGGTGGGGGCAATGACGGCGGCCAGCAGCACGCCCAGCGCGACCTTGATCGATACCGGCACGCCGGCATTGCCGAACAGCGGCGCGGAGGCGACCAGGCCGAGGATGCGCGTGAGCGGCCAGATCAGCCCCGCGATCCAGGCGTTCATCTCGCCCGTGGTCAAGCTCAGCATCGCGGCCCGCTCAGCCGATCATGCCGGGAATGCCGGTGAAGACCTGGCGCATGTAGTCCAGCATCACCGACAGCATCCACGGGCCGGCCACTACCAGTGCGACGAAAATGCCGACCAGTTTCGGGATGAAGGAAAGCGTCGCTTCGTTGATCTGGGTGGCGGCCTGGAAGATGCTGATGATCAGGCCGATGATCAGCGCCACCAGCAGCAGCGGGGCCGAGACCATCAAGGTCACCTCCATCGCGTTGCGGCCCATGGTCATGACGGTTTCGGGTGTCATGCGGGCCTCCTAGTAGAAGCTCTGGGACAGTGAGCCCAGCAGCAGTTGCCAGCCATCGACCAGCACGAACAGCATCAGCTTGAAGGGCAGCGAGATCACGGCCGGCGACATCATCATCATACCCATCGCCATCAGCACCGAGGCCACCACCATGTCGATGATCAGGAAGGGTATGAAGATGGCGAAGCCGATCTGGAAGGCGGTCTTGAGTTCACTGGTGACGAACGCCGGAATCAGGACGCGCAGCGGGATGTCTTCGGGGCCCTGCAGGGCGGGCGAGCGCGAGATCTTCACGAACAGGGCCAGGTCGGACTGGCGCGTCTGCTTGATCATGAATTCCTTGAGCGGCACCACGCCACGGTCCAGCGCCTGGCTCATCTCCATCCGGTTCTCCTGCAATGGCAAGTAGGCCTCGGTGTAGATGCGATCGAACGTCGGGCCCATCACGAAGAAGGTCAGGAACAGCGCCAGGCCGACCATCACCTGGTTCGGCGGCGCGGTCTGGGTGCCGAGCGCCTGGCGCAGCAACGAGAGCACGATGATGATGCGGGTGAAGGCAGTCATCATCAGGAGCGCGGCCGGCAGGAAGGTCAGCGCCGTCATCAGGATCAGCGTCTGGACCGGCAGCGAGAAGGCGGTGCCGCCGCCCGGGGCGGGGCGCGAGGTGAAGGCCGGGATGCCGGGCTGGGCGAGGGCGGCGAGCGGCAGCAGCGCCAGTCCCGCCAATCCCACCCACAGCAGGAGTCGTTTATTTCGCATTACGTTTGTCGATCGTTTTCTTGAGCCAGTCGCCGAAGCTGGCGGCAGGCGTTGCATGTGCGGCGAGCTGCGCGTCATGTCCCAGCGCGCCTTCCTGGCGCGGCATGGTGGCCAGCGCATTCACGCGGCCGGGCGAGGCGCCGACGACGATCCACTGGTCGCCGACTTCGACCACCATGATCCGTTCGCGTCCGCCGATATTCAGAGCGCCCACCAGCCTGAGGTTTGCGCTTGCGCCCATGGCGCGCGGGCCGAAGCGCTTGAGCACCCAGGCCATGCCCAGCAGCAGCGCGAGCACCAGCACCAGGGCCAGGATGGTCTGTAGCAGGCTGCCGGCGCCGGGCGTGGCCGAGCCGGGCATGACCACTTGCGGCGGACGCTGGCCAGGGGCCGGTGTCGTGGCGGGGGCGGTGGTGGTGGCGGCAGGCGTATCAGCAACGGGCGCCGGCGCGGTATCGGTGGTGACGGCATCAGGGCCGGGGCCTTGCACCGGCGTCGAGATCGGGCCGGATGGAGCGGGGCGTGCCGGGGTGGCCGGGCGGCCGGCCGTGGTGGCGCCGCGGGGCAGGGGTTGGGTTTCGACGGACGCAGGGGGCGTGACCGGGATGGGGGCTGGAGCGGGTTCGGTGCGGGGAGCTGTCAGCGCTGTTGCAGGTGCGGTGACTTGTTGCTGGGGCGTTGGCGCCTGGTCGGCGACGACCGGCGCAGCGCACGCCGACAAGGGCAGCAACAGCGTCGCTACCGCAACCCGTAGGGCGCGCAGGTTCCCTGCCCACCCTACAACGTCGCCCGCCGCGGATTGCACAACAGGATTGAGAGAATGCGGTAAAGCGACGTTGCGCGAGGTCATTTATTCAGTTTTCTGATCCGTTCTGATGGCGTAATAATATCAGTGAGACGGATACCAAACTTGTCGTTCACGACGACCACCTCGCCCTGGGCGATCAGGCAGCCGTTGACGAGCACGTCCATCGGCTCGCCGGCCAGGCCGTCGAGCTCGACCACGGAGCCCTGAGCCAGTTGCAGCAGGTTCTTGATCGCGATCTTGGTGCGGCCGAGTTCCACGGTCAGCTGCACCGGGATGTCGAGGATGAAGTCGATGTCGTTCGGCGTTTCGTTGCGCGTGCCCTTGTTCGAGAAATCCTTGAACACGGCGGCCGTCGGGGCGGCTGCTGCTTGCTGCTGCTGGCGTTCGAGCGCCGCGGCTTCGGCCGCGGCCTGCTCGGCAATCGCCGCGCCCCAATCGTCGTCGAGACCGCCTTGGTCGTCCTGGGTATCAGACATCTTGCTCTCCTGTTGCCGGCAGGTTGCCGGCCCTATTCATTACCTGTTGCTATTAATCGCGGCCAGCATTGATGACTGCGCTATCTGGATATTACTTGTTGAAGCTGTCGCTGTTGGCCAGCAGTTTCTCGATCTTCAGCGCGTACTGGCCGTTGAAGACGCCGTAGGTGCAGTCCATCACCGGCACGCCGTCCACCGTGGCCTGCAGGGTTTCGGGCACCGTGATCGGGATGACGTCGCCGATCTTCATGTTCAGGATCTCGTCGAAATTGGCGCGGCCTTCGCCCAGCACCGCCACCAGCTCGACTTCTGCGACCTGGATCTGCTGCGTCATCAGGCGCACCCAGCGCTTGTCGACTTCCAGCGCCTCGCCCTGCAGGCTCGAGGTCAGCGCATCGCGGATCGGCTCGATCATCGAGTAGGGCATGCAGAAGTGGATCTGGCCCGACACAGAACCGAGCTCGATGGTGAAGGTGCACGACACCACGACCTCGTTCGGGGTCGCGATGTTGGCGAACTGCGTATTCATCTCGGAACGGATGTACTCGAACTCGACCGGATACACCGGCTCCCACGACTTGGTATAGGCCTCGAACACGATGTCCAGGATGCGCAGGATGATGCGCTGCTCGGTCTGGGTGAAGTCGCGGCCTTCCACGCGGGTGTGGAAGCGGCCATCGCCGCCGAACAGGTTGTCCACCAGCAGGAACACGAGGCCCGGATCGAACACCATCAGGGCCGTGCCGCGCAGCGGCTTCATGTGGATCAGGTTCAGGTTGGTCGGCACCACCAGGTTGCGGATGAATTCGCTGTACTTCGAGACCCGCACCGAGCCGACCGAGACCTCGGCGCTGCGGCGCAGGAAATTGAACAGGCCCACCCGCAGATACCTGGCGAAACGCTCGTTGATGATCTCGAGCGTCGGCATGCGGCCGCGGACGATCCGCTCCTGCGTTGCCAGGTTATAGGTGCGTACCCCCGAGGTGTCTTCAGGCGCGGCGATGTCGTCCTGGTCGCCGTTGACCCCCTTGAGGAGGGCATCGACTTCTTCCTGGGAGAGGAAATTATCGGCCATGGTGCATCAAGCCTACTGGATGATAAACGAGGTAAATAGTACGTCCGTTACTTCCTGCTCGTCGCCTTCTTTCTCGAAGGGCTCGCGGATGATGGCCTGGATCTCGGCGGCGAGCTGCTGCTTGCCCTGCACGGTGCTGATCTCCGACGCCTTCTTGCCCGACAGGAGCAGCAGCACGCGGTTGCGCACGATCGCCATGTTGTCCTTGATTAGGGTGCTCTGTTCGGCGCCCTCGACCTGCAGCGTGAACTGCACCTGCAGGTATTGCTCGCCGTTTTCCGGCTGCAGGTTGACGGTGAATTGCTCGACCGGCACGTATTCCGGCTTGACGCCGGTTTCCTTCTTCTTCTTCTTCTTGCCATCCTTGGCAGTCTCGTGGCTTTCCGCCGCGCCGTCGCCGGCTTGCATGAAATACCAGGCCGCACCGCCGCCGCCGCCGAGCAGCAGCACGGCCGCCGCGACGATCACGATCAGCTTCTTCTTGGAGCCGGCCGGGACGACTACGGCTGCGTCTGCTTTGGGGTCGGCCTTCATTTTCGGATTCGCTTTCAAGATGCCTTTACTGCCTAAAAGAATGGGTGCGTCATTATGGCATTATCGGTGGGAAGGCCAGCCCGGCAAGCCTCGAAAAGAGAGGATAACGGGTGGCAATCCCAACGATATCGTGCTTACGCGAAGGTATCGACCAACCCGCTGTCGCCCAAAATCACCGTGCGCGTCGCTGGACGGACATCCTCGGCAGCAATCACACTGCCGCCGTGATCGAAGCCCGCACGGCCGCCGTTACCATTGCGGCGCTCGCCATCCTGTGCCTGCTGCTGTTGCTGCGTCCCGGCGTCCACCGTCGCATTGCCCAGCGTGATGCCGCTCTCGCTCATCATCTCGCGCAGGCGGGGAAGGGCGTTTTCCAGGGCCTGGCGCACTTCCAGCTCGCTTGAGGAGAAGGCAATACTGGTGCCTTCGTTGCCCACGTTCAGCACGACCTGCACCGGGCCGAGGTCCGGCGGGTTGAGCGTCAGCGTCGCGGCCTGCTCCTTGCCCACCATGTAGACGATGCGCTGGCTGACCTGGTTGTCCCAGGCCGGGGTGCCGACGCGCGCCGGGATGCGGTCGGTCGGCACGGCAGCCGGGGCCAGCGCCTCGAGCTTGGCGGCCTGGGCCTGCAGCTGGGCCGGGCCTGGTGCCGGGGCCTCGACGATGGCGGCATCAACGCCAGCTTCGCGTCGGCCCTGCAGCGCCTTCGGATCGCTCTGCACGGCGGCCTGGGCGGTTTGCTGGAGCATGCGCAGGTCGGCGGTTTCTTGTGTCGTTGGCTGCACGCCGGTGGCCAGCGAGAACACGGCTTCACCCTCGGCCGCTGTCGCCAGGGCCGGATCGCCCGCGCTCACGGCGCCGTCCGTCGGCTCGAGCTTGGCAAACGCGGACTGCAGCGCGGCGAGCTGGACATCGGCGCCGGTTGCGGCAGCGGTGGCGGCTTCGGCGGCAACCGGTGCGGGGACGGCTGCTGCCGGCTGCGCCAGGCTGGCCATGAAGGCGAGCATGTCGGTCACCGGGCTGGTTGCGGCTTCGGCGGCAGCAACGGCCGCTGCGCTGGCCGACTCGGCGGCGGCTGCAGCATCTTCCGCGCCCTCGGCTTTGGCAACCGCATCCGCCTGCGCGGTCGCAGGCGCATCGGCTGCAGCTTCGTTCTGTTTCGCCGGTTCGCGCGCCGCTGCTTTCGGGCCTGGCGCGGCCGGCTTCTCGGCAGCCTGTTGTTTGGCAGGCGCTGCCGGCTTGTTGGCGGAGGCAGGGCCAGGCGCCGGCATCGGTGCGCCGGTGATCTTGCCAGGGGCCTGCTGGCGCTGGGCGATTTCGCGCGACAGCGTGGCGCCGAACTGGCCCGCATTGGGGGCCTGCACGCCTGCGGCGGCATTGCGCTGCGGCTGCGCCAGCGCGTTGGCGCCGGAGACCTGGAACGGAAGGGTTGTCGTCTGCATCGTCATATGCGTTTGAGCCTAAATTCAGCGGTGAATCAGCGTTGTTTGTAGCGGGCGCCACGGGCTGCGTGGTCGTCCATCAGTTTCTGGTCGCGCTTGTTCTCGATCGCCAGTGCCTCAAGAGCTGCGCGCTCGTTCAGGGTGCGGTAGGACAGGCGCTTGCGCTCGCTTTCCTGCCAGGCCTTCTTCTCAAGATCCGCCTTGTACTGCGCATGCTTGATCACTTCGCGCTGGCCGATGATCGCGTTGTCCAGCTTGCCGATGAAGGCGACGAAATTCTGGTACGAGAACGGGGTGATGCCTGCCATCTGCGCCGCGTCGAGCTTGCGCACGTATTCGTCGCGGTAGCCGTCCAGCATCACCAGCTTCTGCTCGCCTTCCTCGACTGCCTTCAGGGCGCTACCTAAACGCTTGGCAATCGCGTCGGAATCGCGCTGCGCAAGGTCAATGAGGGTATCGAGGGCGGATGCTTGGGCCATAGTGGATCAAATTATAGTTCCGCCCGGCATCCTTTCATCACTAGAACAGAGAGGTCAATTGCCCCAAGCTCTCCAGCATGCCGGCATTGTCGTGGATCTCCTGGCACAGGAAGTTTTCGATCTGCTCGTTCTTGGCGATCGCCTGGTCGAGCACAGGGTCGCTGCCGGCGGCATAGGCACCGACGCTGATCAGGTCGCGCGAGCGCTGGAAGCGCGAGTACAGCTGCTTGAGCTTGCGCGCCGCCAGCTGGTGCTCGTGCGTGGTGATGCCGTGCATGGCGCGCGAGATCGATTGCTCGATGTCGATCGCCGGATAGTGGCCGGCCTCGGCCAGGTGGCGGTTCAGCACGATGTGGCCGTCCAGAATACCGCGCGCGGCATCGGCGATCGGGTCTTGCTGGTCGTCGCCCTCGGACAGCACGGTGTAGAAGGCCGTAATCGATCCGCCGCCCTCGAGCCCGTTGCCGGCGCGTTCCACCAGCACCGGCAGCTTGGCGAACACCGACGGCGGATAGCCCTTGGTGGCCGGCGGCTCGCCGATCGCCAGCGCGATTTCGCGCTGGGCCATCGCGTATCGGGTGAGCGAATCCATGATCAGCAAGACATTCTTGCCCTGCTCGCGGAAGTGCTCGGCAATGGCGGTCGCGTAGGCGGCGCCCTGCAGGCGCATCAGGGGAGGGGAGTCGGCCGGCGCGGCCACCACGGCCGAGCGGGCGCGGCCTTCCGGCCCCAGGATCTGCTCGATGAATTCCTTCACTTCGCGTCCGCGTTCGCCGATCAGGCCGACCACGATCACGTCGGCCGTGGTGTAGCGCGCGATCATGCCCAGCAGGACCGATTTACCGACACCGGTACCGGCGAACAGGCCCAGGCGCTGGCCGCGGCCGACCGTCAGCATGGCGTTGATCGCCCGCACGCCCACGTCCAGGGTTTCGGTGATCGGCGCGCGGTCAAGCGGGTTGATCGGGCGGGCGTTCAGGGGCCCGACTTCGTCCGTGCTGAGTGGCCCCTTGCCGTCGAGCGGGCGGCCGGCGCCATCGACCACGCGGCCCAGCAACTGCATGCCCACCGGCAGGTGGCGCGTGCGGTCGCTCGGGCGGCGGCGCGGGTGCTGCACGCTGCCCGGTTTCGGCAGCGCCGACTCGACCGGGAACACGCGCGCGCCGGGCACCACGCCTTCGACATCGCTCTGCGGCATCAGGAACAGGCGCTCGCCTTCGAAGCCGACCACTTCAGCCTCGATCCGGGTACCGTTGGGCATCGGAATGGTGCAGGCGCTGCCCACGGCCAGTTTCAGGCCGACGCATTCCATGACGAGGCCGGCGACGCGCGTGATGCGGCCCGAGACTTGCATGGGTTCGGCGAAGCCGACCAGGGAATCGCAATCCTTGAGGAAGGCTTTCCAGCGGGCGGTGTGGCGGTCGGCGGCGTGCGTGGTCATTAATTGCCTAACCAATCAACATTGCTCTGCAACGCATGCGTCAAGCGCCCCCAACGCGCCGCGGCCTGCGCATCGATCTGGTTGCTGGCCGTATCCACCCGGCAGCCGCCGCGCGCCATGCCGATATCTTCGGCAATGCGCCAGCCGCCCTTGATCAGCTCCTGCCCCATGGCGTCGCGCACGATCTCGGCGTCCTGCGGGTTGAGCGTGAGCACGGCCGGCTGGGCCAGCACCGGCAGGTAGCCGATCGCTTCCTGCACCACCGGCAAAATCAGTTCGGGACGCACGTCGAAGGCCGTACGCACCATGCCGCGCGCCAGGCGCAGGGCCAGTTCCAGCACGTCGTGGGCGATGGTTTCATCGGCCTGCACCACGGCGTCGCTGAAGGTCGCGGCAATCGAACGCAGGTGTTCCAGCTCGGCGCTGGCCTCTAACTGGCCGGCGGCCGCGCCATCGGCATAGCCCTGGGCTTGGCCGGCAGCCTGGCCTTCAGCCAGACCTTCGGCATAACCCTCGGCCCGCGCCTGCTCGCGGATTGCTTCGAGTTCTTCGGCGGTCGGCATCGGCACGTTGTGCACGATTTCGCCCGGCTCCACGCTCGACGAAGCGGCCGGCGCAGCCGGCGCCATCGCGGCGCGGCGCGCAACCGTGCTCGGGCGCTCGTCGCCGAACGAGGTCATTTCCCAGCGCTGGTAGGCGCTTTGCTGTTCCTTTGGAATCATCAGACGAAGGAATCCTCACCCTTACCGCCCAGCACGATCTGGCCTTCGTCCGCCAGGCGGCGCACGATCTGCAGGATCTGCTTCTGCTGGGATTCGACTTCCGACAGGCGCACGGGGCCTTTCGACTCCAGGTCTTCGCGCATCATTTCGCCGGCACGCTGCGACATGTTCTTGAAGATCTTCTCGCGCAGGTCCTGCGATGCGCCCTTGAGTGCAATGATCAGCATCTCGGACTGCACTTCGCGCAGCAGCAGCTGGATGCCGCGGTCGTCGATGTCGATGATGTTGTCGAACACGAACATCTCGTCCATGATCTTTTGCGCCATGTCGTTGTCGTAGTTCTTGATGTTGTCCATGACGGCCGATTCCTGCTCGCCGCTCATGAAGTTCAGGATCTCGGCCGCGGTGCGTACGCCGCCCAGCGAGGACTTCTTGATGTTTTCGTTACCCGACAGCAGCTTGGTCAGCACGTCGTTCAGCTCGCGCAGGGCGGCCGGCTGCACGCCGTCGAGCGTGGCGATGCGCAGCACCACGTCGTTGCGCAGGCGTTCGGTAAAGTTTGCCAGGATCTCGCAAGCCTGGTCGCGCTCGAGGTGGACCAGGATGGTGGCGATGATCTGCGGGTGCTCGTTGCGGATCAGTTCGGCCACCGACGGCGAGTCCATCCACTTCAGGCTCTCGATGCCCGAGGCGTCCTTGCCGCCCAGGATGCGGTTGAGCAGCACGGCGGCCTTGTCGTCGCCCAGCGCCTTGGTCAGCACCTGGCGGATGTATTCGTCCGAATCCAGTCCCACGGTCGAATGCAGGTTGGTCTCGACGACAAAGGCTTCCAGCACCTTCACCACTTCGCCATGCTGCACGGCCTTCATCTGCGCCATCGCGCCGCCGAGCTTCAGCACTTCGCGCGGTCCGAGGAATTTCATCACTTCGGCCGCTTCCGCTTCGCCCAGGGCCAGCATCAGGATCGCTGCCTGCTGGATGCCGTCTTTATCCTTGTCACTCATTTGTACCCAACCATGCTTTGACGACGTTTGCCACGATACGTGGATCTTTTCTAGCCAGCTCCTGCGCCATTACCAGGTTGGCGCGGTAACCCTGGTTGCGGCGTTCCACTTCCTGCTCTTCCAGCTGTTCCTCGACCGCGTCGGCCAGGGCATCGGCTGCATCGATGCTTTCCGGCTCCGGTTCCGGCGGCAGGGCGACGGCCTGGTCGAACTTCTTGATCGCCGGGCGCATCAGCGGCAGCAGGATACGGTAATACAGGAAACCGAGGATGGCGAACAGCAGCAGGTATTTGCCGATTTCCTTGGCCAGCGGCAGGTTGGCCGGGTCGCGCCACCAGTCGATTTGCGCGATGGTATCGTCGGGGCGGTCGACGCCGTCGAACGGGGCATTGGTCACGTTCAGGGTGTCGCCCCTGGCCTGCGAATAGCCCATCGCCTGCTTTACCAGTTCATTGATCTGGGCCACTTCGGCGGCGGCCAGCGGACGCACGATGATCTTGCCGGTCTTCGGGTCCACCGTGCGGCGGTGATTCACCACCACGCCCACGGTCAGGCGCTTGATGCCGCCCATCGGACGCTGCTCGTAGCGGATGGTCTTGTCGACTTCGTAATTGGTGGTGGCGTCCTTGCGGGTCGGGCCGCCAGCCGACGCTGCGCCGGCGGCTGGCGCCTGGCCGTCGATCGGGGCGGTCGCCACGCCCGGCGGCTGGTTCGACAGCGCGCCCGGGACACCCGAAGCGCCGGCGCCCGGCTGGCTCGACTCGGAGGTCTGCTGGCTGCGGATGGCCTGCGGCTCCGGCGGCGAATTCGGCTTGTACATCTCGGCGGCGGTATCGACCTGCGCGAAATCGACTTCGGCGGTGGCTTCGGCGCGCACATTGCCCTTGCCGACCAGCGGCACGATGATCGATTCGACCTGCTTGATGATGTTCTGCTGCACCTGCTCGACATACTTGAGCTGGGTCGCATCCAGGCCCTTGGCGCCCGGACCCTTGTTCGAGGTATCCGACAGCAAATTGCCGTTCTGGTCGACGACGGTGACGTTACCGACCGTCAGTTCCGGCACGCTGGAAGCGACCAGGTGGACGATGGCGCTGACCTGGCCCGGGTCGAGGGCGCGGCCCGGCTGCAGGTTCAGCAGTACCGAGGCGGTGGGCTTTTGCTGGTCGCGCACGAAGACCGACGGCTTTGGCAGCGCCAGGTGGACGCGCGCGGCGCTGACCGAGCCGAGCGACTGGATCGAGCGCGCCAGCTCGCCTTCCAGCGAACGCTGGTAGTTGACTTGTTCGAGGAACTGGGAGACACCGAGTTTTTGATTTTCCATCAGCTCGAAGCCGACGTTGCCGCCTTTGGGCAGGCCCTGCGACGCCAGCTTCAGGCGCAAATCGTGGATCTGTTCGCTAGGGACCAGGATCGCGCTGCCGCCTTCGGAAAATTTGTATTTCACGCCCATCTGGTCGAGCGAAGCGGTGATCGCTCCACCGTCGCGGTCGCTGTAGTTCGAGAACAGCACGCGGTACTCCGGGGCCTGGCTCCACATCCACAGCGCGATCATGATGGCAACGACAAGCGCGATGCCGCCGCCAAGGGCGACGCGGCGCCCCATCGTGCTCTGGAAAAAGCCCTGGCGCTGACCTGCGGCCGGGGTATCGATCAAGTCTTCAGCTACTGCTGCCATGGTGGGTTGGTGTCCGGGATGGAGGGATTGGATGCATTATGAAGCCGCAGAGCAACATTCAAACCCTGAAACAGGGGTGGAAACCCGTGCTTCTTCGAAGGAGGAACTTGTCGGGAGACTGATATTCTGGAAGCCTGAATAAAGCGCTTCACGCTAACGAGCAGGAGAACATGATGAGTATTGGCGGCATCGGCGGTATCGACCCCAGCCGGATCCAGGCGATGATGGAGCAATTGAAAGCTGCGGCGACCAAGCCGGCAGCGAGCCCGGTTGCGCCCGTCGGACTGGGCGCGCCCGGCGCCAGCCCCGGCGTTGCCAAGCTCGACTTCGCCGACGCGCTCAAGACCTCGCTGCAGGGCGTGAGCAATACCCAGAAAGCGGCGGGAGAACTGGGCCAGCGGTTCGCGATGGGGGACGATACCGTGAGTTTGTCCGACACCATGATCGCCATGCAGAAATCCAGCATCGCTTTCCAGAGTACGGTGCAAGTACGCAACAAACTGGTGTCAGCCTATCATGACATCATGAATATGCAGGTGTAAGGCGGCTGTTCCTGCTGACAAACTGGTGGCATCAACCGGCCTTTTTGGCCGGTTGTGCATTGTGGCCTGAGCAATGTGAGGGTAGCTGCGGTCGGGCGCAGCTTGCCATGGCCGGCCGCCTGGCGTGTCACCAGCATGCTGGTCTCCCGGTTAAAATCGGGCTGCATCGTCTCGTTCGCCATGCGTCATTCCCGCCCGGGCGAGAGTGGCGAGCTCATCCTTATCCGAAAGGAACACCATGAAGTTTGCAGTTCAAGCCCTGCTCGGCGTATCGCTTGTTTTCGTGAATCCCGCATTTGCCGCTACCACGGCGCCATCAAGCCAGGCTGCGGCGATGACGCCCGTCCACATCAAGGCAGTGCAAGACCTGCTCGGCGCCATGCAGGTCGAAAAGGTCGTGCGCGGCGTCGCCGCCCGCAGCCGTTACCAGAGCGAAGCGCAGCGCAAGGCCGTGTTTGCCAAGCTCGACAAAACGCCGCCTGTAGTGGTGTACCAGCGCATGGCGGCGCCGCTCGCGTCCGTGATCTCCGCGGAGACGGCGACGGAAATGACCCGCTTCTACAACACGCCCTATGGCAAGAAAGTCATCCACGGCAAATACAACAGCAGCTCGCAGATCATGATGCCGGGGATGAAACCGGTCGTGCCGCCGGAAGAAAAGAAGGAGCGCAAGCGCGCGGCGTATGTCCAGGCGAGCAAGCAACTGGGGGAGGCGGAACCTGCGATCGAGCGTGAGGCGTTCAAGGTTCTGCAGATGATCAACAGAGAAAAATGATGAAGACGGTTTGTTAATGGGGCTTTGGGTACGGAGCAGGGCCCGGAAGCCGATTGCCGGCTTGGCTGGAATTCGATCGGTTTGATCCTGGCCCTAGAGGTGACGAGCGCGCGCTAGACACTCTTGTTACAGGCCGTGTATTCATGCGAACCGAGCCTTAGGAGAGTCACGGCGCGTCGGGCCGCGTAGCGGTCCTGGCAAACTTGAACTGATTGCGCCCGGCATTCTTGGACGCGTACATCGCTTCGTCGGCTTTGCTCACGAGCTCGTCGGGCGTATCACCGTCCCCGGGGTAGAACGCAATACCCATGCTGGCCGAAATGGTCGCATCGCCGGCCGCCAGCGTGAACGGACGGCTTAGCTCGCCGATGATTTCAGCAGCAATCACGTCGATGTGGGTCGGATCAGTGACATCGGTGAGGATCACTGTAAATTCGTCGCCGCCCAGCCGCGCGACCGTGTCGGTGTCGCGCACGCAGGTATTGATGCGCATGGCTACCTGCTGCAGCAACTGGTCGCCAGCGGCGTGTCCGAGCATGTCGTTGACTTCCTTGAAGCCGTCAAGGTCGAGGAACAGGAGGCTCAAGGGCAGCCTGGTTCGCGCGGCATGCTTGATTTCGTGCTGGAGCCGCTCGTGGAACAGGCTGCGGTTCGGCAAGTCGGTCAGGGAATCATGGTTGGCGCTGCGGCGAATGCGCTCTTCGGATGCTTTGCGCTCCGTGATGTCGCGCGCGCTGCCTGCGATCGCTTCGCAGCGCCCCGCCTTGTTGAGCACCGGCACCAGCAAGTAGTCGAAGGCGCGGCCGTCACCAAAACCCTGCACGCCGCACATTTCGGCTCGGTAGGTCTTGCGACTCGCGACGACCTGCCGGATGCGCATGCCGATATCGTTAACGCAGGGCGCGCATAACGAAGGAAAATCAACTCCGGCCAATTCGCCGGGCGTCTTGCCAAAGAATTCGGCGAAGGCATTATTCGCGTAGAGCAGTTTTCCGTCGGACTCGATGATGTAATTCAGGTCAGGAGAGCTCGACAGCAACACTTCAAACAGCCGGGTCTCGCGGTTCTTCAGTTCGGTGAAGCAAGCCAAGGACTCGGCCATGGCTTGGTCGATCGCCTCGTTGAAGCGCGTAATGTCCTCGGCCTCGACCGGCGGCACCTTGACGGAATCGCCCCACAGGCGCATCACACAGGCGCGCAGGGCGCGAAACTCCGCTATCATCTGGTTGACATCGAAACCCTCGCCGAAGCGTGACGAACCGTGCAACTCGGCCTGGGTTGTCCGAGGTGCATGCGGTCCCATGCCTTGCGACTTTTCTTGCTGCTGAAGCTCGCTCTGAAAACTCTCGAGGTCGGACGCTATTGCATCGAGCATGCCGCGGGCATGGTCGCGTGCGGCTGCCGAGTCCAGAATATCGGTGGGATAGACATGCTTGGCGAACTTGTCCCACTCGGCGAGTATGAGTTCGCTGTTGCTACGCAAAAAGTCGACAAGGCGCACGACTGAGCCCTCGAATTGAACGAACCATCACGGGTTACAAAGTTCGTGAACACCCATTTTTGTCAGCAAGACGCCCGTAGATTAATCTGAAGGGCAACTTGTGAATTTCAAGGAAAAAGTTTGAAAAATCTGATCGAGTGCTAATCTCATCCTAGCATGTTCTACGATCCATTCTTCATTACGAAATTCTAATCTTTCAGCTTTCCGCGCCGTTGCACGCTTTTGGCCTAAAGGCCGGCCCCAAGCTTTAATGGCGGCCCCGATCACGGCCTCGCCCGCCATGATGGTGCCGCCTGTCATGCCTGTGCCTGTCCCGGCGGTAGTCCCCATGGCGGCTGCCGTCGTAGTAGCCGAGACCCAGGTTCAGCTCCACGGGCGAACCGTAATAGCCGGAATAGCCCCCGTTTCCATAATACGGATCATAGCCGGCGGAGGGTGGCCCATACACCGCACATCCCCCAAGCCCGGCAGCCAGCAGTAGTCCCGCTGCACACCGCTTCAGAATACGCACGCTTCGAATAGTCATGTCCATCCCCATCAGCTTAGCCTCAGCCCAGTCTAGGCTTGTGCGATGGGGTTTCAATCGAAGTTACGTTTGCTAACGCATCACGCTCTCGCAACCACGACCACACGCGCTTCCCGGGCACGCGGCACATCCTGCTCGCCAGCGTGCACTGCGGCTACCTGCCCATCGAACTGGTATCCGCCCGCCTCATGCACCTCCCACGCCCCATCGCCCAGCAAGCGCAGCACATGGGTATGGTGGCGCAGCACGGCCGGCCGGTGTGCAATGCTGATCAGGGTGGTGCCGCTTTCGCGCAGGCGCGCATACAGCGAGGCTTCGTTGCTGCTGTCGAGCGCGCTGGTGGCTTCGTCCAGGATCACGATGCGCGGCGCATGCACCAGCACGCGGCCGAAGGCCAGGCGCTGCTGCTCGCCGACCGACAACAGCTTTTCCCAGTCCTGCTCGGCACCCAGGCCACCCACGCGCCCGGCGAGGTGGGGCAGGTGGACCTGCTCCAGGATGCTCAACAACTCGTCATCACTCAGGTTCGACTGCGCGCTCGGATAGATCAGCTGGCTGCGCAGGCTGCCGTGCTGCAGATACGGCTGCTGGGGCAGGAAGAAGAAATCTTCCGCGGGCGGATGGTGGATCGCGCCGCTGCCGGTATGCCACAGCCCCGCGATCGCGCGCAGCAGGGAACTCTTGCCGCAGCCGCTGTCGCCGGTGATCAGGAGCGCATCGCCCGGCTTCAGCACCAGGCTCAGTTCCTTGATCAGGACGCGTTCCGAGCGCGGCGGATGCAGGGTGAGGGCTTCCAGCGCCAGGTGCTCGCCGGGACGCCGCTGGATGCGCGGATGCTTCGCCTCCAGGTCAGGCGGGGTTTCCGTGTCGGGCAGCACCAGCCTGGACAATCCCTGCAGGCGGTCGATGCCCGCCACGAAGCGGCTCAGGCTTTCGAAGTTATCGACAATCACGCCCACCGCCGCGAGCACGGCGGTAAATGCGCCGGCGGCCTGGATCGCCCGGCCCACTTCGAGCTCGCCCGACAGGACGCCCTGGGCCAGGATCACGAAGGGCAGCACCAGAGTCAGCTGGCTGAAGGTGCGCTGGAACAAATTGAGGTTGCGCTGCTTCTTGATCAGGCGGGCAAAAT
This sequence comes from Telluria sp. ZB4P37, assembly GCF_059685855.1. NCBI lineage: Bacteria > Pseudomonadati > Pseudomonadota > Betaproteobacteria > Burkholderiales > Oxalobacteraceae > Telluria > Telluria sp. ZB4P37. The sequence goes on from NZ_JCASID010000013.1 coordinate 85,720, forward strand.
TCTGGATCACCTTGTCGAACTTGCTGTCGATGTGGGCGCGTTCCTGCGTTTCGCCGCGGTAGAAGGCAATCGATTCGGCATTTTCGCGCACGCGCATCAGGCTGAAGCGAAAGTCCGCCTCGAGCCGCAGTTGCCAGAAATTCAGGCGGATCAGCGGATTACCGAAGACCCACAAGGCAATCGCGGTGCCCATCAGCGCGTACACCGCCAGCACGCCCACCAGCACATGCGAAATCGACCACAGCACGGCGCTGAAGGCCACCAGCTGCATGATCGAACCTAAAAAGATCAGCAGGAAGTGGATCGACCTGCCGGTAAAGGTGTTGATGTCTTCACTGATACGCTGGTCGGGGTTGTCGATCTCGCTGTTCGAGCCCAGCTCGTAGTATTTGCGCCCCTTCAGGTAGCTGTCGAGGAAACGGCTGGTGAGCCAGCGCCGCCAGTGGTTGGCGAACAGGTCGCGCATGTAGTAATAGAAGGCATAGATCGGTATCGCGAAGGCCAGGATGAACAGGCAGGCCCGCACCGACTTCCAGAAGCGGCCGCCATCCTTGCCGGCCAGCGCCGAGGTCATCTCGCCGGTCTCGTTGTTGAGCATGACCGCGAACTTGGTCTCGACCAGCATCAGGGCGATCAGGAGGAAGAGCAGGAACCAGGCCTTCTTTCTTTCTTCTTCCAGCCAATACGGTTTGGCCACATTGACGAATTGTTTCCAGGCAGCGAGCGACAAGGGCGCCCGGCGTCGATTCTTGGGTGTTGCCGGATGCTCGTTCGTCGCGGCGTTGGTGCTGGCAGAGGAGGGCATGGTTCAGTTTCAGTAAGCTGCAGTAATCGGCCAGAGGTCGAACTCGTGGATTGAGCAACATAGTGCCAATCACACCTGGAGCATATGCCCCGTTAAGAGATCGTTCAGTGCGGAAACGGACATAGCGGGCATTGCCCTTTTGGGACAAAGCCTGTACGCAGCGTCATTGACGTCGAAAAGAAGAAGATGGTCGATTTCCAGACCTTCATGCAGTCGGCCGAGGGCATGGAGAACGAAACGAAGAAGGGGCGTTATATCCAGGCATGTGCGCACGCTGAACAGATGCGTTCATCGATGCAGGCGATCCTCGCCTGCAACAACGTGCGATATCCACCGATGATGGCTGCGGTCACGCCGAAGTAAGCCAGGCAAGCGTAAGCCGCCCGCGCCTGCCAGGATGAGGGATGAGGCCGGCGCAGCTTACGCCGCTACCTGTTCCTTGCGATGGAAGGTCATCGGGATGCTGCCGTCGCGCGGCGCCGGTTCCGGCAGCAGCATGGCCAGGGTATGGCGGTCGAGTTCGGCGAGGTAGGCGGCGGTGGCGTTGGTCAGCACGCCCTTGAGGCTGCAGGCCTTGACCAGGCCGCAGGGATTGCCGCCCGGGTCGAAGCACTCGGCCATGTAGAAATCGCTCTCGCTCTGGCGCACCACGGCACCGATATTGATTTTGTCGGGGCGGTGCGCCAGGCGGAAGCCGCCGTTGCGGCCGCGGATGGTCTCGATCACGCCGTTGCGGCCCAGCTCGTGCACCACCTTCATGAGATGGTTCTTCGAGATGCTGTGCAGGTCCGCGATTTCCTGGATCGTCACGAGCCGGCCTGGATTGCTGCCGAGGTGGAGCAGGGTCCGCAAGGTGTAATCGGTGAAGGAAGTCAGGCGCATAGTCAGGCAAGTATATCGCATACGCCCTGTTGCGGCGGGGGCCTCTGACGCCGGAGAGACACTTTAACCAGTTTTTACATATCATTACTTGCCTTGTCGGCGTTGTCGTTTCAATATGGGAGCTGGCCGCGTCATTGCGCTGCCCCCATCTGGAGCATGCCCATGCAACTGATACCAACTGCCGTCCATATCATGCACGCCGACCCGATCATGACCGTCGGCATGCAGGCTGTCCTGGCCGGGCATCCCGGCTTGCGTGTGACCACCCACCTGGGCCAGCCGGAGGCGCAGCGGGTCGCGCGGGTGCTGGTGACCGACTACGACGCCGGCGTCGCCGTGGCGCGCCAGCCGGCCAGCCAGTTGGCCGCGGCCGGCCAGCCGCCCGGCGTGCTGGTGGTGACGCAGTTCGAGAAGGAATGGGAAGTGCGCCTGGCCATGGATGCCGGGGTGTCGGGCTACCTGCTGCAGTCCTGCGCGCCCGACGAACTCTCGCATGCCGTGAACATGCTGGCGCGCGGCCAGCGCTACCTGAGCGAATCGATGACGCGCAGCGTCGCCGACAGCCTTACGCGCGAGGCCCTCACCGGGCGCGAGACCGACGTGCTGGAGCTGCTGGCGCAGGGCTGCTGCAATAAATCCATCGCGCGCAAGCTCGGCATCGGGGTCGGCACCGTGAAAACCCACGTCAAGGGCGTGATGAGCAAGCTCGATGCGACGGCGCGCACGCATGCGGTGGTGGTCGCTACCCAGCGCGGGCTGATCCGGCCGGGTGGCGGGCCCTCGGCGGGGATATAAACCCCTCGGCTGGACACTGTCCACGCGGTGAAAATCAGCTGCTCACCACCCACTCCCCATCGCGCAAATACGCAACGCGGCTCTTGCCCGCATTCTTGGCCACATACATGGCGCCGTCGGCGCGCGAGAGCAGGGTGTCGGCGGTATCGCCCTGCAGGTAGTGTGCTACGCCGACGCTGGCGCCCAGCTCCAGGCGCCCGGCGATCTCGGCATACGGCTGGCCGGCGGCTTCCAGGATCTTGCGGCTGACTTCCACGGCGTCGTGCGCCGGGTCCGGCACGTGGTCGAGCAGCACCACGAACTCGTCGCCCGCCAGCCGCGCCACCAGGTCGGTGCGCCGCACCACATGATCCAGCCGCCTGCCGAACTCGATCAGCACGGCGTCGCCGGTTTCGTGGCCGCACAGGTCGTTGACCGGCTTGAAGCCGTCAAGGTCGATGAACAGCAGGGCAAGCGGGCGCGGAATGCGGGCCGCGGCGTTGATGGCGCGTCCCAGGCGGCCCATGAATTCATAGCGGTTGGGCAAGCCGGTGAGGAAATCGTGGGTAGCCCGGTAGTGCAGTTGTTCCGACATGCGGCGCTGCTCGGAGACGTCGCGCAGGAAGGCGTGGAAATACTGCTCGCCCGCGAAGGGCACCACCCCGACCGTGATCTCGACCAGGATTTCGGAACCGTCCTTGCGCAGGGCCGGCACCTCGACCCGCTTCTGGCAAACCTGGTCGCGGCCGTGGCGCAGGAAGGCGCTGAGGCCGTCGAGATGGCGCTGGCGCAGCCGCTCCGGCGCCAGCAGCACGCTCATCGGCTGGCCGATGGCTTCCTGCGCGGTCCAGCCGAAGGTGGTTTCGGCCTGCTTGTTCCATTCGGTGATGACGCCCTGTTCGTTCATGCCGAGGAAGGCGTCGTTGGCGTTGTCGATCAGGAGCCGGATCTTCTGCTCCTGGGCGCGCAGGCGCTCCTCGTTCTCGATCTGGGCGGTCACTTCGCGCACCGAGCAGTAGAGCAGTCCGTTGTCGAGCGCGCGCGTGCTCCATTCAAGCCAGCGGTAGCCGCCGTCGGCATGGCGGTAGCGGTTGCGGAAACCCTTGATCACGCCGCCCTGGTAGATCTTTTTGGCTTCGGCCATCGTGCGCGAGACGTCGTCCGGATGGACGAACTCCAGGAAGGGGCGCGCGGTCAGGTCATCCGTGGTCCAGCCCAGCGTGTCGGACCAGGCGGGATTGACCTGCCGCAGGTAGCCGTCGGTGCCGGCGATCGCCAGCAGGTCGGGCGACAGGGTGAAGAAGGCCTCGCGGTCTTTGACGGCCTTTTTCTGCTCGGTGATGTCGACCAGCTGCGAAATGAAGCATTCCGCGCGGCCACTGGCGTCGCGGCTGAGCGAGACCGTCAGCAGACCCCAGACCACCCGGCCGTCAGCGTGGCGGTAGCGCTTTTCCAGGTTGTACGAGTCGATGTCGCCGGCGAGCAGGCGTTCCAGCAGGCGCAGGTCGGCGGCCAGGTCGTCTGGATGGGTGACATCCTGGAAGGTGCGCGTCAGCAGTTCCTCGCGGCGGTAGCCCAGGATGCGGCATAGCGCCGGATTCACCTCGAGCCAGTTCCCGTTTAATCCGACGAGGGCCATCCCCACCGACGAGTCGGCGAAGGCGGTAAAGAAAAAGTCGGTGGTTTGGGAACGTGTCGGCATCGGGGCACCACCATGTCGGGATGCCCCAAGTGTAACGTGTTTACTAACACTTTGGTAACTGGAAGGAGGCCTTAAATTTTGCCAGCTGGTAAAATTTTCAGGCGAGTCCCGCCAGGCGCGCGTTGCGCTCGCGTTCGAGCTTGGTGATGTAGCGTTGCACGCCCGCCATGCCGCCGCGCGAGATGTCGATGAACTGCAGTCCCAGGCGCCGGTTGGCCTTGTTGTTCAGCAGGGTCACGTCCAGCGAATTGCGCACCTGCAGCGTCACCGTGACCGGACCGATCTCGGGCAGTTCAATGCGGCAGTTGGGGAAATCCTCGCCGATCGTGGTGCCGAGCTGGAGCTTGTTGTCGAGGATGGCGATCCCGCCGCAGCTGATGTCGTGCAGCGGGAAGACGCCGGTACCCGCGCCGAGTTCGGGCGGCAGCGGGATGATCGCGCGCACCGGGTTCGACACCGGCGTCTCCATCCGGTAATACTCGCGCCGCTGCAGGCGGATCAGGGTCGGCGGGATGTCGGCGCGCAGCGCGGCATTGCCCTCGAACTCGATCGGGCGCAGCTCGTCGGCGGAAAACAAAATGCGGATCTTGTCGAGCGAGGTTTCGCAGCGCACCTCTCCGGCCGCGACGATGCGCTCGTTCTGGCTGCGGTCGATCGAGCGGTCCAGCACCATGGTGTTGGTCTCGGGATCGACGTCGAGGATGGAGGTGACGCAGACATCGGCCTCGCCCTTGACCAGCATGCGGATCAGCTGGTGCTTCTCGCTGATCTGGCGCAGCAGCGCCACGATTTCACGGCGCGACTCCACCTCGTAGTCGTGCCAGTTATCCAGTTCCTGATTATTCATTGCTTATACCAGCGTTCGCCGCGTCGTCCAGGTTGAGGTGGGGCGTCGGATCCGGCGGGGGCATTTTTGCCGCCCCATGCTTTTGCGCCGACTCAATATGATATAGCCATGCCAACAGTTCCGCAATTGCCCGATACAAGGCAGGGGGGATCTCCCGGTCGAGGTCCACGCCCATCAGCAGCTGGACCAGTTCTTTCGACTCGTGCACGAAGACGCCGGCCTCGTTTGCGCGGCGCATGATCTGCTCGGCGACCAGTCCCTGGCCCTTGGCCACCACCTTTGGCGCGGCGTCGCCGCTGCCATAGGCGATCGCGACGGCGTTCTGGCGCCGCTTCTTCTCAAGCCCGCTCATTCGGCCTGCTGTTCCGGCGGGGAGCCGGGCCCGGCCTCGACGCTATGCGCACGCACCTCGAAGCCGGCCAGCTGGGTGCCGGCCGCATCGAGCGCGCCGGCCAGGCTGCCCATGTGCTGGCGCAATAGAAGAGCGGTGGATTCGCTGCCGGCGGCAAACTGCACTTGCAGGCGCCCGCCGCTGAAGCTCAGGCACGCATCGAGCTCGCCGAGTTCGGGGAAGCGCAAGCGCAGGCGGCTGTGCCAGGACTGCTCCGCCTCGCCGGCTTCCTCTTGGCCTTCGCGCGTATCGCGTGCTACTTCCAGCCGCATTGGCTGCCCCGGCCACAAATTGCCCTGCCAGGTCAGCTGGGCCTGTTCCTGGGTGGCCAGCTGCAGGTTGATGAACTGGGCGGTGGCCGGGTCGAGCGGCGACTGGCGCACGCCTTCGCGCGCCAGCTGCTGCTGCGGCTCGGCGTTGAGCTCGGCAAGTCCGCGGGCGCCCTGCGCCCATTCGGCCACGTGCGATTCGTAGAACAGGCCGCTCTTGCCGACCGCCTGTTCCAGGCCCCTGGCGATGCTGGCCGCATCGGCGCTGGTTGACGCCACCAGCGGGGTGCGGCCGACCAGCGCCGTCATGGGGTTCTCGGCCTTCTGCGCGGCGGCCAGCACGCTGCCGATGGTCTTGCCGGCCTGGCTCAGGGTGGTGGTGTTGGTCTCAAAGCCTCCCAGCAGCGCGCCGGCGCCGGCGGCGGTGGCCTGCAGCAGGGCGGCGGCGCGATTGATCGCGGCGCCGGCCTGGGGCGCGGCGCCTTCGCGCATGGCCAGCGGGGCCTTGCTGGGGTCGGCGCCTTGCGGCAGCGGCGGGCCGGCTTCGGAAAACACCGGGGTACTGCCGCTGCCGACCTGGAAGGTGGGGCGAGGGGAGACCGACAGCAGGGTCAAGGGCACGTCGGCGCCGACCCGGGCGCCTGCGGGCAACTGCATGCGGGCGGGGATGTTGGCGACCTTGACGACGAAACTGCCGTCGGCCAGCTTGGCGAGGATTTCACCGTGCAGCGCCTTGCCCAGCTGGGGGGCGAGGGCGCGCGCAAAGGCTTGCTGGCGCGGGTCGGCGAGCTGCTCGGCCCCGACCACCGGCCCGGTGCGCACGACTGCAGAGACGAGCTCGCGCGGCAGCATGCTCTATAAAGGGCCTTGCGGCCTCAGACGCCGTAGGCGCGGGCGACGCGGCGTTCGGTCGAGGTGTTGCTGATCAGGGCCGACAGGCGCGCCATCCACGGGGTGGCGAGGTCGCGGATCTGGCGGTCGGCGGCGAGCATGCGGCGGATCGCGTCGACCTTCTTGACGCGCGCGGCGCCGGCCAGCGCATCCTGCTCGTGGTCCTTCAACTGGCGCACATGCAGGGCGCACTGCTGCTCGAGCTCGGTCAGGCGGTCCCAATCGTTGTCATTGGCAGCGCGCAGCATCTGGTCGGTGATTACCGCCATGGTCTCGTACACGTCGACGATATCTTCGCTGGTCATCAGGGGCATGGCTCAGGCACTCATCAGGGTCGGGGCGCGCAGGGGCGCGGGGGCGGCGGCCGGCAGGTTCCCGGCGGCCAGCGGATCGATCGCATTCCATGCATCGCGCAGATCGGACAGCAAGGCATGGACTTCCTCCAGGATCGCCGGGTCGTTGGTCAGGTTCGCCTTGAGCATGCGCGCGCTGACGTATTCGTACAGGGCGTCCAGGTTCTGGGCAATCTCGCCGCCGACTTTCTTGTCGAGCGCGGCGCGCAGGCCGTTGTCGACGATGTTGATGGCTTTCGAAATCGCGGCGCCCTTGGCGGCGACATTGCCGGCCTTCATATTGGTGATGCCGCTCAGGATCGACACCAGGGCGCCGTCGTACAGCATGACGATGAGTTTGTGTGGCGAAGCCGAGGCGACGCCGGTCTCGAGACCGACTTTCGCGTAGGCGCCAACGCCGCGTTGCATGGTTCCAAACATCTTGTTCTCCAGGTACTGTGAGATTAGCCTGCGTTCGCGTTAAGCGCCGCAAGCTGCTGGGTCAGGTAAGCCGAGGTCGATTGCATCGACATCAGGGCGCTGTCGAGCGCGGTGAACTGGGCGCGGTAGCGTTTTTCAATCGTTTCCAGGCGCGCGCTGAACTGGTTGCGCGCCGTGGCGATGGACTTGAGCGTGATATTCAGGCCGTCGGTTTTGTTGGTAAGCAGGCTGCCCTTGCCGGTGAAGCCGGCGGTCAGGTTGGTCAGCTCGAAGGCGAAGCCCTTGGAAAAACTGACGGTGCCGCGCTCGCCAACCAGGCCGCCGGTGATCGAGAGCTGGATGCCTGCCGCGGGCGAGCCCGCGGCAGCGGTGAGCGCCTGGCCGTTGCCGGTGGCGGCGACGCCGCCGATCGTGCCCTGGACGTCCGTGCCGGCCACCGGAGTGGCGCCCCCGAACAGGGCGGCGGGGTCGCTGCCGCTGACGCTGGCAATCGACAGATTCGAGGTGGCGCCATACTTGCTCGACGAAACCGACAGGCGTCCGCTGTCGTCGATTTTGGTCTCGACCGTGTCGCCGGCGCCGGCAAAGACGGTATTGCCGTTCACCGCCGCGCGCAGCATGGCCACCAGCTGCGCATTGGTATAGGTGCCGGCTGCCAGCGCGATCTCCTGGGTCTTGCTCTCGGTGACCGGATCGGTCTGGTTGAGCGTGACGCGCCAGGTCGTGTTCGGGCTGATCGTGGTCGGGCCCGCCAGCGCGGCGGCGCCGGTCAGCGTGCCCTGGCTGGCCAGGCTGGCGATGTTGACGCCATAGGTGCCGGGCTTGGTGGCGGCGGTCGACTTGTCGAACTTGACCATGCCGTCGGTGGCGCTGCCCATCGCGGCGAACAGGCCGCCGATCTCGCCGTAATTGTCCTTGACGGCTTTGTTGAGCTTGGTCGTATCCACCGCCAGGCTGCCGTCGCGCTGGAAGGCGATGCCGACCTGGCCGAGCGTGGTCAGCTTGCCGCCCAGGCCTTCGACCGCGGCCCCGAGCTGGCGCCGCAGCTGGCTCTGGATCGAGCGCACCGCCGGGTCGCCCTGCAGCACGCCGGCGGTCTTGGTTTCGGCGTTGTAGCCGGTCAGGCTCGAGATCGTCTTGCTCAGGTCGTTATAGGCCTTGACGAAATTGTTGACGGCGGTCGAGACGCTCGCGGTGTCGCGGGTAATGTTCAGGCTGGTGCTGCCGGTCGCGGTGATGTCCAGCGACACACCTTGCACGGCGTCGGTGACGGTCGTGCTGCTGCTGCGGATGTCGATCCCGTTCATGTTGAGCAGGGTGTCCTGGGCCGCGCTGGTCTGGGTCAGGCCCTGCGTGCCGCCGGGATCGTGGCCGAGCAGGGCGGCGATGGCCGGGTCGGGCGGCTGGCCGTCGGCCCCGTCGACGCCGATCTTCATCGACGACTTGGCGCCGGTCTTGTTCGAGGTCAGCACCAGGTGGTAGGGGGTGTCGCCGCCGTCGGACACGATGGTCGCCGTCACCCCGATGTTGGCCTTGTTGATGGCGTCGCGGATGCCCTGCAGCGACTGGCTGCCGGCCTCGAGGGTCACGGTGCCGCTGGCCTGCGCGCCATCCTGGGCGAACGCCGCGCCCGCCAGGTAGCTGCCGGCGCTGCCGGCGACCAGGCCGGCGGCGGCCGGGTTGGTGCCGCCGACCAGGATCTGGTTGCCGTCGCGCGAGCTCAGGGTCACGCCGGCGGTGGTGGTGACGCTGGTGCCGGTGTTGGCGACGCCGTCGCCTCCCAAGCCGCCCGTGACGGCGCCGCTGCCGCCAATGGCTTCGAGCACGGTCAGGTTGGAACCGTCGGCCGCGGTGAATTGCAGACTGCCGTCCAGGGCGTTGCCGCTGAAGGTGATGTTGGCGGCCGCCAGCGCCGCGCTGACGGTGCCGCTGGCCAGCGCCGCGTCGACGCCGGCGGCGTCGAGCGAGGCGCCGCTGCCGGCCTGGCTCGCGATCGACACGCCGCCGACCGACAGCGTGTAGCTGGCAGTGGCCGCGGTGGTGACCGTGCCGAAGTTGGCGAACAGGGTCGCCGCGCTGGTGGCGGTCCCGGCCTTGGCGGTCACGCCCGTGGTGTCGCTCTTGGCGTTGATCGCTTCGGCCAGCTGGGCCGCGCTGCGGGTGGCCGCGCTGGTGGTGATGGGGGCGCCGTTGAGCGTCAGCGAACCGTTGCTGATGCCGCCGGTGGCGGTCGATGCGCCCAGCGCCGTGCCGGCCACGCCGAAGCTGCCGCCGCCGATGCTGCCGAACTGGAAGGTCAGGGTGGTCTTGGCGCCGCTGCCGATGGTCGCGCTCATGCTGGCCCTGCCGGCGGTGGTCAGGCTCTGGGCCGACGCCAGTTTCGACACGTTGATGCTGTATTTGCCCGGCACCGCGCCGGTCCCTGCGGTGGCGCTGAGCAGGTCCTTGTTGCTCGACGCGGTATTCAGGGCGCTGAAGGTCGAGGGAGAATTGAGCGCGGTCAGGGCGCCCTGGAAGCTGCCGACCGCGGCGCCGACTTTGCCGAGCGCGCCCATGCGCGCCTGCAGCGCGGCTGCCTTCTTGTCGAAGCTGGCGAGCGGGGCTGCTTCGGCCTGCATCAGCTTGCTGATGATGCCGTCGACGTCGAGGCCGGAGCCGATGCCGGATGAACTGATGCCCACTTTGTTTCTCCCGTGAAAGCGATAATGTAAGTCATTATCGACAGAAGCAAACCGGACTTAAGAGCGGGAAAGGTATCCCAATTCAAATAGTTAAAAACAGGGATGACAGGAAGGCATCATTCGCGTATGCGCGCGCCGGCAACGGGCGTGGAAGCGCAGCGCACGCCCTTGGGGAACGTGCGCCGGCGGTAGTAAGGTAGAACCGGGTCAGGCAGTCTGGCTGATCAGGAGGCCGCGCATCTTGTCGATGGACTTGGCGATCTCGAGCGCTTCGACCGACGGGATCTGGCGCACCACTTCGCGGGTGCCCTGGTCGATGATCTTGACAACGATTTCCTTGCTGTCATCGTCGATCGCGAATTCCAGACTTTGCAAGGTGGAGGCCATGCCTTCGTTGATCTTGCGGACGGCATCGTCGACCTGCTCGCGCGAAGGCTGCTCGCGCGACGCCGGGGTCGCCCCGGGGGCCTCGGCAGGCTTCACCGCCTTGGCCGGCTCCGTCTTCTGTTGCTCGATTGGAGCGGGCGTGCGCTCCTCCAGCCGCGATGCCACGGGTGAACCAAGAGATTGGATGTTCATGTGACTCCCTAGCAAAAATTCCCCGGCTGAATTTCTTCAGCCGAGGAACCGTTTTACAGCACGGATGGACTAGTTAGTCCGTCGATGATTAACCACGCAGCAGCGACAGGACACCGTTCGGCAGCGAGTTGGCCTGGGCCAGCATCGAGGTGCCGGCCTGTTGCAGGATCTGGCCGCGGGTCATTTTCGCGGTTTCAGCAGCGAAGTCGGTATCGACGATGCGGCTGCGCGATGCCGACAGGTTCTCGGTGGTCGACGACAGGTTCGAGATCGCCGATTCGAAGCGCGACTGCAGTGCGCCGTACGAAGCGCGCTGGCTGTTGACCGACGACAGGGCGGCGTCAGCGGCCTTGATCGCGGCTTGTGCGCCGTCGAAGGTGCCGATGTCGATGTTGGCGACCGACTTCAGGCTCGAGCTGCCGGCCAGCGCGAAGCCGGTGGCGGTGGTTTCGGCAACAGAGAAGCTCTTTTCCGAGTCCATCGTCACGCGGCCGTTGGCGGTGCCGACGCCGGTGTTGGCAACGACCGAGAAACCGGCGTTGGTGGTGCCGTCGGCCTTGTAGCTGGCCATGGTCATGGCAGCGCCGGCAGCCGCGTTCTTGTTCTCGAGCTTGATATCGTTGCCCGAAGCATTGGTCAGCTTGATGCCGCCGCCGTTGGCCGAGTCGAACGATGCGGTCACGCCGGTCTTGGCGGTCTGGGCATTGATTGCGCTGATGCCCGATGCGAAGTCGTCAGCCGTGGCGCCGGCGCCGCCGATCGAGAACGAGACGCGCACTGCGGTCGAGTTGTCCGAGGTCAGGTCCAGTGCGTACGAGCCGGCTGCGCCGTCGATCTGCACGTCGGTGGTGGCCGAGGCGGTGACACCGGTCTTCGACGTTTCGGCGTTGATCTTCGAAGCGATCGACTTGGCGGTGTCGGTGGCGGTGGTGGCGACGTTGGCGCTGCCCAGGAAACCCGAGACGGCTGCGGTGCCGGCGGCAGCGGTAGTTGCCGCGACGACAGCTTTCGCGTCGTTGCCGACGTTGTTGTTGCCGTAGGTCGAGGTGGTGAAATTCGAGCCGGTCATCGAGATCAGCTGGCCCGCATTGGCGCCGACCTGGAAGTTCGCGGTGCCCATCGAGCCGTCCAGCAGCTTCTGGCCGTTGAACTCGGTGGTGTTGGCGATACGGTTCAGTTCCGAGGTCAGTTCGGTCACTTCGGTCTGCAGGGCCTTGCGGTCACCGGCCGAGTTCGACGAGTTCGACGACTGCACTGCCAGTTCGCGGACACGCTGCAGGATTTCGCCGGAGCTCGACAGGGCGCCTTCAGCCGTCTGGGCCATCGACACGCCGTCGTTCGCATTGCGGGTTGCTTGGTTCATGCCGCGGATCTGCGAGCTCATGCGGTCCGAGATTGCCAGGCCGGCAGCGTCGTCCTTGGCGCTGTTGATGCGCAGACCCGACGACAGGCGCTGGATCGAGGTGTTCAGGGATGCTTGCGAGGTCGACAGGTTACGCTGCGAGTTCAGGGATGCGACGTTGGTATTGATTACGGATGCCATGGTGTTTCTCCAGACTAGGTCTTTCAGGGGTGGGCTGCCTTGCCCTGTTCACTTTGGTGCGCCACGCTGTTCCGTGACGATCACACCGCTGTTGTTGCTGGTAACGTGCTTTGTGGCAAGAACTTGAGGGCCGACATCGAAATTAATTCCGCGTTTTTTCGCTCAAGTTTCCTGTGGCGGCGCGTCTAAACGACCGTGGAATGACGAACTTTAGGGCAAAAAAAGATTTATTTTTTTGCTCAAGGGGCAAAAAGATCCAGCCAGACAGGGCCAGGCAGGCTTGAGAGCATGGCGATTCGACAAGAAAAACTACCCGTTCAGAATAATTTGTCGCCGGATGCGCCGGGATGATGCATAACTGTTACGATTTTGGCGGGCACGGCCCAGATGGCTACGAACGAACCAACGCATTTCTTGTCCGGAGAAAAAAATGAAGACGATTGCTACTGCATGCGCCGTGCTGGCGCTGGCATTGACGGGATGCGCCTCGGCGCCCGATACCGATCCGACCCCGACCATGGCCGAAGTGGCGGCCGACGTATCCAACACGGCCGGCCAGGACGGGCATACGATGACCGGCAGCCGATTGGCCAAGCGTACCTCGACCGACCGCATGCTCAAGGCGGTGGGCTCCCAGGGCGCAAAGGACGAGATGCGCAATGCACCGCGCCCGGGTGCGCTCACTCAATAAGAAGGGCTAATCCAGCGAAGGAATGGGTAATCGTGGCTTAATTCGCCACGACTACCCGGTTCTTGCCGGTCTGCTTGGCCTGGTACATGGCGCGGTCGGCCCGCGCCATCAGGCTCTCCTGGCCCTCATTCGGCACCCGCAGGGCCACGCCGCAGGAGAAGGTGATCAGCATCCTCTCGTTCTCGTGCATGAAGAAATGGCGGGTCAGCTCGCGCTGCACCCGCACCATCGCCGCCGCTGCCGCTTCGACCGTGGTCTCGGGCAGCAGGATCAGGAATTCCTCGCCGCCGAAGCGGGCGATCACGTCCATCGAGCGCAGCGTGTCGCGCACCACCGTCACCAGGTGCTTCAGGGCGCCGTCGCCGGCCAGGTGGCCGTAGGTATCGTTGAGTTTCTTGAAATTGTCGAGGTCGAGCATGGCCACGCACAGCGGCGTGTTGCGGCGGTCGGCGCGCGCGCTTTCGCGCTCGTACACTTCTTCCAGGCCACGCCGGTTCAGGCTGCCCGTCAACTGGTCTTCGCGCACCAGCTCGCTCATATGCCGGAGCTCCGCTTCCAGCAGACGGATGCGGTCCTCGGCTTCCTGCACTTCGCGGTGCACGGCCACCATGCGGTCGCGCGAGGCCAAGGCCTCGTCCTGCGCCTGGCGGGTCTCGCGCAGCACTTCTTCCAGCACGTCGTTGAGTTCGTCGATGTTGGCGGCCCCGCTGATGCGCGTCGAGAAGGTGCCCAGCTTGGCATGGTAGTCGCCGGTCGAGGCCGCCACCGAACCGAGGCGGTCGATGAAGGTCATCATCATGTTCTTGACGGTGGCGCGCACGTCCGAGATGCTGTGCTTGAGCTGGCCCTGCTTGAGGATCACATCCTTCAGGCTGCGAGTCGCGTCTTCCAGCGAGCGGGTATCGAGCGGTCCCGCGATCAGGTCCTGGACGGCGGCGATCTGGCCGCGCATCCAGCTGTCGTCGTCGAGCAGTTCGTTGACGTTATCCAGCAGCAGGCGGAACAGGCGCAGCAGCAGTTCGCGCTGCTCGGCCTGGTCGCCGCTGTGCAGTTCGACCTGGTAGCACAGCTGCTTCAGGCGGCTTGATAGCTCACCGAGTTCGTCGCCGCGCGCCAGCTTGACGGCGCCGCCCAGGGTTTCGGCCTCGAGCACCAGGCCCTTGCTGCCGGCCAGCAGGGTCGCCAGGGCAAAGGCCAGCGACCGGCCCAGCATCTCGCGCAGGTGGCGCACGTCCGGGTCCTCGTCGCCCATCGCCATCACCGGCGTGTTGCGGCGCAGGTGGCGCTCGGCCATCTGGCCCAGTGCCTGGGCATAGCCCGCCCAGTCGGCCGCTTTGGCGGCGCGCAGCAGGCGGCGGCCGTATTCGGACACCTCGCCCGGCGTATCGGCCAGGCGGCGCGCGAAGGATTCCAGCACGTCGGCAGCCGGGTTGGCGGCCGGCGCCGCCGGGGCAGGTGGTACGCCGGTGATCTCGTCATAGATGGCACGGTAGGCATCCGGTGTCGGCGCAATGCGGCGCGTCGCGAGGCGCCGGAAGGCTTCGCGGGCAATATCGGCAGGATTCTGGCCGGGGACGACGGGGGAGGAGGACGACGTGATGGACATGGCTGTAATGACGCGGATTGCGGATTGCGGTGTGGCGTAATGATAAGCAGCTTTCTTGCCAACCATCAATTAAAAAAAAGTAACAAATCTTTCTTCGGCTACATTAGACGGGTGGGCGGCTTCAGCCGCCCTCCCTACGACACCAACTGGTTGCGAATCGCATAATGCGTCAACTCCGCACTGTTCTTGAGCTTCATCTTCACCAGCAAACGGGCGCGATATTCGCTCACGGTCTTCACCGACAGCGACAGTTCGCGGGCGATGTCGCTGACCGACATGCCGGAGGCGATCATGGTCAGGGTCTGGTATTCGCGGTCCGACAAGCTGTCGTGCAGCGGCGCGTCGTGGTCTTCGCCGACCTGGGCGGCGAGGGTCTGGGCCAGCGCGGCGCTGACGTATTTCTGGCCGGCCGCCACCTGGCGGATTGCCGTGACCAGCTCGCGCGGCGCGCTCTGCTTGGTCATGTAGCCGGAGGCCCCGGCCTTGAGCGAACGGATCGCATACTGGTCTTCGCGGTGCATCGACAGCATCAGCACGGCCAGGTCGGGCCGGTCCTTGCGCACCTGTTTCAGCACTTCGATACCGTTGCGGTCGGGCAAGGAGATGTCGAGCAGCATCACATGGGGGCGCGACTTGCCGACCAGCTTGATGGCGTCGAGCCCGGTTTCCGCTTCGCCGGCCACGATGATGTCGCCCTGCTCGGCCAGGATCTGCTTCAGGCCTTCGCGGACGATGGCATGGTCGTCGGCAATGAATACACGGATTGTTGCTTTGTCAGTCATTCTGTCCTGCGCTGTTGCTGAACTCATGGTGGGCGGCCGCCTCGCGCGGAGCGTGCGGGGCAGCCAGCCTGGTCTTGATAGTCACCATCGTGCCACCTCCGGGCGCTGACGACAAGGCCAGCGTGCCGCCCAGCGCCTTGGCCCGCTCGCTCATCCCGCGCAGTCCGAAGGACTGCGGCTTGAGGCGGTCGGCCGGCTCGATGCCGCGCCCATTGTCGGCGATGACCAGGGTCAGGTGGGCGCGCTGCCGGCGCAGCGACACCGTCACGCGGGTGGCGCCCGCGTGCTTGGCGATATTCGTCAGCGCCTCCTGGAAGATCCGGAACAGGGCGGTGGCGTGGTCGTCGTCCAGAAGAATGTCCTTGTCGGGACAGCGGAAGGTGCAGGCGATGCCCATCTGCTTCTCGAATTCCCTCGCCTGCCATTCCAGCGCGGCCACGATGCCCAGGTCGAGCATGGTCGGGCGCAGGTCAAGCGAAATCCGGTGCACGGCCTCGATGGTGCGGTCCACCAGGTCGTCGAGGTAGTTGGCTTTTTCCAGCAGCACCGGCTGCTCGGGCAGGCGCGCGGCCAGCATCGCCAGGGCCATCTTGATGGCGGTGAGGTTGCCGCCCAGGTCGTCGTGGATCTCGCGCGCGATGCGGGCCCGTTCCTGTTCCTTGACCTGCTCGATGTGGTCGGTGAGCTCGGCCAGCCGCGAGCGCGAGCGCACCACCTCGTGCTGCTCCTGCTTGCTGTCGCTGATATTGGTCATGATGCCGTCCCACTGCACCGCACCGCCGTCGACCGGATGCGGGGTCGCGCGCAGGTTGATCCATTTCACGTCTTTCCAGGCGTCGATCCAGATCCGGCCTTCCCAGTTCCAGGCGGCCAGCTGGTTGCGCGACGCCCCCATGCAGTCCAGGTAGCCCTTGCGGTCGTCAAGCAGGATCAGGCCTTCGAAAAGAGAAGCGTCGCGCTGCAATTCGAGCACCGACAGGCCGAGCAGGGCCTGGCAACCCTCGCTCAGCCACGGGAATGCCAGGCGCCCGTCCGGGTAGTGCACCAGCTGGAACACCAGCCCCGGGGTATTGCGCACGATGGCGTCGAAACGCGCCTGCGACTGCGCCAGCGCCTGGGCGGCAGCCTGCTCGAGCGTCAGGTCATCGGCGATCGCCAGCAGCAGCGAGCGGCCGTCGCGCACGATGCGCAGGAAGCACAGCTTGACCGGATAGCTGCTGCCGTCGCCCCGCAGCAGGCGGGTGCGGATGCCCACCTGGGCGCCGATTTCCTCGCCCAGACCGGCCAGCAGGCTGGAGAGCACGCCTGGATCGAGCCTGGGGGCAATGGCGTGCACGTCCATCGTCCCCAGGCTTGCCGCGTCGTATCCGAGGTTCAGGCGCGCGGCCTGGTTGGCGTCGACGATGGCGAGCGTGGCGGCGTCGAGCAGGTAGATCTCGGAGGCGGCCGCCTGCATTTCGGCGGCAAGGATGGGATTGGGACTCATGACTGTTCGGTTTCGGTCTTTTCCTGGCGCTGCGCCCCCTGGCGCGCCCTGGCGCGCGCGTTGAAGCGGCGCAGCACGCGCGACAGGTGGCTGGGCTGGCGCCCGGCCCGGCGCAGCAGGCGGCGCAGGCCGCGGCGCGCGGCATTGACGGCGACGCGCGTGCGGCGCCACAAGCTGCTGGTGCACAGCGCCCCCAGCCAGCGGTTTTTGAGGGCGATGAAGCCACCATGGCAGCGTGCGAACCAGCCCAGGGTGAGCAGGGTCGGCAAGGTCAATAGGTAGATGCGCGCCACCACCACCGCGCCGCCCAGCTTGGCGACGACGTAGGCGGCCACGCCGGCCAGGGCATGGCCC
Organism: Telluria sp. ZB4P37; assembly: GCF_059685855.1. Lineage (NCBI taxonomy): Bacteria > Pseudomonadati > Pseudomonadota > Betaproteobacteria > Burkholderiales > Oxalobacteraceae > Telluria > Telluria sp. ZB4P37. The sequence goes on from NZ_JCASID010000013.1 coordinate 102,776, forward strand.
TTGGCGATGGCGACCAGGGCCAGCAGCTTGACCGGCAGCAGCAACAGCCCCGGCAGCACGAACACGCTCAGGGCCGCCCACGGCGGCAGAGTGCGGATGTGTGCTTCCAGCCAGCGTAGCGGCGGCCAGGCGGCCATCCGTGCGGCGGCGCGGCTGCCGACCTGCCAGGTCCAGGTTTCGGCCAGCAGTACCAGCGCCGCCAGGTGGACCAGGGGCGCGAGCAGCCGGGAGCGCGAATGCGTTCGCGAATGTTGTCCATTCATAAGCGCATGATACGGCAACAAAGGCCATCCCGGCGCCGCTGCCGTTACAATAAGAACCATGAACAAGGCATTTGTAAAAGAGTCCGACAACGACGACGATGACGGCGAAGCGCTGGCGCTCGCCCAGGCCATTCCTGCCGGGGCCAAGAACTACATCACCCCGGCCGGCTACCAGGCCATCAAGGACGAATTGCTGCAGCTGATCGACGTCGACCGTCCTGAAGTCGTGCGCATCGTGCACTGGGCCGCGTCGAATGGCGACCGCTCCGAGAACGGCGACTACATCTATGGCAAGCGCCGCCTCCGCGAGATCGACCGCCGCATCCGCTTCCTCACCAAGCGCCTCGATTCAGCCGCCGTGGTCGACCCCTCTGTCCACCATGGCAACGACCAGGTTTTTTTTGGCGCCACCGTCGCCTACCTGAACAAGGCGGGCGAGGAGCACACCGTCACCATCGTCGGCATCGACGAACTCGACCCGCTCAAGGGCAAGATCAGCTGGGTCTCGCCCGTGGCGCGTGCCCTGACCAAGGGCAGGGAAGGCGATGTGATCACCCTGCAGACCCCGCTGGGAGCCGAAGAGCTCGAGATTCTTTCCGTCGAGTATCCAGAGCCGATCGCGGATTGACCGGGTCACGTTGACCGGGTCACGTTGACCGGGTCACGCTGACCGGGTCACGTTGACCGGGTCACGCTGGTAAGATGAACGATTCGCCGATTGTCCCGTCTTTCATGAACCGTTCCCACGACGCCATGCGCGAGGCCGATGTCCTCGCCGCGCTGCGCACCGCCACCGCCGCCCGCCACGAGCGGCTCGACGGCGGCCTGCCCCTGTCCGCCGCCGAGCCTTCGCTGCCCGACTACGCCGGGCACTTGTTGATGGTGCGCGACTGGCTGCTGCCCCTGCAGGCCTGGCTGGACGGCTACGCCGACGGCCCGCAGGCCGAAGCGAGCCTGCCGGCTACCAGGCGCCTTGAATTGATGGAGGCCGACCTGCTGGAGCCCGGCATGCCGGCGCCGCAAGCGGTGCGGCCGGCCGCTGCCTGGCCCCCTGGCGCCAGTGCGGCCTACCGCTGGGGCGTGGCCTATGTGATCGAGGGATCGCAGCTGGGCGGCGCCGTGCTCCACAGTCGCCTGGCCCAGCGCTTCGCACCGCATCCGCTGCGCTACCTGCGCGGCGAAGCCGGTGGCCCGGGTCCGCGCTGGCGCGCCTTCATGCTGGCGCTGCGCGCGAACGTGCGCACGCCGGAGGAGATTGCCGAGGCCTGCGCCGGGGCCTGCGCAGCGTTTGACCGCATCCTGGAACTCACGCCGCAAAAATAATGCAAAAATAGTCCGCGCCGGTGTCGATTTCGCTTCACGCCGATCGTCGTACCGTCAACGGCAGGCGAGAAGCTGCCGTATTCAACCCAAACACACGGAGGATGCGATGCGATTCATGATTTTGCTGAAGGCGGACAAGGACACCGAAGCGGGCGTGATGCCGAGCGAAGAACTGCTCACTGCCATGGGCAATTTCAACGACGAACTGGTCAAGGCCGGGGTGATGCTGGCGGGCGAAGGCCTGCAGCCGTCCTCGAAGGGCGCACGCGTCCATTTCACCAAGGACGGCAGCGTGCGCGTGGTCGACGGGCCCTTCGCCGACACCAAGGAATTGCTGGCGGGCTTCTGGATCTGGCGGGTGAACTCCAGGCAGGAAGCCATCGACTGGGTCAAGCGCGTGCCGATGCCGATGGCGAGCGGCGAAGCGGAGATCGAAATCCGCCAGATTTTCGAGATGGAAGACTTCGGCGACACCATGACGCCGGAACTGCGCGAGCAGGAAGAGCGCCAGCGGTCCGTGCTGGCGCAATAAAAATGGCCGGGCAAAAGGCGCCCGCGGCCTTCCGCTCCGGCCAACGCCGCGCCGCTGGCGCACTCCAGCGGTGTGGCGAGGGGCTCAGTCGGTCACTGGATAAGATTTGCTTGTGACCATGCCTGAAGGCGACGTGACCTTGATGGTGAGGGCGCCGTTGGTGACGGAATTAGAACAGTACAGAGGCGGAGCGGAGGCTGGAGAGCTTTGGCTCGCGTCGCTCTGCATCTGCACCGTATAGATCCATACCTGTGCGCTCGGCTCGCTGGTATTGGGCACGGTATAGCTGCGTTCGCCGAGGATGGTGCCGTTCGATGCCGAGAACTCGATCTTTGTACCCGCCGCAAGGATATTTCCCGGCAGGTCGAACGGCAGGCGCAGCGGTTCTTTGCCAGCGCGGTTCAGCTCGAACACGGTCGGATTGGTATCGCGGATTGCCAGCTGCATCGTGACCGCCGTGTTGACGAAGGGCGTGCCATTCACGCAATGGCTCAGCGCGATCGACTCCGGCCCGAGCGAGGTGATGGCGGCCGTGCTGGTCGACATCACCTGGACCAACGCTCCGCGCGCATGAGTTACCAGGCGCGTAGCGCCGCCGTTCTGCTTGAGCACACCGTTATAGGTTCCATCGCCTCCGCTGTCCCAGCTGCCGTTGACGTTCGAATCGATGAAGATTTCGCCCGGGACACGTACCGCATTTCCGCTCGACCAGCCGTCGTCCGGACCGAGCGTTGTACGGGCCGGCTTCCAGTTGGCATCCGTCGCCCAGTTGGCCTGGGCGTTACGGTGGGTGATGGCGCGGTCGTTGCGGAACGGTTCGCCCAGGTCCTGGAAGGCATCGGAGTCCTGGAAATAGATATTGGTGCCGTTGGTGTCGACGAAGCTCTCTTCGCCCAGGGCATAGGCCAGCACGGTCACTCGGCCATCGGCTGGACGTGGATTGGCGGAGCAGAAGCGCACCGTGCACGCCCCCGGAATGCCTTTCTGCTGGATCACGGTGCCGTCCGTCAGCGTGGTGTTGACCAGCCCGGTCAGGCAGGAACCGTCGATGGTACCTCCTTCGGTGGTGAAGCTGACCGCTGTGCCGTCCGGCGCCGGATTGTTGAAGTGGTCGGCAAGACGCACCGTGACGAGCGATCCGGTCGGGGCGGGGCAGCCGCTGAAATTCATGCCTTCGACATTGAAGATCTCGGTCGCGATGGTGAAGCTGTTCTGGTCCGGCACGCCAGTGGACACGACCAGCTGGTCGGACATGGTCGTGATCGCCGTTCCGGGAATCGTCGCGATAATGCGCACCGGGGTGTTCACCGTGCCTCCGGCCACGGTCGTGCTTGCGGTGCCGTCCGCCCCCGTGGTGGACGAGGTGGGGTTGAGCGTCAGGCCGCCGACTGTCGTGGTGAGCGAGAAATCGATGCGCTGGCCCGATATCGGGTTGCCGTTGCGGTCGCGCAGCTTGAACACCACCGTGGACGATTCCTGGCGCCCGGCGCCACCCGTACCCTTGAGCGAGATGTTCTGCGGCAGTGCGGACACGAAGGCGAGCTGGCCAGGAATCGCAGCTTCGACGTTCACGGTGGCGGACTGGGTGGTGGTAGCGCCCGCCAGCACGGTCGAGGCCGTAACGACATCGGGCGCGCCGCAGCCCTTGTCGACATACGAGGTGGTCGCCACCCCGGCGATGGTCGTGACGGGCGAACTGATCTCCGCCTTCCCGGCGGCGGCGCAGGGCGACGTGAAGGTGACGGATTGGGCCGGCGCAAACGGCGTCGTGCCGTCGAGCAGGGTGACCGACAGGCGCGCGGTGCCGCCGGCGGGTAGGGGTGAGGGGCTGACGGCCAGGGTGCTCATCTTCAGCGCCGGGAAGCTCACGGCATAGCTCGTGCTGCCGCTGGCGCTGGCGCCGTCGCGCTTGGCGCTGGCGGTTAGCGTAAAGGCGCCGGCCTGCTTGCCGGCCGCAACGCCGATGCTGGCCACGCCGTTGGCGTCAGTGAGGGCGCTGCCGGTGACGGGCACCAGTACCGCGCTGCTATCGGTGCTCGTGAAGGTCACCGCAAGACCGGCCACCGGCTTGCCGACGCCGTCGCGTACCACTGCCTTGGCCACGCCCGGCGTCTTCGGCGACACCATGGTCGTCGGCGCGCCGTTGGCGTCGCTCAGCGTCACCGCCAGCGGCGCCAGCGCGGCCGTCGCGCCCGGCGCGGGCGCTGCCGACAGGGTGCAGGACGGCAGGCTGGGATCGCGGCTCGGGTCGAGGTTCTTGCAGGTGTCGTTGCTGCCGCCTCCGCCGCCGCACGCCGCCAGCAGGCAGGCGAGCAGGCTGGTGGAGGTGGCGGCGACTGCGCGGCGTGTCGTTGTTCTCATTGGCGCTCCTGGTCTATTGCATTGAATTGGTGGAAATGGGTGCCGCGGATGTGGCCAGTAGCGGCTTTGCCTGCGCGAGTGCGAGATGCGCGTCCTTGCCGAGCACGAGACGCATGCCGCCTGGAACCGCACTGCGGTCCGCCAGGCGCAGGGGCGGCTTGCCGCCCAGCGCCGCCTGCAGCGTGCGCGCCGCCGGTTCCTGGCCCGGCGCGAATTCAATGCGGGTCGCGGCCTGGTTGAACGGCGTCATGTTGGTCAGCCTGGTGGCGACGATGCCGCGCAGCGCGAGGGTTTTCTGGAAGCGCCGGGCCAGGCCGTCGGCGCCATGGCCGTTGGCGATTTCGAGCTTCGCCAATGCCGGTGTGGGCGCTGCCGCGCGCACCCGGCCGGGCGCCGCGATCGCAGGCGCCATCCGCAATTCGTACACGTTCGGCGCTGTCCTGACCAGTTGCATGCCGCTGTCGGCCGTCACCGGCGCGGCCGCCGGTGCCGCCGCCTCCGGGACGGGCTGCGGTGCCCCTGGGACCACTGGTGTCACTGGTGCCGGCAAGGCCGCGATCGTTTCAAGCGCCACCACCCCGCGTACCGCTGTCCCTTCCGCTAACCGTAGATTGTTGCGGGTGCGCTCGCTGCCCGGTTCGCGCGCCAGCGCCGCGCGGAAGGCCTGGGTGGCGGCCGCGTAATCGCCCTCGAGGTAGTACACATAGCCGAGGTTGTTCAGCGGCTGGGCCAGCGCCGGATAGTCGGCGCAGACGGCCAGCAGCATCGCCTTGGCCTGCGCCAGCCGTCCTTGCTGGGCGTGGATGACGGCGGCGGCGATGCGCGCCTCGGGCGCCTTTGGATCGCGCGCGCTGGCATAGGTGTAGGCGGTCAGGGCCAGCCCCAGGTCGCCCGCGTCCTGGTGGTAGCGCCCCAGCCGGTAGTAGGCGGAGGCGAGGTCGTTGGCGCCATGGCGTACCTGCTCGGCGGGCTGGAACATCAGCCGCATCTGCGGCGCGACGCCGGCGCACGACGAGAGCAGCGCAGCGGTCAGCAGCGTGGCAAGCGCAGGGGCGACGGGACGGATCGGCATGGTAGTGTCCTTTCAGTTGGCGCTGGCGCCGTTGAAGGTCGGCAGCAAGACGCGGTAGATCTGGATGAAGGCGGGGCCCATCAGCACCACCAGCAGGCAGGGGAAGATGAAGAAGATCAGCGGGAACAGCAGCTTGAGCGCGATCTTGGCCGCCTGTTCTTCGGCGCGCTGGCGGCGCTTGGTGCGCAGCTGTTCCGATTGCACGCGCAGCGAGTCCGCGATGCTGGTGCCGAAGCGCTCGGCCTGGATCAGCATCGCCACCAGCGCATCGACGTCCTCGACCCCGGTCCGCGTGGCCAGGCCGCGCAAGGCCTTGTCCTTCCCGCTGCCGGCGCGCAGTTCGAGCGTCACCAGGTTCAGCTCCTCGCTCAGAACCCGGCTTTTCAGGCCGATCTCGCCGGCCACGCGCGCCAGTGCCGCGTCCATGCCCAGGCCCGCCTCGACACAGATCGTCATCAGGTCGAGCGCGTCGGGAAAACTCTCGAAGATTTCGCGCTGGCGCCGCCCGATCATCCTTTTGAGGACGAAGTTCGGCAGGTAGTAGCCAAGGGCGGCGGCCGTCAGCACATAGAACAGCATGCCGGTCGTGCCCGTGTTGGTACCCCTGACGCTCAGGCCGAAGAAAACCGCCAGCGGCAGCCCGAGCGAGAGCACGGTCTTGGCGGCGAAGAAGACCACGGGCGCCCACGGATGGCGATAGCCCGCGTTCATGAAGCGCACGCGCACCGCCGAGTTCCCGGCCTCGTCGTCGGGCAGCGACAGGCGCGCGACTGGCGTGGCGGCCGCGACCATCTTTTCCAGCCAGGGCGGCGGGCCGGAGCCCGGCGCGTCCGCATTCACCCCGACCGCGTCCAGCCGCTCCTGCAGGGGCGTGGTGGAGAAGGTGCGCATGCCGAGCAGGGCGATGCCGAAGACGGCAACGAAGACCAGCCCGACGAAGCCAAGTTCGAGAATTGTCATTGCATGCTCCTTGCGTCGTGGCCGCTCATACGCGGATCCTGACGATCCGGCGCATCACGAATACGCCGATGACCATCATGGTCAATGCGAAGCCCAGCATTTTTTGTCCGAACGGGTCCGTGAACAGCAATGCCAGGAATTGCGGACTGGTCAGCTGGATGAGCGCAGCCGCGGCAAAGGGCAGCAGGCCCAGCACCCAGGCCGACATCTTGCCCTCGGCCGAAAGCACCCTGACCTGGCCCAGCAGCTTGATGCGGTCGCGGATGATCTTGCTGATGCTGCCGAGCAGTTCAGACAGGTTGCCGCCGGTATCGCGCTGGATCAGCACGGCGACGACGAAGTAGCGCAGGTCGGTACTGGGTACCCGGTTGGCCATGTTCATCAGGGCATCCGGCATCGAGACACCGAAGTTGACCTCGTCGAAGACGGTGGCGAATTCGCCGGCGATCGGGTTGCGCATCTCTTCGCTGACCATCTTCAGGGCGTTCGGGAAGGCATGACCGGCGCGCAGTGCGCGGCTCATCAGGTCCAGGGCGTCGGGCAACTGGTTCTCGATCTTGTTCAGGCGGGCATTGCGAGCGCGCAGCGCCAGTTGCAGTGGCAGGGTTGTCGCGGCGGCGGCGGCGGCGAGCTGGAGCGGAAAGGGCAGCGCGAACGAGTAGGCAAGCGTCCAGGCCAGCATGCCGAGGGCGAGCGAGACCCCCGAGAACCCGGCCACCGTCCACTGTTTCCCCGACTGCATCAACAGGCGGTCGAGCGTGGCCATGTGCGGCACGGCCGACAGCAACTTTTGCAGGACCGGATGGCTGCTCAGCGCACGCTTCTTGGCGAGGGAGACGCTGCGCTCGGCGTCGCGCGTGGACAAGTTGCGCACGCGGCGCGACAGGCGCTGCGCTTCCGGCCCCCGGCTCGCGTTCCAGGCCAGGTAGGCGCCCTCGATCAGGAACACCACGGCCACGAAGATCAGGATCGCGAAGACGAAGAACATGTAGTCCATGGCGGTTCCTCAGGCAAACTGGCGGGAGGGATCGAACACGCTCTCCGGGATGTTGACCCCGTAGTTGCGCAGCCGGTCGAGAAAGCGCGGGCGGATGCCGGTGGCGCAGAAGTGGCCGAGCACGGCGCCATTCTCGCCCAGGCCCGTCTGGCGGAAGGTAAAGATCTCCTGCATGGTGATGACGTCGCCTTCCATGCCGGTGATCTCCTGCAGCGACACGAGCTTGCGCTTGCCGTCGGTCAGGCGCGACACCTGCAGCACCACGCTGACGGCGGAGCTGATCTGCTGGCGCATCGCCTTGCTCGGCAGCGAGGCGGCCGCCATGCTGATCATGTTTTCCAGGCGGGTCAGGGCGTCGCGCGGCGTGTTCGCGTGGATGGTCGCCATCGATCCTTCGTGGCCGGTGTTCATCGCCTGCAGCATGTCGAGCGCCTCGCCGCCGCGCACCTCGCCCAGGATGATGCGGTCGGGACGCATCCGCAGCGCATTCCTCACCAGCGCGCGCTGGGTCACCTCGCCCTGGCCCTCGATGTTGGCGGGGCGGGTCTCGAGGCGCACCACGTGCGGCTGCTGCAGTTGCAGCTCGGCCGCGTCCTCGATCGTGACGATCCGCTCCTCGGGGCTGATGAAGCCCGAGATGACGTTCAGCATCGTGGTCTTGCCGCTGCCGGTGCCGCCCGAGATCAGGATATTGATTTCGGCCTTGCCCAGGCCCTGCAGGATCTCGCCCATCCCGGGCGTCATGCTCTTGTAGGCGACCAGGTCCGACAGGCGCAGCGGATCGGCGGAGAAGCGCCGGATCGACAGGATGGCACCGTCGATTGCCAGCGGCGGGATGATCGCGTTTACGCGCGAGCCGTCGGGCAGGCGCGCATCGACCATCGGGCACGACTCGTCGATGCGGCGGCCCACGCGCGAGACGATCTTGTCGATGATCTTCATCAGGTGCGCCTCGTCGGCGAAGCGTACGTCGGTGAGCTCGAGTTTGCCGCGCCGCTCGACATACACCTGGTTGCAGGTGTTGACCAGGATGTCGGACACGGACGGATCGGACAGCAGCAGTTCGAGCGGGCCGAAGCCGAGCATTTCGTTCTGGATGTCGCGCACCAGGTTGGCCCGTTCGACCTCGTTGATCGGGACGGTTTCCTCTTCGAGCATCAGCTCGACGATCAATTTCAATTCGTCGCGGATCTGCTCAGGCGCCAGTAGCTGCAGGCTTTCCAGGTCGACCCGGTCGAGCAGGCCCTGGTGGATCCGCCCCTTGAGCTGCATGTAGCCGGCGCTGTGCGAGCTGCGCTGGCTGGCTTGGGCGAGACCGCGGCCGGCGTTGCCTGCCAGGCGGTCGCGCAGCGTCAGGATTTCTGCATCCATACCTGTTTCTCCTCGAATGCCGCTTGCCTGATTGCGGGCGCCGGATGCTGCTCCGCCGGCTGCACCGGTGCCGGCTGGGCCGCGGCCGGCAGTGGTTCCTGCCTGGGCTTCTTCAACAGGCGCGCCAGCCAGCCCGCCGGCGCTGGGGCGTCGTCGCCGGCAATCCCGCGCGCGAGCGACGCCAGCGATTTCGCGATCGGGCTTTTCGCCGACAGCTTGAGCACCGGAATGCCCTGGTTGACCGAGGCAGCGGCCGCCTCGTAGTGGTTCGGCACCAGGCGCCAGACCGGCGTGGCGCAGGCCGTTTCCAGGTCCTGCAGCTTGATCTGGCCCTTCTTCTCGTGGCGATTGACAATTACCTGGACCTTCGCCGCGGGGTAGCCTAGCGAACGGAACACGCTCAGCAGGCGTTTGCCGTCGCGCACATAGGGCAGGGTGGTCTGCAGCACCGGGAAGATGGTGTCCGCCAGGTCGAGCGCCCGCACCCCGACCGGATCGAGGCTGCGGCCGACGTCGAGGACCACGAAGTCGTAGTGGCGGCGCGCCAGGTTCAGCAGGGTGTCGATGTGCTCCGGCTTGACGTCGCCCGCGTGCACCGGATCGTCGGGCGCTGCCAGTACCGAGAAGGTCGAGGTCACCGCCATCATGCTCGAGGCCAGCAGCGAGGCATCCATGCGGTGCATCTGCAGAGCCACGTCGGCCAGGGTGGCAAGCGGTTTCTGGTCGGCCACGAACAGCGAGGCATCGCCGAATTGCAGGTTGAGGTCGATCAGGGCGACGCGCTGGCCGCATTCGGTCGCCAGTGCATACGCGATGTTCGTGGCCAGGAAGGTCGCGCCGCTACCGCCCTTGCACGAGACGAAGGCGAGCACCTTGCCGTTCGCATGCTGGTGCGCCGACAGTTTTTCGCGCACCCGCGCCACCGCCGGATACAGGGCGGTAGCGGTGACCGGCGCCGGCAGCACTTCGCGCACGCCGGCGCGCATGGCGTCGACCATGAATTCCACCGTGTGCAGGGTCGACAGCACCATGGTGGTCATGCTCGGATGGGCCGCCCCCAGCCCTTCCAGGCGCGACAATTCGCCGCCTTGCGGCTGGTCGAGCAGCAGCAGGTCGGGCATGGCCGTGCCGGCGTTGCTGCTGAAGCGTTCGAGCGAACCGGCGACGAGATTGAGTTCGTCGCCCGGACTGCGCTCGCGCAGCAGCCGGGCGATCTCCAGCAGGTGTTTTTCACTACGCGATACAACGGCGATTTTCACGATGACTCCTTTGCGTGACCAGGCTGGATGTTGGGAGCGGAATATTTATTCGCACACCGGATTGCTGACCTCGGCGCCGGCCGGTCCGAACGCGCTGCGCATGCTCTCCCTGGGTAGCGTGGTACGAAACGGCGGATGGGCGATTCTGAGCGGCATACCTGGAATGTGAGTGGCGACGCGGGCCGGCAGGATCGACACCTCGACCCCGCGGCAGGTGGTCGTGATGCAGCCGGCGGGCTCGTAGGCGATCACGATGTTGGACGCGGCGACGGCCGGGAACAGGGCGGTCATGCGGCTGCGGATGGTGCTGTCGTCGAGGTCGCAGACCACGGCCAGCCGCGCGCCCAGCCGGGTCGCCTCGGTCGCCGCGTTCCAGTAAAAGGCGATGCGCGCGAATTCGATGATCCCGAACAGCAGGGGAAACAGGATGAACACGGCGACCAGCGCGAACTCGACCGCGGCAACGCCGCGCTGGCCTGCGATGGGCGGGCAGGAGCGCAGGTTCATGGCGCCTGCTCCATCGTGGCCTGGATCGGCGAGAAGACGACGTTGGGGACGAATCCGGCCGCGGCGCTGCGGAAGGTGAATCCCGAGACCTCGACGCGGACCAGGTTGAGCACGCCCCGCCCCGTGGTCTGCAGGTCGAAGGTATCGGGGTCCGTCGTGCGGTCGCGCACCCGGACATAGTCGAGCGACATGCCGGCGACGAGCGGGGGCCGGCCGCTGCAGCTGGTGGCGCCGCATACCACCATCGACCTCGCTTCCAGCATCCGGGCGGCGTCGCCCGGCGCGAACTGCGACAGGTAGCGTGCGCTGTCGCGCACCGCCTTGGCCAGCGCGTTGTACTGGTAGACGGCGCGTCCGAATTCGGTCACGCCGAACAGCAGCAGGACCAGCAGCGGCAGCAGCAGTGCCATTTCGATGGCCGCGGTTCCGGATTCCCTGTTCACCTTGCGCATGGCCGCTCTCCTATTGCACCAGGGTCGGCACCAGCGGGCCGTTGACGCCGCCGGGGACGCCCGCGCTGCGGCAGGGGCTGCCCGGGGTGTTGGCCAGGCCGCGCCACTCCAAATACAGGTTGCCCGTGCTGCCGTTGGACATGGGGTTGAGCATCAGCACGCAACCCATGGAAAGGATCCTCACGCTGGCAGGCGACCTGTTGCACTCCAGGATAGGCACCGGGATCAGGCGCCGCTCGGCGCCGTATTGCAGGTGCTCGGCAGAGGTCAAGGGCTGCCTGCCCGGGATATTGCCGGCCGCCCCGGACGGCGCGTATTCGTTCGGCTTGAACGGGGCATGCGCCGCCTGCTTCGAGCGGTAGTCGGCATAGGCCGACTGGCCGATGCCGATCACGGTGCCGGGCGCCTTGCTGGGATAGGCATAGCCGGTCTTGTCCGGGGCGACGTCCGCGGGAACGTAGCCGTTGCCGCCGTTCGGATAAATGCCGAAGCGGGTATTCCAGGCGCTCTTCGCACCCTGCTTGACGCCTTCCTCGCGGATGTCGTTGCCGACCGCGATGCCGCATACCGAGCTGTTGCCCAGCAACTGGTCGCGCACCTCGCTGGCGCCGCCCGCGCTGGGCGTGAAATCGACCCAGCGGAAATTCCCGGCCAGGCCCGAGTCGTCGCCGTTGTTGCTGCCATTGAAGGAGCTGACGATCCATTCGCCGATGGTGCCGTAGCCATAGTTGGGCGGCGTTGCGTTTTTCGAGCACACGCCGATCGGCGCCGCATTGCAGGAGGTCTGGCCGGGCGCCAGCGTTGCGACCGCCGACGCCGCGACCGTATTCGGTTGCGACCTGCCGCGCACCTGCATGAACCAGTTTGCGATCGGCGCCGAACGGGCAATGCACATGGCGAATTTCGCATTTGGATTGGCACCCGCCGCGCGCGACAGGTAGGCGCTGTTGGGCCCGATGGCGGTATGGAAGCGCACGTCGGCAGGCGCAATCGTCACGGCGCCCTTCTGGAAATTGCTGACATTGCGGTTGCCGACGAAGATGCCGGCAGCCTCTGCATCGGCGAGGAAAGACGCTGGACAGCCGGCTCCCCCGGCCGGATCGCAGGCCAGCTTGCCGGCGGCGGCCAGTGCGCAGGAATCGACCGCATTCTGTAATTCGGTCTTGTTGACGAACAGGTGCCCGAGGTCGAGCACGACGCCGCCGAAGCCGAGCAGTATCGCCAGCACGAGGGCAACGATGATCGCCACTCCGCCGTCCTGGCGGCCAGGAGGGCGGCGTGACGCGGGGAAGGGATAGAGGCAATCCATGGCCGTCACCGCTCAGCGCGCGCCCCCGACGCCGATCGTGAATACGTTCGGCTGCGGCTGCGGAGCGCGGAACGATTTCTGATAGGCGTCGTAGGCGCTCTTCGCTTCCTGGCCGCCGATGCCGTTCACGGTGGCCTGCTTCGAGCCGGCCAGCGGATCGAGGACCTGCTGGGCCATCGTCAGGGCAATGCGGTGGCCGTAGGGAAGCGCGGCCGGGCGGTTGGCGCAGCCCGGCAGGGCCAGCAGGGTCAGCAGGGCCAGCAAAATCGGCCCGGTATGGCGTGGATGGCGCTTGGTCATGATCGCTCCTATTTCAGGTCGAAGCCGGTAGGGCCGGGGGCGGCCGCGGTTCGGGCCGGTTCGGCCTTGCTCTTGCCTTCGAGTTTGCCGCCCAGGAAAAGCTGGCTGCGGCTCGGCTCGACATAGCCGTCGGTCGGCAGCTTGTAATCGGCCGGCAAGGGCTTGACCAGGTGCGGCGTGATGATGAAGACCAGTTCCGAACGGTCGGTCTGGAAGTCGGTGCTGCGAAACAGCGCGCCCAGCACCGGTATCTCGCCCAGCACCGGGAAGGCCTTCACGTTGGTGGTGACGTTATTCTTTATCAGCCCGCCAATGGCGAAGCTCTGGCCGTCGAACAGCTGCACCGTCGTAGTGGCGCGCCGCGTGGTGAACGAGGGCAGGATCGCCGTTCCGTTAATCCCGGTCGCGGTAATCCCGATGCCTTCCTTGTTCAGGTCCGACACTTCCGGCGCCACTTTCAGGTTGATGCGACCGCCCGCGAGTACCGTCGGCGTGAACTTGACGGCGACCCCGAATTCCTTCTCCTCGAGGGTGATGGTGGGAATGCCGTTGTTGTTGACCTGGCTGACCGGAATGAAAATCTTGCCGCCGGCGAGAAAACTCGCCTCCTGACCGCTGATGGCCATCACCGTCGGCTCGGCCAGCACTTTGATCAGGCCGTCGCGCTTCTGCGCGTCGATGGTCAGAAAATTGCCGGTCTTGCTGCTGAAGGCGTCGAGCAGGCTCGGGTTGCTGCTCAGCAGGTTGGACAGGAAGCTGTAGGTCCAGCTGCCATTGGTGCGGCTGGCGCCCATGCTGACGCCGAGCTGGTCGGCCAGGGTCTTCGAGATCTCGGCGACCCGCACTTCAAGCATCACCTGCTGGGGCGCGGCGACCGAGGTCATGTTGATGACCTTCATCGTGGCCTGCTGGCCGCCCGCGCCTGCCGTCGCGGCGGCGCCACCGGCGGCGGCCCCTGCGCCGCCTTGGCCGCGCTGCACATAGGCATTCGCCAGCGCCATCATCTGGTCCACCTTGGTTACGTCGGACACCATCCCCGACAGCACGAGGGTGTCGGCCGCGGTGGTGATCCTGACGTCCTTCTCATCGGCCAGCAGCTGCTCGAAGCGTGCTGTCAGGCCGCTGGTGTCGAGGTCGACCGCGATGTCGATGATGGTGGCGTCGTTGGCCTTGTTCCAGAGGATAAGGTTGGTGCTGCCGACAGACTTGCCCAGCATGTAGAGTTCGCTGGGATTGAGCAGGATGACGTCCGCGACTTTCGCGTCGCCGACCGACATGCGCGTCGCTGGGAAGGGCAGGCGCATCAGGGTCGACTTGCCCTCGGACAGGGTTACCTTCGGCGCCAGCGTCGACACGCCGCTGCTGCGTGGCGCCGCCGCCTGGGCCGGCACACGGGCCGGTGCCTTCGCCGCGGCGGCGGCGGCGAAGGCCGTTTCCGGCGTCACCATGCCCCCGTAGCAGGCCAGCGTTGCCAGCGCCGCCAGTGCCGTGCGCCTGGCGCTATTTGTCGTCATCGTGTCGGTAGCTTGCATGATTGCTCTCTTTAAAATTGTTGGGTGCTGCGCTCGAGGCCCTTGATCACGTCGACCTTATAGCGGGACTCGCGCACCAGCACCGCCTTGCGCACCGCCGGCGCGCGCAGGACGGCCGGACGAACCAGGCCGAGCAGCGCATTCTTGGTCGCTCCGCTGGTGCCGACCGGATCCGGGTCGATCTGGTTGCGCAGCACCAGCGAGAGGGTGCCGACGCTGCGTGCGAGGTCGAGTTTCTCGGTCTGCTCGGGCGACAGTTCGAGCGTGACGGCATTGACCACCTTCGGCTTGGTGTCGTCGCGGTTCGGGTCCTGGGCGATCGCCAGCACCAGGATGCGTTCGAGGACGATCTTCGAGATCGAGGCATCGCCATTCGATCCAGCCTTGGCGTCCTCGCCCTGGGTGTTTACCAGGATGTCGACGAAATTGCCGGGAAGGGCGAAGCCGGCGACGCCGACCACGTCGTTCACGCGTACCGTCATCGCCCGCTTGCCGTTGGCGACCACGGCGGACAAGCCGCCCTGGGTGCCAGGCGGCGCCAGTTTCGCTTCCATGATCGGTTCGCCCCGTTGCAGGGTCGAGCGCGCGACGCGTCCGCCGAGCGGCTTCGGGTCCGAAAAGGCGCCCGGCGGCATCGCGCCGGCCGGCCAGTCGACCATCCTGATCATCTCCGGCGCAATGCGCGCGCCGAGGCTGATGTCGACCATCGCCACCGCGACCTTGGCCGTGTTCGATGCGCGCCCGTTGATCCAGCTGACCGCGGCGAACACGGCCCCCAGGGCGAGCACGAGGGCAATGCCGAGCATGATGATTCCACGGGTATTTTTCATCTCATTCACCTTCGGTGCCAGTGGCCGGCGCTGCTTGGACGCCGGTGAAAAAATTGTTCCATGCCCAGTCGAGGGCGTCCGGGGTGAGCGCCGGCGGCACGCCCTCGTAGGCGGCGCGGTCGCGTATCTGGCTCAGCAGGTCGCGCGGATAGCAGGCCAGCAGGGGCTGGTCATCGCGCGCGTGCCGTTCCGTCAGCAGCCAGGCGAATGCGGCCTCGTCCCAATCGATGCCAAGGCCAGCGCAGGCTTCGATGAAGATCCGGCGGTAGTCGTCTTCGCAGAGCGGGCCGATGTGGATCTTGTAGCCGATGCGGCGCAGGAAGGCGCCGTCGCCGAGTTCGGCAGGCGGCAGGTTCGACGAGAACACGACGATCACGTCGAAGGGCACTTCGAACTTGTAGCCGGTATGCAGGGAAAGGAAATCGATCCTGCGGTCCATCGGCACGATCCAGCGGTTGAGCAGGTCGGCCGGCGAGCAGCGCTGGCGGCCCAGGTCGTCGATGATGAAGATGCCGTTGTTGGCCTTCAGGTGCGGCGGCGCCTGGTAATAACGGGTGGCGTGGTCGAACTTCAGGTCGAGCATGTCGAGCGAGAGTTCGCCGCCGGTCAGCACCGCCGGGCGCCGGCAGCTGACCCAGCGCGCGTCGCCTGCGGCGCGCCGGAACGGCAGGCCCGGGACCGGCGCGGCCTCGGGCGGCAGGTGCACGACCGGATCGTAGACCTGCACGACCTCGCCGCCGACGTAGACGGCGTGGGGCACTGCAATCGCGCCCGTCAGCAGGTCGGCCAGGCGCTCGGCCAGGAAGGTCTTGCCGCTCCCGGCGGGCCCGTGGATGAACATCGCGCGGCCCGAGTTCATGGCCGTGCCGAGCTGGTCGAGGATGGCCGGGGGCACCACGACCTTGTCGAAGCCGGCCTGCACGGCGGCGCGCCCGATGCGCATCGTGGCCACGCTGCGCGCGACGACCGCGTCGCCGTAGCTCTCCAGCGTGACCGGGGCCGGGCCCGTGTAGCCGCAGCGCGCCAGGAATTCGGCGCCGCGCGCACGGCCCAGGTCGGTCAGCTTGTAGCAGACGTCGGCATCGGTCCCGGTGGCGCCGGCGCGGCTGATCTCGCACAGCCTTTCGGCGCGCAGGTAGACGATCAGCGGGTCGATCACGCCGACGCCGAGCTTCATGCGCGAAGCCAGCTCGGTAATGCGCAGCAGGCCGCCAAGAAACAGGGTCTTGACGGCCAGTTCGGCGAGGAACAGGAAGGGCAGGCCGGTCTGCGCCACGGTCAGTGGCGCGGCTGGCAGAATGGCGTGCGGCTCGCGGCGCGGTACGATGGCATCGGCGCCGATGGTGCTGTCGAGGGGCGAAGCGAGCGTGTCCATGATCGGGTACTGGTCAGTGCAGGAAAACGAGCTGGGCCAGGGTGCCGGCGGTGATGGCCACCGCATATGGCATGTTACCGACCGAAGCTCCCGGAGGCAGCGCGGCGGACCTGGTGTGCGTGAGACGGTTGATGTGCTGCTGGATGAGCATGCCGCGCAGGTTGCCGAGCAGCTCGGGCAGCATGCGTTTGCTGGCGGCCATGGCGAGGGCAAACAACCCTCCCGCGACCATGCTGGCCAGCACCGCGCCGAGGACGCCGTCCATGCCGAGGAAGGCGCCGATCATGCCCATCAGTTTGACGTCGCCGGCGCCCATGACGCGCATGACGTACATGGGCAGCAGCGCGGCAATGCCGACGGCCAGGCCGGACAAGGCAAAGGCGGCGCCTGCGCCTTGCGGCGCGAGCGTGTGGAATGCGGTGGCGCCTGCCACGCCGGAGGCGACCAGCCAGTTCGGGATGCGGCGCTCGCGCACGTCGACCACGGTGGCTACCAGCAGCAGCAGCAGCAGCACGGCAAGCTGCAGCGGCAGGACGAACGCACCCGGCAAACGGAGCTGGCCGGCGCTGATCTCGATAAAGGTTGGCATGGCGGATCCGGTGGGAAGTTCGAATCCCGCCCCGCTGCCGGGGCGGGGAGAGGGCAGCCTGGCTTCAGGAGCCCGACGCCGTTGCCGCCGCGGTTGCCAGCTTGGCCGAGATCACTTCGAAAATCGTCTTCAGGCTGGTGCCGGCGCTGGTGACCGCTGCGATGATCACGACCGAAATCAGCGCGGCGATCAGGCCGTATTCGATTGCGGTGACACCGTCTTCTTGCTGCATGAAGTTCTTGATCATTTCCATGATGTTTCTCCAGGTTGTCCGTCGATAAGTAATGGATGAGGTTGTCAGCGCCTTGTCGGACCATCGCTCCGTCCTACAGCAACGCGAGTATCGCGAGGATGCAGACGACGGCGACGAGCGACCAGGCCAGGGCATGTTCATACTCCAGACTGCCCGGCATCGCCCGCATGAATTCGCCGATTGCTGCCGGTAGATAGTCGTGAAAGTACATGTCTGCCCTTCCGCTTCTGCCGCACATCGCTCGGGATTTCATCAGGCGTCGACGCCAGCGCTGATGTCTCACTGTAGGTCTTCGCTGACACCGGCGCATCGCACATGCGCCCTTTCCGGGAGGAGCCTGTTGAACCGTTTTTCTGGTCCGGGCCGATGACAAATGTCATGGTCTCAAAAGGACAAACTACGCATCCTCACGGGAAGCAACCAGGATATTGATGACTAATGGCAGGTGCCTGCACCCCAAGGAAGTGCCGAGGGCAGGCGTGCGCGGGAGTGGTGAACCGGGACGAGGCCGTGGGCATCCTGGATGCGCGGCGCTGGGAGAAGAGCGACGAATCAGTTCGATTTGCTACGGGTGCCATGCCTTACTGCATACACATACAGTTCGAGCCGGTTGCTCACGCCAAGCTTTTTGTAGATCGTGACCAGGTGATTGCGCAAGGTGTGCTCGGAGATGAACAGGTTCCCGGCGAGCGCCTTGTTGGTCAAGCCGTTGCCGTCCACGATGGCGTCGACGATCTTGCGCTCCCTCAGGGTGAGCGAGTCGAGCTTCAGGACATGGGGGTCGGGTGGCGGCGGCGTGCGCGGGCGGGTCAGATCGCTGAAGATGCGCGCCATCATGTCGTTGGCCAGCCACATCTCGCCCTGGTGTACTTTTTCGATGGCGCGCAGGACGATCTCCGCGGGTGCATCCTTGCGCAGTACGCCGCGTGCGCCGGCCACGATAGCGCGGTCGAGCACGGTCTGGTCGCGTACCCCGGTGAATACCAGCGCGCGCGATACCCCGCTGACGAGCAGGGCAGGGAGGAAATCGAGCGAGCATTCGCCGCCGAGATCGATGTCCAGCAGGATCACGTCGGGTGAATGCGTGGCTGCGTGCTCCAGCGCCTCCTCCCGGTTGGTGGCGCATCCCACGACCCACATGCCATTACGCTCGCTGCCGATCAGGCGTTCCAGGCCCCACAGCATGGTTTTGTGGTCATCGACCAGCAGCACGGAAATAGGTGGGCGGGGCGCGGATGTCGTCATGGTGGATTAGAGGGGAATGTCGATATGGACCGTTGTCTTGCCCTGGGAACTGCCTACATAGGCAAAGCCGCCCAGTGTCGCGGCCCGCTCAGAAATCGAACGCGGGGTAAAAGGGCTTGCCGGGCCCGCCGGACATTCGTTCTCGATCCGGATATGCAGCCAGCCGCCGTTGCGATGCAGGATGACGGCGCCGCGCCTGGCGGCTGTGTGGCGCCGGATGTTGCTCATTCCCTCGCGGACGAGCTGGACCACTTCAGCGCCGAGGCGGTCGTTGATGTGCAGCGCCTCATGGCCGCATAGGGTAATGTCGAGCTTATAGTAGACCTTGAAATGGGCCGCGTGCGCCTCCAGGGCCAGCAGATAACCTGGCTCGTCGGACATCGGCGCTGCCGAGGTCACGGTGGCGAAGCGGCGCAGGTCGCGCACGAAACTGTCCGCCATGTCGGCAACCTGGCGCAACTCAGCCGCAATCGGGTTTTCGTGGCCAGCCTGGCGGATCAGTGCCTGCAGCGCATGCGACAGCCCTATATAGGGCTGCACCGTGGTGTCGTGCAAGTCGTTGGAAAATTTCTTGCGCTCGCGCCGGCCGGCGTCCGATGCCATGCGGTCGAGCAGCGCGATGTTCTCGATGACGGGAAAGGCCTGGGCTGCCACTTGGGCAAGAAACGCAGCGTCTTCCTGATTCAGGCCTGCCCTGGCCGAGATGACGAAGATCCTTCCTTCGCCATCGCGCAAGGGAATGGGCGCGCAAATAAAGCTGCGCGCTCCCAGCAGGTCGGCAAGCTGGCGCCCCATGTACACGGGAACGGATTGCCATTTGCCGCTGTCTTCGTCCCGCGTACGCAGTGACTCGCCCCATGCGGTAAATTCGTAAGGCGGGGCGTTGTACACGGCGCTTTCGCGGGGAGACACACAGGACAGGGCGACGGCCAGTTGCTCGTCTAACAAATACTGGTCGACCATCGACGGTGTTCCGCTATTGCCTGTCGAGCGCAGGCGCCAGACACCGGTTGCGCTATCCCGCATCAGCGCCATGCACGCGCTTGCATCGAAGAAGCTGCGCGTGTGTTCGAGGACCGACGCGATCGTGTGATCGACGCCGAAACGGGGATTGGACAGTCGGCTGACGTCGCGCAGCAGGGCGATTCGGCGCCGATTGGTGAGAAGGGCTTCGCCCCAGTGGGCCACCATGTATCCCAAGCCAATCAGGAAGGCCGATCGCAACAGCACATTGGCCAGTATCTTCTCGTCCAGGCTAATAATGCCGGACAGCAGGAAAAAGGCAGTGCATGCGAGTGTGACGCGCGCTCCCTCGTCGTAGCCCCAACGGAAAGCCGCGGTCGCGATGACAAAGAAATACAGGAAGAAGAAGCCTGCCAACGGACCCGTAATGGCCACTACCAGGCTGAACCAGAACACGTCGAGCCAATGCCCCATTCGGGGATACCGGATCGCCTTGCCGGCCTGGAATAGGATAAGGAGGACGATACTTTGCGCGGAATACCCGTAGAACACGAGCATGGTGACCGGATGCGGCCGGCCCAATCCATCCGGATCGATCATGACGGTAAACAGGGTCGCCAAGGCGAGTATGACCCGCATCTTGCCGATCAGTGTCTGTTCATCGACGTCCGGACAAATGGACATGTGGTCGCGGCATACATTGCCCAAATTGCCTCCCACGAAGTCTTGGAACGACGAGTCAAATTTGTCTGAACCCCTGAAACCATTCCTTATTGCACCAAGCCTTGCACGACCGACTCTCAACCGATGCGCATTGCTCTCAAAGGATCCTCAGGGGAGTCAATACAAAATGTTTGTGATAAAGATATACCATCTTTACCGTTCTATTTACTGGAATGTGATAAATATTGCAATGACTATGTTGCTAGCATACGCCAGTGCTCGCTAGATGTGATAAAGCGTGAAATTTATAGGTGGGCAAATATGTGATTTTCCTGTTTACGAGAGATCACCCGACTGCGTAGTTATTACTTTTTGACAATTCTTTTCGCTTTTGCGAGACGAGAGTGGGTCTTCAGGCCGATGCCCTGGAGGACTGGCGTTGATGGAAGAACCGACCTCGACTGTGGCATGGAACGCTGGGGAACGCCTGCCGCCGCCAAGGCATTAGGCGCTGATGTACGACTCCGTGCGTAGTTCACAGGACGATTTCGTTGATGGGCATCGCGTAAAGTGTACGGGGAAACTCGTCGAGCCGAACGGCGTCATCCGGCCGAGCGCCAGACTGCTTGAGGGAGCTGCTGTCGTGGAGGAGCAGATGGCCGCCTGTCTTGGGTGGTCGGCACCTGTAGGCCCGGCACGCAGTTCGCGCTGGCCCCGGCCAATTAAAACGGGGAATGGTGCAGAAACAGGTCTGGCAACCGGGCCTTGACTCAGGATCAACCGCGCCGGGCCGCCTCGATCGCGGCGACATCGATTTTCGTCATCCGCATCATGGCCTCGAAGGCGCGCTTGGCCGCTGCCTGGTCCGGGTCGGTATACGCCTCGATCAGGACACGCGGGGTAATCTGCCACGACAGGCCCCATTTATCCTTGCACCAGCCGCACTGGCTCTCCTGGCCGCCGTTGCCGACAATCGCATTCCACAGGCGGTCGGTTTCCTCCTGGTCGTCGGTCGCCACCTGGAACGAGAACGACTCGTTGTGGGTCATGCCCGGGCCGCCGTTCAGGCCCAGGCAGGGAATGCCCATCACCGTGAATTCCACCGTCAGGACGTCGCCCTGCTTGCCGGCCGGGTAGTCGCCCGGCGCGCGGTGGACGGCCTTGACTGCGCTGTCCGCGAAGGTCTCCGCATAGAACTGCGCGGCCTCCAGGGCGGCGCCGTCGTACCAGAGACAAATCGTGTTCTTGCTGACCATGTTGGTTCTCCGATGGGCTGATGGATATTCAGCTTAAACCAAGCGGGGCGAATGGTCTTCAATCGAATGGAGTAAGGCGCCGGGACCAGCATCGGGACTGAAAATTTCCTCGTTGCAATACCTTGAGTGGATCGCTATAATTTCCAGAACGATACAGCCCGTCTGTTCCCATCGTCGCTCTCCTACAGGAATCCTCATGGCACGCACCATCCACTACGATCCGTCGACCCAAACCAATTCGTGCATGCAGTGCGGGCGCACGACCTATGGCATGTCCTTGAGCCATACCGAATGTCCGGACTGTAAAACGGTGGAACTGGCGCAGGAACAGAACCGCTTGATCGAGGCACAGCATCAGCGGCGTGCGAAAGAGCGCGAGGCCGAAAGCATTCGGGAATATTTGCGCGACCGGGCCGCCAGAAAGGCCGGCAGGGAAGATGCAGGAATGAGCGACCCATGGAACGGTTTCATCGTTGCTGCCGTTCGCCTGTTCATCGTGTTCATGCTGGTGAGCTGGCTGCTTCCCCAAAAAATCGAAGGTATCAGCATGGTGCTCGCCATTGCGATCGTGCTGGCGGTCGACAAATTCCAGCCTGATCTATCGGAATTCACGGCACTGTCGTCGACTGAACGCCTGGTGCATTGGGTGCTACTGGCCGGCTCGATCGGTTCGGCGATCTTCGGCTAACAGGCCGTCCTGCATCGCCCCTCGCCATGGCCAACTAGCGGCCATGGGCGAGGACGGCGCCGTTCAGGACCGCTCGCGCTCGACCCGGTTCACGCCCGCCACCCGCCGCAGGTTGCGGATCAGCTGCGCCAGGTGCACACGGTCCTTCACCTGGATGGTGAAGCGCAGCTGCGTCATCAGGTGTTCGTCGTCCTCGTCCATGCCGACATAGGTAATGTTGGCGTCGGACTCGCCGATCTCGGCCGCGACGCGCGCCAAAATGCCTTTTTCATTGTTGATCAAGAGGCGGATGCGGCAGTCGAAGCGGCGGTTCAGTTCTTCGCCCCACTGCACGGCGATCCAGCGGTCCGGTTCCTTGGCGCGCACGCGCTTGGCCGGCAGGCAGTCGCAGGTGTGCACCACCAGGGCCTGATCGCGCCGTAGCTGGCCCAGGATCTGGTCGCCCGGGATCGGCAGGCAGCATGGCCCCAGCTGCACCGACACGCCTTCGCTGCCGTAGATCGTGACCGGGTCGATGTCGCCGGCAGCACTACCGCAAAGAAGCGGCTGCGATGAGGGGTTGTGGTCCGGATCGCTCTCCATCAGGCCGAAGATGTGGCGCGCCACCAGGGCCGGCATGCGCTTGCCGATGCCGATGTCGGCATACAGCTCGTCCATCGACTTGGCCGACGATTCTGCCAGCAGCTTTTCGACCGCGCCAGGGGGCAGCTCGGGGTTGATGTTGCGCGCGGCCAGCGCACCGGCCAGCAGTTCCTGGCCCAGCTCCACCGACTCGTTCACGTTCA
The DNA here is from genome assembly GCF_059685855.1 of Telluria sp. ZB4P37. Classification (NCBI taxonomy): domain Bacteria; kingdom Pseudomonadati; phylum Pseudomonadota; class Betaproteobacteria; order Burkholderiales; family Oxalobacteraceae; genus Telluria; species Telluria sp. ZB4P37. Next base: position 125,661 of record NZ_JCASID010000013.1, read on the forward strand.
CCGTGCGCAGGTAGTGGCGGATCGCCGAACGGGCCTTGCCGGTGCGGACAAAACTCAGCCAGATCGGGCTCGGGCGCGAATCGGGGTCGGTGACGATTTCGACGATGTCGCCGTTGTGCAGCTCGTTGCGCAGCTGCGCCGCTTCGTTGTTGATCTTGACCGAGACCGTATGGTCGCCGATGCCGGTGTGGATCGAGTAGGCGAAGTCGAGCGCCGTGGCGCCGCGCGGCAGGGCGATGATTTTTGATTTCGGCGTGAACACGTAGACCGAATCCGGGAACAGGTCGACCTTCACGTGCTCGAGGAATTCGGCCGAGTCGCCGGTCTGCTGCTGGATGTCGAGCAGCGACTGCAACCAGGCGTGGGTGCGCTGCTGCAGATCCGACATGTTCGAGTCGCCGGTCTTGTACAGCCAGTGCGCCGCCACGCCGCTTTCGGCGGTGCGGTGCATGTCCTGGGTGCGGATCTGGAATTCGACCGGGGTGCCGTAGGGGCCGATCAGGGTGGTGTGCAACGACTGGTAACCGTTGATCTTGCGGATCGCGATGTAGTCCTTGAACTTGCCAGGCATCGGCTTGTACAGGGCGTGCAGGGTGCCGAGCGTGACGTAACAGTTCGGGACCGTGTCGACCACCACGCGGAAACCGTACACGTCGAGCACCTGCGAGAACGACAGGTGCTTGTTGCGCATCTTCTTGTAGATGCCGTACAGGGTCTTTTCGCGGCCATAGACTTCGGCCGTGATGTTGCTGGTTGCCAGCTGGGCCTTGACCGACTCGAGGATCTTCTTCACCACTTCGCGGCGGTTGCCGCGCGCGGCCTTGATCGCCTTGGCCAGGGTCTGGTAGCGCAGCGGGTAGAGGTGCGAGAACGAGAGGTCCTGCAGCTCGCGGTAGATGTTGTTCAGGCCGAGGCGGTGCGCGATCGGCACGTAGACTTCCATCGTCTCGCGCGCGATGCGGCGCTTCTTGGCCGCGACCATCACGCCGAGCGTGCGCATGTTGTGCAGGCGGTCGGCGAGTTTGATGAGGATGACGCGTACGTCGGACGCCATCGCCAGCAGCATCTTGCGGAAGTTTTCGGCCTGGGCCTCGACCTGGCTCTGGAACTCGATCTTCTCGAGCTTGGACAGGCCGTCAACCAGGTTCGCGACCTGGGCGCCGAAGCGCTCGACCAGGTCGTCCTTCTTGACGTCCTGGTCTTCGATCACGTCGTGCAGCAGCGCAGCCATGATGGCCTGGGCGTCGAGCTTCCACTCGGCGCAGATTTCCGCGACGGCGATCGGGTGGGAGATGTAGGGCTCGCCCGACTTGCGCACCTGGCCGAGATGCATCTCGTCCGAGAAGCGGTAGGCTTCCTTGACTTTCTTGAGTTCGGCGGGAGTGAGGTAGTCGGACAGCTTGTTGATCAGCTGCGTGACCGAGGCAACGCCCGGGGCGGGCGCCGGTGCTTCGGCGTCTTGCGGTTTACCCGGTCGTCGGGCCCGGGTAGGGGGCGTGCCTGGATGGGTCGAATCCGGGGAAGTCAGTTTCATGCGTTATATCGATCAGCCAGTATAGGCACAGAATAACAGATTCACCGATTCCCGAATTCAAGCCACACCGGGGTATTACATCGGAACCTTTTTCAGCATTTCGATACCGACTTTACCGGCGGCGATTTCGCGCAGCGCGACGACGGTCGGCTTGTCCTTGGCTTCGACTTTCGGGGTGTGGCCCTGCAGCAGCTGGCGTGCGCGGTAGGTAGCGGCCAGGGTCAGCTGGAAACGGTTCGGGATGGTTTTGAGGCAATCTTCGATGGTGATACGGGCCATGGTCACTCCTAAATGGTAATTCTTGCGGCACACCTTGCGGCGCCGCGTTTACGTTGGTTGTTGCGCGTGGATTCCGAGCTGGGCAAACAAGTCTGCATTGCGGGCCGCCTGTTGGGCGAAGCGGCAACGTGTCGCAATCACAATCGCCTGCAGCTGCGAGAGGGCGACATTGAACTCTTCGTTGATGATAGCATATTCGAAGTCCCGAGCGTGAGCGATCTCCCCCCCGGCAGCCAGCAGGCGGCGGGTGATGATGTGGGGCTCGTCGGTGCCGCGCTTGTGCAGGCGCTCCTCCAGCGCTTCGATCGAGGGCGGCAGGATGAAGATGCCGGCCGCGTCCGGGAACTGCTTGCGCACCTGGCGCGCGCCCTGCCAGTCGATCTCCAGCAGGATATCGGTCCCCAGCTTCATCTCCTGTTCCACCGTCAGGCGGCTGGTGCCGTAGTAATTGCCGTGCACTTCCGCCCATTCCAGGAATTCCCCGCGCTCGGCGCGCGCCACAAAATCTTCGGCCGAAGTGAAATGGTACTCGCGGCCGTCCTGCTCGCCCGGGCGCGGCTGGCGCGTGGTGGTCGAGATCGACAGCTTGATGCCCGGTTCCAGCTTCAGCAGGGCGTTGACCAGGGTCGATTTGCCGGCGCCGGACGGGGCGGCGACGACGAACAGGCTGCCGGAGAGGGCGGGAGTGATCATGGTGTGGTTCCTTATTACGTGTATGCGTGCGGCGGGTTCACAGCCGCGCGGTGTTCATCATAATGTTGAACGCGCGGGCCTCCGTAATTTTTCGCATTGCTCAAAATTACGGACGTCCGCGCGTTCAAACGGTGCTCGCATTGTTGCGCGGCACCAACAAATTATTCGAGGTTCTGCACCTGCTCGCGCATCTGCTCGATGAGCAGCTTCAGCTCCATCGACGCATCGGCCAGTTCCTTCACCGAGGCCTTGGCGCCCAGCGTATTGGCCTCGCGGTTCAGTTCCTGCATCATGAAGTCCAGGCGCTTGCCGACCTGGCCACCCTTTTTCAGGATGTGGCGGGTTTCGTTCAGGTGGGCCGACAGGCGCGACAACTCTTCGGACACGTCGATGCGGATGCCGTACAGTGTCACTTCCTGGCGGATGCGCTCGAGCACTTCCTGGCGCGTGAGCGTGGACGGGTTGCCGTGGCCGGCCAGGCCCAGCGCGTCCTGCATGCGCTCGATGGCCTTTTGCTGGAACTGCGAGATCACCTGCGGGATCAGGGGGCTGATGCGCTTGACGATCACTTCCATCGACTCGATACGCGACTGCAGCATCGCTTCCAGCGCGGCGCCTTCGCGGCGGCGGCTGTCCACGAATGCGGCGACGGTGGTGGCGGTGAGGGCGGCGACGTCGAGCTGGAGCGACTCCTGGCCCACGGTCGATTCTTCGATCACACCGGGCCAGCGCAGCAGTTCGGCGATCGTCATCGGCGCAGCAGCAGCGAAGTGCTGCCCGATTTCGCCTTGCAGGCGGGCGAGGTCGGCCAGCAGTTCCTGGTTCAGCGCCTGCGAGCCACCGCTGGTCTTGCGGCCAAACGAGAGGCGCACTTCGACCTTGCCGCGGGTGATCGCGGCCATGATCGCGGCGCGCAGGTCGGGTTCGAGTGCGCGCAGGTCGTCGTTGATGCGGAATTGCAGATCCAGGAAGCGCGAATTGACGCTCTTGATCTCGATGGTGAGGGTGCCGGCAGCGCCTTCGCTGGTCGCTACCGCATAACCTGTCATGCTAGAAATGCTCAAAGAAGTCCCCGGTATTTTTTTCTATAGGGCAGCTGCCCTTTACAAAGCCAACATTTATCCCACACAATCGTCCCGTTAAGCAAGGAACCCTTCCTGGATGGCCGCACAGAACAACGCACCCCTGCCTGATGGCCTGGAAATTGCCGGATATCGCATTGTAAAGAAAATTGCGTCCGGTGGGTTCAGTATTGTTTATTTGGCATATGACGCCGAAGGCAATGCCGTCGCCATCAAGGAATACCTGCCCAGCCAGCTTGCCTTGCGGGCGCCGGGCGAGCTCGCGCCGAGCGTATCCAAGCCCAATTTGCCGGTCTTCCGCATCGGCCTGAAATGTTTTTTCGAAGAGGGGCGGGCACTGGCGCGCATCGTCCATCCGAACGTGGTGCGGGTGGTGAACTTCTTCCGGGCCAACGAAACCGTGTACATGGTGATGGCCTACGAATCCGGCCACACGCTGCAGGACCACATCGCGCGCCTGCATGCCAAGGGCAGCCGCATGGGCGAGGACTCGATCCGCCAGCTCTTCAACGGCGTCTGCGCCGGGGTGCGCGAAGTCCACGCCAACAAGCTGCTGCACCTGGACCTGAAACCCGCCAATATCTACCTGCGCAGCGACGGTTCGCCCCTGCTGCTCGACTTCGGCGCGGCGCGCCAGACCATCAACATCGACGTGCCCATGCTGGCGCCGATGTACACCCCGGGCTTCGCCGCGCCCGAGCTGTACAGCAAGGCCGCCACCCTGGGGCCCTGGACCGACATCTACAGCATCGGCGCGGCCATGTATGCCTGCATGACGCGCACGATGCCGCAGCCGGTCGAGGCGCGCAGGCAGGACGACAAGACCGCCGTGCAGCTGGCGAAACTGGCAGGCAGCTATTCGCCCGAGCTGGTGGACATGGTAGGGTCGTGCATGGCGCTCGATCCGCTGGCGCGTTTGCCAAGCGTGTTCGCGATGCAGAAGGTGCTGCAGGCGCCGCCGTCGGTAGCGCTGCAAGCGGATGAGGACGAGGCGGCTGCGCCCGCGGCGGGCTGGCGCGGGCTGGTCGGACGGCTTGGCGGCATCGGCCGCAAAGCCCGCACTGAGAATTGAAGGAGGCAGCATGCAGTTTTCCGTCTATCAGCAAACCCACATCGGCGGGCGCAAGGTCAACCAGGACCGCATGGGCTACAGCTTCACGCGCGATGCGCTGTTGCTGGTACTGGCCGACGGCATGGGCGGACACCTGCGCGGCGAGATCGCCGCCACCATCGCGCTGCAGACCCTGTCGATGATGTTCCGCATGCAGGCCCGTCCCTATATCAAGAAGGCCGAGCGCTTTCTCGAGGAAGCGCTGCAGCAGGCGCACTGGGACATCCTGGCCTATGCCGAAGCCAACAAGCTGCCCGAGACGCCGCGCACCACCATCGTGGCCTGCCTGGTGCAGCACAACTGCGCCGTGTGGGCGCACTGCGGCGATTCGCGCCTGTACTGGGTGCGCCGCAACCAGGTACTGGCGCGCACGCGCGACCACTCGCACCTCGAATACCTGATCGACAAGGGCCGCGCGCTTGAGTCCGACCGCAACACCCACCCCGACCGCAACAAGCTGTACAACTGCCTGGGCGCCGGCCAGGAACCGAAGATCGAGATCTCGCGCCAGGCCAGCCTGGAACGCGGCGATACGCTGCTGCTGTGTTCGGACGGCCTGTGGTCGGTGCTGCCGGAAACCGAGATCGTGCACCGGTTGTCGACGTCGAACATCGTGCAGGCGGTGCCCGACATGGTGGCGATGTCGGCCGCCATCGGCGGGGCGCGCGGCGACAACACGACGGCGCTCGCAATTACCTGGCAGGGTGCAGAATCAGCAGCGAACGCTTCGCCCGACATGATCTCGACCCAGATGCTGGCCGAAGACGCCGTCAGCTCGACGATCACGGCCGGCCAGCCTGCCAATTCGGGGGCAGACGCCTTCGATGAAGACGAAATCGAAAAGGCGATTGCCGAGATCCGCGAGGCGATCGAAAAATCTTCCCAGTTACTCAAATAATAAAGGCTACCCCATGAGCTTCGAACAACGCCCGAGCGGCCGCACCGTCGACCAGCTGCGCAGCATCCGCATCACCCGCCAGTACACCAAACATGCCGAAGGCTCGGTGCTGATCGAATGCGGCGACACCAAGGTGATCTGCACCGCCAGCATCGAAGAAAAGGTACCGGGCTTCCTCAAAGGGAAGGGCCAGGGCTGGATGACCGCTGAATACGGCATGCTGCCGCGCTCTACCCACACCCGCATGGACCGCGAGGCCGCACGCGGCAAGCAAAGCGGCCGCACGCAGGAAATCCAGCGCCTGATCGGCCGCTCGCTGCGCGCCGCGTTTGATCTGGAAGCGTTTGGGGAGCGCACCCTGCACCTGGACTGCGACGTGATCCAGGCCGACGGCGGCACCCGCACCGCCTCGATCACCGGCGCCATGGTAGCGGCCTACGACGCGTTCAATGCCCTGGTGGGGCAGGGCCTGTTGCCGGCTGTGCCCGTGAAGCATTTCGTGGCGGCGATCTCGGTGGGCGTGTACAAGGGCATGCCGGTGCTGGACTTGGACTACATCGAGGATTCGGACTGCGATACCGACATGAACGTGGTCATGAACGAGCAGGGGCACTTTATCGAAGTGCAGGGGACGGCGGAAGGGGCGGCGTTTGATCGGGCGGGGATGAATCGCTTGCTCGACCTGGGGCAGCTGGGGATTACGGAGTTGATCAGGTTGCAGAAGCAGTCTTTAGGTCTGATTGGCTGATCCGCTGGTGCGATTTCGGATGAAAAATTGGGTTCTCGCCTGCGCGGAATCCAAGTTCGTACCGCCGCCACGAATGCACGCAACACCCCAACGCGCTAAAATACCCACCCTCCGCACCACCCACACCCCAAACACCCCATGACCCGACGCCTGATCCTCGCCTCCAACAACGCCGGCAAACTCGCCGAATTCGCGCAGCTCCTCGAACCCATCGGTTTCAAACTGCACCCGCAAGGCGAATTCGACGTCCCGGAAGCGGAAGAGCCCTTCGGCACCTTCGTGGAAAACGCGCTTGCCAAGGCCCGCCATGCCGCGCGCCTGACCGGCCTGCCGGCCCTGGCCGACGACTCGGGCGTCTGCGTCAACGCACTGGGCGGCGCCCCCGGCGTGTATTCGGCACGCTTTGCCGGCGAGCCGAAATCCGACGCCCGCAACAGCGAGAAGCTGGTGGCCGACCTGGCGCAACACGCCGACAAATCCGCCTATTACTACTGCGTGCTGGTCTACGTGCGCCACGCTGACGACCCGCAGCCCATCATTGCCGACGGCCGGTGGGAGGGCGAGATCATCGACACGCCACGCGGCACCAACGGCTTCGGCTACGATCCGCACTTCCTGATCCCGTCGTTGGGCAAGACCACCGCCGAACTCGAGCCTGGCGTGAAGAACGCCCACTCGCACCGCGGCCAGGCCCTGCGCGCCCTGGTAGAGAAGCTGCGATGATCCCGATTAAAGTCGCCGGTCCCACGCCGGGCGAGCCGCGTTCGCCGGCGACGACTGCGCTCCAGTACCTGAAACCTGGCGCGCTGAACCTCGCGGCCTTGCCGCCGCTGTCGCTCTACATCCACTTCCCGTGGTGCGTGCGCAAATGTCCTTATTGCGACTTCAATTCGCACGAGGCCAAGGGCGAGCTGCCGGAAAAAGACTACCTCGACGCCGTGCGCCTGGACCTGGAGCAGTCGCTGCCGATGATCTGGGGCCGCAAGATCCACACCGTCTTCATCGGCGGCGGTACCCCGAGCCTGATGTCGGCCGCGGGGCTCGACCTCCTGCTGTCCGATGTGCGCACGCTGCTGCCGCTCGAGATCGGGGCCGAGATCACGATGGAAGCCAACCCGGGCACCTTCGAGGCCGAACGCTTCAAGTCCTACCGCGACAGCGGCGTGAACCGCCTGTCGATCGGCATCCAGAGCTTCAATGGCGCCCACCTGAAGGCCCTCGGTCGCATCCATGACGAAACCGAAGCCCTGCGCGCGGTGGAGATCGCGCGCTCGACGTTCGACAACTTCAACCTCGACCTGATGTTCGCGCTGCCGGGGCAGACGCTCGAGCAGGCGCGCCAGGACCTGCAAACGGCGATGTCGTTCGCGCCGCCCCACCTGTCGATGTACCACCTGACGATGGAACCGAACACGGTGTTCGCGAAGTACCCGCCGGCGCTGCCGGACGACGACCTGAGCGCCGACATGCAGGACATGATCCTGGAAGCGACGCTCGCGGCCGGCTACCAGCACTACGAGGTCTCGGCCTATGCGCAGCCCGGCAAGCAGGCGAAGCACAACCTGAACTACTGGGGCTTCGGCGATTACCTGGGCATCGGCGCCGGCGCGCATTCGAAGATCTCCTTCCCGCACCGCGTGCTGCGCCAGGCGCGCTACAAGCAGCCAAACTCCTTCATGGAAGCGGCAAGGCGCGGCAACCCGGTGCAGGAAGAACACGAGATCGCGCGCGCCGACATGGGCTTCGAGTTCATGCTCAACACCCTGCGCCTGGTCGATGGCTTCGATCCGAATCTGTTCGGCGAGCGCACCGGCATGAACATCAGCGCCATCGGCAAGGCCCTGAACGAGGCCGAAGCCAAGGGCCTGCTCTACCGCGACCACAAGCTGATCCGCCCGACCGAGCTGGGCCAGCGCTTTTTGAATGACCTGCAGGAGATGTTCCTGGCTAGTTGAAATACGAAAACCTGCTCATCGTAGCGTGGACAGATTTTCTGCCCGCGCGTTCAACCAGCGGTAGCATGGACGCGGTACGGTCTTCCTGCGCTAACTATCGCCGCGTCGGCGGCGAAGCCGCCCACCCTACGGTTCTCACTAGTCGAGCTGCATCGGGCATTGCGCCGGTTCAGATAGTCTTCGCGCCCGCCAGCGCTTCGATGGTGCGCGCCAGTCCCTTGACCACGCGCGCCATGCCGGCGTAATCGAGCTTGTCCGGCGTGTCCTGGGCGGTATGGTAATAGGGGTAACGCAGAAAGGCCGTGTCGGTGATCATCAGCGCCGGATAGCCGTGGCCGTTGTACGAGGCGTGGTCGGACAGGGTCACGCCGATCACGTGAGCGAGCGCGGCCAGCCCCTCGACGGGAAAGTCGGACTGCGCCTTGAAAGCCGCCAGCGCCTGGCGCACCAGAGCCGACGATTCCAGCGTGCCCGCAAAAGCAATGAAATTGCCGGTGCTCGGGTAATGGTTTCCCAGTCCCCGCGGCAGGCGCTGGCTGTCGGGGACATCCGAATACCAGCCGATCGTCTCCAGGATCAAGGCGTCTTCCACCTTGTGCCCGGCCTGCTTCAGTGCCCGCGCATGTTCCGTGCTCCCCGTTTCTTCGCCCATCGCATGTTTCAACTGCGAGGGCGGTTCTTCATTCACGAAAAAGACGAACTTCACCTCGGTGCCGCGGCTCGGCTGCATGGTTTTCAGCAGGCGCGCCAGTTCCAGCACGGCCGCGGTACCGCTGCCGTTGTCGTTGGCGCCCGGTGCGCCAGATGCGGAATCGTAATGTGCGCCGACGATGAAGATGCGCTCGGGCTTCGCGCGCGGCGCCGTGTTCGATACCGAGACTTCGATATTGCGTACCTTCTGGCCGCCGGCCTTGTACTCCTGGCGGTGCGGCCGGTAGCCGAAGCCCTGCAAGCTGGATTCGATGTGGCGCGCCGCCTGCTCGAGCTGGCGCGCCGTAGCGGTGTCGTGTTCTTCGCTGGCGATCGCCTGCACGTGGCCGCGCAGGCGCGCTGCCAGGGCCGGAGCGGACGGGGCGGAATCGGTTTCCATGGTCAGCGTGGCCAGCGCAATCGCAAGCAGGATCGCAATGACGATCTTCCAGTGTGAGCGGGAGAATTTGCGCATGGCACTCTAGCAGCAGCCTTCACCGTCGATGCGTCCAGTGTAGCCACATCGGCCAAGCCGCGCCGCGTCAATTCCGCGCTTCAATTCAGCCCATCGTTCACGGCTCAGCGCGCGCTGTTGGGCTGGGCTACTGGCTGCGGATCGTACTTGGATCCCGCCTTCGCGGGAAGTCGTAGGCGCCAGTGGCGCGTATGACGGTCTTTACGTCGAGCATTTTCGGTTGAATGTCGACACGCTGCCTTTGCACGCCGTTTCCGCGCAGGCGGGAACCCGATTTTGCGTGCATGCCGATAAGGTCAGCAAAAAAACCGGACTGCGAACAGCCCGGCTTGTCATCGGTCACGAAACGCTCAGCGCGCCGCCACCGGCGTCACCGGCTCGCTCCACCCGCCACCGAGCACGCGGTACAAGGTCACCTGGTTCTGCAGGCGCTGCAAATTCGCCTGCACCGCCGCCTGCTGCGCCTGGAACAGCGAACGCTGCGCGTCCAGCAGGTCGAGGTAACTCGCCGCGCCGTTCTTGTAGCGCAGGTCGGCCAGGTTGAAACGGTCGGCTTCGGCTTCGGCCACCGCGCGCTGCGCACGCAGCTGCTCGCTGAAGGTCGACTGCCCGGCCAGCGCGTCCGCCACTTCGCGGAAAGCGGTCTGGATCGAGCGCTCGTACTGCGCCACCGCGATGTCGCGGCCGGCTCTGGCAGAGCCCAGCACCGCCACGTTGCGGCCGTAGTCGAAGATCGGCAGGATCGCCTGCGGCGCGAAGGTCCAGCCGAAGGTGCCGCTCTTGAACAGGCCGGAGAGCTCGGTGCTGGCGCTGCCGACGCTGCCGGTGAGCGTGATGCGCGGGAAGAAGTTCGCGCGCGCCGCGCCGATGTTGGCATTGGCTCCGATCAGCTGCTGCTCGGCCGCGCGGATGTCCGGGCGGTTGATCAGGAGGTCGGAGGGAAGGCCGGCCGGCAGGTCCGGCAACTCGGTCGCGGCCAGGGTGGTGCCGGCCGGGTTCGGATCGATCGATCCGCCCACCAGCAGCGTGAGCAGGTTGATGTCCTGGGCGCGCTGGCGCTGCGTTGCTGCCAGCGTGGTCAGGGCGGTTTCCACCAGCGAGCGTGCCTGCTGCAATTCGACGCGCGACGTCACGCCGTTATCGAAGCGCAGCTGGGTCAGGCGCATCGATTCCTGGCGCGTGCCCAGCGCCTGCTGGGTGATCGCCAGCAGCTCTTCGTCGGCCAGCAATTGCAGGTAGGCGTTGGCGACCGACGCGACCAGGCTGATTTGCGTGGTCTTGCGCGCTTCTTCGGTGGCCAGGTATTGCGCCAGCGCGGCATCGGACAGGTTGCGCACGCGGCCGAACAAATCGAGTTCGAAGGACGAGACGGCCAAGCCGGCCTGGTAGACGCTCTCGATCGGCTGGTCTTCGCCGGTGGTCTGGCGCTGGCCGGTGATGCCGGCGCCCACCGTCGGCAGGCGGTCGGCGCGGGTGATGCGGAACTGCGCGCGCGCCTGCTCGATGTTGGCCACTGCGATGCGCAGGTCGCGGTTGTTCACCAGCGCCTGCTCGATCAGGCCGCGCAGGCGGGCATCCTGGAAGAAGCGCTGCCAGGCCAGGGTGCTGGGCGCCTCGTTCGCCACCAGGGCGGCAGGAGCGTTGGCGGGCTTCGGCATGTCAGGGAATGCCTGCGCCACCGGGGCCGCGGGGCGCTCGTATTTCGGCGCCAGCGACATGCAGCCTGCCAGCGTCAGTGCCAGCGCCATGGGCGCCAGCCTTACCAGTAAATTAGTTTTTTTCATCATGGCGATCAGATTTTTTCGTGGACTGCCGCTGCGGCGGCAGCTTCTTCTTCATGTGCGTACTTCTTGCGCTGGCGCTCGCTGCCCTTGAACAGCTTGCGCACCACCACGAAGAACATCGGCACGAATAGCACGCCCAGCGTCGTAGCCGTGATCATACCGCCCATCACGCCGGTACCGATGGCGCGCTGCGATGCCGAGCCGGCGCCGCCTGCGATCACCAGCGGCAGCACGCCGAGGATAAAGGCGAGCGAGGTCATGATAATCGGGCGGAAGCGCAGGTGCGCCGCTTCGATTGCCGCTTCCATCGGCGTGCGTCCCTGCGCCTGCAAGTCCTTCGCGAACTCGATGATCAGGACCGCGTTCTTCGCCGCCAGGCCGATGATGGTCACCAGGCCGATCTTGAAGTACACGTCGTTCGGATAGCCGCGCATCATCGCCGCCAGGATCGCGCCGAGGATACCGAGCGGCACCACCAGCAGCACCGCCACCGGGATCGACCAGCTCTCGTACAGGGCGGCCAGCGCCAGGAAGATCGCCAGCATCGAGAAGGCCATCAGGATGCCCATGGTCGAACCGGATTGCGCTTCTTCGCGCGACTGGCCGGTCCACTCGAAGGCGAAGCCCGGCGGCAGCTTGGCTGCCAGCGCTTCCATCTCGGCCATCGCGTCGCCGGTCGCATAACCCGGCTTGGCGTCGCCGGCAATGCTCATCGCCGGATAGCCGTTGTAGCGGATGGTCTGCATCGGGCCGGTCACCCAGCGGGTGGTGGCGAACGAGGACAGCGGAACCGGCTGGCCCTGGGTGTTGAGAGCATTGAGCTTGAGCAGGTCGTCCGGCTGCATGCGGGCGCTGGCCTCGGCCTGCACCACCACGCGCTGCAGGCGTCCGGCGTTCGGGAAGTCGTTCACATAGCTCGAGCCGAGCGCGGTCGAGATCGCGCTGTTGATCGCGTCGAACGTCACGCCCAGCGCCTGCGCCTTGTCGCGGTCGATGTCGAGCATCACCTGCGGCGCGTCTTCCAGGCCTTCCGGACGCACGCCGGCCAGGATCTTGCTCTGCGAGGCCATGCCGAGCAGCTGGTTGCGCGCCGCCAGCAGGGCATTGTGGCCGGCGCCGCCGCGGTCCTGCAGGCGGAAGGTAAAGCCGGTGCCGCGTCCCAGTTCGGGAATCGGCGGCGGCGACAGGGCGAAGATGAAGGCATCGCGCACGCCGGACAGGCCGCCCATGATGCGGTTGGCCACTGACTGGGCGCTCGAATCGGGGCCCTTGCGCTCGCTCCAGTCCTTCAGCGGGATGAAGGCCAGCGCCATGTTCTGGCCGGCGCCCGAGAACGAGAAGCCCAGCACGCTGACCATGTTGGCCACTTCCGGCTGCTTCATGATGAAGGCTTCGGCGGTGCGCATCACCTCGTTGGTGCGCTCGAGCGTGGCGCCCGGCGGCAACTGGATGTTGGCGATCACATAGCCCTGGTCTTCGTTCGGCAGGAAGGAGTTCGGCATGCGGGCGAACAGCAGGCCCACCACGCCGACGATCAGGACAAACGCCACCAGCGCGCGGCCGGAACCCCGGATGATCTTGCCGACCCAGCCTTCATAGCCCTTGGCGGTGCGGCTGAAGCGGCGGTTGAACCAGCCGAAGAAGCCTTTCTTCTCGTGGTGGTGGCCCGCTTCGACCGGCTTGAGCAGGTGCGCGCACAGGGCAGGGGTCAGCGACAGCGCCAGGAAGGCCGAGAAGGCGATCGAGGACACCATGACCACCGCGAACTGGCGGTAGATGTTGCCGACGGCGCCGCCGAAGAAAGCCAGCGGCACGAACACCGACATCAGCACCACGGTCACGCCGATGATGGCGCCCGAGATCTGGCCCATGGCCTTGCGGGTCGCGAGCAGTGGGCTCAGGCCTTCTTCGCTCATGATGCGTTCGACGTTCTCGACCACCACGATGGCATCGTCGACCACGATACCGATGACGAGCACCATGCCGAACATGGTCAGCACGTTGATCGAATAGCCCAGCGCCAGCAGGGTCGCGAGCGAACCAAGGAGCGCCACCGGCACCACGATGGTCGGGATGATCGTGTAGCGGAAGTTCTGCAGGAACAGGTACATCACCAGGAACACCAGCACGATCGCTTCGATCAGGGTATGCAGCACCTGCTCGATCGAGATGTCGATGAATTTCGAGCTGTCGAACGGCACGGTGGCCTTCATCCCGGGCGGGAAGAACTTCGACAGCTGATCCATGCGCTCGCGCACCAGGCGTGCGGTTTCCAGCGCATTGCCGGATGGCGCCAGCTGCACGCCGATACCGGTGGACGGCTTGCCGTTCAGGCGCGCGGAGGTGGAGTAGCTTTGGCCGCCGATTTCGACGCGGGCCACGTCCTTCAGGCGCACGGTCGAGCCGTCCGGGTTCGCGCGCAGCACGATGTTGCCGAACTGTTCGGCGGTGGAGAGCTGGCCGGTGACGACCACGGTGGCGCTGATTTCCTGGCCCTGCGCCAGCGGCAGTTCGCCAATGGTGCCCGAGGCCACCTGGGCGTTCTGGCTGCGGATGGCGGCGTTGACGTCACTTGGGGATAGACGGAAGCCCACCAGCTTGGCCGGGTCGATCCAGATGCGCATCGCGCGCTCGGTGCCGAACAGCTGTGCGGTGCCGACGCCCTTGATGCGCTGGATCTCCGGCAGCACCGTGCGCGAGGCGTAGTCGCCCAGCGCGATCGGGTCCCATTTCGGGTCGCTCGAGGACAGGATGGTAAACAGCAGGAAGTTGGCACGCACCTTGTCGACGCGCACGCCCTGCTGGTTCACCGCCTGCGGCAGGCGCGGGGTGGCGCGCGCCAGGCGGTTCTGGACGTCCACCTGGGCCAGGTCCGGATTGGTGCCGGTTTCGAACGTCAGGGTGATCGAGCCGCTGCCGTTGGCGGAGCTGCTCGATTCCATGTAGATCAGGCCCGGCGAGCCGTTCATCTCGCGTTCGATGACGGAGATGACCGAGTCTTCCAGGGTCTGGGCCGAGGCGCCCGGATAGGCGGCATTGATCACGATCGATGGCGGGGCCACGTTCGGATACTGTGCGATCGGCAGCTGGGTGATCGAGACCGCGCCGATCACCATGATAAACAGCGCGATCACCCAGGCGAAAATAGGGCGGTCAATGAAAAAACGTGCCATGTGAAATCCTGTTCTTGACTGGCGTTGGCGCGTTAGCGTGCGGCTGCGGCAGGCGCCGAACCACCGGCGGCAGGGGCCGCGGTGCCCGGCGACCATGGCACCGGCTTGACCGGGGTCCCCGGCGGCAGCATCTGCAGTTTCTGGAAGCCGTCGACCATCACGCGCTCGCCTTCTTTCAGGCCGTCGGTGACGACCCAGGCGCTGCCTTGCTGGGAACCGATCTTGACGGTGCGGGGGGCCGGCTTGTTGTCGGCGCCGACCACCATCAGGGTATCGCCCTGGGCGCCGCCGCGGGTGACGGCCTGTTGCGGGACCACGATACCGTTGGGCAGCTGGGCCTGCGACAGGCGCACGCGCACGTACTGGCCCGGCAGCAGGGTATTGTCCGGATTGGGGATCGTCGCACGCAGGGTGACCTGACCGGTGCTCGGGTCGACGGTGACGTCCGAGAACAGCAGGCGGCCGCGGGTCGGCAGCTCGGTGCCGTCGTCGAGCATGACGGTGACCGGGGCGTCTTTCGCGCCGCCGCCGGCCTGCTTGCGCAGGCGCTGCAGCTCGGTGGCCGACTGGGTGATGTTCAGGTGCATCGGGTCATTCTGCTGGATCAGCGCCATCTGGGTGGCTTCCGCCGCGGAGACCAGGGCGCCTTCGGTCACCAGGGCGCGGCCGATGCGGCCCGAGATCGGCGCATTGACGTTGGCATAGCCCGAATTGATCTGGGCGATGCGCACCTGGGCGCGCGAGGCCGCCACGGCGGCTTCGGCCTGTTTCTGCGCGGCGACGGCATTCGTGTATTCCAGCTTGCTGATAGCATTGGCCTCGACCAGCGGCTTGTAGCGCTCGGCCAGCGACGCGGCCTGGCTCAGGGTGGCCTGGGCGCGGCCAAGGTCGGCCTGCGCTGCAGCCACTTGCGCCTGGTAGGGTGCCGGGTCGATCTGGAACAGGGACTGGCCCTGCCTGACTTCGCTGCCTTCGGTGAACCGGCGCTTGAGCACCACGCCGTTGACGCGGGCGCGGACCTGGGCGGTACGGACCGGCTCGGCACGCGCCGGCAATTCCGTCTGCAGGGCGACCGGCTCGAATTTGGTGGTGATGACGCCGACTTCCGGCGCCGGCATGCCGCCGCCCGGGCCGCCAGCGGCCGGGGCGGCGTCTTTCTTGCCGCAGGCCGACAGCAGGGCGACGGCCATCAGGGTGCCGGCGGTGATCCGGGTCAGGGAGAGGTTGGAGTGGTTCGAGCGCATTACGTGTGCTTTCCTTCTGTAATTAGTGCGACTCCCGTATGCGTGCATATTTCCACTCCATACGAATCGTCACTGGCTATTGCGGGCAGTTTTATATACTATCACGGTTGTATGTTTAATGTTTGAGGCGCCCTTCAAATTCAGGGCAAGGAAAAAGATGGCACGTAAAACCAAGGCGGAGGCTGCGGCTACCCGCGACAGCATCCTGGACGCTGCTGAAAAATTGTTCGCTGAACAAGGCGTTTCGAGGACAACTTTACAGCATATTGCCAGCGAAGCGGGCGTGACGCGCGGCGCGATTTATTGGCATTTCCTCGACAAGGGCGCGCTGCTGCAGGCCATGATGGAGCGCGTAAAAATGCCGCTCGAAGAAGCAATGCTGCTGCTCGACGCGAACGAGGGCGGCGATCCGGTGCAGGACTTGCGCGAGTATGTGATGACGGTGTTGCGGGTGACAGCCGGCGATCCGAAAGCACGGC
Organism: Telluria sp. ZB4P37; assembly: GCF_059685855.1. NCBI lineage: Bacteria > Pseudomonadati > Pseudomonadota > Betaproteobacteria > Burkholderiales > Oxalobacteraceae > Telluria > Telluria sp. ZB4P37. The sequence continues at coordinate 141,806 of NZ_JCASID010000013.1, forward strand.
GCGTGTTCGAGATCGTCACGCTGAAGATGGAATTCGTGGCCGACGCCGTCATCATGCGCGAGGGGCGGCGCGAAAAGCAGCTGATCTGGATGCAGCGGGTCGAAACGCGCCTGAAGCAGGCCAAGGCCCTGGGCAGCGTCAGGCAGGACCTCGATCCGGTGACGGTGGCCAACGGCATGTGGATCATCATGGATGGCCTGATCCGCAACTGGCTGTTCGATACCGATGCCTACGACCTGGTTGAGATGGGCGGGGCGGTGATGGATACGTATCTGGCGGGGCTGCGCGAGTGCTGATGGCGGCGCGGTGATAGTGAGAATGTGAATAGTCGTACTGGCAGCATGACTGTGATTTGACCGCGCGGGTGGAATCCGCCCACGCTACGAAACCCAAAAAGGAAAAGCGCGCCCGTGAACTGACCCTGTAAAGTTGGACGGTTGGTTTAATGAGCGGCCAAGGGCTGGGTTCTGTATTGCACAGGACTCAGCCCTTTTAGTTTCATCTTGATGCGGTCGTGATTGTAATAGTGGATGTATTTCTTGAGACCCGTTTTTAGTTCGTCGATGCTGCCGAACTTGTTGAGATAGAAGAACTCCGACTTGAGCACCGCGAAGAAGCTTTCCATCGCGGCGTTGTCGAGACAGT
>NZ_JCASID010000014.1:0-121116 GCF_059685855.1 Telluria sp. ZB4P37
ACGTTGATAGGCTGGGTGTGGAAGTGCAGTAATGCATTAAGCTAACCAGTACTAATTGCCCGTACGGCTTGTCCCTATAACCTTGGTAGGTATAGACAAGTCAGGAATACAGCTGCAAGTTTGTTGATACAGCTACCCAACTAACATTACTTCTTCCAGATTCAGAGTTCTTTTGCCAATGGTAAAAGACTCGTACAAGTCAAAGCCTGATGACCATAGCAAGTCGGTCCCACCCCTTCCCATCCCGAACAGGACCGTGAAACGACTTTGCGCCGATGATAGTGCTGCAACCAGTGTGAAAGTAGGTTATCGTCAGGCTAGTTATAAGCAAAACCCCACCAGGTGATCCTGGTGGGGTTTTTTGCGTTTACACGCTCTCTTCAATGACCGCATCTCATCCGGCGCTGGTGGCTACGCAGCGAGCCTGGGCTCCCGCCTTCGCAGGAGCGACGGTTCGACGGTTCGACGGCTGCAGCGATAAACCGAGGTCGTGGCATGCGTGGTTTTTTGCGTTTGCAGGCTTCGTCGCGAAAGACCGCTTATGGCAGCAGGGTAATTTGCACGGCCTTGCTCCGGGGACCATCGTGATACTTATACTGGATCTTCACGCAACCACCTCGTCGATCCCATGACCCCTGCTCGCCGCGTTCCATTGTCTGCCTTGTTGAGATATATCGTTAGCGCCAGCCTCGCGTTTTCAGGGGCGGCCTTCGCCCATTCGCTGCCCGCAGGCTGCGAAATGAACGAACAACCGAGCTTGCCGATCACGATCACCGAGGACATGCGTCCGGTCGGGAAGGCCACCATCAACGGCACTGCCGTTCCCGTCATGATCAGTACCGGCGCGGCGGAATCAGTGGTGTTCAACAAGAAGACGCTGGACCGCCTCGGCATCGCAGCACGTAGCTCGACGAGCAAGATGTCCGCCGACGATGAGCGTAACCCGAAGGGCGTGGATATCGTGCGCGATATATCGCATGTCCTGATCAAGGAATTTTCTTTTGGCGTGGCCAGCGCTAAAAACAATACCTACATGGTCGAGGATTTCATGGACGACAGTTTCGGAGTAAGGATAGGTGCCGGTACCCTGCTGCAAACGGATCTCGAAATTGCCCTGGACGCCGGCTATATCAAGCCTTTCAAGCCGAGCGGCTGCATCCGGGCTCACTTGGCCTACTGGGACCCGCAGGCGGTGTCGGTCCTGGCCTGGCACGATCCATGGAAGCGCGAACCTCGCCTGGTATTCAACGTCCGTATCGGCGGCACCGACCTGCGCGCCTTGTTGTCGACCGCTACGCCGTATTCCTACCTGCCCAAGGCGACGGCCGAACGGCTGGGATTGACGCCGAATTCGCCCGGCGCCGTGCGCGAAGACCCCTTGCCCGGCCACGGACCCGCTCAGCCGGTGTGGAAAGTGTCGGTTCCCTCGATGTCGATTAATGCCCTGGAGGTCAAGGACATGGACCTGCGCCTGATGGACCTGCCTTATTCCGGCGAGATCCTGGTGCTGGGCGCGGATTTCCTGCACCGGCACCGCATCTATATCGCCACGAGCCAGAAGCAGATCTACTTCTCCCCGATCACCACGCCGCGGGCAGTGAAGCGCGGCGAGGTGAAGGTGATCCCGCAAATTCTCAACTGAACTGCGGCCGTGCCCGGTCGCCGGGTCGTGGAAGTTTGAGGACCTGACATTGCATATACGCCTACCCGGACTACACTGAACTAGCTTCGCCTTTTCCGGGGGCTGACATGAATATCCACATCCACTCGTCGTTGCGGCGCGTCGCCGCAGCGCTACTGCTGGTCGGCGGGCTGGGAGGCTGCGCCGTATATGGCCCTCCCTATGCCTACGACAGCACCTATCCGGCTTATGGCTACCCGGCCTATGTCGGGCCGCCGGTCTCGCTGGACCTGGGATTCGCTTTCTACGATGGCCCTCGCCATGGGCATTACCGCCACCATGGCCACGGCTGGCGTGGACATGGCGGCTGGGGACACCATCGCGGAGGCTGGGGGCATCACCGCGGGGGGCATCGCGGCCGACATTGACCAGGCGGAGGGGCAGGCAGGCTAGCTGCCGAGCGGCTGGGCCACCGGCTCGGCTTCCTTCGCCTTGACGTCGCCGCGGCTGATGCTGTCGCCGTCGTTGCGGCGCAGGCGCCAGAAGATAAGGGACGATACCAGCGTCATGGCAGCCAGCGTGCCGAAGCCATGGTGTAGCGCCTGCGACACCAGCACGCGGTTGTCCTGCGCCACCGGCCCCAGGAACCAGGCCGTCACGATCGATGCGGTCGCCAGGCCGAAGCTCATCGACAGCTGCTGGAAGGAGCTGGACATGGTGCTCGCCATGCTCGAGTCGTTCGGCTCGATGTCGGCATAGGCCAGCGTGTTCATGCTGGAGAACTGCAGCGAATTGAAAAAGCCCTGGGCCAGGCTGATGGCGACGATGACGTAGAAGGGCGTGCTTGGCCCGACCAGGGTGAACATCGCGATCGTCAGGCCGATGAGTACGGTATTCACCATCAAGACCTGGCGGTAGCCGAAGCGTGCCAGCAGCCTGGGCGCGAACATCTTCATGCCCATCGCGGCTGCGGCCGCCGGCATCATCAACAGGCCCGACTGCCAGGCCGGCAGCCCGAGTCCCAGCTGATAAAGCAGCGGCAGCAGGAAGGGCAGGCCGCCGACACCGAGGCGCGTGAAGAACCCGCCCGCCACCGAGATGCGGAAGGTGCGCACCTTGAACAGGGTCAGGCGCAGCAGCGGGTGCTTGATGCGAAGGGCATGCCAGGCATAGCTGGCCAGCAGCGCCAGCGACAGCGCGAGCAGCAGTCCGCCGGTCACGGCATCGAGCGTGTGCTCCCCGAACACTTCCAGCAGCCAGGACAGGATCGCCGTGCCGCTGCTGAACAGGAGCAGGCCGATCAGGTCGAGCGGGCGCTTTTCGTGGCCCTGGTAGTCCGGCATGTGCTTCCAGACCAGGTAGAGCGCCACCAGCCCGACCGGGACGTTGACGAAGAAGATCACGCGCCACGAGGTCCAGTGCACGATCAGCCCGCCGACGGTCGGCCCCAGCAGCGGCCCGATCAGCGCCGGGATGATCACGAAATTCATCGCGCCCAGCAGCTCGTTCTTGGGGAAGGTGCGCACGATCGCCAGCCGCCCGACCGGCATCATCATCGCCCCGCCCAGTCCCTGCAGCAGGCGCGCGGCCGTCAACATGGGGGCATTCGGCGCCAGTCCGCACAGCACCGAGGCAATCGTGAAAATCGTAATGGCAGTGAAGAAGACGCGGCGGGTGCCGAAGCGGTCGGCCATCCAGCCGCTGAGCGGGATACCGACGGCCAGGCCGAGGATGTAGCTGGTGACCACCGACTTCAGGCTCAGCGGCGTGACCTGCAGGCTGGCCGCGATGCTGGGGATGGCGGTATTGACGATGGTGGCGTCGAGCTGCTCCATGAACAAGGCAGTCGCCACCAGCCATGGCAAGTAGCGTTTGATCGTGCTGGGGTCAGTCAATCGGACCTCGTGTTGCTTGCAGGCCGGACGGCCCTTTTGGTCCGATTCTTACATAAATCGCAGCAGGGCCGTGTTCAGCACCGCTGCGACTGCGGTGCGATCAGAAGCGGTAGGCGGCCTTGGCGATCACCCAGTTCGCGCCGCCGTTCGGGCGCTTGATGCTGGCGTTCGAGTAGTGCTGGAACTTCAGGCCGAAATCCCATTTGGCCGTGGTATAGCCCACGCCCACGTGGTCGGCAAACTGGAAGGCGGTGGACAATTCCTTGTCGCGGTTCTTGTACAGGCTGGAGAACAGGCTCACACCGACGCCGGCTTCGCCATACAGGCCGAGCTTGCTGTCGTTCTGGTAGCGCAGCACCGGGGCGAAGCCGATGACGGCGAGGTTCTTGTCCTGGCCTGTTACGTTGGCGTAGGCATTCAGGCGCCAGAGGGCGAGGTTGGCTTCCCAATAACCCGACAGGTGGCGGCCGTTGCCGGCGAACCAGCGCTGCTGCCAGTCCTTCTGCACGGCGACGCGCAGCATGCGCTGCTGCGGGTTGGTGCCGACCTCGACCGATGCAGAATCGACGAGGGCATCGGCGGCGTGGCCGGTCTGGGAGAAGACTACGGCGGCCAAGCTGATGGCAACGGCGGCCAATTTCTTCAAAGTGAGCATAAGGCGCTTTCTTAACTGGGTAGAAATATTGTGCAGTGCGCTATTGTACTAGCGTGAACAATCCGGCGCTGTCCGCCACCCGTTCTGCAGCGCGGGTATGATAGACGCTTCGCAAAACGCGCACTACATTACCGATTCCGCATGACTGAACCGATCTCCACGCCGCTCTACCCGCTCGCCCACCCGACCCAGCAGCAGGCGGCTCCCGCCACGCTGCCGCACGACCCGATCGCGGACCACATTGCCCAACACCTAGGTCGGATCGACACCGTCTTCCACGACACCGTGGCCGACCCGGTCCAGGTTGATATCCACGTGGTGCCGGCCAATGCGCAGACGCCTTTCCTGCGGCTGGTGACCTCGGGCATGAGCAGCCGCGCGATGACGGTACCCGAAGGCGCGCCGCCCTATGCCGAGCTGATGATGGCATTGCCGGCGGACTGGAAGTTTGATGCGCAATCGGTGCAGGACGAACGCTGGTATTGGCCGGTTGCCCTGCTGCGCCACCTGGCCCACTACCCGCACCAGCACGCGACCTGGCTGGGCCTGGGCCACACGGTGCCCAACGGCAGCCCGGCCAGGCCGTATGCCAAGGGTGCCGAGTTCACGGGCGCGATCCTGCTGCCGCCTGCCTCGGCGCCGGAAGCCTTCGCTTCGCTGGCCCGGGACGGCAAGGATATCTATTTCCATTGCGTCGTGCCGCTGTACGAGGCCGAGCTGAACCTGGTCAAGCGCAAGGGCTTCCCGGAACTGCTCGATGCGTTCAACGAGAAGGGCGTCACCGACCTCGTTGTCCCGGGGCGCAAGAACACCGTCAAGAAATTCCTCGGACTGTTTTGATGAAGACCATCGCCTTCCTCGGCATCGGGCTGATGGGAAGGCCGATGGCAAGCCGCCTTGCGCATGCCGGTTACAGTGTGCGCGCATGGAACCGGACGTTGGCGAAGGCCGAGGCGGTGCGAGAGGCCGGGGCCGAGCCGGTGGCGGACCTGCCTGACGCAGTGTGCGGCGCGCAGGTAGTCATTTCCATGCTGGAGGCTGGGCAGGTCGTGGGCGAGGTGATCGCTGCCGCCTTGCCCTCGCTCGCGCCGGGGACGGTGTGGATCGACATGAGCTCGACGCGGCAGGACGAGGCGCTGGCGTTTCACGCGTGCTTGTCGGCACAGGGCTGCCGGTTTATCGATGCGCCGGTGTCGGGCGGTGTCGGCGGGGCCGAAGCGGGAACGCTGGCGATCATGGTGGGCGGTGAGCCCTCGGAATTTGACCAGTTGGCAAAAATTTTGGCCGTCATGGGGACGCCCCAACGGGTTGGTCCAGTGGGCAGCGGCCAGGTGGCCAAGCTGTGCAATCAGTTAATCGTTGGCGCAACCTTGAACGTGGTCGCGGAGGCGCTGTTGCTGGCCCAGGCGGCCGGGGCGGATCCGGTGGCCGTGCGCGAGGCGATCCGCGGCGGTTTGCGGGCAGCCGCGTCCTCGAGATGCATGGCCAGCGCATGCTGGACCGAAATTTCATGCCGGGTGGGCAGGTGAAGAGCCAGTTGAAGGATTTGCGCAATGTGCTGGCGGCGGCGGGCGCCGCGGGGTTGGCGCTGCCGGTGACGGAGCTGGTGACGCAGAGGTTTGAGTCGATCGAGACTGTGTTGCCGACGGCCGATCACGCGGCCGCGCTGCTGGCGCTTGAACAGCTGAACCCGGGCATCCGGCTGGGGGACGGAGCAGACCAGCTCCCGTAGAGTGGGCAGATTCTGCCCACGCGTTCAACCAGCGGATGAGCCGCCGCGATCGGAATTCCACCGCTTCAACTAGCGGATGAAGATATGTACTGGCAGCATCACCACGGTTTGTACGCGTGGGCAAGGTAATTCAGGCCAATGGCCAGGACTATGGCCTGAATTACGAATCGCCCACCCTAAGAATCGCGACAACGGTTGAGCCGCAGAGCGATCAAGCCGCCGACAAACTCATCTCCACCAACTTCACCCAATAACTCGCCCCGATCGGCAGCAAATTGTCATTGAAGTCATAACTCGTGTTATGCAGCTGGCACGGCCCCAGCCCATGCCCGCCCGCGCGGTGCGCGCCCTCGCCGTTACCGATGAACACATAGCAGCCCGGCTTCTCCTGCAGCATGTACGCGAAGTCTTCCGCCCCCATGGTCGGCTCGACATTGGTATCGACCCGCTCGGCCCCCACCACCGCGCGCATCGCCTCGACCGCAAACGCCGTCTGCTCCGCATGATTGATGAGCGGCGGGTAATTGCGCTTGAAGTTGAAATCGACCGAGGCGTTGAAAGCCGCGGCAACACCTGAGGCCATCTCTTCCATGCGGCGCTGGATCAAGTCCAGCACGCCGGTCGAGAAAGTGCGCACGGTGCCGACCAGCTCGGCTTCGTCGGGAATCACATTGGTGGCGCTGCCCGCGTGGATTTGCGTGATCGACAGCACGGCCGATTCGAGCGGATTCTTTTCGCGCGAGACGATCGTTTGCCAGGCCTGGGCGATCTGCACCGCCACCATCACCGGATCGATGCCGCGGTGCGGCTGCGCCGCGTGGCAACCCTTGCCGCGCACCACCACGCGAAACTCGTTACTGGAGGCCATCATCGGCCCGGCCACCACGCCGAAATTCCCCTCCGGGATGCCCGGCCAGTTATGCATGCCGTACACCGCGTCCATCGGGAATTGCGTGAATAGTCCATCTTCCATCATGCGGCGCGCGCCGCCGCCGCCTTCTTCGGCGGGCTGGAAGATCAGGTAGACGGTGCCGTCGAAATTGCGGTGCTGCGCCAGGTGGTGGGCGGCGCCGAGCAGCATGGCGGTGTGGCCATCGTGGCCGCAGGCGTGCATCTTGCCCGCATGGCGGGACGTATGCGCGAAGGCGTTGGTCTCCTGCATCGGCAGCGCGTCCATGTCTGCGCGCAGGCCGATCGCACGCTTTGATGAACCGTGTTGGATGATACCGACAACACCGGTCACGCCCAGCCCGCGCACGATGGGGATGCCCCATTCCGTCAGACGCGCCGCGACCACGTCAGCGGTGCGCTGCTCTTCGTAACAGAGCTCCGGATGCGCATGCAGGTCGCGCCGGATTTCCTGCAACTCCGTTTGAAAAGCGAGGATAGGTTCCATGAGCTTCATCTGACTCTCCGTTTTGTCATGCTGGCATTGCACACTTTGAACTATTGTAGCCTGCCTCAAACAGAGCTTGAAAGAGGCGGCACGGGGAAACCGGGAATCGGATAAAGTATTGGTTTCACGAAGCATTTTCCCGTCCATGTCCGTCACCCAAGTCCGCGCTGCCTGCCCCCACGATTGCCCCGATACCTGTGCGATCCTCGTTACCGTCGACAACGGCGTGGCGACGGAAGTGAAGGGCGATCCGGAGCATCCGACGACGCAGGGCGTGCTGTGCACCAAGGTCGCGCGCTATGTGGAGCGCACCTATCATCCGGACCGCGTGCTCTACCCGATGCGCCGCGTCGGCCGCAAGGGCGAGGGCAAGTTCGAACGCATCACGTGGGAAGCGGCAATCGATGAGATCGCCACTCGCCTGGGCGAGATCGCTTCCCGCGACCCGCAAGCGATTCTGCCGTACAGCTATGCAGGCACAATGGGACTCGTCCAGGGCGATTCCATGTCTTTGCGATTCTTCAACAAACTCGGCGCTTCGCTGCTTGACCGTACCATCTGCGCCACAGCCGGTGCGGCCGGCTACAAGTACACCATCGGCGGCTCGATCGGCACCGACATCGAACAGTTCCAGGACGCGAAGCTGATCCTGATCTGGGGCGGCAACCCGATCGCCTCGAACCTGCACCTCTGGATGCGCGTGCAGGAAGCCAAGCGCCGCGGCGCCAAGCTCATCGCGATCGATCCCTACCGCTCGCTCACGGCCGAGAAATGCCACCAGCACATTGCCCTGCTGCCGGGCACGGATGCCGCGCTGGCGCTGGGCATGATGCACGTGCTCATCCAGGAAGACCTGGTCGACCACGACTACATCGCCCGCTACACGCTCGGCTACGAGGAATTGAAAGCGCGCGCCCTCGAATGGACGCCGGAGCGCACCGCCGAGACCTGCGGCATCACGTCCGGCGAAGTCGTGGAGCTGGCGCGCCTGTACGGCCAGGTCGCCAGGAGCGGCGAGGGCGCGGCGATCCGCATGAACTACGGCCTGCAGCGCGTGCGCGGCGGCGGCATGGCGGTGCGCAATATCGCCTGCCTGCCGGCCCTGGTGGGCGCCTGGCGCCACAAGGCCGGGGGCGTGCAGCTCTCGACCTCGGGCTCCTTCCCCACCGATCGCCCGGCGCTGCAGCGCCCGGACCTCTTGGGGGGGCGCGCCCCGCGCACCGTCAACATGACCACCATCGGCGACGACCTGCTGCAGGAAGCTTCGCCAGCATTCGGCCCGAAGATCGAAGCCGTCATCGTCTACAACGCCAACCCGCTGGCGATCGCGCCCGATTCCGCCAAGGTGCAGCGCGGCTTCGAGCGCGAAGACCTGTTCACCGTCGTGCTGGAGCACTTCCGCACCGACAGCGCCGACTATGCCGACATCCTGCTGCCGGCCACGACCCAGCTCGAGCACGTCGATGCGCACCTGGCCTACGGCCACCTCTACATGATGGCGAATAACGCCGCCATCGAACCCGTCGGCGAAGCAAAACCGAACACCGAATTCTTCCGCCTGCTGGCTGCACGCATGGGTTTCGACGATCCGTGCTTCAGCGAGACCGACGACGAACTGGCCGCGCAAGCCTTCGACAGGAAGCACGAGCGCGCAGTCCACTTCGACTGGGAGTCGCTGAAAAAAAAGGGCTGGCAGAAGCTCAACATGCCGGACGCGCCGTTTGCCGAAGGCGGCTTCCCGACCCCGTCCGGCAAGTGCGAATTTTACTCAAGCAGCATGGCGCGCGACGGACTCGATCCGGTCCCGGCCTATATCCCGCCGTATGAATCTGCCGCCTCCAACCCGGAGCTGGCACGGAAGTATCCGCTGGCGATGATCTCGCCAGCGGCCCGCAACTTCCTGAACTCGACGTTTGTGAACGTGCAGAGTTTGCGCGCAACCGAGGGCGAGCCGCACCTCGACATCCACCCGAACGATGCCGCCCGCCGCGGCATCGCTCATGGCGAGATGGCGCGTATCTTCAACGACCGCGGCTCATTCGTTGCCCGTGCACGTGTGACCGACAAGGCGCGCGAAGGGCTGGTGGTGGGCTTGTCGATCTGGTGGAAGAAACTCGCCAGCGACGGCAAGAACGCAAACGAAGTGACCAGCCAGCGATTGACCGACATGGGCAGGGCGCCAACCTTCTACGACACCCTGGTGCAGGTTGAAAAAGCCTCACCGTCAACGCGAGATGAAAACCTCTAGATTTTCCCAGGCCTTCCGGCCATTCATGGGCGCCGCAGCCGCGGCCCTGATGTTGTCAAGCTGCTCATCCCTCAACTACTACTCCCAGGCGGCCCAGGGCCAGCTCGAACTGCTGGCCGATTCCCGCCCGATCGACGACTGGCTGGCCGATCCCCGCACCGGGACACCCCTGCGCCACCGGCTCGAGACGGCGCGCCAGATCCGCCGCTTCGCCATCCAGGAACTGAAACTGCCCGACAACGGCAGCTACACCAACTTCACCAAGCTCGAACGCCCCTACGTGCTGTGGAACGTGGTTGCCACGCCCGAGCTGTCGCTGAAACCCATGCAGTGGTGCTTCCCGGTGGCCGGCTGCGTGAACTACCGCGGCTACTACAGCAAGCAGGATGCGCAGGCCTATGCCAAGGAGCTGCGCGCCCAGGGCAACGACGTGGAAGTGGGCGGCGTCAGCGCCTATTCGACGCTGGGCTGGTTCAGCGACCCCCTGATCTCGACCTTCATCAACTACCCCGACGCCGAGCTGGCGCGCCTGATCTTCCACGAGCTGGCGCACCAGGTGGTGTACGTGCAGGGCGACTCGAAGTTCAACGAATCCTTCGCCAGCGCCGTGGAAGCGGCCGGCGTCGAAGGCTGGCTGGAACGCTTCGGCAACCCGATGATGACCGAGGCCTTCGAACGCTACACGCTGCGCAAGAAGGATTTCATGGCGCTGCTGGTGCGCTACCGCGGCGAGCTGGAAAAGACCTACGCCAGCAAGATGAGCCGCGACGAGAAGCGCGCCTCCAAGGGACGCCTGTTCGTGGCGCTGAAGGACGATTACCAGGTGCTCAAGGCGAACTGGGGCGGCTATGCCGGCTACGACCGCTTCTTCGCCGAGCCGCTGTCGAACGCCCACCTGGCCTCGATCGCCACCTACAACGACTTCGTGCCCGCCTTCCGCGCGCTGCTGCGCAAGGAGCGCTCCTGGCCGGCCTTCTACAAGTCGGTCAACCGGATCGCCAGGCTCGACAAAGCCGATCGCCACCGGGTGCTCAAGAGCCTGGCGGCGCCGGCGGCGACCAGTCCGCTGGTCGTGCAGCGCAGCATGGGGGGCGGGAAGATAGAGGACGCGTTCCAAAAGCCGTAAAAGAGCTTGCGCACAGGGACGCTGCCCGATAGCATCACCATCAGGTGATAGCAAAGGCGCAAGCTTCGCGCGCGCGCATGCCAGGGACATCAAGATTCCTGCTGCGCGCCGCGGCCGCTCGGACCATAACGATAACTATTTCGAGACAGAGGCATCCGATGGACAAAATGTGGCTGAAGTCGTACCCCCCTAACGTACCTGCCGAGATCAATCCGGACCAGTACCAGTCGCTGGTGCACATGCTGGACGAATCGTTCAGCAAGTACGCCGACCGCAACGCCTACGTTTGCATGGACAAGTTCCTGACTTACGGCGAACTGGATGCCTATTCGAAGAAGCTGGCCGCCTGGCTGCAAAGCCGCGGCATGCAGCGCGGCGCGCGCGTGGCCATCATGATGCCGAACGTGCTGCAGTACCCGATCGCGATCGCGGCCGTGCTGCGCGCCGGCTATACGGTGGTCAACGTGAACCCGCTGTACACGCCGCGCGAGCTCGAGCACCAGATCACCGACTCGGGCAGCGAAGCGATCATCGTGCTCGAGAACTTCGCGCATACCGTGCAGCAGGTGATGAGCAAGACCCCGCTGAAGCACGTGGTGGTGGCGAGCATGGGCGAGATGCTGGGCGGCGCCAAGGGAATGCTGGTCAACTTCGTGGTCCGCAACATCAAGAAGATGGTGCCCGAGTTCTCGCTGCCGAACATGGTGCGCTTCAAGGATGCCCTGGCGCAGGGCGCGAAGATGCCGTTCGCGCCGGCCACGCCGAATTCCTCCGACGTCGCCTTCCTGCAGTACACCGGCGGCACCACGGGCGTGTCGAAGGGCGCCGCGCTCACGCACCGCAACGTGATCGCCAACGTGCTGCAGACCGAGGCCTGGGCCAAGCCCGCGATGGGCGATGTCGGCAGTGGCGAGCAGACTGTGATCGTCTGCGCGCTGCCGCTGTACCACATCTTCGCGCTGACGGCCTGCGCGATGTGGGGCATGCGCACCGGCTCGCTGAACGTCCTGATCGTGAACCCGCGCGACATCCCGGGCTTCATCAAGGAGCTCGGCAAGTACAAGATCAACATGCTGCCGGCGGTGAACACGCTGTACAACGCGCTGGTCAACCACCCTGACTTCGCCGGCCTGGACTTCTCGGGCCTGAAGATCTGCAACGGCGGCGGCATGGCGGTGCAGAAGGCCGTCAACGACAAGTGGAAGCAGATCACCGGCACCAGCATCATCGAAGGCTACGGCCTGTCGGAGACCTCGCCGGTGGCCACCTGCAACCGCGCCGACGTCAAGGAATTCACCGGCACGATCGGCCTGCCGGTGCCGTCCACGGACATCGCCATCCTGGACGACGAAGGCAAGCCGATGGCCATCGGCCAGATCGGCGAGATCGCCATCCGCGGCCCGCAGGTGATGGCCGGCTACTGGAACCGCCCGGACGAAACGGCCAAGGTCATGACGCCGGACGGCTTCTTCAAGTCGGGCGACGTCGGCATCATGGACGAGCAGGGCTACGTGAAGATCGTGGACCGCAAGAAGGACATGATCCTGGTCTCGGGCTTCAACGTCTACCCGAACGAACTGGAAGGCGTGATCGCCGGCCATCCGGGCGTGCTGGAATGCGCCGTGATCGGCGTGCCGGACGAGCATTCCGGCGAGGCGGTGAAGGTGTTCGTGGTGAAGAAAGACCCGAGCTTGAGCGCCGAGCAGCTGATGGACTACTGCAAGCAGCAGTTCACCGGCTACAAGAAACCGAAATACATCGAGTTCCGCGACGAGCTGCCGAAGACCAACGTCGGCAAGATCCTGCGGCGCGTGCTGCGCGACGAGAAGCAGCCGGCCCAGACGGCATAAGCTCGCACGGCAGCCGATTGGCCGAAGCCGCCCGTGTCCCGGGCGGCTTCGCGTTTTAATGGCTTGGTTACAGGCTACTACATGGAAGGTGAGGCACGGATGGACAAGTTTTGGCTCAAGTCGTATGAGGAAGGTGTACCTGCGGAGATCGACCCGACGCAGTACCGCTCCCTGACGCACCTGCTCGAGGAGGCGTTCCGAAAGTACGCCGACCGCAAGGCCTACGCGTGCATGGGCAAGTCCCTCACCTTCGCCGAACTCGACCGCTTATCAAGCCGCATGGCCGCCTGGCTGCAAAGCCGGGGCCTGCAGCCAGGCGCGCGCGTGGCCATCATGCTGCCGAACGTGCTGCAGTATCCGGTGGCGATGGCCGCCGTGCTGCGCGCCGGCTATGTAATCGTCAACGTCAACCCGCTCTACACGCCGCGCGAGCTGCAGCACCAGCTGATCGATTCGGGCGCCGAAGCCATCGTCGTGCTGGAGAACTTCGCGCACACGCTCGAGCAGGTGATCGCCAACACCCAGGTCAAGCACGTGGTGGTGGGCAGCATGGGCGACCTGCTTGGTGGCCTGAAGGGCACGCTGGTCAACCTGGTGGTCCGCAAGGTCAAGAAGATGGTGCCGGCCTGGTCGCTGCCGGGCGCGGTCGGCTTCAAGCGCATGCTCTCCGACGCGTCAAGCCTGGCCATGAAGCCGGTGACCATCGGCCACGACGACATCGCCTTCCTGCAGTACACCGGCGGCACCACCGGCGTGTCGAAAGGCGCGGTGCTGCTGCACAAGCAAGTGATCGCCAACCTGCTGCAGAACGAAGCCTGGTTCGCCCCGACCCTCAGCAAGATCAAGCCGGGCGAGCAGGCGCAGTTCGTGTGCGCGCTGCCGCTGTACCACATCTATGCCCTGACCGTGTGCGCGTTGCTGGGCCTGCGCGTGGGCGGCATGAACCTGCTCATCCCGAACCCGCGCGACATTCCTGGCTTCATCAAGGAACTCGGCAACTACCGTATCAACATCTTCCCGGCCGTGAACACGCTGTACAACGGCCTGGTGAACAACCCGGAATTCGCCAAGCTCGATTTCTCGGGCCTCCTGGTGTGCCCGGGCGGCGGCATGGCGGTGCAAAAAGCCGTGGCCGATAAATGGCTGGCGCTGACCGGCACCCCGATCGTGGAAGGCTACGGCCTGTCCGAGACGTCGCCCGTGGTCACCGCCAACCGCTGCGACATCACCGAGTTCACGGGCACCATCGGCCTGCCGCTGCCATCCACCGAGATTCGCATCCTGGACGAAGCGGGCCAGGAAGTCCCGTTTGGCACCGCCGGCGAGATCGGTGTGCGCGGCCCGCAGGTGATGGCGGGCTACTGGCAGCGCGACGACGAAACCGCCAAGGTCATGACCACCGACGGCTTCTTCAAGACCGGCGACATCGGCATCATGGACGACAAGGGCTATACCCGCATCGTCGACCGCAAGAAGGACATGATCCTGGTGTCGGGCTTCAACGTCTACCCGAACGAGATCGAAGGCGTGGTGGCCGCCCATCCGGGCGTGCTGGAAGTGGCCTGCGTCGGCGTGCCGGACAAGAATTCGGGCGAGGCGGTGAAGCTGTACATCGTGCGCAAGGATGCGTCGCTCAGCAGCGAGGACGTCATCGCCTACTGCAAGGAGCAGTTCACGGGCTACAAGCGTCCAAAGTATGTCGAGTTCCGCGAGACCCTGCCGAAGACGAACGTGGGCAAAATTTTGCGGCGTGAGCTGCGGGATGAGAAGACGTCGGCGTAGGTTTAGCTAAATTGGCGTGATCAATGCCAGTGGCATTGATCACGCCTTCGCGGGGACGACGTGCTGGCGGCGCGGAAACTACGTTATTACCGCTGACATATGATCCGTCATCCCGGCGAAGGCCCGGATCCAATTTCGTACCGCAGCCCTAGCCCAAGCGCATCGCCCCCGCCACCCCATCATCCACCCTGAACGCCGCCAGCTGCGCGATCGCCGACTTCGCATCGTGCACGTCGTCCAGCCCCATGCAGCGCGCCACCGTCTGCTTCGGCGTGATCTCCAGCAGCAGGTAGCCGCGCTTGTCGCTGCGTCCGTACAGCATGTGCGGGTTGTTCTCCATCTGCGCCACGGTGCGCGCCTGCGGGCGCGAACTCGAGCTCACCGAGGTGCCCACGAATTCGGTCGCCACCACCGGGTTCTGCTTCGACGCCGGCCTGGAAAAGTCCGGCCGCAGCGAGGCCGCATAGAAGGTGTGCACGTCGCCACCGAGCACCAGCGGATTGTGGGCGCCATGCTTGACGATGGTCTCGAGCAGGCGCCGGCGCGCCGCCGGATAGCCGTCCCAGCCATCGGTCCAGAAGCGGCCATCTTCCGGCGTCAGCACCGGCACGCTGCTCGACTGTGCCATTAGTGTCTGCTGGGCCAGGATGTTCCACTTCGCGCGCGAGGTTGCCAGCCCGGACTCCAGCCAGGCTTCCTGATCAACGCCCAGCATCGTGCGGCGCGGGTCGCGCAGCGCTTCGCAGCCACGGGCGAACACCGCGTTCGAGCCGCCGCGGGTGCTTGATTTGGCGCACACCTGCGGCGAGCGGTACTGGCGGTCGTCGAGCACGTGGAAGCGCGCCAGCCGTCCCCAGTCGTAGCGCTGGAACAGGGGCACGGCGCCGAAGCCGTCGCGCGCTACCCGTGGCAGGCGCAGCGGCATGTGCTCGTAGAAGGCCTGGTAGGCGGCCGCGCGGCGCGCCGCGAAGTCGGCGGCCAGGCGCTCGTCGCGCAGGGCCGCATAATCATTGCCGACCTCGTGGTCGTCCCAGGTCACGATCCAGGGCGCGGCGTGGTGCGCCGCCTGCAGGTCCGGGTCGCTCTTGTACTGCGCGTAGCGCTTGCGGTATTCAATCAGCGTGAACGATTCGTTGCTGCGCACCGCGCGCGCCGGGTGACGCAGCTGGTAGGGGCCCCATTCGTAGATGTAATCGCCCAGGAAGGCGACCAGGTCGGGATTGGCGGCCGCTATGTGGCGGTGCGCCGCATAGCTGCCGAACTCCCAGTGCTGGCAGGAGGCGACGGCCAGCCTGAGCATGCCTGGCATGCTGTCGCGGCCGGGTGCGGTGCGCGTGCGCCCGACCGGGCTGACGGCGTCGCCCAGCATGAAGCGGTACCAGTAGGGGCGGTCAGGTGCCAGGCCCTTGACGTCGACGTGGACGCTGTGGGCCAGTTCCGGCGCTGCGACCGCCGTGCCGCTGGCCGCGATGCTGCGGAAGGCCTCGTCGCCTGCCACTTCCCAGCGCACCGGCATCGCCACCGGCGCCGTCGGCGCGGCGCCCAGCGGGTCGCTCAGGATGCGCGTCCACAGGATCACCGAATCGGGCAGCGGCGAGCCCGAGGCGACGCCCAGGCTGAACGGGTAGGGGCCTTTGCTGGACGAGGCGCAGGCGGCCACTGACACGCTCGACAGCGCTGCCGAAAGGCGTGCGCTGTCGAGCAGGAAGTGCCGGCGCGTCGGCATGGTGCCTTATTCGCGCGAGATCAGCGAATCGAGCGGCGGCAGCTGGCGCGGCTTGCGGTCCGGGCCGGTGGCGACATAGGTCAGCTGCGCTTCGGTCACTTTCACGACGTCCGCCTGCAGGCGGTTGCGCTCGGCATAGACTTCGACGCAGACGGTGATCGAGGTATTGCCGACCTTGACGATGTTGGCGTAGAACGACAGCAGGTCGCCCACGAACACCGGTTGCTTGAACAGGAAGGAATTGACTGCAATGGTGGCCACGCGGCCATTGGCGCGGCGGGTGGCCGGCAGCGAGCCGGCGACGTCGACCTGGGCCATGATCCAGCCCCCGAACACGTCGCCGTACACGTTGGCGTCGGACGGCGCAGGCATCACGCGCAGTTCCGGCATCTTGCCTTCAGGCAGACGGGTAAGGGGGGCGGCAGGGGTGTTTTGTGGCGTGGTCATCTTGTTTTTCCGGTAAAAGCTACAATCGTCACGAATTGAACCATAAATTCCGAAGCCCTGCCATGCGACGCACCCCCGCCAGCTCTCATCCCCTGCCTTTTGAATCGAAAGGCGTGCCCCGCAACGACTGGGCCACGCTGCGCACGCTGTTCCCCTACCTGTGGGTCTACAAGTGGCGCGTGCTGGCCGCCCTCAGCGCCCTGGTCGGCGCCAAGCTGGCCAACGTCGGCGTGCCGCTGGTGCTCAAGCAGCTGATCGACCAGCTCGCGATCGACCCGGCCAATCCCAAGGCGCTGGTGGTGCTGCCGCTGGGCGCGCTCATTGCCTACGGCCTGCTGCGCCTGTCCACCACGCTGTTCACCGAGCTGCGCGAATTTTTATTTGCGCGCGTGACCCAGCGTGCGGTGCGCACGATTGCGCTGCAGGTGTTCCGTCACCTGCACGCGCTGTCGCTGCGCTTCCACCTGAACCGCCAGACCGGCGGCATGACGCGCGACATCGAGCGTGGCACCCGTGGCGTGAATTCGCTCATCTCCTATTCCCTGTTCAACGTGCTGCCAACCCTGGTGGAGATCACGCTGGTGCTGGGCTACCTGGTGCTGAACTACGATATCTGGTTCACCATCATCACGGCCGTGGCGCTGGTCAGCTATATAGCGTTCACGGTGATCGTGACCGAATGGCGCACCCACTTCCGGCGCACGATGAACGACCTCGACTCGAAAGCCAACACCAAGGCCATCGATTCGCTGATCAACTACGAGACCGTCAAATACTTCGGCAACGAAGACTACGAAGCCAAACGCTACGACGAAGGCCTGCAGAGTTACGAGAATGCCGCGGTGCGCTCGCAGACCTCGCTGTCGGTACTCAACACCGGCCAGTCCCTGATCATCGCCACCGCCGTCACCCTGATCCTGTGGCGCGCGACCGAAGGCGTGATCGCCGGAACCATGACCTTGGGCGACCTGGTGCTGGTGAACTCCTTCATGATCCAGCTGTACATCCCGCTGAATTTCCTGGGCGTGATCTACCGCGAGATCAAGCAGAGCCTGGCCGACATGGAGCGCCTGTTCTCGCTGCTCGACCAGAACCGCGAGGTGGCCGACAGTCCCGGTGCCCAGCCCTTGGTGACCGATGCCGTCAAGGGCGCCCGGGTCGAGTTCTCGCACGTGGAGTTCAGCTACGAAGCCAAGCGCCAGATCCTGTTCGACGTCGACTTCACCATCCCCGCCGGCACCACCACGGCCGTGGTGGGCCACAGCGGTTCGGGCAAGTCGACCCTGTCACGCCTGCTGTTCCGCTTCTACGACGTCAACGGCGGGTCGATCCGCATCGACGGCCAGGACCTGCGCGCCATCACGCAGGCGTCGCTGCGCGCCGCAATCGGCATCGTGCCGCAGGATACGGTGCTGTTCAACGACAGCATCGAATACAACATCGCCTACGGCAAGCCAGGCGCCTCGCACGAGGACATCATGGCGGCGGCGCGCGCGGCATCGATCCACGATTTCATCGAAAGCCTGCCGGACGGGTACAAGACGATGGTGGGCGAGCGCGGCCTGAAGCTGTCGGGCGGCGAGAAGCAGCGCGTGGCGATTGCGCGCACCCTGCTCAAGAACCCGGCCATCCTGATCTTCGACGAGGCGACATCGGCGCTCGATTCGAAGGCCGAGCAGGCGATCCAGGCGCAGCTCAAGGAGATCGCGAAAGACCGCACCACCCTGGTGATCGCGCATCGCCTGTCGACCATCGCGGACGCGCAGCAGATCATCGTGCTCGATCACGGGCGCATCGTCGAGCGCGGTACGCACGGCACGCTGCTGGCAGCGCGCGGCTTGTATGCGCAGATGTGGGAACGGCAGCTGGCGCGGCCGGATGAGGAGTTGGCGTCGCCGCCGCTTGAGTTGGCGAAGTAGGGGCGGCAGTCAGCGTCAGCTTCCACTCACCCTCAGCTTAGGAACCGTCATTCCCGCGCAGGCGGGAATCCCAGTTTGCTGGTCAGTCGAGAAAATTGGGTTCCCGCCTGCGCGGGAAGTCGTAGGCGCCAGTGGCGCGTACAACGGTTTTACAGATAACGACTACGGGTGACTTCGCGGCTGACCGGCGAACTTGGGTCCCGGCCTTCGCCGGGACGACGGTCTCAGGGCTGACTACTTCGGTGGATCAGTAGGTGTAAAACATCCGCTGAATCTCCTTGGTGCTGCTGGTCTTCGTCAATGCCAGCATCAACAAAATCCGCGCCTTCTGCGGCGACAGATTATCCCCCGCCACGAAATCGAGCTCGTCATCATTCGCCTCGCCGTTGCGCGCGACGATGCCCTGGCCAACCCGTGCCGAGCGCACGATGATCACGCCCTTCTTGCGCGCAGCGGAAAGAGCAGGACGCACCTTGGCCGGCAGGGAGCCATTACCGACGCCCGCATGGATCAATCCCTTGGACCCCGACGCCACCAGCGCGTCGATCGCCACTGGCCCGACGTTCGCATGCGCATAGGCGACTTCGACTTGCGGCAAGACGGACAGGTTCATTACGTCGAACTCGGTCTCGACCGTGTGGCGGCGGGTTGCGGTGCGATAGAAATACGGCTTGCCGCCCTGGATATATCCGAGCATGCCCAGTTCCGACGCCTTGAATGTGTCGGTCGTCGTCGTGTTCGACTTGGTGACGTCGCGCGCGCCGTTGATCTGGTCGTTCATCGCCACCAGTACGCCGCGTCCGACAGCCTCTTGCGAGCCCGCCAGTTGCACCGCGTTGTACAGGTTGATCGGGCCGTCGGCCGACAGGGCAGTGGACGGGCGCATCGAGCCGACCACCACCACCGGCTTCCTGCTCTTGACGACCAGGTTCAGGAAGTAGGCCGTCTCTTCGAGCGTGTCGGTGCCGTGCGTGATGACGATGCCATCAACGTTCGGCTGGGCCAGCAGCACGTTGACGCGCTTGGCAAGAAGCAGCCAGTGCTCGTTGCCCATGTTTTCGCTGGCGATCTGGAACACCTGCTCGCCGCTGACCGTGGCAACCTTGGCGATTTCAGGCACGGCCTGGATCAGCGCCTGCACGCCCACGGTGGCCGCGGTATAGCCCACCGTCGTGGTGCTGGTGGCCCCGGTGCCGGCGATGGTGCCGCCGGTGGCGAGGATGGTCACGTTCGGCAGCTTGGCCTGCTGCGCCTGCACGGCGCCCGCAAGCATGAACAGGAATGCGAACAGCGTGGCTGCCGCGCGGTGGTTCTTCTGGAACAGCATGGTCTTCTCCTTACCTTTATACGTGGCGCCTTACAGTTTCTTGTAGACGACGCCGTCTTTCATCACAAACTTGACCTGCTCGAGCAGCTTCACGTCGCGCAGCGGGTCGCCGTCGACGGCGATGATATCGGCTGCGAAGCCCGGCTCGATTGAACCGAGGCGCCTGGGTTGGTCGAGCAGCTCGGCCGCGTGCAGCGTCGCCGCGCGGATCGATTCCAGCGGCGACATGCCCGCTTCCACCATGTAGCCGAATTCCTTGGCATTTTCGCCGTGCGGGAATACGCCGGCGTCAGTGCCGAAGGCGATCTTCACGCCGGCTTTGTGCGCGCGGGCAAACGTTGCCTGCAACTGCGGGCCGATGGCGGCTGCCTTCGGCCGCACCAGCGCCGAGTAGTAGCCGTCGACCTTGGCCTTGTCGGCCACGTAGCGGCCGGCCGAGATGGTCGGCACGTACCAGTGGCCGGTTTTCTTGAACAGGGCGATGGTTTCGTCGTCCATCAGCGTGCCGTGCTCGATCGAATCGACGCCGGCGCGCAGCGCCCGCTTCATGCCTTCGGCGCCGTGCGCGTGGGCCGCGACGCGGAATCCGTAATCCTTGGCGGTGCTGACGATGGCCTTCAGTTCGTCCTCGGTGTACTGCGAGTTCTGGCCGTTGGCGGCCTGGCTCAGCACCCCGCCGGTGGCGGTGATCTTGATCAGGTCCGCGCCTTCCTTGTAGCGTGCGCGCACGGCCTGGCGTCCCTGCTCGGGGCTGTCGATCACGCCGTGTTGAGGTCCCGGCGTGCCGATCTTCTCACCCAGGAAGTGCGACAGGTTGTTGGTCGGATCGGCATGGCCGCCGGTGGTGGCGATCGATTTCCCGGCGGTGAACATGCGCGGGCCGGGAATCGAGCCGGCCGCGATCGCGCGCTTGAGCGAGACGTTCAAGGCTTCTTCCGCGCCGAGGTCGCGCACCGTGGTGAAGCCGGCCATCAGGGTGCGCTCGGCATACTTCACCGAGCGGTAGGCCATGTCGGCCGGGTCGGCGGTCAGGCGGTCGCGGTAGGCATCGACCGCCGGCTGGGTTTCGCTGGTCAGGTGCACGTGCATGTCGATCAGGCCCGGCAGGCAGGACTGGCGCGACAGGTCGATGTTCCCTGCTGCTTGCGTCATCGGTCCAACCGACTTGATCATGCCCTTGTCCACCACGATGCTGACGCGCTCACGCCAGGTTCCGCTCTTGACGTCGAGCAGGCGGCCGCAGTCGACTGTCTGGGGGGCACCGTGCGCGCCGCTCATTGCGACCAGCATTCCAAACGCGTATAGCTGTTTCATGTCCCGCTCCTCATTATAGTTCTAGCTTCTTGTAAAAAAGGCCTCCCATTGCTGGAAGGCCTTCGGTGTCGTGCTTGCCCGCGTCAGCGCAGCGGTGCGACGGTGACGTCCTTGACCGGTTCTCCCAGTTCGCCTTCCCACTTGGCGACGACTGCGGTCGCAATGCCGTTGCCGATCACGTTGGTCGCCGAACGGGCCATGTCCAGGAAGTGGTCGATGCCCAGCAGGAGCAGCAGGCCGGCTTCCGGGATGTTGAACTGGGCCAGGGTGGCGGCGATGACGACCAGCGAGGCGCGCGGCACACCGGCCATGCCCTTCGAGGTCAGCATCAGCACCAGCATCATGGTCATCTGGGTTGCCAGGTCCAGCTCGATGCCATAGGCCTGGGCGATGAAGACCGCCGCGAAGGTGCAGTACATCATCGAGCCGTCGAGGTTGAACGAGTAGCCGATCGGCAGCACGAAGGCGGCCAGGCGGTTCTTGACGCCGAAGCGCTCCAGGCCTTCCAGGGTTTTCGGGAAGGCTGCTTCCGACGAGGCGGTCGAGAAGGCCAGCAGGGTCGGTTCGCGCAGCTCGACGATCAGGCGCAGGACGCGCGGGCCGAGGAAGACCATGCCGATGGCGATCAGCACCACCCACAGCAGCACGATGCCGAGGTAGAACTCGGCCATGAAGATGCCGTAGGTCGACAGCACGCCCAGGCCGCTCTTGGCGATGATGCCGGCGACTGCCGCGAACACGGCGATCGGCGCGAAGTTCATGACGTAGCCGGTCACCTTCAGCATGATGTGGGCGACGCCGTCGACCGCGTCGATCAGCGGCGTGGCGCGTGCGCCCACCGCTGCGGCGGCGGTGCCGAAGAAGATCGAGAACACGACGATCTGCAGGATCTCGTTCTTGGCCATGCCGTCCACGATCGACGACGGCACCAGGTGGGTGATGAATTCCTTCAGCGTCAGGCTGCTGGTGACGATGCCCGACGAAGTGCCGACCGGCGGCAGCGCGCCCGACAGCGCCATCGCGTCGCCCGGACGGAACAGGTTCACCAGGATCAGGCCCAGGGACAGCGAGATGACCGAGGCAATCACGAACCAGCCCAGCGCCTTGACGCCGATGCGGCCGACTTCCTTGGCATCGCCCATCTTGGCGATACCGACCACCAGGGTCGCGAACACCAGCGGCGCGATGATCATCTTGATCAGGCGGAGGAACAGCGTCGTCACCAGCGACATCGCATCGGCGAAGCCGGCCGGATTGGCGAGGTTGGCATTGGCGAAGTAACCGACGACGATCCCGAGTGCGAGGCCGATCAGGATGTAGATGGTCAGGCGATTTCGATTATTCATAAAGCTTCCGGTAGACCTGTGCAAGACCGGCGGCAGGAGATGGCTGTCGCTGGTGGATTTATTGGGGCATGACGCTGGCTTCAAGAGGGGAAACGGCCAGTTCGTTCTGTAGAATATGGCAAGTTCCGAAGTATCCTTGGCGCTGGAAATGCTGTCAAGCATGCTTACATTACAAGCAAGCGCGCACGCAACAGCGCGCAAGGGCTTGCAAAAACCGGCCTTGCAAAAGGCGCACATACAGGCACCGGATGATCGAAATCGAGAACGTCAGCAAGTGGTACGGCAACTTCCAGGTGCTGCGCGAATGTAGCACGCGGGTCGCGCGCGGCGATGTCGTGGTCGTGTGCGGGCCGTCCGGCTCGGGCAAGTCCACCCTGATCAAGACCGTCAACGGGCTCGAGCCCTTCCAGGAGGGGAGCGTGCGGGTCGACGGCATCTCGGTCGGCGACCCAAGGACGAAGCTACCGCAGCTGCGCGCGCGCATCGGCATGGTGTTCCAGAACTTCGAGCTCTTCCCCCACCTGTCGGTACGCGAAAACCTCACGCTGGCCCAGGTAAAGGTGCTCGGCCGCAGCAAGGATGAGGCGCTCGAGCGCGGCCTGAAATACCTCGACCGGGTCGGCCTGCTGGCGCATAAAGACAAATTCCCGAGCCAGCTCTCGGGCGGACAGCAGCAGCGCGTGGCGATCGCGCGCGCCCTGGCGATGGACCCGGTGGCGATGCTGTTCGACGAGCCGACCTCCGCGCTCGACCCGGAGATGATCGGCGAAGTCCTCGACGTCATGGTCGGGCTGGCGCAGGAGGGCATGACGATGATGGTCGTCACCCACGAGATGGGCTTTGCGCGCAAGGTGGCCGACCGCATCGTCTTCATGGACCACGGCAGCATTGTCGAGGACAGCCCCAAGGAAGAGTTCTTCAACGCCACCCGCTCGGAACGGGCGCGCGAATTCCTGGCCCGTATTATTCATTAGTCAAGGCGCACGGCGGAATGGACAGCCGGCGCGCTGCCCGGGCGGCGCTGCGGGTAAAATGTCGGCATCCGAAATCCGAGAGCTGCCATGTCCCCCATTGAGACCCCAGATAGCATCACCATTACCCGCCCTGACGACTGGCACCTGCACCTGCGGGACGGCGCGGTGCTGGCCGACGTCCTGCCGCACACCGCGCGCCAGTTCGCGCGCGCGATCGTGATGCCGAACCTGAAACCGCCGGTCACCACGACCGCGCAAGCCGGCGCCTATCGCGAGCGCATCCTGGCGGCGCTGCCGGAGGGGATGAGCTTCGAGCCGCTGATGACGCTCTACCTGACCAATAATACCGATCCGGACGAGATCCGCCGCGCCCAGGACAGTGGCTTCATCCACGCGGTCAAGCTGTACCCGGCCGGCGCCACCACTAATTCCGACGCCGGCGTGACCGACCTGCGCAACTGCTACAAGGTGCTGGAAACCATGCAGGAAGTCGGCATGCCGTTGCTGGTGCATGGCGAAGTGACCGACAACGAAATCGACCTGTTCGACCGCGAAGCCGTGTTCATCGAGCGCGTGATGCGCCCGCTGCGCCGCGACATGCCGGTGCTGAAGGTGGTGTTCGAGCACATCACCACCAAGGAAGCGGCGCAATACGTGGCCGAGGCCGAAGGCCCGATCGCGGCGACCATCACCGCCCACCACCTGCTCTACAACCGCAATGAGATCTTCCGCGGCGGCATCCGCCCGCACTATTACTGCCTGCCGGTGCTCAAGCGCGAGGAACACCGCCTGGCGCTGGTCACCGCCGCTACCAGCGGCGACGAGCGCTTCTTCCTCGGCACCGACTCGGCGCCGCACGCGGTGCACACCAAGTACGCCGCCTGCGGCTGCGCCGGCTGCTATACCGCGCTGCACGCGATGGAGATGTATACGGAGGCCTTCGCCCAGGCCGGTGCGCTCGACAAGCTCGAAGCCTTCGCCAGCCTGAACGGCCCGGGCTTCTACGGCCTGCCGGTCAACGAAGGCAAGCTCACGCTAAGACGCGAAGCCTGGACCCTGCCCGAGACCCTGCCGTTCGGCGAGCACCAGCTGGTGCCGCTCAACGCCGGCGAAACCATCAACTGGAAGATGGTGTAAGCCGCACATGCTGGCGCAGATCGACTGGTCGCACCCGTGGTACGACTCGGTGCGGCCGGCGTTTGCACGGCTGGCGCTGACCGAGGGCGAGTTTATCGACGCCTTCAACCGCAATGCGGCGGCGCTCTGCCTGCGCAACCACGGCGGCCTGCCGCTGCGCTTCGTACCCCAGGAAGCGCTGCCCGAAGGCACGGCTTACGAGGAATTCATCGGCGCCACCGGCCAGGTCCCCACGCGCGACAACCTGCATGACTTCTTCAACGGGCTGGTATGGCAGACCTTCCCGCTCATCAAGCGCCAGCTCAATGCCCTGCAGGCGGCCCAGATCGCGCAGGCAGGCGTCGGTAAATCGCGTGGCCCGGCGCGCGACGCCGCGACCATCTTCGACGAGAACGCCGCGCTGCTGGTGGTACGCTCGAATAGCACGGGACGTGCGCTGGTGGACGAGCTGCGCGCGCACTGCTGGCTGGCCGCCCTGTTCGAGAAGCGCGCCGTGTTCGGGCCGTACGCGCAGGTCTGGCTGTTCGGCCACGCGCTGATGGAAAAGCTGGTAGCGCCGCGCAAGGCGATCACGGCGCATACCCGGGTCATGTTCATCGAGGACGATTATTTCTCGCTGGCGCCGGATGCGCAGCGCGCCTGGCTCGACGCCCACGTGGCCGCGCAGCTGGCCGATGAGGGCTTGAATACCTCCAGCTTCACGCCCTTGCCGGTGCTGGGCGTGCCGGGCTGGTGGCCCGGGCAGGACCGGGATTTTTACCTCGACGCCACCGTCTTCCGCCCGAAGCGGGCACGTTAAAAGGAACAGCCAATGGCAAACGCAGTACGCTGGGGGATCCTCGGCACCGGCAAGATCGCGCGCGCCTTCGCTACCGCGCTGAAGGACGTGCCGGGCGCCGTGCTGGCCGCGGTGGCCTCGCGCAGCCTCGACAAGGCGCAGGCTTTCGCCCACGAATTCGGCGGCGCCGCGGCCTTCGGCTCCTACCAGCAGCTGCTCGACGCCGATGGCGTTGACCTGGTCTATGTCGCCACGCCGCACCCGCAGCATGCGGAGAATGCCCTGATGGCGCTGCGGGCCGGGAAGGGCGTGCTGGTCGAAAAACCGTTCACCATGAATTTGCGCGAAGCCGAGCAGGTAGTCACGCTCGCGCGCACGCGCCGCCTGTTCCTGATGGAGGCAATGTGGACGCGCTACCTGCCCGCCTTCGACGAGGTGCGGCGCATCATCGCATCTGGCGAGATCGGCGAAGTCAGCCAGGTCGTCGCCGACTTCGGCTTCACCGCCAGCTTTGGCTCCGAGCACCGCGTCTTCAATCCGGAACTGGGCGGCGGCGCGCTGCTCGACCTCGGCATCTATCCGCTGTCGATCGCGGCCGCGCTGCTCGGTCCCGTGGCCGTGGTCAAGGCGCAGGCCGTGATGGGCGTCACCGGCGTCGACGTGCAGACCGGTTTCACGCTCAGGCACGAAGGCGGCGGCATCTCGGTGTGCAGCTGCTCGTTCCAGGCCCGTACGCCCTGCGAGCTGACGGTATCGGGCACGCGCGGCCACGTGCGCATGAACACGATGTTTCACCGTGCGCGCAGCGTGACGGTGACCCTGGACGACGGCAGCACGCGCACGGTCGACACGCCTTACCTCGGCAACGGCTATGTGCACGAAGCGATGGAGGCGCAGCGCTGCTTCCTCGCGGGTCTCACCGAGAGCCCGGCCATGCGGCTGGAAGAAACGCTGGCGCTGATGGGCGTGATGGACGAGATCCGGCGCCAGATCGGCCTGGCCTACAGTGCCGACCGCAGCGCCTAAGCGCTGCGCATAGCCCGGCGTCTGCATGTTGACTTTGCGGCCGGGTGTGCGAATACTGGGGTTCGTTTCCTCATCCAGTGGAGCCCCCATGCGCATCGCCTCTTCCCTCATCCTCGCCGCCGGCCTGCTGTGCAGCGCCGCCCAAGCGGCGCCTGTCCCGGCAGACAAGATGGCCTATGTCGGCAACTGGCAGGGCAAGGACATGCAGCTGTCGCTGGCCCAGGACGGCAAGGTCAAGTACAAGCGCGACCAGCCGGGCAAGAAGCTCGACCTCAGCCTCGAGCTGCAGGGCTTCAACGGCGACCACTTCGACGTCGGCTGGGGCATCGTGCGCTCCACCTTCATCGTCAGCAAGCCGCCGCACCGCGAAGGCAAGCAGTGGAGAATGACCGTCGATGGCGTCGAGCTGACCCGGGCCGAATGAGATGAGCCTGCGCCCCGTCACGCCGATCCTGCGCATCTTCGATGAAGCCAAGGCGCGCGAGTTCTATGTCGATTTCCTCGGCTTCCAGGTCGACTGGGAGCACCGGTACGAGCCGGCGCTGCCGCTGTACCTGCAGGTCTCGCGCGACGGCTGCGTGCTGCACCTGACCGAACACCACGGCGACTGCTGCCCCGGCGCGGCGATGCGCATCGAAACCGGCGACATCGACGCCTACCACCGCGAATTGACGGCGAAGCAGTACGGCTATGCCCGCCCTGGCGTCGACGACACCCCATGGGGTGCGCGCGAGATGTCGGTCAAGGATCCGTTCGGGAACCGGCTGACGTTTACCAGCCCGGTCAGTACCTGAAAGGTCATCCTGCCTCTGAAGTGATGAAGCGTGAATATCTGCCCCCTAGCATTTGCTAGAGTAGAGTGATTACCTTCATGGAGTCGCCGATATGAGCGACGAGTCCCGTGTCGCCGTGCTTGTCGATTGCGACAACACGAATCCGTCGGCAGTCTGAAAGCCTATGACCTGCTTTTCCTGAAAAAGGAAGACGGAGGACATTCCACCGTGAGGCTGGCGAGCGAACAGACCGTCAAGCCTGCGATTGCCTGGCCGGACAAGGCTCAGAGGCCCTGCGGGACCGATGCCAGCTTGTCCGGATTGCGCATGATGAAGACAGCCACGATCCGCCCCTCGTCCACGATGAAGGATTGTGCCGACTCGAGCTTTCCTTCGACATAGCGCAGCAGGCCCGGTTCGCCATTGACCAGTGCGGGGCGGTACACGACCTTCGCGGGATATTTGTGCTCCAGCGACCAGAACACGCCGGCCACCCGTCCGGCTCCTTTCAGGATGCGCAGGAAGGAGCTGACTTTCCCGCCTCCATCCGAGACCAGCTGGACGTCGTCCGACATCAGGGCCCGCATGGCCGCCGCGTCGCCCTTGCCGGCCGCGTCCATGAAGGTGGCGAGCAGCTCCCGGTGGGCAGTCCCGGGCACGGCAAAGCGCGGGCGCTCCTGCTGGATACGGGCCTGGGCACGGTGCACGAGCTGGCGGCAGGCGGCTTCCGATTTGCCGAGCACCTGCGCGATGTCCGCATAGTCGGAATCGAAGACCTGCCGCATCAGGAAGGCGGCGCGCTCGTCGGGCGACAGCCGTTCGAGCACCCACATGAAGGCGACCGAGACCTCGCTTGCCAGCTCGGCGGCGCGCTCCGGGGTATGGTCGTCGAGTTCGACCAGCGGCTCGGGCAGCCACCAGCCGATATAGGCTTCGCGGTCGGCCTTGCTGGTACGCAGCCGGTCGATCGCCAGGCGCGTGGTCACTGTGACCAGCCATGCTTCCAGCGACTCTATTGCTGTGCCGGCATGGGCATGCCAGCGCAGCCAGGCATCCTGCACCACGTCTTCCGCATCGGCCCGGATGCCCAGCATCCGGTAGGCGATCGAAAACAGCCGCGGGCGCAGCGCGCTGAAGGCTTCTTCGTTCCGGGGATCGCTCATGACGGAAGGCGAAAGGTCTAGAAGCCCGGCGCAGGCTGCTCTGGGATCTGGTTGCGCAGCGAGATATTCAGCACGTTCCAGCCGCGGATGGCGGCGATGGCGTAGCTCAGTTCCGCGATCTCGGTCTCGTTGAAGAGTTCGCGCACTTCGCGGAAGGCCGCATCGGTGTCGTCGCGCTGGGGCAGCGCATTGAGCGCATCGGCCCAGGCCAGGGCGGCACGCTCGCGCGGGCTGAAGAAGGGCGCTTCGCGCCAGCCGGCGACGGCATTCAGGTGGCGCGGGTCGGCGCCCTGCTTGAGCAGGAAGCGCCAGTGCATGTCAACGCAGACGCCGCAGCCGTTGACCTGGGAGACGCGCAGGTTGACCAGCTCGGCCAGGCGTTCGCCGATGGCCCCCTGGCTGGCCGATTTCGACAGGTTGATCATGGCCTGCAGCGACTTGGGCGCCAGGGAGAAGAAGGGAAGACGAGCGGAGTGCGACATGATGTGCCTTTTCGGTAACAGGAAAGCGCCCGATGCGCCGTCCATACTCCCAAGACGGCCCGGCGTGCCCGTTTGTGACAGTCCGGCCGTATTTATTACCGCTTTTTTTTATACCTTCAGGAATTCCTCGCGCCCGCCCAGCCAGCGCGACAAATGCGCATCCACGATCGCCAGGTATTCCGGCCGCTCGCTGTCCAGCAGGTACTGCGCCACGTCGCGCGCCTGGTCCACGATCCACTGGTCCGCTTCCAGGTCGGCGAAGCGCAGCATGGCTTCGCCCGACTGGCGCGCCCCCAAAAATTCACCAGGACCGCGGATCTCGAGGTCGCGCCGCGCGATCTCGAAGCCGTCGGTGGTTTCGCGCATGGTCAGCAGGCGCTGCTTGGCCACCTGCCCCAGCGGGCTTTGGTACAGGAGCAGGCACACGCTCGCAGCGGAACCTCGGCCGACACGGCCACGTAGCTGGTGCAGCTGCGACAGGCCGAAGCGCTCGGCGTGCTCGATCACCATCAGCGAGGCATTCGGCACGTCGACCCCGACTTCGATCACGGTGGTGGCCACCAGGACGTGGACCTCGCCCGCCGTGAACGCGTCCATGACCGCCTGCTTTTCAAGAGGCTTCATGCGGCCGTGCACCAGCCCCACCTGCAAGTCGGGCAGGGCTTCGGCCAGGGTCTCGTAGGTTTCGGTCGCGGTCTGCAGCTGCAGTACTTCGGATTCCTCGATCAGCGGGCAGACCCAATACACCTGCCGGCCTTCCTGCGCGGCCGCATGCACCCGTTCGATAACTTCATCGCGCCGGTTCTGGTCGATAGCGCGCGTGACGATCGGGCTGCGTCCCGGGGGCAGCTCGTCGATCACCGAGACTTCGAGGTCGGCGTAATAGGTCATGGCCAGGGTGCGCGGGATCGGCGTGGCCGACATCATCAGCTGGTGCGGCACCAGGCCGTCGCTGCCCTTGTTGCGCAAGGTGAGGCGCTGGCCGACGCCGAAGCGGTGCTGCTCGTCGACGATGACCAGGCCGAGTTTCGCGAAATTCACCGTGTCCTGGATCAGCGCATGGGTGCCGATCACCAGGTTGGCCTGGCCCGACTCGATCAGTTCCTTGGCCGCTTCCTTGTCCTTCTTTTTGAGACTGCCCGTCAGCCAGGCCACCTTCACGCCGAGCGGCTCCATCCAGGCGGCGATCTTGCGGAAGTGCTGCTCGGCCAGGATCTCGGTGGGCGCCATCAGCGCGGCCTGGTAGCCGCTGTCGATCGCCTGCGCGGCGGCCAGCGCCGAGACCACGGTCTTGCCGCTGCCGACGTCGCCCTGCAGCAGGCGCTGCATCGGGAAATTTTCAACCAGGTCGGCGCGGATCTCTTTCACCACGCGCTGCTGGGCCCCGGTGAGCTGAAAGGGCAGGGCCGCCAGGAAGGATTCTGACAAGCGTCCGACCGCGCGCAGCGTCGGGGCGCCCTTTTCGCGGCGGGCGCGCTGGGCCCGTTTCATGGACAGCTGCTGGGCCAGCAGCTCGTCGAACTTCATGCGGGTCCAGGCCGGGTGCGAGCGTTCGGTCAGCGCATATTCGTCGACGTCCGCCGGCGGATAGTGCAGCAGGCGCACCGACGGCTCGAAGTCCCACAGCTGCAGGCGCGAGAGAAAGGCATTGGGCAGGGTGTCGCGCCAGTCGACCCGTTTCATGGCGTCGTTGACTGCGCGCCGCAGGATGGTTTGCGACAGTCCCTCGCCAGACGGATACACGGGCGTGAGCGAAGTGGGCAGCGGCGCGCCTTCGTTGATGACTTTGTAGGTCGGGTGCACCATCTCGGCGCCGAAGAAGCCGTGTTTGAGCTCGCCCCGCGCGCGGATGCGCACGCCTTCGGCCATCTGCTTGAGCTGGCTGCCGTAGAAATTCATGAAGCGCAGCTGCAGCTCGCCGGTCTCGTCGGCAATCTGCACCAGGAGCTGGCGGCGCGGTTTGTGGGTGATCTCGTTTTTGGTGACCACCCCTTCGACCTGCCAGGTCTGCAGGCCGCGCATCGTCGCATCGCGGATCGAGACCACCTGGGTCTCGTCCTCGTAGCGCATCGGCAGGTGCAGCACCAGGTCCATGTCGGTGCGCAGGCCCAGCCGGGCGAGCTTGGATTCGAGTGTTTTTGGGGCGGAAGTGGTTTTTGGGGCGGGCATATCGCGGCATTCTAGCTTTGCTGGCGTAAAATAGAAGGTTCGCCGCACGCACTGCAGCCTCTATTGTAAGGCTGTCAGCATCCATTTTCCCAGAATTGACAACAATGTACTCGCTTTCCGATTTCGATTTCGACTTGCCGCCAGAGCGGATCGCGCAATTGCCGCTGCCTGACCGCAGCGCCTCGCGCCTGTTGCAGCTCGATGGCGACCGCATCACCGACCGCCATTTCGCCGACATCGTCGACCAGCTCCAGCCGGGCGACCTCCTGGTGATGAACAATACGCGCGTGCTTAAGGCACGCTTCTTCGGGGTCAAGGAAACCGGCGGCCAGGTCGAAGTGCTGGTCGAACGCGTGTTAGATCCCCGCACGGTGCTGGCCCAGGTGCGCGCCTCGAAGTCGCCCAAGCCGGGCAACCGCATCCGCCTGGCCGACGCTTTTGATGTGACCACCGGCGAGCGCGCCGGCGAGTTCTTCACCCTGCATTTCGAGGGTGACGTGTTCGACCTGATCGAAGCCCACGGCCGCCTGCCGCTGCCGCCCTATATCGAGCACACCGCCGACGAGTTCGACGAGCAGCGCTACCAGACCGTGTACTCGAAGGAGCCCGGCGCCGTGGCCGCGCCCACCGCCGGCCTGCACTTCGACCAGCCGCTGCTGGACCGCCTGGCCGAGAAGGGCATCGAGTTTGCCTATGTCACGCTGCACGTGGGCGCCGGCACCTTCCAGCCGGTGCGCGTGGAAGACCTGTCCGCGCACCAGATGCATACCGAGTGGTACACGATCCCGCAAGAGACGGTGGACGCCGTACGCGCGGCGAAAGCTGAGGGCCGCGACGTGGTCGCGGTGGGCACCACGTCCCTGCGCGCGCTGGAGTCGGGCTCGCAAACGGGCGAGCTGGTAGCCGGCAGCGCCGATACCGCGCTCTTCATCACGCCGGGCTATACCTTCAAGACCGTCACCCGCCTGGTAACCAACTTCCACCTGCCGAAGTCGACCCTCCTGATGCTGGTGTCGGCCTTTGCCGGCTATGACGCGATCCGCAAGGCGTACCAGCACGCGATCGCCAACGAATACCGCTTCTTCAGCTATGGCGACGCCATGCTGCTGACCACAGAATCACGCTAGATACGCCAGATAATAGATACCGATGCTCGAATTTACCCTGCTTAAAAAAGACACCAGCGGCTTGTCGCACGCGCGCCGCGGCCGCCTGAAGCTCAACCACGGCACCATCGAAACCCCGATCTTCATGCCGGTCGGGACTTACGGCTCGGTCAAGGCGATGGACCCGACTGAGCTCAAGGCCGTGGGCTCGCAGATCATCCTGGGCAATACCTTCCACCTGTGGCTGCGCCCGGGAACCAAGGTGCTGGACAAGTTCGGCGGCCTGCACAAGTTCATGGGCTGGGACGGCCCGATCCTGACCGATTCGGGCGGCTTCCAGGTGTTTTCGCTCGGTGCGATGCGCAAGATCACGGAAGAGGGCGTGAAATTCGCCTCGCCGATTGACGGCTCGCGCCTGTTCCTGTCGCCGGAAATCTCGATGCAGATCCAGCGCTCGCTGAATTCGGACATTGTGATGCAGTTCGACGAATGCACTCCGTACGAGATCGACGGCCGTCCGGCCACCAGCGAAGAAGCGGCCAAGTCGATGCGCATGTCGCTGCGCTGGGCCCAGCGCTCGATGAACGAATTCAAGGGCGGCGAGAACCCGAATGCGCTGTTCGGCATCGTCCAGGGCGGCATGTACGAGCACCTGCGCGACGAGTCGCTGGCCGGCCTGGAAGATATCAACTTCCCGGGCCTGGCCATCGGCGGCCTGTCGGTGGGCGAGCCGAAGGAAGACATGAAGCGCATTTTGGCCCACGTCGGCCCGCGCCTGCCGGAAAACAAGCCGCACTACCTGATGGGTGTGGGCACGCCGGAAGACCTGGTCGACGGCGTGGCCAATGGCGTCGACATGTTTGACTGCGTCATGCCGACCCGGAATGCCCGCAATGGCTGGCTATTCACCCGCTTCGGCGACGTCAAGATCAAGAACGCGCGCTACAAGGAAGACACGGCGCCGCTGGACGAGTCCTGCGACTGCTACTGCTGCAAGAACTTCACCCGCGCCTATTTGCACCACTTGCACCGCTCGAACGAGATCCTGGGCGCGCGGCTGAATACGATCCACAATCTGCACTATTACCTGAAGCTGATGCAGGAGATGCGCGATGCGATCGATGTGGATGGGTTCAATGCGTTCCGCATCAGGTTCGCGGCGGATCGGGGGCGTGGGGTATAAGTGAGGGCTAACTGCTGAGTTGCCAAATTGGGTTGCCGCCTTCGCGGGAGCCCAAGTTCGTTGTGGCACCATCGCCACCACATAAACATTTGGCCTCTTAAATTTCCAGCAACATCTTGCAATTAAGAATTGCGAGCCTACCTACCTCCAGATTGGCTCCCGCCGCGCGGCCGGTGCTAGAATACACCGCTTATTTTTTTAATCTCACCATCGGAGTTCTTGTGTTCATTTCCAACGCGTACGCGCAAACCACGGCCGCAGCTGATCCAGGCATCATGGGTAGCCTCACCACCTTCCTGCCGCTGATCCTGATGTTCGTGGTCATGTACTTCCTCATGATCCGCCCGCAGCAGAAGCGCCAGCGTGAGGCGAAGGCGATGATGGATGCGCTGGCCAAGGGCGACGAAGTGGCGACCGCAGGCGGCATCCTCGGCCGCGTGACCAAGGTGGCGGACACCTATGTGACGATCGAAGTCTCGACCGGCACCGAGATCGTGGTCCAGAAAAACGCAGTGACGACGCTGCTGCCGAAAGGCACCCTGAAGGCCCTGTAAGTCCTGTAAGCACACCTGCGGCCCTCCGGGGCCGTTCCGTGCTCAACATCGAACGCTGGAACACTATGAATCGCTATCCCGTCTGGAAATATCTACTGATTGCCATCGCGCTCCTGCTGGGCGCGCTGTACACGGCGCCGAACTACTTCGGCGAATCGCCGGCGTTGCAGGTCACTACCGGCAAATCGACGGTCAACGTGACCAGCGCCACCACCGGCCTGGTCGCGGATGCACTCAAGCGCGCCGGCGTTCCGGCCACCGCGGTCAGCCTTGAAGGCGCGGGCAACAGCACCTCCGTGCGTGCCCGCTTCGCCAGCACCGACGCCCAATTCAAGGCCAAGCTCGCGCTCGAGCGCGACCTGAACCGCGACCAGGAAAACCCCGACTACATCGTCACGGTCAACCTGGTGAAGAACACGCCTGCCTGGATGGAAAAAATCGGCGCCAGGCCGATGAACCTGGGCCTGGACTTGCGCGGCGGCGTGCACTTCCTGCTGCAGGTCGATGGCAAGGCCGTGCTCGAGACCAAGGTCAAGGGCTTGCAGGCCACCATTCGCAGCGAGCTGCGCGACAAGAACATCCGCCACGCCGGCATCGAGCGCGCCGGCAATGCCGTGGAAGTGCGCTTCCGCGACGCTGCCACCCGCAGCGCCGCCCGCCTTGCACTGGCAGCGCAGACGGACCTCGCATTCGCCGAGACCGCCGACGGCACCGACCTGAAGCTGGTCGTGACCCTGAAGCCGGAAGCAATCAAGCGCACTGTCGAAGATGGCGTCAAGCAGAACATCGCGACCCTGTCCAAGCGTATCAACGAACTGGGCACCACCGAGCCGCTGATCCAGCAGCAAGGCGCCGACCGCATCATCGTGCAATTGCCTGGTGTGCAGGACGTGGCGCGCGCCAAGGACATCATCGGCCGCACCGCCACCCTCGAACTGCGCATGGTCGATAACAGCGTCACCCCGGGCACCGAGCAGACCGCCGCCATTCCGCTGAACTCGGAACTGTTCCTCGAGGGCCGCGGCGCACCGGTCGTGGTGTCGAAAGACGTCGTGCTGTCGGGCGAATCGATCTCGAGCGCCGTCGCCAGCTTCGACTCCAACCAGCAGCCTGCCGTCTCGCTCGACCTGAACGGCGACGGCGGCCGCCGCATGCGCCAGACCAGCCGCGACAACATCGGCAAGCGCATGGCGA
Organism: Telluria sp. ZB4P37; assembly: GCF_059685855.1. NCBI lineage: Bacteria > Pseudomonadati > Pseudomonadota > Betaproteobacteria > Burkholderiales > Oxalobacteraceae > Telluria > Telluria sp. ZB4P37. The sequence continues at coordinate 34,924 of NZ_JCASID010000014.1, forward strand.
TCCTGCTGAAGGAAAAGGGCAAGTACAGCGTGTTGTCGGCCCCGGTCATCCAGAGCGAATTCGGTTCGACCTTCCAGATCACCAACATGGGCACCTCGGAAGACGCGAACGAACTGGCGCTGCTGCTGCGCTCGGGCGCGCTGTCGGCGCCGATGGAATTCATCGAAGAACGCGTGATCGGCCCGCAGCTGGGCGCCGAGAACATCGAACGCGGCCTGTATTCGACGGTCTGGGGCTTCGTGGCGATCGCCATCTTCATGATCCTGTATTACCACCTGGTGGGCTTCTTCAGCGCACTGGCACTGGCGGCCAACGTGCTGTTCCTGCTGGCCTTGCTGTCGATGATGCAGATCACCCTGACCCTGCCGGGTATCGCGGCAATCGCGCTGGCGCTGGGTATGGCGATTGACGCCAACGTGCTGATCAACGAACGCATCCGCGAGGAGCTGCGTGCCGGCGCGGCGCCGCAGGCGGCGATCTCGGCCGGCTTCAAGCATGCCTGGGACACGATTTTCGACTCCAACGTCACCACCCTGATCGTCGGCCTGGCACTGCTGGTCTTCGGTTCGGGCGCGATCCGCGGCTTCGCCGTGGTGCACTGCCTGGGCATCCTGACCTCGATGTTCTCGGCCGTGTTCGTGGCCCGTGGCTTCCTGAACCTCTGGTACGGCCGCAAGAAGAAACTGACCCACATCTCGATCGGCACGGTCTGGAAAGACGGTTTCACGCCTAACAAGCAAAACGCTACTCAGGAATAAAGATGGAATTTTTCAAGATCAAACGGGACATCCCGTTCATGCGCCACGCGTTGATCCTCAACGTGATTTCGGCGGTGACTTTCCTGGCGGCCGTGTTCTTCCTGGTGAGCAAGGGCCTGCATTATTCGGTGGAGTTCACCGGCGGCACCGTGATGGAGCTGCGCTACCCGCATGCGGCAGACCAGGAAAAGATCCGCACGACGCTGCGCGCCACCGGCTACGAAGCGCCTGAGGTGACCACCTTCGGCAACGCGCAGAGCATCCTGCTGCGCCTGCCGATCGTCGAGGGCCAAGCTCAGGCCGGCGCCTCGGCCAAGGCCTTCGCTGCCATCTGCACGTCCGAACAGGGCACGCCGAAGGTCACCCAGGTCACGACCGACAAGGGCGAGCAGGTCAGCCGCACCAGCTGCGTGAATGCGGCCGGCCAGGAACAGGTGAGCCTGCAGCGCGTCGAATACGTCGGCCCGGCGGTCGGCGAAGAGCTGGCCCAGAACGGCCTGAACGCGCTGCTGATGGTGGTGGTCGGCGTGGTCGCCTACCTGGCGATCCGCTTCGAGTGGAAATTCGCCGTGTCGGCCATCATCGCCAACCTGCACGACGTGATCATCATCCTTGGCTTCTTCGCCTTCTTCCAGTGGGAGTTCTCGCTCACGGTGCTGGCGGCGATCCTGGCGGTGCTGGGCTATTCGGTCAACGAATCGGTCGTCATCTTCGACCGGATCCGCGAGATGTTCCGCAAGCAGCGCAAGATGAGCGTGCCGGAAGTGATCGACCACGCGATCACCAGCACCATCTCGCGCACCATCATCACGCACGGCTCGACCCAGCTGATGGTGCTGTCGATGCTGTTCTTCGGCGGCCACGCACTGCACTACTTCGCGATCGCGCTGACCATCGGCATCTGCTTCGGCATTTATTCGTCGGTGTTCGTCGCCGCCGCGCTGGCCATGTGGCTGGGCGTCAAGCGCGAAGACCTGATCAAGCCTGTGAAAGAAAAAGACGAGACCGACGGCGCCGTCGTATAAGCTCCGTCTGCCCCCAAAAAAATGCCGCCCGGGTTATCCCGGTGCGGCATTTTTTACATTTGAATCAAGGAATGTGACAAGTTCGGGATTTGTGTGTGTTGACGCACAGAGCCGGTCCCGGCCGATGCCTATAGTGGAACTGTCTCTTTCAGGACATCCCTAGTTTTGGACTTCACCCGCTCCCTCAACCGGAGCGGGTTTTTTTTGCCCGGAACGGCTGCCTACAAATACTTCGCCCACAGTTCATTGGAAAACCGGCCGGCCGGGTCGACCTGTCGCTTCAGCCCGCGCAGCTGCGCTGCCTCCGGATACGCGCGCTGGAACTGTTCGCGCGTCGCGTGGAGCTGGTAAGGCAGGTAATAACGCCCCTCGAAACCCAGCGCCGTCTCGATCATCGCCCGGGTCCACTCGCCAGTGCGGCGCTGGGCGGCCTGACTGGTGCGCTGCTTGTAGTAGACGACGAACGAAAACACTTCTTCCTGCGCCCAGGGCAGCAGGGTGACCGGGTCGGCCGGCGAATGCCGCACCGAGACATTCACGACCCGGGCATCGTGTTTGCGGATGATCAAGGCCATCGCCCGGGCGAAGCCGGCAAAGTGGCGCACCGGGATGAAATACTCCTGCAGCACATAGGTCGACATGGCCCGGGTGCGCGGCTCCAGCTCCGCCACGTCGAGGCTGGCCTCGTGGTTGCGCCACTTCACGGCCGGTTTGGCCAGCAGCAGCGGATGCACCACGTGGCTGCGCAGCAGGTCGCCGCGCGGCAGTTCGGTCATGGCGAACAGCGCATTCTGGTTCAGCCCATACGACTGCCCGCGCGCCACCAGCCTGGCCGGCTCGGTAAGAGGCTGGTTCGTCTCGCGCCACGAGACCGCCACTGGCGCGTCGAACAGGGGCGGCAACAGATCGGCATGATGGAAGATGCAGCCGCTGCCCTCCACTTGTTGCCGGAAATAGCGGGGGTAGTCGTCCAGCGCCACCGCTTCCACGACGCGCTCGATGCGGGTATTCCGGGCCAGGTCGAGTTCGACTTCCGTGATGACGCCCACCGCGCCATAGCCGCCCGCCGCGGCGCGGAACAGCCCGGCGTTGCAGGTGCGCGTCGCTTCCATGACCGAACCGTCGGCCAGCACCAGTTGCAAGGCGCGGACCGAATTGACAACCGGGCCATTGCCGACATAGCGGCCGTGGGCATTCACCGACACCGCGCCGCCTACCGTGAAATTGGAAAAGCTCTGCATGGTGTGCACCGCCAGCCCGAGCGGGTCGATCAGGTCCTGCAGGTCGCGCCAGCGCATCCCGGCCTGCACCCGGACCACCTTCGCCTTGGCGTCGAGCGACACCAGCCGCTTCATGCCGCGCATATCCAGGTGCAGGCCACCCGTGATGGCGGCCTGGCCGCCCATGCTGTAGCGTCCGCCGCCGACCGCGATCTTGCCAGGCCAGTTGCGCACGGCCGCGGCCACTTCCCGGGTCGACAGGGGCGCCACCACCCGGGACACCTGAACCGCATACAACCCGGTCACGTTGGGGATGGCGATGCCGGGCGCAGCCAGGACGGGTGAGGGGGATAGGGCCAGGACCCCGGCGCCGGCCATCGCCTGGACCAAAAAGCGGCGGCGCGGCCCGTCGATGGAGCAACCGGGCGCAGTGGAAATGAGCGATTGTCGAATATTGGCGGGCTGATCCATAGAAAGTGTATTTTTTCTACGTCGCTGCAGAAACAACGAATATGAAATATCTCGCCTATGTGAATCAGCGCACTGAGTGCCCTACAGCGGCCCCCTATAGTGGAACTGTCTCTTTCAGGACATCCCTAGTTTTGGACTTCACCCGCTCCCCAACCGGAGCGGGTTTTTTTTGCCGTCGCGGGTTTCGCTACAAAAACAGCGCTGTGTGAATCACCGCACGGAAGCTGCCTGGGGCGCGGCCTATAGTGGAACTGTCTCTTTCAGGACATCCCTAGTTTTGGACTTTGCCCGCTTCATGAGCGGGCATTTTTTTTGCCCATGCCATGGGCAGGACGCCTGATGCGTCAGAGCAGCGCGGCTGTCAGGCTCTTCACTTCTTCAGCCGATTCGGCCAGCACCTGGGCCAGCGTACCTTCGCCGGTCGTGAAATCGATGGTCGCGGCGGTATCAAGCGTGGTCGCGCCGGGGCGCTGGTGCAGCGGGGAAGGGAAGGGCGCCAGGTCCTTGGCCAGCAGCAGGGTGTCGCCCAGGGTTTCCGGCGGCAGGGCGCGCATGCCGTTCCAGAGCGCCTCGATCGCACCCATCACGGGTACCGGCACGCCGAGCTTGAGCAGCACGCCGCGGCCGATCGCCACTTCGCCATGTTCGAGCCAGTCCTCGGGGCCGCCGTCGAGCAGGCCGGGGAATTCCTCGGCGCGCGAGAGCAGGTAGAAGCCGCCCACTTCATGCACGATGCCGGCGAACATGGCCGTTTCGGGATCGACAAACGAGACGCGGCGCGCGATCACCTGGGCCAGGGCGGCCACGTGGGCCGAGTGGATCCACAGGGCGTCGGCCTTGGCGCGCAGGCCCGGATCGCTGATTTCGCTCGCCAGCTGGCGTACGATCACGGAGGCGGCCAGCGCCCCGAGGGTGCGGAAGCCGACGCGCTGTACCGCCGCCCGGACGTTGGTGACGTCGTGCCCGGCGCGGTTGTAGGCCACCGAATTGGCGATCGCGACGGTGCGCGCCGCCAGCAGCGGCTCGGCCTGCACCAGCCGCGCCGCCATGTCGGTATGGCAGTCGGGCTCGCCCAGGGCGCGCTGCAGCTTGAGCGTTGCATCGACGTTCGTGGGGAAGCTGAGGTCGCCGCGGCTGGCCTGGGCGGCAATACTCTTGAGGGCAGAGAGTCGGTCCATCGAAAAATTATACCCCCATTGCACGGCCGGACTTAAAAATATTGCCTTGTGGCATTAAGTTCTTGCCGGCCAGTGCACGGCGGTGAGCCGGATCACAGCTCGCTGAAGATGGCGTCGCAGCCTTCCTTCTGCTCTTCGGTGTCCTGCAGCTCGTCGGTCAGGCCCAGGTCGATCAATTCCTCGACGGCGTTCATGAAACTATTGAGCTTGGTTGCACCGATGAGGCGGTAGATCTCGCCGGAGTCGTTGCGCACGCCGATCAGCATGCTTTCCTGCTGCACTTCGTCGAGGGGGGCGACGTCCAGCAGGATGTTGCCGATGATGTGCTTGTCGAAATGGGCAGGCTTCTTGCCGTCGATCAGGGAGGTTTTCAAGGCGATTCCTTTATGTGTCAGAAGGTGGGGAGGCGCCGCCGGCGGCGATCTGGTCGCGCAGCTTGCGCAATGCGGCGTCGAGGGCATCGAATTCGGTAGTGCCATAGCCGGCGAACAGCTGCTTGCCGTGTGCCACGACCTTGGGGAAGACGTCGCAGAATACCGCCTCGCCGGCGGGCGTCAGGCGCACGAAGAACGAACGCTTGTCGTCGGTGCTGCGTTCGCGCACGACCAGGCCTTTCTGTTCCAGCCGCTCGATCACCCCGGTCAGCGTGCCCTTGGTGATCAGGGTGCGCTCGCCCAGTTCCTTGTAGCTCATCCCGGCCGTGTTGCCCAGCGTGGCAATGATATCGAACTGCGCGTGCGTCAGCCCGTGCTGGCGCACCGATTCGCCGGAAAAACGCTCGAAGCCTTGCATGCACTCGGCCAGCAGCCGGACACTCTTTAAATATCGTTCCCCCATGGGGCAGGATTATAGCCGCCTGCGAAGCATTATTCGAATGCCGGCCGGGACGGCCCCCCATTGTCCTGCGCATTGTTCTGTATGATAGCGGGCGATGCGCACTACCGGGCGCCATGCCCCTTCCCCCGTATGACACCGCCAAACCGTTCCGATGCAGCCTGCTGACCTGTCCCTGCTGGCACAGGAACGCCCGCTGCGCGTGCTGCTGGTGAACGCGGGCGAGCCGGACATGCTGACCTGGTCCGGCCTGGTCCAGCCGCTGCGCCTCGCCGCCAAGCTGCTGGGACCCGAACTGCTGCACGTGGACGTGCGCAGCCCCGACAAGTTCATGGCCGATGCCCAGCGCTATTGGCACCTGGTGCTGCTGGTGGCCGACGAGGCCGAAGCCGCGCTGCGGCCCGCCAACTGCCGGGCCCTGGTCGAGCGCTGCCGCGCCGCGCCGTTCTGGGGCGGGGTCGGCGCCGGCGTCTTGTGGCTGGCCGATGCCGGCGCCCTGCACGGCATCCGCACGGCGCTGCCCTGGGCGCTCTATCCCGACACAAATGCACTGGCCGAGCAGGCCCTGTTCACGCCCAATCTGTTCGAAGTCGACGGCAACCGCCTGACCTGCTGCGGCGGCGCGGCCAGCATCGATTTTGCGCTGACCCTGGTCGAGCTGCTGTTCGGCGGTGCGGTCCAGGCCCAGGTCAAGGAAATCCTGTGCGTGGACCGGGTGCGCGGCAAGGACGAGCGCCAGCGGGTGGCGCTGCAGGCCAGGTTCGGCACCCTGCAGCCCAAGCTCACCGAGGCGGTGGCGCTGATGGAAGCGAACATCGAGGAGCCGCTGTCGACCGACGAGATCGCGGGGCTGTCGGGCGTGTCGCGGCGCCAGCTCGAGCGCCTGTTCAAGCAATACCTGGGCAGCCTGCCCTCGCGCTACTACCTCGAGCTGCGCCTGCAACGGGCCCGCAAGCTGCTCATCGAGACCAATCATTCGATCGTGCAGGTGGGGCTGATGTGCGGGTTTTCCTCAGGCTCGCACTTCTCGACCGCCTTCGGGGCGCTGTTCGGGAATACGCCACGCGAGGAAAGGCAGCGCAAGCTGGGGCAGTAGCGCCTTATCCGGCGCCGTTCAAGGCTGGCGCGTGACGACCATCGAGACACTGAATGGCGCACTGGCGTCGCCCACCTTGATTGTCGCCTGTTCATCCAGACGGGCCAGCAGGGTCGGCGCGCTAACCACATCCGCGCCCTTCAAGACCCGGCCTTTTAGCCAGACGTCGCCAGCCGTTTGCCCGGGGCGCACGGTCATTTCGATGCGCCACTCGCCCGAGGCCACGGCGAACTTCTCTCCCGCCCTCGTCACGACACGCGGCGCCGATCGTTCTCCGCCGGCGTCGAGGGTCATCGCCACCGAATAGGACGGCGCCGTCGCGGCCTCTTGTGCGCGAACGCCGAGCGTTCCGGTAACCGCGCCCGCGGCCAGCAGGGCAAGGAAACAGCGGCCGGCGAGGCGGCGAAGGGTTCCGGATGGGGTGTGCTGCAGGCTCATGAGACGCTCCTTGGTCGGGTGGTGGGTTTTCCAGTGACAATTGATTCCGGAGCGAAGGACAAGGGCGCCGGTATGGGACTTGAGCAGCGCTTCCGCATACACCCGGGCTTGCTGGGGATGGCGCTGCATGACAAGCGCATCGCAGGCCAGTTCCTGGTCCTGGCGAAAACAGCGTGCGCCCAGATGGACCAGCGGATTGAACCAGAACACGCACTGGAAGAGGGCCGCCAGCAAGTTGGCCAGGGCGTCGCGGCGGCCGATGTGGGCCTGCTCGTGGGCGATCACGAGGGCTTGCTCGGATGGCAAATAGCGCTGCGCGAAATCATGCGGCAAGATGATGCGGGGGCTGAACAGGCCTACCGAGGCGGGGCCGGCGTCGGCCTGGCTGAAGTACACCTCGTCACACCGGGTCAGGCGGCCCGCCTTGCGCAGGAAAGCCAGGTGCCCGAGCACGAACCAGGCGATTGACGCCTGCATGCCGCATGCCCATATCACCAGCAGCCCATCGACCTGGGCCGGGGCGAGCGGCACGGCCTGGGCGGCGAATGCCTGCATCGGGCGCAGCGCCGGCGCAGCGAACACGATCGGCATCGAGCGCGCCGGCAGGATGGCGGCGATGGTCACCAGCGGGACGACCAGCCAGGCCTGGTAGGCAAGGGTGGCGCCGCTCCATCGGCGTAGCGGTGTTCGCGCCACCAGCAGGAGGAGGATGGCAAGGCTGGCAAAGCATGCCGCGCGCAGTACGAGCAGCGTGAGTTCACTTGCCATCGTCGAACTCGTCGATCAGCATGCGCAATTCCTGGATATCGGCCTGCGACAGCTTGCGCTGGCTGCCGAAATGCGCAACCAGCGGCGCGATGCGCCCGCCGAACAGGCGCTGCAGCAAGCCTTCGCTTTCGCGGGCCAGCCATTCCTGGCGCTGCAGCACGGCATGGTAGAGAAAGCGCCGTCCGTCTTTTCGTGCGGCGATCGCGCCTTTCTTGAGCAGGCGGTTAAGCAGGGTCTTGACCGTGGCCGCCTGCCAACGCTGGGTGTCGGACAGCGCGGCGATGATGTGCTCGGCCCCGACCGGTTCGGCTGCGCGCCAGAGCACTTCCATCACTTGCGACTCGGCGTCGCTGATCCCGGGTTGTGGAGAGTCAGTCATATCTTTTCCAATTACAAGTGTAATCGAAGATGATAATTACATCTGTAATCGATGCTGTCAAACGCTTTTTCTGTCAGTACATCACGGCCAGGCTGCCGGGCGCCGGCGGCCCTGTACGAGAAGCGAGCCCTGCAGGGCAAGGGCCTTTGTCATTCCCATAATATTTCTCCGACTAAAAACGAAAATCCCTGTCGCAGTTCTGCAAGAACTTGTGGGGGTGCCTTCCTATAATGGGTTCAACCTGCGCGGCGATAGGCCCGCGCACAACCTTCTTGAAGATGAGGAAGAAGCCATGAACGCAAAGCTCGACTCTGGTGTCACCACGCGGCCTGTCACTCGGCAGACCTTCGACGAAGTCCTCGTCCCGACCTATGCCCCGGCAGCCATGGTGCCGGTACGCGCGGCGGGCCTGGAAGTGTGGGACCAGGAAGGCAAGCGTTACCTCGACTTCACCTCGGGCATTGCCGTCTCGAGCCTGGGCCACTGCAACCCGGCCCTGGTCGACGCAGTCACCAAACAGATCAACACCCTGTGGCACCTCGGTAACGGCTACACCAACGAGCCGGTGCTGCGCCTTGGCTCGGCCCTGACCGAAGCCACCTTCGCCGACCGCGCCTTCTTCTGCAACTCGGGCGCCGAAGCCAACGAAGCGGCCCTGAAGCTGGCGCGCAAGTACGCGCACACCAAGTTCGGCCCGCACAAGTCGCGCATCGTGTCCTGCCTGTCGTCCTTCCACGGCCGCACCCTGTTCACCGTGTCGGTCGGCGGCCAGCCGAAGTACACCGAAGGCTTCGAGCCGCTGCCGCAGGAACTGAGCCACATCCCGTACAACGACATCGAGGCCGCGCGCGCCGCGATCACCGATGATGTGGCAGCCGTGATCGTCGAGCCGATCCAGGGCGAGGGCGGCGTCATCCCGGGCGACAAGGCATACCTGAAGGCGCTGCGCGAGTTCTGCGACGCGACCGGCGCGCTGCTGGTGTTCGACGAAGTGCAGTCGGGCGTGGGCCGTACCGGCACGTTCTATGCCTACATGGACATGGGCGTGACCCCGGACATCCTGACGTCGGCCAAGGCGCTGGGCAACGGCTACCCGATCGGTGCCATGCTCACCACCGAAGAAATCGCGCAGCACTTCGGCGTTGGTTCGCACGGCACCACCTACGGCGGCAACCCGCTGGCGGCGACCGTCGGACTGAAGGTGGTCGAGACCATCAGCCAGCCTGCTTTCCTGGCACGCGTGCGCGAAGCCAGCGACAAGATCTTCGCCAACCTGAACAAGCTCGCAAGCGACTATCCGCAAGTCTTCGGCAAGCCGCGCGGCATGGGCCTGCTCATCGGCCTGCCGATGGCCGAAGGCTACAAGGGCCGTTCCAAGGACTACACCAAGCTGGCTGAAAAGCTCGGCCTGATGCTGCTGATTGCCGGTCCCGACGTGGTGCGCCTGGCGCCGGCGCTGGTGGTGTCGGACGAGCAGATCCTCGAGGCCGACCGCCTGATGCGCGAAGCCGTCGAGGCTTTCATCACCGGCTGATCCACGCCATGCCCGGGCCGGCCCGCTTGTTGAAAGCGCGGCCGGCCGTGCCGTTTGACAGATCGATTGATCTCTTTCAGGAGTTCGCATGTATGTAGTTCGTCCGGTAGAGCGCGGTGATATCGGCGCCCTCGAGGCATTGGGGGCGGTCTCGATTCCCGGCGTGCACACGCTGCCGCGCACGCGTGAAGCCATCGTCGCCTCGGTCGAGCGCTCGATCGCCTCCTTCGCCGCCCAGGTCGACATCCCGAGCGAGGAGTCCTACCAGTTTGTGCTCGAAGACCTGCGCATGCGTGAAGTGGTCGGCACCTCGTCGATCCATGCGTCGGCCGGCTCGAACGGCACCTATTTTGCGTTCCGCAACGACGTGATCCAGCAGGTCTCGCGCGACCTGAACATCAGCCACAGCGTGCACGCGCTGACCCTGTGCTCGGAGCTGACCGCCTATTCGCACCTGTCGGGCTTTTATATCCGCAACCGCGACAGCGCCGGGCTCGAGGCCGCGCTGCTGTCGCGTGCACGCCTGCTGTACGCGGTGCTGGCGCCGCACCGCTTCGGCGACCGCTTCTTCGTGCCGCTGGCCGGCGTCACCGACGCCGATGGCCAGTCGGCTTTCTGGAATGCGCTGGGCCGCAAGTTCTTCAAGATGGACTTTCTGGAGGCCGAGCGCGTCATCGACGGTGCCCGCAACCGCACCCTGATCGTCGAACTGATGCCGCACTATCCGGTCTATGTGCCGCTGCTGCCGGGCGACGCCCAGGCCGCGCTGGGCCAGATCCACCCGAGCGGCGAACTCGCCTTCGACCTGCTCACGCAAGAAGGCTTCGAAGCCGACGAATACATCGACATTTTCGACGGCGGCCCGATCCTGCAGGCGCACCGCAATTCGCTGCGCTCGTTCTGCGGCTCGCACCTTCGCCAGGTCGAGAATGCCCGGATTGATGCGCCGCTTGAATCGCTGGTGGCCTATGCGGTGGCCAGCACCGAACAGAACTTCCGCGCCGTCATCACTGCCTGCCCGCCGGTCGACACCGCCCAGGCCATCTGCCTGCCGCGCGAGGCCCAGCAGGCGCTGGGCGTCTCTCCAGGTGACAGCGTCACCTGCGTGCGCATCTGAAAGAGGACTCCATGCTCGTAATCCGTGCAATCAAAATGACCGACCTGGACGCCCTGATGGAAATGGCGCGCCAGGCCGGCAGCGGCATGACTACCCTCAAGCCGGACCTCAAGATGCTGGGCGACCGCATCGCCACCGCGGTAGCCTCGTTCGCCGAGACCATCCCGCCCGAAGAGCGCGACTACATGTTCGTGCTCGAGCACACCGACGACGCGCGCATTGCCGGCGTCTGCGCCATCAAGGGAGCGGTTGGCCTGACCGAGCCCTTCTACAACTACCGCATCGGCACCCTGGTGCACTGCAGCCGCGAACTGAACGTGTTCACGCGGATGGAAACCCTGTACCTGTCGAACGACCTGACCGGCTCGACCGAACTGTGCTCGCTGTTCCTGCTGCCGCAGTACCGCGCCGGCTTCAATGGCAAGTGGCTGTCGAAAAGCCGCTTCCTGTTCATCGCCCAGTTTCAGCACATGTTCACCGAGAAGATCATCGCCGAGATGCGCGGCTACCAGGACGAGCAGGGCGTCTCGCCCTTCTACGAAGGCCTGGGCCGGCATTTCTTCAAGATGGACTTCAACCATGTGGATGGCCTGACCGCGATCGGCAAGAAGTCCTTCATCGCCGAGCTGATGCCGCGCCAGCCGCTCTACGTCGATTATCTGCCGGAATCGGCGCGCGAAGTCATCGGCCAGGTGCACACCTCGACCCTCCCGGCGAGGAAGCTGCTGGAAAACGAAGGCATGCATTACGAAGGCTATGTCGACATCTTCGACGCCGGCCCGGTGCTGCAGGGCCGCGTGTCCGAGCTGCGCGCGGTGCGCGACAGCGTGCTGGCGATTGCCGAGGAGGGCGCAACCACAGGCGCGCACGCCGGCGTGCCGGTAGGCGCCCATTTGGAAAACATTGAGCACGTGCTCGTCTCCAACACCAAGCTGGCCGATTTCCGCATGATCCTCACCCGCGCCGTCCCCGGCGCCAACCGCGTCGCATTGACCGCCCAGGAACTCTCGCAGCTGCACGTGCAGGCCGGCGACGAAGTGCGTACGCTGACCCTCAACGCAAGGAAGAACGCCCATGGCTAAGCTCTCGAACTATATCAATGGCGAGTGGCTCGCCGGCAGCGGCACGGAACTCGCCACCATCGATCCGTCAACCGGCCGCCAGACCTGGACCAGCAACCAATCGACCGCGGAAGACGTGCAGCATGCAGTCGCCGCCGCGCGTGCCCAGTTCGAATCCTGGGCCTTGAGCCCGCTGGATGAGCGCATCCTCGTGGCCACGCGTTTTCGCGACCTGCTCAAGGAACATGCCGAAGAACTGGCCGGCATCATCGCCGAAGAAGTGGGCAAGCCGCTGTGGGAAGCGCGCCTTGAGGTCGCCACCATGGCCAACAAGATCGACATCTCGGTGCAGTCGTATGGCGCGCGCACCGGCGAGACGGCTTCCAAGGTCGCCGACGGCAATGCCGTGCTGCGCCACCGCCCGCACGGCGTGTTCGCGGTCTACGGTCCCTATAACTTCCCGGGCCACCTGCCCAACGGCCACATCGTGCCGGCCCTGATCGCCGGTAACACGGTGGTCTTCAAGCCGAGCGAATACGCGCCGCGCACCGCGGTGAAAACCGTGCAGCTGTGGGAACAGGCCGGCCTGCCCAAGGGCGTGCTGAACCTGGTGAATGGCGGGCGCGACACCGGCGTCGCGCTCGGCCAGGCCGCCGACATCGACGGCGTCCTGTTTACCGGCAGCAGCCAGACCGGCGCCGCCTTGCACAAGCAGTTCGGCGGCCAGCCGGGCAAGATGTTGGCGCTGGAAATGGGCGGCAATAACCCGCTGGTGGTGTGGGACATCAAGAACGAGCCGAAGGACCTCGACGCGGCCGTGCACCACGCCGTGATGTCGGCCTTCATTTCGGCCGGCCAGCGCTGCACCTGCGCGCGCCGCCTGATCATCCAGGACAGCCCAAGTGGCCAGGCCTTCCTCGACCGGCTGGTGCAAGTCGCCTCGACCCTGCAGGTCGGCGCCTCGAAGGCCGAGCCCCAGCCTTTCATGGGCCCTGTGGTTTCCGCAGCCGTCGCCGCACGCCTGATCGAAGCGCAGGCCGCGATGGCTGCCAAGGGAGGCAAGGTGCTGCTGCAGATGAAACAACTCGACCCGAACGCCGGTTTCGTCACCGCCGGCATCGTCGACACCACCGATGCAAAGGAGATCCCGGACGAAGAGTGGTTCGGCCCGCTGCTGCAGGTAATCCGCGTGAAGGACTTCGACGCTGCCATGGTCGCCGCCAACGGCACTGAATTTGGCCTGGCCGCGGCACTGTTGTCGCCGTCGGAAGAACTCTGGAAGCGCTTCGCCGTCCGCGCGCGCGCCGGCATCGTCAACTGGAACCGTCCGACCACGGGCGCGGCCAGCTCGGCGCCTTTCGGCGGCGTCGGCAAGTCGGGCAATCACCGCCCGAGCGCCTATTACGCGGCCGATTACTGTGCCTACCCGGTCGCCTCGATCGAGACGGCCGAACTCGAGATGCCGGCCAAGCTGTCGCCGGGACTGGCTTTCTAAATCATGCGTACTGCTCGCGAATACAACTTCGACGGCCTGGTTGGCCCTTCCCACAACTACGCCGGCCTCTCGTTCGGCAACGTCGCCTCGTTCAGCAATGTGCGCAGCGCCTCGAACCCGCGCCAGGCCGCGCTGCAGGGCCTGGCCAAGATGCGCGCGCTGGCTGCGCGCGGCTTCGCCCAGGCCGTGATGCCGCCGCAGGCACGCCCGAACTTCCGGCTCCTGCGCCGCATCGGCTTCTCGGGCACCGACGCCGACGTGCTGGGCCAGGCCTTCCGCGAGGCGCCGGTGATCCTGGCCTGCGCCTGGTCGGCCGCGCCGATGTGGACCGCCAACGCGGCCACCGTGAGCCCCTCCGCCGACGCGCGGGACGGGCGCGTGCACTTCACGCCGGCCAACCTGAACAACAAGCTGCACCGCTCCGAAGAATACGTGCAGGCCACCCGCACGCTGCGCGCCATCTTCGGCGACGCCGGCCACTTCATGGTGCACGACGCGCTGCCGCCGGTGCCGGCTTTCGGCGACGAGGGCGCGGCCAACCATACCCGTTTTGCAAGCTCGCATGGCGCGTCCGGCGTCGAATTCTTCGTGTACGGCCGGGCGGAGTTCGATCCGTCCGCCCCGAGCCCGAAGAAATACCCGGCGCGCCAGACCCTGGAAGCCTCGCAGGCGGTCGCCCGCCTGCATGGCCTGGACCCGGCGCGCACCGTGTTCGCCTTGCAGAACCCAGACGTGATCGACCAGGGCGTGTTCCACAACGACGTGATCGCGGTCGGCAACGGCAACGTTTTGTTCTATCACGAGCAGGCATTCCTGGATGAAGCGAATACGCTCGACGCGCTGCGCCGGGCGCTGGAAACCGTCGATACCGGCCTGCTGCCGGTGCGCGTGGCGACCGGCCAGGTGCCGGTGGCCGATGCCGTGGCCAGCTACCTGTTCAACAGCCAGCTGCTCACCAAGCCGGACGGCCGCATGGCGCTGCTGGTGCCGCACGAATGCCGCGAGAACCCGGCGGTGTCGCTTTACCTTGACGGCATGGTGGCCGGCGGCGGCCCGATTGACGAGCTTCTCGAGTTCGACCTGCGCCAGAGCATGCGTAACGGCGGCGGGCCGGCCTGCCTGCGCCTGCGCGTGGCCTTGACCGACGACGAAGCGCGCGCCATGCACCAGGGCGTGGTCATGACCGAATCCCTGTATGCGAAGCTGGTGCCCTGGGTCGAGCGGTATTACCGCGACCACGTCGAGCCGAAGGACCTGGCCGATCCGCAGCTGGCGATCGAATGCCTGGCCGCCCTCGAGGAACTCGAACGTATCCTTGGCCTGCCGGGTCTTTACGACCTGTCTTAATCCTGCATGAGGCCAAGCGGAACGGGCGTGACCCAGCCCGCATGGCATGTTCTAATAACGGATTGGCGCACCCAGGAATACTGCGACGCACACGGAATTCGGACGGGACACCCCCGTCCAATATAGAGCCAGGGCAGCGCGAAGCCACAAGCCGAAAAGCGCGCCGGGCACACAAACTTTGGAGAAGCAAATGAAAGACATGCCACAAGATCTGCGTAACCAGACGCTCGCTCTGGTGAATGCAAACCACGCCGCAGGCAGCGACACCAAGCAGGTGGGCGCGCTGATCAGCGCGTGGCTCGGATCGCTCGACGACGAAGACCTGGCCGGCACCGCACCCGAGAGCCTGGCGCCTGTGCTGTGGGAAGGTTTCTCGCAGCTGGCCCAGCGCACCGGCCCTGGCTGCCAGATCGCGCAGATGCAGTATTCCGACGGGCGTGGCGGCATGGCCACCGCATTGCTGATCCTGAACGCCGACATGCCTTACCTGGTCGATTCCTTCGTGATGGCCCTGCGCAAGGAGCGCCAGATCGCCACCGGCGTGATGAACGCCGTGCTGGCCGTGCGCCGCGACGGCGCCGGCGCCGCCATCTCCGTCGGCGAAGCCGGCGCCCCGCTCGAATCGATCGTGCTGGTGCTGCTCAACGACGAACTCGAATTCGCCGAACTCGACGTGCTGACCGCGCGCATCCGCATGGTGGCCAACGATGCCGCCGTGGTGCACCGCGACGCCGTCAAGATGGCCGACCGCATGACCGCCGTCGCCGCCGCCGCCGCCCAGGCAGGCACCGCCGAAGGCCAGGAAGTCGCGGCCTTTCTCGAATGGGCCAAGAACGAAGGCTTCGAGCCGTTCGGCTACGCGTACTACATGGTCAAGGAAGGCGTGCGCGAACTCGAGCGCGACGTCCCGAGCCGCGTCGGCGTGCTGCAAGATACCGCACATCCGGTCTACGGCACCTGCCTGGCCAATATCCCGGGCGACTTCGAAACCCTGTCGCGCCGCGCCGATACCCTGTCGATCGTGAAAGCCGACGTCGAAGGCACCCTGCACCGCGATCAGCCGCTCGACTTCATCGGCGTGCGCGACACCGACGCGCAAGGGCGCATCCTGGGCGAGCACTGCTTCGTGGGCCTGTTCACCCGCGCCGCCACCTCGACCCCGCTGGCGCGCCTGCCGTTCGCGCGCGGCCGCGTCGCCAAGGTGCTGTCGATCGCCGGCGTGCGCCAGGAAGGTTTCCGCGCCGAGAAGTTTGTCGAGATCCTCGAGTCGCTTCCGCGCACCGAAGCACTCGAAGCCGATCCGGAATGGCTGGCCCAGGTCTGCAGCTCGGTCGTATCGCTGTACAAGCAGCCGCGCCCGAAAGTCTTCGCGCGCCGCGACGTCTATGCGCGCCACCTGAACGTGCTGGTCTATTTGCCGCGCGAGCGCTACAGCGCCCAGGTTGCCTCCGGCCTGGCCGCGGCCCTGAAGGAAAGCTCGGGCGCGGTTGATGTGCGCGTGCAGACCCTGGTGGCCGACGGCCCGCTGGCGCGCGTCTACCTGATCGCCCACGCCGCGCGCAATCCGCTCGACCTGGAAACCGACATCCAGCAGCCGCTGCTGTCCGTGCTGGACGGCTGGCATGACCGCTTCGCGCTCCTGACCAACAGCGTGGACGAGCACACCCAGCGCAGCAGCCTGCGCAAACTCGGCGCCAACCTGCCGGTCTCGTTTGTCACCGCCACCGCACCTGAAACTGCGTTCAGCGACCTGCAGGCCCTGCTCAAGAACGGCCAGCAGGATCGCGTCGCCGTGCGCGTGGAACCTGGCAGCGGCGCCGGCAACGCCGCCGCGGGCGCCTCGATCCGCCTGTACTCGGGCGAAGTCGTGCCGTCGCTGTCGCGCATCCTGCCGGCACTGCAAAACGCCGGTATCGCCGTGGACCGCGAGCAGACCTGGATGATCAAGACCGCCGACGGCGCGCGCCACCACGTCACCGCACTGGCGGTGGACGACGAGAGCGGCGCCAAGCTGGTCAAGCAGGGCATCATCCCGGTGGCCGAAGAACTGTTCACCGCACTGTTCAACGGCGAAGCCGAAGACGGCCGCATGAACGGCCTGACCATCGAAGGCGGCCTGGCCATGCGCGAAGTGCAGCTGGTACGCGCCTACATCAGCTACTGGCGCCAGCTCGGCTCGAAGTTCTCGGTGCGCTACATGGCCGAGACCCTGCGCACCCAGCCGGCCCTGGTGAAGGAATTCGTCACCGGTTTCCTGCTGCGCTTCGATCCGAAGCTGGGCGAGTCCGAGCACGCCGCCGGCACCGCCAAGCTGGCCGCGCTCAAGGCCGGCCTGTCGAGCGTGAACCACGCCGACACCGAAGAAATCATGGCCGCACTGGTCGACCTGGCGCTGGCCACCGTGCGCACCAACTACTTCCAGAACGACGGCGAAAAGATCATCTTCAAGGTCGATACCAGCAACCTGGTGCTGGCGCCGGAACCGCGTCCTTACCGCGAGATTTACGTGTTCTCGCGCCGCTTCGAAGGCGTGCACCTGCGCGGCGGCCCGGTCGCCCGCGGCGGCCTGCGCTGGTCGGACCGCATGGAAGACTACCGCACCGAGGTGCTCGGCCTGGTAAAGGCGCAGATGGTGAAGAACGCCGTCATCGTGCCGGCCGGCTCGAAGGGCGGCTTCGTGTGCAAGCAGATGCCGACCGGCGCCGCGCGTGAAGTCGTGGCAGCCGAAGGTGAATCGGTCTACCGCCTGTTCATCGCCAGCCTGCTGGAAGTGACCGACAACCGCGTGCGCGGCGCCATCGTCGCGCCGGAAAACACCGTGCGCTACGACCAGGACGACCCGTACCTGGTGGTCGCTGCCGACAAGGGCACCGCGACCTTCTCGGACATCGCCAACAGCATCGCCGTCAAGCGCGGCTTCTGGCTGGGCGACGCCTTTGCCTCGGGCGGCTCGAACGGCTACGACCACAAGAAGATGGGCATTACCGCCAAGGGCGCGTTCGAAGCGGTCAAGCGCCACTTCTATGAACTGGGCCACGACATGATGACTACCCCGATCACCATGGTCGGCGTGGGTGACATGTCGGGCGACGTGTTCGGCAACGGCGTGCTGCTGTCGCGCCAGCTGAAGGTGCTGGCCGCGTTCGACCACCGCCACATCTTCCTGGATCCGACACCTGGCGTCGAAGTCTCGTTCAAGGAACGCCAGCGCATGTTCGCGCTGCCGCGTTCGTCGTGGGAAGACTACGACAAGAGCCTGATCTCGCAGGGCGGCGGCGTGTACCCGCGCTCGGCCCGTTCGATCGACCTGAGCCCCGAAGTGCGCGCTGCGCTCGACATCCAGGAAACCTCGCTGGCACCAGAAGAACTGATGCACCGCATCCTGCTGGCGCCGGTCGACCTGTTCTACAACGGAGGCATCGGCACCTATATCAAGGCATCGAGCGAGACCCATGCGCAGGTGAAGGACCGCGCCAACGACCGCATCCGCGTCAACGGCAGCGAACTGCGTTGCAAGGTCGTGTCCGAAGGCGGCAACCTGGGCGCGACCCAGGCCGGCCGTATCGAATTCGCCCTGGCCGGTGGCCGCATCTTCACCGATGCGATCGACAACTCGGCCGGCGTGGACTGCTCCGACCACGAAGTCAACATCAAGATCTGGCTCGACACCGAAGTCAATGCCGGCGAACTGCCGGAAGGTGACCGTAACCGCATCCTGAACGAGATGACCGGCGACGTCGAACGCCTGGTCCTGCGCGACAACACCCAGCAGACCCACCTGCTGACCCGCGAAGCGCAGGCGCAGGCCACCGGGTCGACCGTGGACGGCTATGCCGCCCTGATCACCAACCTGGAGTCCGATGGTTCGGTCTCGCGCGAACTGGAACAGCTGCCGAGCGACGCCGAGCTGCAGCGCCGCAAGGCACTGGGCCTGGGCCTGTCGGCCCCTGAACTGGCGGTCGTCGTCGCCAACGTCAAGAACCGCTTCAAGCGCACCCTGTCGGCGCTGGACCTGACCAGCGAATCCTGGGCCGACTCGCTGCTGCGCCCGTACTTCCCGGCGCAACTGGTGGCCACCCGTAACCCGCTGAACCACCCGCTGGCCAATACCATCCTGGCCACCGTGCTCGCCAACGAAGCGGTCAACCGTTGCGGTCCGCTGATGCTGCGCGACCTGGCAGCCGAGCACCGCGTGGATGAAACCGAAGTGGTGAAGGCCTGGGCACGCGCCTGGTCGGCGCTGCACCTGGCGCCGGTGTTCGACGCCCTCGACGCCGATGCCTTGACCGTGCCGCGCGACGTGTCGATGGCAGTCGACCTTCGCACCCGTGCGCTGTTGCGCGCCGTGATCGAAGGCGTGCTGTCGCTGCCAGCGGGTACCGATGGCATGGCCGAGCTGTCCTCGCTGTTCGGCCAGGCCGACCAGCTGCGCAGCCTGACCCCGGCCCGTTCGGAAGCCGATGGCCACAGCGGCCTGCCGGCATCGTTCACCGCAGCCTGGAAAGCCGTCGAGACCATCGAGTCGCTGGCGACCTTCCTGTTCGCGGCGGTCTCGGTGCAGCGTCCAAGCGGCATGAGCCTGGCCCAGTTCCTGCAGGTCGGCATGGCGCTGCGCCAGCAGGCCGGCATCGACACCCTGGAACGCGGCCTGAAGCTGCCGGCCCAGGGCATGGCCCAGGAACAGCTGCGCAACTACGCGATGCAGGCATTGCGCCGCACCCAGCAGCGCCTGCTGCTGCAGGTGATCGAGCGTGCCGGCCATGGCGGCGATGCGCTGGCGGCGGTTGCCGAAGTCACCAAGGCGCGCGGCCTGACGGGCTTTGCCCAGCCGGTCGAGCTCGAGCAAGCAATGCTGGACGTCTGGGCGCTGTCGGAAGGCTCGAGCCCGGACCGCCTGGCAGCATAAGGCATGAGCGCAGCCGAACCTGGTGCGCTGCCGGAAGCGGTGCGGCTCCTTGCCGGAGGTGACTTCGGCACGGTGGCGCAACGCTTCACGCAGGCTGGCTTCGCGGTCGGCCTGCCGGCTCCCGGAATCCTGACGGTCAAGTCGGCGGCACCGGATGCCGCCCGCCCGACCGTGCTGGTATCGGTGGGCGTGCATGGCGACGAAACCGGGCCGATCGAAATGGTCGCCTGGCTTATCGAAGCCCTGTCGCGCAGTCCGCACGCGCTCGCGGTGGACCTGATGCTCTGCGTCGGGAACATCGACGCGATCGCGGCGGGCAAGCGTTTTATCGATGCGGACCTGAACCGCATGTTCCGCAGCGAGCGCGGTGCGCTGGCCGGCAGCTTCGAGGCGGCGCGTGCCGATGCGATCATCGCGGCGACGGAAGCGTTTTTTGCGGGGGCAGGGCCGGCGCGCTGGCACCTGGACCTGCACACGGCGATCCGTCCTTCGCACTACCCGATGTTCGCGATCGTGCCGGAGCTGATCCCGGACGAGCCGCGCAAGGCCTTGATCGACTGGCTTGGACAGGCGGCGATCGGTGCGGTCATCATGAACCCGAAGTCGGTCGGCACCTACAGCTATTACGCGAGCGAGCACCATGGCGCCGCGGGGACCACCGTGGAGCTGGGGCGGGTCGGTACGCTGGGACAGAACGACTTGTCGCAGTTTGCCGATGCGTCGACAGCACTGGACCGGCTGCTGCGCGGGCAAACCGGCGGGGCCGCCAAAGCAGCGCCACACGTGTTCGCCACGGCGCGGCAGGTGATCAAGTTGTCCGATGCCTTCACGATGTCGGTGGGGCGCGAGACCTGGAATTTCACGCCGATGAAAAAAGGCGAGGTCATTGCGGCCGATGGCGACACGGTCTACACCGTGGAGCACGACGAGGAGCTGGTGGTGTTCCCGAATCCGGACGTGCGCGTTGGGCTGCGCGCGGCGCTGATGGTGACGCGGATCGGCTGATCGCGTAACTTAGCGTAAGCAATGCCAGTGGCATTGCTTACGCCTGCGCCGGGGCGACGGTCTTTGGGCAAACGTTGAGCTGTTTAGTGTGTCGGCAGTAGAACCGTCATCCCGGCGCAGGCCGGGATCCCGTTTCCTCACCAGCGTCGCAACATCAAATCCCCCTCTGCACTAGACTAAAGCCTTTGCCCCGCGCGGAGGCCTCATGAGCATGCTCTTCTCCCCAGTTACCCTGGGACCCCTGCAACTTCCGAACCGCATCGCCATCGCCCCGATGTGCCAGTATTCAAGTGTCGACGGCCGCGCCACCGACTGGCACATGATCCACCTCGGCGGCCTGGCGCTGTCCGGCGCCGGCCTCCTGATCATCGAAGCCACCGCCGTCACGCCTGACGGCCGCATTTCCCCCGACGACCTGGGCCTGTGGTCCGACGCCCATGCCGAAGCGCTGGCGCCGGTGATCCGCGCCATGCGCAGCCATTCGCCGATCAAGATCGCCATCCAGCTCGCCCATGCCGGGCGCAAGGCCTCGAGCGAGGTGCCGTGGGAAGGTGGCGCGCATATCCCGCCAGGCCAGCCGCGCGGATGGCAGACCGTCGCGCCGTCGACCCTGCCGCATGCCGAGGGCGAGACGGTGCCGCTGGCACTCGATGTTGCCGGACTGGCGCGTGTGAAGGAAGGCTTCGTGGCTGCGGCGCGGCGTGCGCATGCGCTGGACCTCGACGGCATTGAGCTGCACGGCGCCCACGGCTACCTGCTGCACCAGTTCCTGTCGCCACTGGCGAACCGGCGCGAGGACGCCTATGGCGGGTCGCTGGAAAACCGCATGCGCTTCCCTTTGGAAGTCTTCGATGCCGTGCGCGCCGCGGTGCCGAAGGAGATGGCAGTGGGCATGCGGATTTCGGCCACCGACTGGGTCGAGGGCGGCTGGGAGATCGGGCAGAGCCTAAGCTTTGCACGCGAGCTGCAGGCGCGCGGCTGCGATTTCATCCACGTGTCCAGCGGCGGGCTGTCGCCGCGGCAGGAGATTCCGCTCGGGCCGGGCTATCAGGTAGCGTTCGCGGAGCGCATCAAGCGGGAGACGGGCTTGCCGACCATCGGGGTGGGGCTGATCACGGAGGCGCAGCAGGCGGAAAGCATCCTGCAGCAGGGCCAGGCCGATGTGATCGGGCTGGCGCGCGCGATGCTGTACGACCCGCGCTGGGCCTGGCATGCGGCGGCGGAACTGGGGGAGCAGGTGTTTGCACCGCCGCAGTACTGGCGTTCGCAGCCGCGGGAGCACAAGAATTTGTTTGGGACGACAAGGCTGTAGGGTGGCCGGCTTTGCCGGCCGCGCGTTCAAATCGCGTATGCATCGCGGTGGAGCATCGTTTAGTTGAAGGCGCGGGTGTAAAACAGTCCACTGGACTGTTTTACCCTGCCCACCTTACGATTTTCGACAGATCAACCGGCAGTGGATATTCGCCAGACCGGCCGGCCGCCACGTATCACAGCAGGTTATCCAGCAAATCCGGCCCGAACACCTCGCGGTGCAAACGCGGGGCCGGCGCACCGGCCTCCAAGAGCGCATTCCACTGCGCCTGCATGAAGGGCAGCGGACCGCACATGTAGACATTGGTCTCGGTGCGCGGCCACGATGGCAGGCGCGCCAGGTCCATCTTGCCCGGCAGGGCGCCGAGGGCAGCGTCTTCTTCATGGAAGTTCAGCACGGTCAGGTGCGGCATGCGCGCCTTGGCGGCGGCGACGTCAGCCTGGTGCGGGTGATGCGCCGCATTGCGCGCGGCATGGGCGAAGATCACGCGGCGCTCCGGGTTGACCATGGCGATGCGGTTCAGCGCCGCGATCATCGGTGTGATGCCCACGCCGGCCGAGAGCAGCACCACCGGTTCGCTTGATTCCGTATCCGGCTGGAAGTCGCCGAAGGGATGGGTCACGTGCAGCAGGTCGTCGACATTCACGTTGTCGTGCAGCCAGGTCGAGACCTCGCCACATGGCACCGCGCTGTCTCCATCCTCGCGCTTGACCGAGATACGCAGGCTGTCCTTGCCAGGCGCATCCGACAAGCTGTACTGGCGCAGCTGGCGGCGGCCGTCCTTGAAGTCCACCGCCACGCTGACGTACTGGCCGGCCTTGAAGGGCGGCAGGGCGCCGTCGACCGGCACGAAACGGATCGAGGCGATGTTGTCGCTTTCGCGCACCACGTCGAGCACGCGCATCGGGCGCGTCTCGCCCGGCTGCACGCCGGCGTCGGCATACATCTTCGATTCCGCATCGATCAGGAGCTTCGCCAGCGAGGTATAGGCTTCTTCCCAGGCATTGAGCAGCGGCTCGGTGGCGGCATCTCCCAGGATCGACTTGATCGCGCCGAGCAGGTGGTGGCCAACGATCGGGTAGTGATCGGCGCGGATGCCGACCGAGGCGTGCTTGTGCACGATGCGGCTCACGACCGGACCGAGCGCCCCTGCATTGCCGATGTTGGCAGCGTAGGCGAACACCGCCGACGCCAGCGACTGCTGCTGCGCGCCGTTGGCCTGGTTGCCCATGTTGAACAGCCTGGTCAGCTCCGGGTGCGCCGCGAACATGCTGCGGTAGAACTCGGTGGTAATGGCCAGGCCATGTTCACGCAAGACGGGAACGGAGGCGTCGATATAGGGGCGGGAAGCGGTCGAGATCATGTTGTTTTCCTTATTGATTCATTTGGATTGCATGTTTTACGCTAAAAAAAGGGGTTCAGACGAAGCTGGATTTCGTGCGAACCCATCCATTTTATCAAAACATGTCTTGATTATGCATCTTTGTTTAAACTATTTTTGGGCGATAACACAACAACCCCTATAATCGCAGGCTTTGATTGGCGGATCGTTAACGCCGCCGACCTTGCCAACCGCACCAAAGGACTTGCCGTGAATCTGACCCTGGGCCAAAAGCTGATCCGCACGAAACCCGCTGGACGTCATCATGACGACAGCGACGGCACGAGCGACGGCGGCCTGCAGCGGTCGCTCGGGCTGTTCCCGCTGACGATGATCGGCGTCGGCGCCACCATCGGCACCGGTATCTTCTTCACGATGGTCGAGGCGGTGCCGAAGGCCGGTCCGGCCGTGATCCTGTCCTTTTTGCTGGCTGCGCTCACCGCCGGCCTGACCGCGCTGTGCTACGCCGAGCTGGCCGGGCGCGTGCCGGCTGCCGGCTCGTCCTATTCGTTCGCCTATGCGACCGTCGGCGAGTTCGCCGCCTTCATCGTGGCGGCCTGCCTGCTGCTCGAATACGGCCTGGCGGGAAGCGCGGTGGCGATCGGCTGGTCCGACTATCTGAATAACTTCCTGACCAATGCGATCGGCTGGGAGATCCCGGCCCACCTGCGTTCGCCGATGTTCGTGTCGGACCACCATAATGTCCACTTCATGCCGGGGAACTTCAACCTGCCGCCGGTGCTCCTGATCGCCATGTGCTGCATCATGCTGGTACGCGGCACCAAGGAATCGGCCACCACCAATGCCATCATGGTGCTGATCAAGCTGGCGATCCTGATCTTCTTCTCGGTGATCGCCTTCACCGGCTTCGACGCCAACAACTTCACGCCCTTCTTCAATACCGACAACAGCAACGGCTATGCCGGCATGGCCGGCGTGACAGCCGCCGCCGGCACCGTGTTCTTCTCCTTCATTGGCCTGGACACCATCGCCACCGCCGGCGAAGAAGTCAACAACCCGCGCCGCAACGTCCCGATCGGCATCCTGGCCGCGCTCGTGATCGTGACCGTGTTCTACCTGATGGTGGCGTTTGCCGCGATGGGCGCCCAGCCGGCCCACCTGTTCGAGGGCCAGCAGGCCGGCCTGTCGGTGATCCTGCAGAACGTAACCGGCCAGGCCTGGCCGGCGCTGGTGCTGTCGGCGGGCGCGGTGGTGTCGGTGTTCTCGGTGACCCTGGTGACGATCTACGGCCAGACCCGCATCCTGTACGCGATCAGCCGCGACGGTCTGATCCCGAAAACCTTCCAGAAGGTGAACAAGCGCACCCTGGCCCCGACCGCCAATACCGTGATCGTCTGCATCGTGGTGGCCCTGGTGGCCGGCCTGGTCGACGCGACCTTCCTGTGGGACATGGTGAGCATGGGCACGCTGACCGCCTTCATCGTGGTGTCGATCGCGGTGCCGGTGATCCGCGCCAAGCAGGGTGCGGGCGAGCCGGGTGGCTTCCGCGTGCCCTTCGGCCCCTACCTGATCCCGGGCCTGTCGATCCTCGCCTGCCTGTACATCATGAAGGACCTGTCGGCGACCACCTTCCGCGTGTTTTTCATCTGGATGGCGGTGGCCGTGGCGACCTATTTCCTGTACAGCGTGCGCCACAGCCGCCTGAACAAGGCGCAGTAAGTCAGGCAAGCAGGTGGAGACGCAGTTGGAACAATTTGAACGGCGGCGCGACCGCTTCGACCTGTTCGACGGCATGGACAGCGCCGCGGTCAACCTGTGCTTTCCGCTCGACCTGCCGGACTTCAGGCCCTGGTGCAAGCAGCAGGGCCTGGCCCCCTTCCACGTGCTGCTGTGCGCCGTGCTGCGTTCGGTGCTCGCGATCGAGAACTTCCGCTGGCGCCTGCTGGACGGCGAGGTATTCCGCATCGAGCGCCTGCGGCCCTCGTTCACGGTGGTGAACCACCATGACGACCTGAATTTCGCCCAGTTCGCCTGGACCGACGACCTGCGCGACTTCGTCGCCCGCGGCATCGCGGCGCGCGAGGAGGCCAGCGCCATGACCGGGCTGAACGCCACCTACCGCAACATGTCGCCGCGCGAGGCGAAGGAGCAGGTCTTCGTCACCTGCATTCCGTGGCTGGCGTTTACCTCGATCCAGCATCCGAGCGCCTCGCTGGCGCATCCGGACATTCCCTCGTTCGCATGGGGGAAGTTCCGGGATGCCGGCGGCGGGCGCCTCGAATTGCCGTTCTCGGTACAGGCACACCACGGTTTTGTGGACGGCTTCCACATCCACCAGCTGGCGCAGCAGGTTGCGGCCGAGCTGGAAGCGATGATGGCTTGAGCAGGCTTCAAGCCTCCAGCACTGCCTTGAGCCGTACCAGGGCTTCGCCCCAGGCCTGGGTGAGGTGTCTTGGGAATATTTACCTAAGCCAAGACGATGTGGGTGCCATACCCCCGGAGTTGGACGAAAAAAAGCCCCGCACGCGGCGGGGCTCCTTGGGCGCGGACGCTTAAACTGCCGGCGTGGCCAGCTTGGCCGAGCGGCGGCGCGCAGCGGCCAATCCCAGCACGCCCAGCCCGAACAGCGCAGCCGATGCCGGCTCCGGTACGACAGCCGGTGCAAGGGCGGTCGAGCTGTACAGGGTAATCTGGACGCTTCCCCACGAAGTATTGGCGGCACGCCAGGTCGAATTGTTGAAATTCTCGAATGACAGGTCGAAGTTCGAGGTGTACTGATTGCGCAGGTCTTGCCAAGCCGCCGGCAGCGAGAATCCCGTGTTGTTGATCCCATGCAGGCCCGCATAAAACGGGCCGGTTCCGACGAAGAAGCCGGTGGCCGTCGTCGGGGTGATATATCCATTCGGGCCCAGGCTGCAACAGGTCGTATTCCAGTAGTTGGCCAAGCCGGTGTAGGTGGCCGAGCCGGTCAGTCCATTTGCGTACTCGACATAGAAGCCGATCGAATTGGCCTTCAGCGTATTGGCGTTGCCCCAGGGGGTTGCCGACATTTCGCCGCTTTTGTTGGCATAGTCGGTCCACTGGCTCGCGACGTTCATGCCGCCTAGGGTAATTGGGGCAGCGGCCACCGAAGCGGACAGGCCCAGGGCGAGCAGGCCGGAGGAGAGGATGCGGAGGAAGGTCGATTTCATGGTCTTCTTTCAGAAAGATGTTTTGTGCATAGAAGCAATATACATGCCATTAGGAAATATATGTTTAAAATCAACAATATAATTCGCATCGAAGGATGGGCGGCGACCAAGGTGTAAGAAATTCCGACATAAAAAAAGCCACGCAAGCTAGGCCGCGTGGCTTTTCACATGGCGCCCGCAGGCGCCACCCGAACGTTTATTGCACGTTCATTTCTTTCAGCAGGTTGTCCGCCTTGTCCACGTGCTTCATGTTCCACAGGATGTAGCGCACGTCGACCTGGATGTCGCGGGTGTTGGCCTTGTTGAAGTCCCAGTCCGAGATGATCGAATCCAGGGTGCCGTCGAAGGCCAGGCCGATCAGCTCGCCCTTGGCGTTCAGTGCGGCCGAACCCGAGTTGCCGCCGGTGATGTCCAGCGTCGCCAGGTAGTTGACCGGCACGGTCTTGAGCTTCGGGTCGACATACTTGCCGAAGTCCTTGGCCTTGATCGCCGCCAGCTGTGCGGTCGGGGCGTTGAACTCGCCTTCGCCGGTGTGCTTCGCGACCACGCCCTTGATGGTGGTGAACGCGGTCCACGAACCGGTGCCGTCGGCGCCGTGGGCGCGGCCGGCGATCTTGCCGAAGGTAACGCGCAGGGTGCCGTTGGCGTCCGGGTAGACGGCCTGGCCGCGGCTGTTCATGTAGGCGATCTTGGCCTTCATGTAGTTGCCATAGGCTTGCTGGATCTTGCCTGCCAGTTCCTGCTCTTTGGCTTCATCCTTCATGTCGGCGTCGTACATCGCGACGGCGGCCTTGATGAAGCTGTCGTTCGAGGCCTGGAATTCGGCTGGCGATTTTTTCAGCCATGCGCTGCGCTCGTCCTTGTTGGCCAGTTTCGAACCGGCATAGATGCGGTCCAGTGCGGCCTTCAGTTCGGCTTCGCTCATGCCGGCGCGGAGTCCCAGGGCGGCATCGAAGGCGGCGTCATGCTCGGCAGCCGGCTGCGCGTTGTATTTCTGCAGGAAGTTCAGCACCAGCGCCTTGTCGACTTTTTCGTCGTAGGTGCGGTCCTGGCCGGCGATGACCGAATTCCAGCGCGGCATGTCGCGTTCCTGGAAGCCCGACTTGCGCTCGGTGTCCGGCTTGGTGCGCTCGTTGGCCAGGCGGTAGAGCGAACGTGCCGAGGACAGGAACTTCGGCTGCGCATAGCTCAGGAAGAAGGTCTTCTTCGTGCCGGCATCGCGCTCGGCGATCAGCTGCTCGACCTGCTCGATGTCGGCGCCGAACTGGGCCTTGCGGGCCGCGTTAGCGTTGACCCAGGTCTTCAGTGCAGTGTGCTCGGCGGTCTTGCGCTGCAGGAAGTCACTACCCTCGTAAGAGGTCAGCATGCCCTTGCGGTTCTTGTAGTAGTTGTTGACGTTGGCGACCTGGCCGGCGTACCTGAGCTTGGCGGCAGGATCGTTCTTGGTCTCGCGCTCGATGATGGCCAGGGTCTCGCCCGATGCCGCAACGAACGCCGGATAGTTCCAGTCGAAGGTCGAGGCCACTTCCGACGGCAGGCGGTGGCGGTTGGTGCGGCCAGGGTAGCCCAGCACCATGATGAAATCGCCTTCTTTCGAGCCTTCCTTGGCGATCTTGATGTGGTGCTTAGGCTGGTAAGGCACGTTGTCCTTCGAGAACTCGGCGGCCTTGCCATCCTTGCTCACGTAGGCGCGGTAGAAGCCGTAGTCGCCGGTGTGGCGCGGCCACATCCAGTTGTCGGTGTCGCCGCCGAACTTGCCCACGCCGGCCGGTGGCGCGTGCACCAGGCGCACGTCGCGGATCTCGAGCTGCTTGAGGCGGTAGAACTCCAGGCCGCCGTAATAGCTGGCCACGGTGCAACGGTAGCCTGCGTCTTTTTCGCATTCGGCCACCAGCTTCTTCTGGTTCTTTTCGATGGCGTCAATGCGTGCCTTGCCGTTCAGCTTGGCGACTTCAGGAGTGATGATCTGGTCGGTGACGTTGGCCACTTCCTCGGTCACGTAGACGCGGCTGCCCGGGGCGGCCGGCAGTTCTTCGCCGAAGTTTTTAGCCAGGAAACCGTTGGCGAGCAGGTCGCGTTCCGGGGTCGAATTGACCGCCACGCTGTTGTACACGCAGTGGTGGTTGGTGACGACCAGGCCTTGCGGCGACACGAACGAGGCCGAGCAGCCGCCCAGGCTCACGATGGCGCCCATCGGGAATTCGGTGAGCTTGGTCAGGCTGGCCGGATCCAGCTTGAGGCCGGCGGCTTTCAGTTGCTTGGCTACTTGTGGCAGCTGCTGCGGCATCCACATGCCTTCGTCCGCTTGTGCGGCGAAGCTGGTCAGGATAGCCAGCGAGAGGAGAGTCTTTTTCATTCGCGTCAGTCTGTTAGGGAAGGGAACACTCTTGGGGCTCCATGAGCAGCCAAGAGTATCCGTAATACATATCCCTAACGTCAAGCACTATGTCGACTGCGCAAATCAAATTTTTCTGCGAGGAAAACAGACCAAAAGCGGCGTCTTTACAGCTGGGTTTTGACGAGCGAGGCCAGGCCTGTCGTCACGCGCTGCCACCATGGGCGTTCGCGGAAGGCTTCCTTGGTCACCTGTCTGGCCAGGCGCCAGTCCGCTTCGAAAATGGTTTCCTGTGTGCGTGCGAATGCCGGGTCCAGCACGTTCAGGTTGGCTTCGTCGTTGATGCTGAACGAGCGGTTGTCGAAATTGGTCGAGCCGACCGACACCAGCAGCGAGTCGACGATCAGCGCTTTCACGTGGTACATGGTGGGCTGGTATTCGGCCAGCTTGACGCCAGCGGCCAGCAGCTCGGGCCAGCGCTCGCGCGAGGCAGCCTTGACCAGGTCGGAATCGATGAACTTGCCCGGCATGATGATGCGCACACGCACGCCGCGCCTGGCCGCTTCCATCATGGTGCGGATGGTCAGGTCGTCGGGCACGAAATAGGCGGCCGACAAATCGATCGTCTTGCGCGCCGAAGTAATGGCCATCAGGTACATGAGGTGCATGGATTCGCTGCCGCCGGTGGGCGAGCTGGAGAACATTTGGGCCGGCATATTGCCCACCGGCTTCAATGCCGGGAAATAATCGGCGCCGTCGAGCACGGTGCCGGTGGCCTTGAGCCAGTTGTCGTTGAACACGGCCTGCATCTGGCCGACGGCCGGGCCTTCGATACGGAAATGGGTGTCGCGCCAGTGCTTTTCGTCCTGGGCATTGCCGCGCCACTGGTCGGCGATGCCGACGCCGCCGGTAAAGCCCAGCTTGCCATCGATGATGAGCAGTTTGCGGTGGGTGCGGTTGTTCAGGCGCGTCAGTTTCCACCAGACCGGCTTGTGGTAGCGCTGGACCTTGACGCCGGCAGCCTTGAGCGCATCGATCTGCGCGAGGTCCATCTTCACGCTGCCCATGAAGTCGAGCAGCAGGTGCACCTTGACGCCGGCGCGCGCGCGCTCGGCCAGGGCATCGGAAAATTCCTTCCCGATTGTTTCGGACCAGTAGATATAGGTCTCGAACGTGATGGTTTTTTCGGCCGATCGGATCGCCGCCAGCATGGCGGGGAAGATCTGGTCGCCATTGAGCAGCGCCTCGACCTGATTGCCTTCCACGATGGGCGGGCCGAGCAGCACGCCGAGCGAGCGGCGGAACTGGGCATCGTTGGTGTCGTAGTGGTGGGTGAGGCGGGTTTCGATCTGCTTTTCACTCGGCATGAAATTCAGCGCGAGCACGCCCAGCACGAGGCTGGCGGCGCAAGAGATCAGTACTATCCAGAAAATTTTTGCTCGCATAATGCCAATCTAAGACGTAAAAAAAACCAACGCATGAAGCGTTGGTTTTTAGTAAGAGCTACCCACGTGTCTATTAACGAACGCGGCCACGACGCAGCAGGTTCACGATAGCCAGCAGGACAACGGCACCCAGGAACGAAACCAGCAGCGACGATACGCTGAAGTCGTCAGAATTGATGGTGCCCGAACCGAACAGCGGCGACAGGAGCCAGCCGCCCAGGAAGGCGCCGACGATACCAACCACGATGTTCAGAATCATGCCCTGCTCTGCATCGGTCTTCATGACCATGCTGGCGAGCCAACCGAGAATACCACCGACGACGATCCAAATGATAAATAACATGGCTTACCTCCTTCAAAGTGAGAAAACATACCCCCAGGTCCGTTATTGCCGTGACCATGTTGACAAGTTTAGGGACCCGCCCCCATCAGGTCGGTGCGGCAACGAACGTTAGACGGCGAATCGCAGGCGCCGTTCTTCGGAATTCAAAAACAAGCCGGTAGGGTGCGTCAGCGAACAGAAGAGGGCCCGTGTGCGGAATATGGTTGCACTACTTGCAAGACATTCATTGTTTGCACGACCACGCACTTGAACCTTTGAAAGGATTCGCCATGAGCAACTACGATTCGAATAACAACCAGAATTCCCGTATGGTCACCGGCCTGTTCCCTGACCGTGCGAGCGCAGAACGCGCCTATAGCTCGATCTCGACCCGCGGCTATACCAAGGACGACGTCAACCTGATGATGTCCGACGACGCACGCAAGACCCATTTCAATGACACCGACACCGACCTGGGCAGCAAGGCTGCCGAAGGCGCGGGCATCGGCGCCGGTATCGGCGGCACCATCGGCGCCGTGCTGGCCGGTATCGCTGCCGTCGGCACCACCCTCGTGCTGCCAGGCCTGGGCCTGGTCGTGGCCGGCCCGCTGGCCGCAGCCCTGGCTGGCGCCGGCGCCGGCGGCCTGACCGGCGGCCTGATCGGCGCGCTGATCGGAGCAGGTATCCCTGAAGACCGCGCTGCCCACTATGAAGAAGGCATCAAGCGCGGCGGCATCGTGATGGGCGTGAATGCCCGTTCGGACGAAGATGCACGCCATATCGAGCAATCGTTCAGCGACAATGGCGGTAGCCATGTGATCGGCGCCGGCCTGGGTGCAGTCGGTGGTGCTGTCGTAGGCGCCGGCATTGGCTCGATGGCCGGTCCGATCGGCACCGTCGCTGGTGCAGCCATCGGCGCCGTCACCGGCGGCATGGCCGGCAAGGGCGTGGGCGAAGTCGTGAACCCGAAATCGGGTGACGACCTGTCGGAACACTACCTGGCCAAGGGCACCGGCGCAGGTACCGGCGCGGCAGTGGGCGCAATGGCTGGCGCTGCAGCCGGTCCGATCGGCATGGCTGCCGGTGCGATCGTCGGTGGCCTGGCGGGCGGTGCAGCCGGCAAGGGCGCAGGCGAAGTCGTGAACCCGAAAGCGGACGACGACCTGAACGACCATAACCTGGCGCAAGGCGTCGGTGGCGCCGGCGGCGCAGCCGTCGGTGCGGCAGTCGGCTCGGTCGCCGGTCCGATCGGCACCGCGGCAGGCGCCATCATCGGCGGCATGGCAGGCGGCGCAGCCGGCCAGGGCACGGGCGAAGTCATCAACGCCAAGCCGGGCGACGAACTGCGTGACCACCACCTGGGCACCGGCGTCGGCGCAGCAGGCGGCGCGGCAGTCGGCGGCACCGTGATCGGCGCGGCCTTGGGCGGCCCGATCGGTGCAGTGGCAGGTGCCGGCATCGGCGCAGCCGTCGGCGGCATGGCCGGCAAGGGCGTGGCCAAGATGGTCAATCCAGCGGAAGAAGAAGCCCACTGGCGCACCCAGTACCAGACCCAGCCGTACTACACCCCTGGCTACACCTACGACGATTATGCTCCGGCCTATGCGCTGGGCTATAACGGCGCCGGCCGCTATCCAGGCGGCTACGAGATGCACGAGAACGAGCTGTCGAGCGAGTGGGAACGCAACAAGGGTGCTTCGCGCCTGAACTGGGACCAGGCCAAGCACGCTTCGCGCGCTGCATGGCACAAGGTCGAGCGCGCCATTCCTGGCGACCTGGACCGCGACGGCCGTTAATCCGTGACGCCGCCGCCTGCAAGGGGCGGCTTCAATGAAAAAAAAGCCCCGCTGCCGTCAT
This sequence comes from Telluria sp. ZB4P37, assembly GCF_059685855.1. NCBI lineage: Bacteria > Pseudomonadati > Pseudomonadota > Betaproteobacteria > Burkholderiales > Oxalobacteraceae > Telluria > Telluria sp. ZB4P37. Next base: position 67,360 of record NZ_JCASID010000014.1, read on the forward strand.
GGCAGCGGGGCTTTTGCCTTGCAGCGCCCGGTATTACTGCTTGACGGCTTCGACCTGGATCAGCAGCTTCACTTCCGGCGAGAAGCGTGGCAGGCCGAAGTTTACGCCGTAGTCGCTGCGCTTGAACTGGGCGCTGACATCGGCGCCGCAGACTTCGCGCTTGAGCATCGGATGGTCGATGCACTTGAATTTATTGATGGTCATGGTCAGCGGCTTGGTCACGCCGTGCAGGGTAAATTCGCCATCGGCCGAGGTCGGCACGTCGCCGGTGAACTTGATCGACTTGGCCTTGAATGTCGCGGTCGGGAATTTGGCGACGTCGAAGATGTCTTCCTTCCTGGCATGCTCGTTCATCTTTTCGTGGCCGAAATCGATGCTGGTGGTGTCCACGGTGATGTCGATGGTGCCGGTCTTGGCGGCGCGGTCCAGCGTCACGGTGCCTTCGGTCTTGTTGAACTTGCCGCGCCAGACCGAGATGCCCATGTGGTCGGCTTCGAAGCTTGGGTAGGTGTGGTTCGGGTCGATCTTGTAGGTATCGGCGGCAAAGGCGGCGCCTGCGCTCAGGGCGGTGACGGCAGCGATCAAATGGATGATTTTCATGTAGCGTGTTTCCTTATGAGGGTGAGTATTGATGAGCAAGATTACTTAATTACGGCGCCGCGACGACGCGGAACTTGATGACAACTTCATCGGCGACCATGCTCGTGTCTTTCCACTCGCCTTCGCCAATATTGAAGGCCAGCCGCTTGATCGGCAGCTGACCCTCGAACACCTGTTTCGCGCCTTCCGTCTTCATCGTCAGCGGGAAGCTCACGTTGGCGCTGCGGCCCTTGATGCTGAGCTTGCCGGTAACATTGAACTTGCCGGCGCCTGCCGGGGCGATCGCGGTCGACACGAAGTTCGCCTTCGGGAATTGCGCGGCGTTGAACCATTCTTTCTTGGCCACTTCCTTGTTGTATTCGGGATCGCCCAGGTCGAGGCTGGCCGTGGCGATGTCGACGCTGGCTTTCGAGGCGGCCGGCTGGGCCGCGTTGTAGTCGATCTGGGCGGTGAACTTGGCGAATTTCGCTTCGACCGGCACGCCCATCTGCTTGAACACGGCCGAGACGCTGCTCTTGGCCGCATCGGTTTTCAGAGGTGCGGCGCCGGCGGCGGCGCTGGCCAAGGCGGAGGCCAGCAACAGGCCCTTGAGTGGTGTCATCTAGGTTCCTTCACAGTAGAGAAAGGCAGCATGCGTCCCATCACGCCGTCGCGGTCGACCAGCAGGTGCTTGAACGCGGCCGCCACGTGCACGCCGACGAGAAGCGCCAACAGCATGTTGAGCCAGTAATGGACGTCTTTCAGCACCAGCTTGAGCGCGGGATCGGCGCCGATCAGCACCGGCAGCTGGTACAGGCCGAAATACACGACCGGCACCCCTGCCGCCAGGCTGTAGAAATACCCGGACACCGGCACCGCGAACATCAGCACGTACAGCAGCCAGTGCAGGCCGTGGGCGGCGCCGCGCTGCCAGGCCGGCATGGTGTCGGCATAGGCCGGCGGCTGACGGAAAAGGCGCCACAGCAGGCGCAGGGCGGCCAGGCCGAGCACGGTCACGCCCGCCCATTTGTGCCAGGAAAAATATTTCACCTTGGTTGGCGTCAAGCCCGGAATGTCCGTCATGACCAGCCCGAGCGTGAAGGTGCCAATGATCAGCAGGGCAATCGTCCAGTGCAGCAGGATGGCTGTGTTAGTGTAGCGATGCATTGTTTCTTTGTGGAAAGCTGTACGCGTTAGAACTAACTATACCAAAGATCCTTTCCTGCTGCTGGGGATGGTTTTTTTCGCTTTGTACACTAGCACGGATTGCAAAGAGTGCACAGCAGTGGCGGCTGGAATGTAAAATCCAGAGCAGGGCTGGTTTTCAAATATTGATGGCTGACACGAAAGTTGCGCGAAGCAGGAGCCGTGCGCAATTCAAGCTTCCCCTGCCGGCCACGCACGGCGCGCGGGCGCCGACTGGCCGCCTGCTTCCGGCGCTCCTGTCCTGGCGCCTGTCGCCGCAGCACGCGCTGTGGGCGGCCGCCTCGCGCACCGTGCGCGCCCTCGCGCCTGGACGCTGACGCCTTCCTCCTACACGGCGCTCGACGCGCGCTTCGGCTGGCGCATCCGGCCCGGGCTGGAGCTGTCGGTCACCGGCGAGAACCTTACCGGCGGACATGCGGAATACGGCTCGATCCTGGCGCGGGCCGAACTGGAACGCCGTTTGGGCGGGAAGGTGGTGTGGGAGTATTGAAGCGGCGATGAGTGTTACATGGTGCGTTGCCGCAGATCGTAACGTGGGCAAGTTCCTTGCCCACGCTACGGTGCGCTGGTATTAAATGGCCGCAGCCAGTTGCGCCGCCAGCCCGGTGTAATTCGCCGGCGTCATTTGCAGCAGCAGATCCTTCGCCTCCTGCGGAATCGCCAGCTTCCCAATGAACTCCTGCAGCGCGTCGCGCGTAATGCCCTTGCCGCGGGTGAGTTCCTTGAGCTGCTCGTACGGGTTCTCGATGCCGTAGCGGCGCATCACGGTTTGCACCGGCTCGGCCAGCACTTCCCAGTTTGCATCCAGGTCCGCTTCCAGGCGGGCCGCGTTTACTTCCAGCTTGTTCAGGCCGCGCAGGCAGCTGTCGTAGGCCAGCAGGGTGTAGCCGAAGCCCACGCCTATATTGCGCAGCACGGTCGAATCGGTCAGGTCGCGCTGCATGCGCGAAACCGGCAGCTTCTCGGCCATGTGGCGCAGCACCGCGTTGGCCAGGCCCAGGTTGCCCTCGGAGTTCTCGAAGTCGATCGGGTTGACCTTGTGCGGCATGGTCGAGGAGCCGATCTCGCCGGCGCGCAGCTTCTGCTTGAAGTAACCCAGCGAGACATACGTCCAGATGTCGCGGTTCAGGTCGAGCAGGATGGTGTTGGCGCGCGCGATGGCGTCGAACATCTCGGCCATGTAGTCGTGCGGCTCGATCTGGATGGTGTAGGGGTTGAAGGTCAGGCCCAGGCGCTGCTCGATCACTTCTTGCGAGAAGGCCGCCCAGTCGAAGCCCGGATAGGCCGACAGGTGCGCATTGTAGTTGCCGACCGCGCCGTTCATCTTGCCGAGGATTTCGACCTGCGCGATGCGCTTGATGGCGCGCTGCAGGCGCGCGACCACGTTGGCGAATTCCTTGCCGAGGGTGGTCGGGCTGGCGGTCTGGCCGTGGGTGCGCGAGAGCATCGGCAGCGACGCGTTGGTGTGCGCGATCTCGGTCAGCTTGGCGATGATCGCCTGCAGTGACGGCAGCAGCACGCCGTCGCGCGCGGCCTTGAGCATCATGCCGTGCGAGGTATTGTTGATGTCTTCCGAGGTGCAGCCGAAGTGGATGAATTCGCTCGCCGCCACCAGCTCAGGCACGTCCTTGACCTGCTCCTTGAGCCAGTATTCCACCGCCTTGACGTCATGGTTGGTGACCGCCTCGATCTCCTTGATGCGCGCCGCCTGGGCGTCGCCAAACTCGGCGGCCATGCGTTCGAGGTGGGCGTTCGCGTCAAGCGAGAACGGCTTGATCTCGGCGAAGCCCGCCTGCGACAGCGCCTGCAGCCACGCGATTTCCACTTTCACGCGGTGGTGCATGAAGCCCGCTTCGGACAGGATCGGGCGCAGCTTGTCGGTTTTCGACGCGTAGCGGCCGTCCAGCGGGGACAGGGCAGACAGGGTAGGGGAAGGGACGGTAGAGGTCATGGCGGGCGGTCCGTGCAAAAACGCGGATTTTACCACTGGCGGCGGCCCGAGGCCGCGACGCCAGCCCGAGCACAGCCGCCAACCAGGCCCGTTTGGCGTCTTCCCGGCGCGAGTGGCGGCGCGACTCGCGATGCTATACTTGCATCTCTTCTTCTACCCCGGGCATTTATGAAACTCATCGGTTCGATCACCAGTCCCTATGTGCGCAAGGTCCGCGTCGTACTGGCGGAGAAGAAGCTCGATTTCAGCTTCGAGCAGGAAAACGTCTGGGTCCCGGAGACCACTATTCAAGCGGTCAACCCGCTCGGCAAGATCCCCTGCCTGGTGATGGAAGACGGCAGCACGCTCTACGATTCGCGCGTGATCGCCGAATACCTCGATACCGTCTCGCCTGTATGCAAGCTGCTGCCGCCGAACGGCCGCGAGCGCACTGAAGTCAAGGTATGGGAAGCGCTGGCCGACGGCGTGCTCGATGCCGCCATCCTGGTCTTCCTGGAGCGGCGCGAGCGCCCGCTTGAACAGCAAAGCGCCAAGTGGATCGAGCGCCAGCTGGGCAAGGTGCATGCCGGCCTGCGCGAGATGTCGTCCCGGCTGGGCGACTCCAGCTACTGCATGGGCACCCATTACACGCTGGCCGACGTTGCGGTCGGCTGTGCGCTGGGCTGGCTCGCCTTCCGCTTCCCCGAGATCGACTGGCGCGGCGACTACCCGAACCTGGCGCGCCTGTTCGATAAACTGTCCGAACGCGCGTCGTTCCGCGACACCGTTCCCTTCGTCGCGTGAGCGCGCCCGCCACCACCGCCGTCTTCGGCGAAGCGCTGGTCGACGACTTCACCACCGAGCAGGTCGTTGGCGGCGCGCCCTTCAACGTGGCGCGCCACCTCGCCGCCTTCATGGCGCCGCAGCTGATGATCACCCGCATCGGCAGCGACGGTCCAGGCCAGGCCGTGCGCGCGGAATTCGAACGCTTCGCGATGAGCGAGGCCGGGCTGCAGCTCGACCCGATCGAGGAAACCGGCCGCGTGCTGGTCGAGCGCGTCGCGCGCGGCCACCGCTTCACGATCCTGCCCTGCCAGGCCTACGATTTCATCGACCGCGAGCAGGCGCTGGCGGCGCTGGAGAACGCGCAGCCGGGCATCTTCTATTTCGGCACCCTGGCCCAGCGCAGCGAGCGCTCGCGCACCACCCTGCATGCACTGCTCGCAGCCACCGGCGCGCTGCGCTACCTCGACCTGAACCTGCGCGAGGGCCAGGTCGACGAGCGCTGCGTTACGCGTTCGCTGCAGGCGGCCCAGATCGTCAAGGTCAACGAAGAAGAGCTGCAGGCGCTGTTCGGATGGTATTTCCAGATGGCGCCCGACGCCCCGGCGCTGTCGGCGGAAGAAGTGCATGCCTCCTGCGGCGCGCTGCTCAAGATGTTCTCGCTCGACGCGCTGATCGTCACGCTCGGGCACCGCGGCTCGGTGTATTTCGCTTCAAACGGCGAGGTGGTCATGACCCGCGATACCCCGGCGCCGCCCTTCGTCATCGACACGGTGGGGGCAGGGGATGCGTTCTCGGCGATTTTCCTGCTGGGCAGGATGCGCGGCTGGCCGCTGGACCTGGCGCTGGCACGGGCCAACGAGTTCGCGGGCGCGATCTGCGCAATTCCGGGCGCGGTGCCGCGGGACCTGGGGTTTTATGATGGGTGGATGAGGAAGTGGCGCTAGTGGTGTGCTAGCAAGATTGGCCGGAACAATGCCGATGGCATTGTTCCGGCCTGCGCGGGAACGACGAATTTTAGGCCAACATACCAAGAACGTTGTCCCCGCGCAGGCGGGGCCCCGATTTCTCCAGCAGTACCACTGCAGCGGGGTTACTCCCCGATCTGGCTCTGCAAATAATTCTGAATCCCCACCTTCACGATCAGGTCGAGCTGTGTCTCCAGCCACTCGATATGCTCTTCGGTATCCTCGAGGATCATCAGGAACAAATCGCGCGTGACGTAATCGGCCGCCGCTTCCGAGGCCGAGATGCCTTCCTTGACCGTCACCTGGGCCGCGCGCTCGAGCTTCAGGTCGCATTCGAGCATTTCCTGGGTCGATTCACCGATGAGCAGCTTGTGCAGCGCCTGCAGGTTCGGCAGGCCGTCGAGCATCAGGATGCGGTCGATCAGCTTGTCGGCATGCTTCATCTCGCCGATCGATTCCTCGTATTCCTTCTTGGCCAGGCGGCCGAAGCCCCAGTGGCGGTACATGCGCGCATGCAGGAAATACTGGTTGACCGCGGTGAGCTCATTGGTCAGCTGCGCGTTGAGCAGCCGGATGATGTTGGGATCGCCCTTCATGGGATGCTTTCGGTGATGTGAATGTCAACATCATAGCAAACCGCAGGCGGCGCTGGGGAGGCGCTAACCCCGGCGTGGCCGGGATGGGACATTTCGAACGGCCGGGGTCAGGCCAGCTGCGTGCGGCGCAGTTCGGTGACGACGGTCTTGCTGTCGAGGTGTTCGTTGAGCACTTCGCGCGCATAGCTGACGCAAGTGCCGCACATCGTGCCCACGCCCAGTTCGCGGTGCAGCTCGGCGACCGACGAGATGCCAAGGTCGATGGCCTGGCGGATTTCACGGTCGGATATGTTGTTGCAGACACAGACGATCATCGTTTCGTTCCTTGGTGCTGAGCTGGTGGCGGTCTTGGTGATTTGCTATTTAAATGAGAATCAATCTCATTCGTGTTCTATTCTCTCCAAACTCGGCCGCGTTTGCAACAGGTTTTTGTGGGTTCCCTGCATTATTTGAAAGCTGTGATTAAACCGCAAATAGAAATAATTCGCATTTAGGTTTATGATGCACATAGTTGTCTCATCAGCGCTACACGTAGTACCACATCCACGGACGCGACCATGACTCTTGCCTCTTCCCTCACCACGCTCGACGGCCTCCAGGCCGGCCAGAGCGCCACCGTGATCCACCTGGCGCCAACGGCGCAGCAGGGCGGTTTCGACGTCCAGCGCCGCCTGATGGAGCTCGGTTTCGTGCCGGGCGAGCGCATCCGCATGCTCAGGCGCGGACTGCCGGGCGGTCCGCTGGCGGTAAAGGTCGGCCAATCCACCTTCGCGCTGCGCCGCTTCGAAGCGGCCCTGGTGTCGATCCAGCCGGAATAAACATGGGTGTCATGGAACAACAGGTGGCGTCGCGCACGCCCCTGGTCGCACTGCTCGGCAATCCCAACTGCGGCAAGACCGCACTGTTCAACCGCCTGACCGGCTCGCGCCAGAAAGTGGCGAACTACGCCGGCGTGACCATCGAACGCAAGGAAGGCAGCTTCACCTTGCCCGACGGGCGCGCCTTCCGCGTGCTCGACCTGCCGGGCGCCTATTCGCTGTCGGCCCAGACCCCGGACGAAGTCATCACTCGCGACGTGATCGGCGGCCTGCGCGCCGGCGAGCAATCACCCGACGCCCTCATTTGCGTCGTCAACGCCACCAATCTGCGCCTGAACCTGCGCCTGGTGCTCGAAGTGCGCCGTCTCGGCCTGCCGATGGTGCTGGCGCTGAACATGGTGGACGTCGCAAAAAAGCGCGGCATCGTCATCGACACGGCCCGGCTGTCGCAGGAACTGGGCATGCCGGTGGTCGAGACGGTGGCCATCCAGGCCGGCGGCGAAGCCGCGCTGCTCGACACCCTCGACGCCATGGCTTTTGAGGGCCCGGTCAAGCCCAAGGCCCTGTCGGCCATCGACGACGTGCCGGTGGAAGACACCCAGCGCGAAGTGCGCCGCATCCTGGCGGCCACCGTCTCGGAAGTGCATGACAAGGGCAACCTGTCCGAAGCCATCGACCACGTGGCGCTGCACCCGCTGGCGGGCCCCGCCATCCTGGCGGTCTTGATGTTCCTGGTGTTCCAGGCCGTGTTCAGCTGGGCCGCCATGCCGATGGAGATGATCAGCGAGGGCGTCGGCGCCATCGGTCAGCAGGTCGGCTCCTTTATGGCCGAAGGCCCGCTGCGCAGCCTGGTGGTGGACGGCATCATCGCCGGCGTCGGCAGCGTGCTGGTATTCCTGCCGCAGATCCTGATCCTGTTCTTCTTCATCCTGCTGCTGGAAGACTGCGGCTACCTGCCGCGCGCAGCCTTCCTGCTGGATCGCATCATGGGCAGCGTGGGCCTGTCGGGCCGTGCCTTCATTCCGCTGCTGTCCTCGTTCGCCTGCGCGATTCCCGGCGTGATGGCCGCGCGCACCATCCAGAACCCGCGCGACCGCCTGGTGACCATCATGATCGCGCCGCTCATGACCTGCTCGGCGCGCCTGCCTGTATACGCATTGATCATCGCGGCCTTCATCCCGAACCGCGAAGTCGGCGGCTTCATGAACCTGCAAGGCCTGGTGCTGTTCGTGCTGTACGCGGCCGGCATCGTCAGCGCGATGGCGGTGGCCTGGTTCCTCAAGGGCCGCGGCGGCTATGCCCAGCAGCCCCTGATGCTGGAACTGCCCGCTTATCACTGGCCGCATTTGCGCACCTTGGGCCTGGGCCTGTGGGAGCGCGCCCGCATCTTCCTGACGCGCGTCGGTACCGTGATCCTCACGCTGATGGTGCTGTTGTGGTTCCTGTCGAGCTTCCCCGGCGCACCGGAAGGCGCCACCCACCCGCCGATCTACTACAGCGTGGCGGGCATGCTGGGCCGGGCTCTGGCGGTGGTGTTCGCCCCGATCGGCTTCGGCTGGGAGATCTGCATCGCCCTGATTCCGGGCATGGCCGCGCGCGAAGTCGCGGTGGGCGCCCTCGGCACCGTGTATGCGCTATCGGGCGGTGACGACGTGGCCGACACCCTCGGCCCCCTGATCGCCCAAGCCTGGCCGCTGGCCACCGCGCTGTCGCTGCTGGCCTGGTATGTGTATGCGCCCCAGTGCATCGCCACCCTGTCGGTGGTGCGCCGCGAAACCGGCAGCGCCAAGTACGCGTGGATCATGGCGGGCTATATGTTCGCGCTGGCCTACCTGGCCTCGTTCATCACGTATCGCGTGGCGCTGTTCTTCACCGGAGCCTAGGAATGTGGCAGGAGCTGATCGTCGGGATCATCGTCGCGCTGGCCGCCTTCTCGGCCTTTGCGAAATACCTGCCCGCGGCATGGCGCCGCGCCCTCGTGCATCGCCTGTCAAAAGGCGGGCGCCAGTCGCGGCTCGTGAAGATGCTCGACACCTCGGCCAGCTGCGGCAGCGGCTGCGCCAGTTGCAAGACCTGCGACACGCTTGACCCCGCCCCGCCGCCAGGCAAGGGCAAGGTCATCAAGATCCACGAACGCCGCTAAGGTCCGTTACGCCTCGCGCGACCCGCTAGCGCGCCGGTTCAGCCACCACATGCCAGGCGCCGCCGACACCATCGCCGGTCTTGTCGCCTTCTTTCTTGTCCTTGATGAAGGTATACAGCGGCTTGCCCCGGTGCGCGAGCTGCTTGCTGCCGTCTTCGCGCGTGACCGCCGACCAGGGTTCTGCCAGGGCGGCGCTGCCGGCCATCACCGGCGGCCAGTTTTTGGCGCAGGTCTCGACGCAGCTGCTCTTGCCGCTGCCGGCGGCATCCTTGTCATAGGTGTAGACGGTCATGCCCGATGCATTGACCAGCACGCCGTTGGCCGGCTTCAGTGGCGCACCTCCGGGCGGGGCGTCGGCGGCAAACAAGGTGGTGGAAAACAGCAGGGTAGTAAGGGCGGAAGTGACGCGAAGCAATTTCATAAAAGCCTCCTGGTCGGTTACAGCATGGGTGGACAACCATTCTAGTCCTGCTCGTCCAGTGCGTCGACCGCCGCGATGAGCCGGCGTGCGTCGAAGGGCGCATGCACCTTGACGTCGTTATCGAAGTAGCAGTAGACGTCGCGCGCGCGCCTAGGTGGCGACGCCGTGCCGGACACCAGCCGCGCATCCTCCGGCTGCCGGCCATGGCGCCAGGCGTGGATGCGCCTGGCCCAGGCCTCGATCGCCGCGTCCCCGTAGCCGCTCGCATACAGCTCCTTGTCGCCGTGCAGGCGGATGTAGACGAAGTCCGCGGTCAGGTCTTCACATAGCGGCCACTTGCCGGCGGTGTCGGCCACCACCAGCGCCACCTTGTACTTGCGCAGCAGGGCGATGAAGGCGGGGTGCATGAAGCTCTCGTGGCGGATCTCCACCGCATGGCGCATCGGGCGCTTGGGCCCGGGGTCACGCCAGACCTTGCCCTCCATGCGCGGCTGGTAGCACCAGGCACGTTCGAGCGCGGCGTCGGTGTCCTGCGTACCACTGCGCATAGCTTTCGGGCCGCTGCAGCGAATAAAAGGAACCGTTGATTTCGATGGTCGGCAGCTGGCTTGCCGCGTATTCCAGCTCGCGGTGCTGGACCAGCCCCGGTGGATAAAAGACGCCGCGCCAGGGCACATAGCGCCAGCCGGAAATGCCGATATAAACCGATCCGCTCATGCGCCGACGATACACCGGCTCGCCTGTTGGCAGGCGCACAACCCCGCACGCTGCATGGTAAGCTGCGGGCCTGTCGAATCTTATCGAAAGCGTCCATGATCGTCGTCCATCACCTGAATAATTCGCGCTCGCAGCGCATCCTGTGGCTGCTCGAAGAGCTCGGACTGGACTACGAGATCAAGCGCTACCAGCGCGACCCCAAGACCATGCTGGCGCCGGCCGAACTCAAGGCCGTCCACCCGCTGGGCAAGTCGCCCGTCATCACCGACGGCGACGTGACCGTGGCCGAATCGGGCGCCATCATCGAATACCTGGTAGAGCGTTACGGCAAGGGACGCCTGGTGCCGGCGGCCGGCACGCCCGAGCGCCTGCGCTACACCTATTTTTTGCACTTCGCCGAAGGTACGGCCATGTCGCCGCTGCTCATGAAGCTCGTGTTCGACCGCATCGAATCCGGCCCGATGCCCTTCTTTGCCAAGCCGATCGCGCGCGGCATTGCACGCAAGGTCAAGGACACGTTCATCATGCCGAACATCCGCAGCCAGCTCGATTTCCTCGAAGCCGAGCTGGGTAAATCGCCCTGGTTCGCCGGCAGCGAATTCAGCGCCGCCGACATCCAGATGAGTTTCCCGCTGGAGGCGGCCGCCTCGCGCGGTGGCCTGGGCAGCCAGTACCCGAAGCTCGAAGCCTTCCTCCAGAAGATTCACGCCTGCCCGGCCTATGTCCAGGCGCTCGAGCGTGGCGGCAAATACGACCTGATCAAGTAAGAGCAGCAAGCAGCCCGCTTTCCGAAGCGGGCCGCGGGGTTTATCATGGCGGCGCACGCCTTGCCTTAACCCTCACACCGCACACCCACCCATGAGCAAACCGGGAAAGCTGCTGGCGATCGATGGCCTGAACATCGTCCGCCGCGTCTACGAAGCCAGTCCCGAGCCGGACTCCGACCTGAAGGCCAGCATCGCGCTGCGCCACGCCTTCTCGTCCTTCCGCATCCTGCTCGAGACCCACGCCCCGACCCACGTGCTGGCCGCCTTCGACCATGGCGGCGACACCTGGCGCCATGCGCTCTACCCGCGCTACCGCGAGAACCGCGCGCCGATGCCCGGCTTCCTGCGCGAAGCGCTGCCCGAATTCCACGAGCGCCTGCGCCAGGCCGGCCTGCAGGTCCTGATGCTGCCCGGGGTCGAGGCCGACGACGTGATCGCCACCGGCGTGATGCGTTGGCTGCAGGAAGGCCGCGGCGAGGCCATCGTCGCCACCACCGACAAGGACCTGCACGTGCTGGTCGCCCATGGCGCGCTGGTGTGGGACCACTTCAAGAACGAATGGCATGACGACGCCTGGGTGCGCCAGCGCTTCGGCGTGGCGCCGGAGCTGCTGCACGATTTGCTGGCGCTGATGGGCGACCCGACCGACGGCGTGCCGGGCGTCTCCAGGATCGGCATGAAGACCGCGGCGCGCCTGCTCAACGCCTACGGCAGCCTGGAAGCGGTGGTGGCCGGCGCCGGCATCCTCAAGACGCCATTGGGCGAGAGGCTGCGCACCGAGCGTGAGATACTCCAGGTCTCACGCCAGCTGGTCGAGCTCAAGCGCGACGTGCGCCTTGGCGTGACCTGGAACATGCTGGCCTATGAGTCACACTGAAAGATAAAAAGGGAAGATGCGATGCTCAAGGCATTGATCGTGGACGGCAGCGCAATCTCGCGCGGGCTGCTCAACACTGTGCTGCTTGACGGCGGCTACGAGGTGGTCGCGCAGACCCATACCGGCCTGCTGGGTTACACGCTGGCGATGAAGCACCGCCCGCAGATCGTCTGCATCGCGCGCGAGCAGGTCGAAGATGGCAGCAAGGTCGTCGAGGAATTGCGGGCCCACCTGCCGAAGGCGATGATCCTCATGGTCTCTGGTACCCTCGACGCGCCCACCATCCAGGCCGCGGCCGCGCGCGGCGTGCATGGCTTCGTGGTCAAGCCCTTCAAGGCCGACACGGTGCTCAAGACCATCCGCAATACCGTGATCGCGGTCGTGAAAAAGCAGCAGGGCGCACCCGGCAACCCGGCTTAAGCCCGCGCCCGGCCGCGGCGCGCGATTTCCTCGGATGCGATCGCGGCCAGCTCGTGCAGCGCGCGCAACTCGCGCTCGCGTAGACGGCGCGGCTCGCGGTCGAACACGCACAGGGTGCCGAGCAGGCGTCCGCCGGCGTCCGCCAGCGGCACCCCCGCGTAGAAGCGCACATACGGCTCGCCCGTCACCAACGGATTGCTTGCAAAACGCGGGTCCCCGGCCGCATCGTCCACCACGAACGCAGCTCCCGCCGCCAGCGCATGGCTGCAGAAGGCCCAATCACGCGGCGTTTCCGCCAAAGCGATCCCGACCCGCGCCTTGAACCACTGGCGCTGCGCACCCACTAGTGTCACCAGCGCGATCGGGCAATCCGTGACCTGCGCCGCCAGCCGCGCCAGGCGATCGAAGGCTTCCTCGGCCGGCGTGTCCATCAGGTTTGACGCGGCCAGTGCCGCCAGCCGCTGCGCTTTGTCTTCCGGCACCGGACAGGGCGGGGCGCTCTCGGTGATGGGGTCCCAGGCGTACGCGTCGGCAGGCTCGGCATCGCCCTGCTGGCTGAGCAAATGCCGTACGCTGCTCAGGCGTACCCGCCGGTGCCCGCCGGGCGTTTTCCAGGCCGGCAGGGCGCCGCTCTCCATCCAGAGCTGGGTCGTGCTGACTGCGATGCCAAGCAGCTGCGCCGCTTCGCGTGTCGTCAGGATCGGGTCGTCGTTGGGCGTTGTCATAAGCTGCATCAAGGTGAGTGCGGAGATTCTAACCTGATTTTCCACGGAATTGACGAAACTACACAACTGACCCGTTCACATTGACGATGAGCAGTACTCCATCCCGATAACTCCCGCATAATCGTCATTTCCATCAAATCTTGCGCCCCGGTGCGCCTCCGAAGCCCAGATGAATTCACTGCGCCTTCCGGACTCGCGCGAAGCGATGCGCCTCGCTGCCGTGCGCCATCTCGAACTGCTCGATACCGCGCCCAGCGAGCCTTCGATCGGATCACGCGCATGGCCTCGCAGCTGCTCCAGCTGCCGATCGCCGCGGTGTCGCTGACCGACGTCGACCGCCTGTGGTTCAAGTCCAAGGTGGGGGAGCACAATGCGATCCCGCGCCTGAACGCGATAGTGATGGCGCAGATCGAATTGCAGCATGCGCTGGGGCGGATCGATCCGCTCAGCGGCCTGCCCAACCGCAACCAGTTCGTCAGCGACATGCGCGACCTGGGGCTTGTCGCGGACAAGGGCGAGCCCCAGCTGGCCGCCCTGGTCAGCCCGGTCAGCCGGAGCAGCTCAGCGACGCCATGCGCGTCATGGGCAGCGCCTGGCTCGACGACACCGTGCGCATGACAGTGCCGGCCTTCGACTGATCAAGCGGCGACGTTGAGATCAATAATTCCACCGCCAAGGCACACGTCGCCGTCATACAGCACGGCCGACTGCCCCGGCGTCACCGCCCACTGCGGCTCCGTGAAATCCAGCGCGAAACGGTCGAATCCTTCAGCGGAAACCGTGCAGGCCACGTCCGCCTGCCGATAGCGCGTCTTGGCCGACAAGGCCCGCGGCGGCGGCGCTTCGCCCGCGATCCAGCTGGCCTGGCCGGCTTCGAGCCTGCCGGACAGCAGCCACGGATGGTCGTGCCCTTGCACGATGTAGAGCGTGTTGGTCGCGATGTCCTTGCGCGCCACGAACCACGGCTCGCTCGTGCCGTCCGCATTCCTGTGCGACTTCAGGCCGCCAATGCCGATGCCCTTGCGCTGGCCCAGCGTGTAGAACGACAGGCCGATATGCTCGCCCACGACAGTGCCGTCGTCGAGCTTCATCGGGCCCGGCTTGTGCGACAGGTAGCGGTTCAGGAATTCGCGGAACGGGCGCTCGCCGATGAAGCAGATGCCGGTCGAATCCTTCTTCTGCGCGTTGGGCAGCTGCAGGCGCTCGGCGATTTTCCGCACCTCGGTCTTGGGGATCTCGCCCAGCGGGAACAGCGATTTCGAGAGCTGCGCCTGGTTCAGGCGGTGCAGGAAGTAGCTCTGATCCTTGGTGTGATCGAAGGCTTTCAGCAGCTCGAAGCGGCCGTCGTTCTCCCGCACGCGCGCGTAGTGGCCGGTCGCGATCAGATCCGCGCCCAGCTTCATCGCATGGTCGAGGAAGGCCTTGAACTTGATCTCGGCGTTGCACAGCACGTCCGGGTTCGGCGTGCGGCCGGCCTGGTATTCGCGCAGGAAGTCGGCGAACACGCGGTCCTTGTACTCGGCCGCGAAGTTGACCGCCTCGATGTCCACGCCCACCACGTCGGCCACGCTGGCCGCGTCGATCCAGTCCTGGCGCGTCGAGCAGTATTCCGAGTCGTCGTCGTCTTCCCAGTTCTTCATGAACAGGCCGATGACTTCATAGCCCTGTTCCTTCAGCATCCACGCCGCGACCGAGGAGTCGACGCCGCCCGACATCCCGATCACGACTTTTTTCTTGCTCATGCTATTTCCAAGTAATTAAAGGGACATCGGAAAACCGTCGCGAGCGGCAGCAATTGGCCGAGAAGCGCAGCTGTACGAGGAGTACAGCGAGCATCGCAGGCCGACAGTGCAAGGCGCAGCAGGTTTGCCGATGTTCCATCAGATCCCGCCTTCGAAGACGGAGGGATGGGTGTAGAGCAGGGCCAGCGGCATGCGGCGGCCGGCCAGGTAGTCGTCCACGCATTGCAGCACGATCGGGCTGCGGTGCTGTTCGACCGTGGCGGCGATCTCGTCGCGCGTCATCCACAAAGTGCGCAGGATGCCGTCGTCCAGCGGCTGGTCGAACTGGCGCCCGGCTTCGCCGCAGAAGGTAAAGCGCAGGTAGGTGATCTCGGTGCCGCGCGACTTGGAATGGTAGCGCGACATGTACATGCCCACCAGGCCGGTCGGGATGAACTCGTGCGCGGTTTCTTCCAGCGCTTCGCGCACCACGGCCTGCTCGAGCGACTCGTTGGGATCGAGGTGGCCTGCCGGCTGGTTCAGCTTCACGCCTTCGCTCGTTTCTTCCTCGATCAGAAGGAAACGGCCATCGCGCTCGATGATAGCGGCGACGGTCACGGATGGTTTGAAGATATCGGTCATGCGCGTCCTCGAAAAATGAGCCGACATTTTACCTTGACACAACCTACCTCTGCTCATCCATGCTACCTACAGTGCGCTTGCCTGTCGTTAAATGGCCTTGATCTTCTGCAAACACCTGCCGGGTTCGTCTGGCCTCGGTCCACCATCTTCGACACAATCGAGGATTGGCTTTTTGGTATTTGTTATTAAGCAATTCTCGTCATTACATGGTAGATTGTTGGAAAGAATGGTCCACTGAACGGAGGGATTCATGAGAATTGGCATACCGGCCGAAATACGGCCGGGCGAGACCCGCGTCGCTGCAACTCCCGAAACCGTCAAGAAGCTGGCCGCGCGCCACCAGATAGTGGTGGGCACCGGGGCCGGCATCAAGGCATCGATTCCCGATGCGGCCTATGAAGCCGCCGGCGCCACCATCGTCGACGCGGCCACCGCCTTGCAGGCCGACATGGTGCTCAAGGTGCGCAGCCCGGACGCTGCCGAGCGCGCCCAGATGCGGCCCGGCACCGTCCTGGTCGGCATGCTCAATCCCTTCGATACGGACAATCTGGCCGCCATGGCCGGCGCCGGCCTGACCGCCTTCGCGCTGGAAGCCGCGCCGCGCATTTCGCGCGCGCAGTCGATGGACGTGCTGTCGAGCCAAGCCAATATCGCCGGCTACAAGGCCGTCATGCTGGCCGCGAATACCTACGGACGCTTCATGCCGATGCTGATGACGGCCGCCGGCACGGTCAAGGCCGCGCGCGTGCTGATCATGGGCGTGGGCGTGGCCGGGCTGCAGGCGATCGCCACCGCCAAGCGTTTAGGGGCCGTGATCGAAGCTTCCGACGTGCGCCCTCCGGTAAAAGAGCAGGTGGAGTCGCTCGGCGCCAAATTCATCGACGTGCCCTTCCTGACCGACGAGGAACGCGAGATCGCCAAGGGATCGGGCGGCTATGCGCGTTCGATGCCGGCGGACTGGATGCGGCGCCAGGCCGAACTCGTGCACGAGCGCGCCAAGCTGGCCGACATCATCATCACCACCGCCCTGATCCCGGGCCGCAAGGCGCCCGTGCTGATTGCGGAAGAAACGGTGCAGGCGATGAAGCCCGGCTCGGTGATCGTCGACATGGCGGTCGAGCAGGGCGGCAACTGCCCGTTGACGGAACTGGGCCGCACCGTGGTCAAGCACGGGGTGCACATCATCGGCGAGCCGAACCTGGCCGGCCTGGTGGCGGCCGACGCCTCGGCCCTGTATGCGCGCAACGTGCTGGACTTCCTCAAGCTGGTCATCGACAAGGACGACAAGTTCATCATCGATCGCGAGGACGAGATCGTGCGCGCCACGCTGGTGTGCGCGGACGGCGCGGTATTACGTACCTGAGTGCGGACGCAGGTTTCAGGGACAGATTCTAGGAGCGAAGCATGGAAATCAGCCACACCATCATCAACCTGATCATCTTCGTGCTGGCCATCTACATCGGCTACCACGTGGTCTGGAACGTCACCCCCGCGCTGCACACGCCGCTGATGGCGGTGACCAACGCGATCTCCGCCATCATCATCGTCGGCGCCATGCTGGCCGCGGGCCTCACCGAAGGCTTGACCGGGCAGGTGGCCGGTACCCTGGCCGTGGCACTGGCCGCGGTGAACGTTTTCGGCGGCTTCATGGTCACCCGCCGCATGCTCGAGATGTTCAAGAAAAAAGAACCGAAAGCCGTCAAGGCGCCGGCAGCGGGAGAGCAGGCATGAACTTCATCAGCATGAACGTCGTGACACTGTTCTACCTGGTGGCCTCGATCTGCTTCATCCAGGCGCTCAAGGGCCTGTCTTCGCCCTCGACCGCGCGCCTCGGCAACACCTTCGGCATGGCCGGCATGGCGATCGCCGTGGTCACCACGGTGGCCCTGATCTTCAAGCTGCAGGCCGAACTGGCCACCGGCCACGGCATGGGCTTCCCGCTGGTGATCCTGGGCGTGGTGGTGGGCGGCGCCATCGGCGCCGTCGCGGCCAAGAAGGTCGAGATGACCAAGATGCCGGAACTGGTCGCGGCCATGCACTCCTTGATTGGTCTTGCGGCCGTGTGCATCGCGATTGCCGCCGTGTCCGAGCCCTGGGCCTTCAACATCGCCACCCGCGACACCCCGCTGCCCTTCGGGAATCGGCTCGAACTGTTCATCGGCACCTTCGTCGGTGCAGTGACCTTCTCGGGCTCCGTGATCGCCTTCGGCAAACTGTCGGGCAAGTACAAATTCCGCCTGTTCCAGGGCGCGCCGGTGCGCTTCGCGGGCCAGCACATCCTCAACCTGGTGCTGGCGGTCGCGCTCATCGCGCTGGGACTGATGTTCTGCTTCGCCGACGGCGTCGAGCCATCCTGGACCCCGTTCATCATCATGGCGGTTCTAGCCTTCGTGCTGGGCGTCTTGATCATCATCCCGATCGGCGGCGCCGACATGCCGGTGGTGGTGTCGATGCTGAACTCCTACTCCGGCTGGGCGGCGGCCGGCATCGGCTTCTCGCTGAATAACTCGATGCTGATCATCGCCGGTTCACTGGTCGGCTCGAGCGGCGCGATCCTCTCGTACATCATGTGCAAGGCCATGAACCGCTCCTTCTTCAACGTGATCCTGGGCGGTTTCGGCGGCGAAGCGGTCGTGGACAACGGCACGACGAAGGAGCAGAAGCCGGTGAAATCCGGCTCGGCCGAGGACGCGGCCTTCATCCTGCAGAACGCGGAATCGGTGATCATCGTCCCGGGCTACGGCCTGGCGGTGGCGCGCGCCCAGCACTCGGTGAAGGAACTGGTCGACAAGCTGACCGAGCGCGGCGTCCAGGTGCGCTACGCGATCCACCCGGTGGCAGGCCGCATGCCGGGCCACATGAACGTGCTGCTGGCCGAGGCCGAGGTGCCCTACGACCAGGTGGTCGAGATGGAAGACATCAACGGCGAATTCGGCCAGACCGACGTGGTGCTGGTGCTGGGCGCCAACGACGTCGTCAACCCGGCCGCCAAAGACCCGAAATCGGCCATCGCCGGCATGCCGATCCTCGAGGTCTACAAGGCAAAGAGCATCATCGTCAACAAACGTTCCATGGCCTCCGGCTACGCCGGCCTCGACAACGAGCTGTTCTACCAGCCGAACACCATGATGGTCTTCGGCGACGCCAAGAAGGTCATCGAATCCATGGTAAAAGCCGTCGAGTAAGGCTTCCCCCCCACCTCTAATTAGGGTCAGAGTTGAATTATTTGCCAATTGATCTGCCGATCTGTCGCCCGGTCACGAAACATGGCGCGCCGTCAGCTGATCGGGAGTTCTTGGCAGATAATTCGACTCTGACCCTCATTGTTTTGGTACGAGCTAGATAGACGAAATGATGAACGAGTTGCGTTTCAACGTGTTCGGCAAAGTCGTCGCCATCATCGGTACGCCCGGATCGTGGCAGGCGTTCTATCCCGGAACAAATGGCACGCGCAGCCCAGCTGACTTCGTCGTTCCTTGTGACATCACCGAGGACGGCCTGGCCGAATATCTCGCTGACCTGTTCCACGAACATGCCACGCCCCAGCGCTGCACGGTCCTGCCTCTGAACCATCAATAGGGTCAGAGTCGAATTATTTACCAATTGATCTACCGATCCATCGCAGAGCCAACGAACATGGCGCGGCGTTAGTTGATTGTAGGTTCCTGGTGAATAATTCGACTCTGACCCTAATTAGTTAAGGTGCCGTTGCCCATCGAACAAATGAGGGTCAGAGTCGAATTATTGAGCTCGGTCTTCAGATCAATTGGTAGGAGCTAATGTCAACAGCCATGAGCCAAATGATCCGAGGATCTTGGCAAATAATTCTACTCTGACCCCAATTAGGCTGACCCCAATTAGGGGTTAGCGGCGGCCGAACATCATCAGGTCGGCGAGCAGGAGGCGGGCGGGTTTGATGGTGTCTAGGGCGGCGAGGGACAGGCCGAGCAGGGGCTGCAGCGGGCCAGAACCGGTGAAGGCGCGGGCCATGGTGTCGGTCAGGGCGATCGTCAGGCGGCGGTCCTGGTGGCGCTGGTCCACGAAGGTGGCAATGGCCTCGGGGCCAGGGCGGCGGGCGAGCTGGCGGGCGAGGACGGCGGCGTCGCGCAGGCCGAGGTTCAGGCCCTGGCCGGCCACCGGATGCAGGGTCTGGGCGGCGTTGCCGATGGCGACCGTGCGTGCGGTGGCGCGGGCTTCGGCGTTCAGGCCGAGGGGGAAGGCGACACGCGGGGAGGCTGCAGTGAAGCGGCCGAGGCGGCCACCGAAGGCGTCGCCCAACTGCGCGAGGAAGGCGGCATCGTCGAGCAGCTGGATGTCCGTTGCACGTTCCGGACGCATGCACCACACCAGCGCGTAGCCGTGGCCGTCGCCGCCATCCTGCGGCAGCAGCGCCAGCGGGCCTTCGTCGGTAAAGCGCTCGAAGGCGCGGTGCGCGATCGGGTCGCTCACGCTGACGCGTGCGATCAGGGCGGTCTGTTGGTAGTCGCGCTGCTGCGCCTTGCTGTCCTGCCGGCCGAACACGCCGCCTTCGGCCTGCACCGCCACCTGGGCGGCCACCGAACGTCCATCGTCCAGACGCAGCAGCACGCCGCCGGCTTCTTCGTCGAGCGATTCCACGCGCGCCGGGCGCAGTGTCATCACCTTGGCGCGCTCGCAGGCGCGCGCCAGCGCGTCGACCACGTCGCCGTAACGCGCCACATAGCCCAGCGCGGGCAGCTTGTGCTCGGCGCGGTCCATCAGGCTGCGGCCCAGCTGGCCGCGGCGCGAGACGTGGATCCCGTGGATCGGCGTGGCCGGCAGCGGCCAGGCGCGCACTTCTTCGAGCTGTTGCACGCTGCCCCAGGACAGCGCGATCGAACGCGGATCCGTGATCGCCTGGCCCAGCGACTTGCCGTCGATGAGGGCAATGCGCTCGCCCGCCACGCCGCGCTGCACCAGGAAAGCCGCCAGCGCCAGACCCACCGGACCGGCACCGCAAATCGCTACGTCAAGGTCGATCCGTTCGTTCATCCGTGCTCCCGCATCAGCGCTTCAATGTCGGCCACCGTTTTCGGCGCCGCGCCGGACAGCACGCGGCAGCCACCATCGGTCACGACCACGTCGTCCTCGATCCGGATGCCGATGTTCCAGAACTGCTCAGGCACGCCGTCGGCCGGACGCACATAGATGCCCGGCTCGACTGTCAGCGCCATCCCTTCGAGCAGGGAGCGCGACGGCCGCGCCGCCTGGCTCACATCGCGGTAGGGGCCGACGTCGTGCACGTCCATTCCCAGCCAGTGGCCGGTGCCGTGCATGTAGAACTGCTGGTAGGCCTTGTCGGTAATCGCATCCTCAACCGCACCATATTTTGCCCGGTCGAGCAGCCCGACCTCCAGCATGCCGGCCGTGAGCACCCGCACCGCCGCCTCGTGCACGTCGCTGTATGGCCTGCCAGGGATGATGGCGGCGAGCGCCGCATCCTGCGCCTGCAACACCAGTTCATACAAGGCCATCTGTGGCGCGCTGAAGCGCCCGTCCACCGGCCAGGTGCGCGTGATGTCCGACGCATAGCCATCGAACTCGCAGCCGGCGTCGACCAGCACCAGCTCGCCCTCGCGGCACTGGCGGTTGTTCTGGTTGTAGTGAAGGACGCAGGCGTTGATGCCCGACGCGACGATCGGTGTATAAGCTGGAAACTGCGCGCCATGGCGGCGGAATTCGTGCAGCAGCTCGGCCTCGATTTCGTACTCGAACCGGCCCGCGCGGGTAAAGCGCATGGCGCGCGCATGGGCGCCGCCGGCAATCGTTGCCGCGCGCGCCATCAGGGCGATTTCGCCTTCGTCCTTCAGCAGGCGCATCTCGTCGAGCATGCCGAGCAGGTGATGAAGGGTGGCGGGCGCCGTGATGCCGGTGCGGCCCTGGGCGCGCACCGCCTTCAGCCAACTGCCGATCTGGGCGTCGAGCGCGGCGCTGTGGCCCAGCGCGTAGTAGAGCGCCGGCGCATTGGCCAGCAGCTTGCCCATCTGCGCATCGAGTTCGTCGACTGGGTAAGCCTCGTCGAAACCGAGCTCCGTGCGCGCCGCCTCGGGGCCATAACGGTAGCCATCCCAGATCTCGCGCTCGGTATTTTTCTCCCTGCAGAACAGCACCGAACGCGCAGGTGTTTCGCCGCTGGCCGCGACCAGCACCAGCACGCTCTCAGGTTCCGTAAAACCGGTCAGGTAATAGAAATAGCTGTCGTGCCGGTAGGGATAGTCGCTGTCGCCGTTGCGCACGACTTCCGGGGCAGTGGCCAGCACGGCGACCGCGCCCGGCTGCATGCGCTCGAGCAGGCGGCTGCGCCGTTGCTGGTAGCTGACCGTCATGAACCGGTTTTCACCGACCCCAGCGGCGCATTGAGTTCTTCCAGCTGGCCGGCGGTGCCGACATTGACCCACAGGCCGTTGTACAGCTCCCCGCCCACGCGGCCCTGGTCGATGAACTTGCGCATCAGGGGACCAAACTTGACGAAATCGCCCGCGGTGATCCCCGCGAACATCTCGGGACGGTAGACGCCGATGCCGGCGAAATTCCACTTTTCCGGCCCGTCGTTACGCAGGGTGTACATGTCGAGCGCGAAGTCGCCCTCCGGGTTGTGCCACGGATTGGGCGTCAGCCACAGCCAGGCAATGTCGCGCTGGTCGGCCGGGATCGGCACGCCCACCATGTCCTTGTCCTTCAACACATCGAAGACCTGCGAGAAGTCGAAATAGGGCGCGTAGATGTCGCCCGACACGGCCAGGAAAGGCTCGTCGCCCAACAGGTGCAAGGCATTGACGATGCCGCCCGCGGTCTCCAGCGGCGCCGGCTCGTGCGAATACTGGATGCGCGCGCCGTACTTGCTGCCGTCGCCCAGCTCTTCCTCGATCATGTGACCGAGGTGGGAGTGGTTGATGACGATGTCGGTGATCCCGGCGCGCACCAGGTTGAGCACGTGGTAGGTGATCATCGGGCGTCCGCGCACCTTCAGCAGGGGCTTGGGGCAGGCGTCCGTCAGCGGCCGCATGCGCTCGCCGCGGCCGGCGGCGAAAATCATGGCTTTCATGGGCGTTCCGTCAGAAGGTGTAGCCGACCGTCGGCGCCTTGTCCTCGAGCGCGTCGAGCAGGCGGACCAGCGGTTTGAGTTCGGTGTAGCGGTTGGCGGTCTTGCGCACGTAATCCATCACGGTCGGCAGGTCGCCCATGTAGATCGGCTTGCTGTCGCGGTAGTTCAGGCGGCAGAAGATGCCCAGGATTTTCAGGTGGCGCTGCAGGGCCATGAACTCGAAGTCGCGGTAGAAGGCATCGATGTCCGGATTGACCGGCAGGCCGAGCTGCTTGGCGCTTTGCCAATAGCGCACCACCCAGTCCAGCACCATGTCTTCGTCCCACTGGATATAGGCGTCGCGCAGGAGCGAGCCGAGGTCGTAGGTGATCGGGCCATACACGGCGTCCTGGAAATCGAGCACGCCCGGGTTGCCCTGCTCGAGCCACATCAGGTTACGCGAATGGAAATCGCGGTGCATGTAGACCTGCTGCTGCGCCAGCACGTTGGCGGTGATCGCCTCGAAGACCTTGTCGAGCTGCGCCTGCTGCTTCTCGTCCAGCGTGACGTTCAGGTGGCGCCCGATGTACCACTCCGGGAACAAATTCATCTCGCGCAGCACGAAGGCGCGGTCGAATTCCGGCAGCTTGCCCGGCTGGCTGGCCAGCTGGAACTTGAGCAGGGCGTCGACGGCGCTTGAGTACATGAACGGCGCGTTATCCAGGTTCAGGCGCTGCAGGTAGGTGGTCACGCCGAGGTCGGACAGCAGCAGGTAGCCGCTGTCGACCTTCTGGGCGACGATGGCCGGCACCGTGACGCCGGCTTCCATCAAGAGGTTCTGCACGTGCAGGAAGGCCGGCACGTTCTCGCGCTCGGGCGGTGCATCCATGGCAACCAGGGTCGCGCCCAGCTTGTCCTGCAGGGCAGGCACGACGTCGTAGCGGAAATAGCGGCGGAAGCTGGCATCCGAAGACGCCGGGCGGCCGGTTCCGACTTCCACCAGGCCGGTCGAGGCCAGCCATTCGGTCAGCCCTTGCAGGCGCGCGTCTTTGTCGGCGGAAGTGGAGGAATTTTGATACAAAGAAGACATGAAGCGGCCTGGTGAATCCGGTTGGTTGAGGTAATTCCCATATAATAAGGGATTCATCTCAAAAATACCGCCCTTTATGGCGCACCACGATCTTCCATGAGCTGGTTTACGGCCCACCCATTTCCCCCACGGCAGATACTCGCGCTGTATGCACTGGCTGCCGCAGCATCCGCACCCGTGCACGCGCAGACTGTACCGCCCGCACCACAGCCCGCTCCCGCGGCCACCGCGCTTACTGCCGCCGATGAGCGCGACCTGCCCATCACGATCAGCGCTGAGGAAATCAACGGGCGGCCCGACCGCCAGCTGAACCTCGAACGCAATGTCGAACTGACACGCGGCCAGACCCGCCTGACGGCCGACACCGCGTGCTACCTGCGGGTCGAGGACGAAGTCACTGCTGTGGGCAACGTCAGCATGTGGCGCTTCGGCGACCGCTACAAGGGCGACGAGCTGCAGCTCAACCTCGAGACCGGGAAGGGCTATGTGCTGCGTCCCGAATACCGTTTGCAGCTCAATAACGCCCAGGGCCATGCCTCGCGCATCGACTTCCTCGGCGAAGACGTGGCGCTGGTGCGCGACGGCACCTACAGTACCTGCGAAGGCCCCGATCCCGACTGGTACCTGAAGTCGAGCACCCTGCGCCTGGACAGCGGGCGCGACGTCGGCCTGGCCGGCAAGACCGTCATCTATTTCAAGGACGTGCCGATCATCGGCACCCCGGCCCTGTCGTTCTCGCTGTCGGGCGCGCGCCGCTCCGGCTGGCTGGCCCCCACGGTGGGCTTCGGCTCCAAGGGCAAGGCCGAAATCATGGTGCCGTATTACTTCAACATCGCACCGAACCGCGACCTCACGGTCTACCCGCGCATGATGTTCGACCGCGGTCTGCAGCTCGGCGCCACCGGCCGCTATCTCGGCGTGACCGAGCGCGGCGCCTACCAGGGCGAAACCCACGTCGAGGGCCTGCGCCACGACCGCGAGACCGGCGAAGACCGCTGGCGCGTCGATTCGATCCATACGCAAAGCCTGGCACCCGGCTGGTCCTATGGCTGGAATCTGCATGGCGCGTCCGACGACGAATACCCGAGCGACTTCTCGCGCACGGTGGCGGTCAGCGCCGAGCGCCAGCTGCTGCGCGAAGTCCGCACCGACTACAGCGGCCAGTACTGGAGCCTGACGGCGCGCGCCCAGAACTACCAGGTTCTGCAGGACCCGGCCGCGGCCAGCGATCCGCGCCTGGCGGTGCCGCGCCCCTACGACCGCCTGCCGCAAGTTAACTTCCACGCCGGCCGCTACGACGTGGCCGGCTTCGACTGGGCGGTGGACGCCGAGGCGGTGAGCTTCTGGCACCCGGATTTCGTGCGCGGCAACCGCGCCGTGGTGGTGGGCCAGGTCAGCTATCCGTGGGTGCGTCCCGGCTACTTCATCACGCCGAAATTCATCGCCCACGCCAGCAAGTACGACCTGGACCGCGCCAACTACACGGGCGAGCGCAAGCTCTCACGCTACCTGAATACCTTCTCGCTCGACAGCGGCATGGTGTTCGAGCGCGAGACCTCGCTGTTCGGCCGCGCCATCACGCAAACGCTCGAGCCGCGCCTGTTCTACGTGCGCACGCCCTACAAGAACCAGGACGCCTTCCCGCTGTTCGATACCGGCCGCGCCGGCTTCAACTACGCGCAGCTGTTCAGCGAAAACCGCTTCGTCGGGCCCGACCGCGTGTCCGACGCCAACCAGCTGACCGCGGCCCTGGTGTCGCGCTACGTCGAGTCGGACGGCGCCGAGCGCCTGCGCATGGCCTTCGGCCAGCGCATCTATTTCGAGGAACCGCGCGTGCGCCTGCCGGGCGAGCCGCTGCACCAGAGCCGTTCCGACGTGCTGCTGGCGGCCTCCGGCCGCATCTCGCAGACCTGGAGCTTCGATAGCGGCGTACAATATGACGCGACCGGCAGCAGCTTGTACAGCTCGAACCTGAGCATGCAGTGGCAGCCGGCCCGGATGAAGGTCCTCAATGCCGAGTACCGTTATCAGCGTGACAGCTTCCGCAACGTCGATTTTTCGGCGCAGTGGCCGCTGTCGTCGCGCTGGTACGGCGTCGGGCGCGTGAGCTATGCGCTGCGCTCGTACGGCGTGGGAGGCGCGTCGCCGGTCGGGAAGGGCAAGCTGCTCGAGAGCCTCATCGGTCTCGAGTACAAGGCCGATTGCTGGGTGTTCCGCATGGGAGCCCAGCGTTTCGTGACCGCGGCCCAGACCACCTCGACGCCGATCTTCTTCCAGCTCGAGCTCAACGGCCTGTCGCGCCTGGGCCTGGGCAACCCGCTCGAAACGTTCAACAAGAGCGTGCCGGGCTATACGCAGCTGAACACCAATGTGGGGCGTCCTTAAGGACGTCTTAACCGGCAACCGCTACACTGCCTGCCGGATTACTTGAATAATTATTCACCTGAATGAGTGCTTTCCAGATGACGCGTTCCACCCGTTTGCACATTTCCAAGCTTGCACGCAAGCCTGCAGCGAACCTTGCAGCAGTGCTGCTGTGCGCACTGACCGCGGGCCAGGTCCTGGCTCAGGCAGCCGCTCCGGCCGCGACGCCGGCTGCCACCAAGCCCGGCAGCGGCTTCCTGCCGCCGGCATCGGCCAGCACCAAGGTGATCGATTCGATCCATGTCGTCGTCAACGACGAGGTGATCACCAAGAACGAGGTGCGCAACCGCGCCGTCCAGACCGCCCAGAACCTGAAAGCGCGTAACGTGCAGCTGCCGGACCAGGCCACCCTGGAACGCCAGGTGGTCGAGGCGATGATCGTCGAGCGCGCGCAGATCCAGCTGGCCAAGGAAATGGGCGTGCGCGTCGACGACCGCACCCTGGACGCGACCATCGGCCGCATCGCCGAGGGCCAGAAGATGACGGTGCAGGAGATGCGCAACCAGATGGAGAAAGAGGGCCTGCCGTACGCGCAATTCCGCGACGACATCCGCAACGAGATTATGATGACCCGCCTGCGCGAGCACGAGGTCGACGCCAAGATCCAGGTCTCCGAAGCCGAGATCGACACCTACCTGGCCGCTTCGAAAGCTGCCGCGGCCGAAAAGGTCGAGATGAATTTGTCGCAGATCCTGGTTGCCGTGCCCGAAAACGCCTCGCCCGAGCAGATCGCGGCACGCCGCGCGCGCGCCGAGGAAGTGGCGCGCCAGCTGCGCACCGGCGCCGATTTCTCCAAGATGGCCGCCACCTATTCCGAAGCGTCCGACGCCCTCAAGGGCGGCGAAATCGGCTGGCGCGACCCGGACCGCCTGCCGCCGGTCTTCGCCACCGAACTGCGCAAGCTGCAGCCGGGCCAGGTCACCTCGATCATCAAGACCAACGTCGGCTTCCACATCCTGCGGATGGCGGAAAAGCGCAGCGTCGCCGGCGCGGGCGAAAAAGAGGTGGTGCAGCAGACCCGCGCCAGCCATATCCTGATCAAGCCGACGCCGACCATGACGGCGGCCGAGGTCAAGCGCAAGCTGGCAGAGCTCAGGGAAAAGATCGCCAACAAGTCCGCTACCTTCGAGGAGCTGGCGCGCCAGAACAGCCAGGACACCTCGACCGCGCCGAAGGGCGGCGACCTGGGCTGGCTGATGCCGGGCGATGCCGGTCCCGAGTTCGACGCTGCCTTGAGCGGCCTGAAGCCGGGCGAGGTCTCGGACGTCATCGAGTCGCCGTTCGGCTTCCACCTGATCCGCGTAGCCGAGCGCAAGAGCGAAGACGTGAGCGCGCAAAAGGAACGTGGCCAGGCGCGCCTGGTCCTGCGCGAGCGCAAGGTGCAGGAAGCGATGGAAGACTGGATGCGCCAGGTGCGCGACCGCGCCTACGTCGAGTTCCGCGAGGAGCAGTAATCCCATGGCCATGCCGGAGTTGAGCCGGCCGACGCATCGCCCCATCCTGGCGATCACGGTCGGCGAGCCGGCCGGCATCGGCCCCGACATCTCGATCCGCGCGGCCTGGGCGCTGCGCGAATCCGCCAATTGCGTGCTGGTCGGCGACGCCGCCTTCCTGGCGCTCACCGCCAGCCTGATCGACCCGGAAATCCGCCTGGCTGCGCTGTCGATCCAGGCCCTGCGCAACGGCGGCCTGCCGCAGTTCGGCAAGGACCGCCTGGCCGTGATCGACGTGCCGCTTGCCGCCCATGTGGTGCCGGGCACACTCGACCCCGAAAACGGGCGCGCCGTGCTGGCCACCCTGGACCTGGCGGTCGAAGGCGCCCTGTGCGGCTGGTTCGAAGGCATCGTCACCGCTCCGCTCCAGAAAAGCACGATCAACGCTGCCGGCGTGGCCTTTTCGGGCCATACCGAATACCTGGCCGAGAAAACCAATACGCCCAAGGTCGTGATGATGCTGGCCGGCCAGCCCGGCGACGGCCAGCCCTATTTGCGGGTGGCGCTGGCCACCACCCACCTGCCGCTCAAGGATGTTCCCGCCGCGCTGACGCGTGAGAACCTGGCGCAGGTCATCGACATCATCGACCGCGACCTGAAAGCCAAATTTGGCATCGCCGCCCCGCGCATCCTGGTCACCGGCCTGAACCCGCACGCGGGCGAGAACGGCTACCTGGGGCGCGAAGAAATCGAGGTCATCACGCCGGTGCTGGACAGCGCGCGTGCGCGCGGCATCGATGCGCGCGGTCCTTACCCAGCCGATACGCTGTTCCAGCAGAAATACCTCTCGGGGGCCGACTGCGTGCTGGCGATGTACCACGACCAGGGCCTGCCCGTGCTCAAGCACGCGACCTTCGGGCGCGGCATCAACGTCACCCTCGGCCTGCCCATCGTGCGCACCTCGGTCGACCATGGCACCGCGCTCGACCTGGCCGCGCAGGGCCTCGGGCTGGCCGACTGCGGCAGCATGATCGAAGCGATCCGCGCGGCCATGAGCATGGCGACGGCACGGCGCCAGCCCAAATAACAAGCAAACAAGCAAGAAAGCACACATGAAACACGTAGCACGCAAGCGCTTCGGCCAGAACTTCCTGACCGACAAAATGGTCCTGAGCGACATCATCGACACCATTGCGCCGCAGCGCGGCGAGGTAATGGTCGAGATCGGCCCGGGCCTGGCCGCCATGACGGCCCTGCTGCTCAAGCAGCTCGACCAGATGCATGTCGTCGAGCTCGACCGCGACCTGGTTGCGCGCCTGGAAAAGGCCTACCCGCGCGAAAAGCTTACCGTGCACTCGGGCGACGCCCTGAAATTCGATTTCGGCTCGATTCCGGTGCCGGAAGGGCAGCGCCTGCGCATCGTCGGCAACCTGCCGTACAACATCTCGAGCCCGCTGCTGTTCCACCTGGCCGAGTTCGCGCCGCTGGTCGAAGACCAGCATTTCATGCTGCAGAAGGAAGTGGTCGAGCGCATGGTGGCCGAGCCGGGCACCAAGGCCTATGGCCGCCTGTCGGTGATGCTGCAGTGGCGCTACGACATGAGCCTGATGTTCATCGTGCCGCCGACCGCTTTCGATCCGCCGCCGCGCGTGGACTCGGCCATCGTGCGCATGATTCCGAAGCGCGAGATGCTGAAGTGCGACGGCGCCACGCTCGAGAAAGTGGTCGCCAAGGCCTTCTCGCAGCGCCGCAAGGTGATCCGCAACTGCGTGGCGGGTATGTTCACCGAGGCCCAGCTGGTCGAGGCCGGCATCGATCCGGGCGCCCGTCCGGAGGCGGTGGGGCTGGAACAGTACGTGGCGCTGGCCAATCTGTTGTAAACCGTAGGGTGGTCGGCTTCGCCGACCGCGCGTTCAAACCACGTCGATGAATACGCGCCGTGGTTTTTTTACGTCGTTGACGCGCGGGCGTTCGTCATCCCGGGCATTGCCCGGCATGACCCCGCCCACCCTACGTGTATTGCACCGCACAATCCCCGAACATCGCGCATTTTCGCCCTTTCAAGCGCCCATTCCTGCAGTCCGTCGCACCCCGCTGGAGCCAAACACCCCCATTGGCTAAAGTGCTTCCATCGACAGCCGGAAACGGCCCGCCACTCAACCGAAGGAGCACGACAATGAACACTCTCAAGCACATGGAAGCCATTTTCCTCGCCACCCTGGTCCTGGCCGGCGTCAGCGGCTACGCCACGGCAGCCACCACCCGCGCGGCCGAAGCGTACAACGCCCAGGTGTCGGTCGGCACCTCGCAGGTGGCGGTGGTAAAGATCAGCGCCAAACGCGCAGGCTAAAGACGCAGCGCGGAAAGCCGGCGCTATGTGTCAAGCGAACGAGCAAAAAAAAGCCCGCTGTGAGGCGGGCTGAAATCCAATTCTTTTTAAGGAGAGTTGGAGGAGACAGGAGTAAGTATGCTGCGTCACAGCATATCAGTCCAATTCTCCTTTCGAATACGAGACATGCGTTTCGTGAATAGCTTAGGTCGGAACGCAGTTGATGTCGATATTGGTTACTGCAGCATCGCCCATCGTACCGGTCGGGTTCGACACAGTACAGAAACGGCCGACCGGTTGGGTCACGATGGTGACGCCATAGGTCACGCCAAACTGCACCGGGAAGGGCATCATGTACTCGAACGCAGCGCCGTTCGCATTGGGCGTCGGTACGATCGAGCCGCCGCTACTGCCGTTGGTCAGCTGCAGGCCTGTATTGGCCGCAGTCAGGCCAGTGACCTTGCCGCCGATGTTGTAGGCATTGATCGAGCAGGTAAAGCGCGCATTAATCTGGGTCAGCTCGCCGCCCGTGCCGTAGACGCTGCGCGGGAATTGCGCGTTGACGTCACAGGTCTGGTGGGCCGGGTTGGCCTTGATCGAGATATTGAACTGGTCGCCATAGCCGATCCGATTCGGGAAGGTGAACTCCACCGGGTCGGAGGCCTTGGCCGGCGGCGCCACGCTGAGATCGGCGCCATTGGTAGTCAGCACCAGGCCCGGGTAGGCCAGGCCTTCGACAACGCCCTTGATGGAATAGTTGTTGTCGTCGCCACCGCCGCCGCAGGAGGCGAGGCCCAGGGCCAGTGCCAGCGCGCCGGCCGGACGGATCAGGGAAAACTTCATTGGGTAAGCTCCAGGAGAATTAAGGACGGTTGACGCAGGTGACGGCGACATTGCCGACGTCGTTCGCGCCCATCACGCCGCTGCCGTTGGCAACCGTGCAGGTCTGGTTGTCGGGCTGGGTCAGGATGGCGACGCCGTAAGGCGCGTCTTCGTTCACCGGGGTCATGGCGAAGGTGGTGGCGCGCGCGGCGACCGGAATGCGGTCGGCGCCGTTGACCAGCACCAGGTTGTTGCCCGTCAGGCCGGACACCGTGCCCGTCAGCGCATGGGTCTTGATCGAGCAGGCGATGGCCACGGTGGTGATGGTGAACGCCACCTTGCCGGTATTGCGGAAGGCCTGGCATTCCTTGGCATTGGTCGGGATGCTCTTGATCGTGACGTTGTAGTCGGAATCGGTTTCCTGCAGCTGGCTGAAGAAAAAGGAGCCCGAACCGTTGGCCGTCGGCGCGACCGCCAGGTCGGAACCACCATTGTTCTGCAGAACCAGGCCCGGCTTGGTTACGCCGGAAAACGTACCGCCCAGCCCCAGGTCGCCATCGCTGCCGCCACAAGCGGACAGCGCCAGCGCGCACGCCAGCGCAGCACCGGCACGCAGGTAGGAACTCTTCATAATTTCTCCAAAAATCGACACTGGTGGAATGCACAACCGCGCACTGAGCGGCGCGGCGGATAGATAATCGCCCAACATTTTAGTCCATTTGGCAAGCTGCTGGACGGTTTGCCTTTGTATCGGGGTGTAACCGACGGGCCCGCATTGATTTCTGCTCCCGGGCTCGCTATGCTTGGCCGAACCTATACGGAGTAGACTTCACCAATGATCCCCCAGCGCCGCCCCTGGCCCAAAGCCGTATTGTTCGACCTCGACGATACCCTGTGGCCGATCGCGCCGGTCATCATTGAGGCCGAGCAGGTGTTGTTTGCCTGGCTGCGCGAGCACGCGCCGCTGGTCGCGCAGCAGTTCACGGTCGACACCCTGCGCCATGCGCGCCTGGAATTACTTGCACGCAAGCCCGAATTCCAGCTCGACCTGGGCGCCTTGCGCCGCGCCGGCCTGATCGCGGCCTTCGAGCAGGCCGGCGAAGATGCCGCCAAGGTCGAACTGGCGATGACCGAATTCTTCGCCGCCCGCAACGCCGTGATTCCCTACGACGACGTGCTGCCCGGCCTGCTGCGCCTGAAGGGCAGGGTGCGCATCGCTTCGGTCACCAACGGCAATGCCGACCTGCAGACCATTGGCCTGGCGCGCCATTTCGAGGTCTCGGTCGCGGCGCCCAGCTTCGGCGTGGCCAAGCCCGAGCCGGCGATCTTCCTGGAAGCCTGCCGCCAGTTGGGCGTCGCGCCACAGGAAGCGGTGTACGTGGGCGACGACCTGCGCCTGGACGTGCACGGCGCCCAGCGCGCCGGCCTGCGCGCGGTCTGGATGAACCGCATGGGCAAGGAGAACACCTTCGCCGCGGACATCGAGCCGGACGCCGAGGTCCACAGCCTGGACGGCCTGCTCGACTGGCTCAAGCGCGCGCACGGATAACTGGCGCGGCCCGCGCCGGAGCGTGCATAATAGTAGCGGACCCTCCCGCCTTCCTGAAATATGCAACTCGAACCCCGCGCCCAGACCCTGCTCAAAGCCCTCGTCGAGCGTTACATCGCCGACGGCCAGCCGGTCGGATCGCGCGCGCTGTCGAAGATTTCCGGTCTCGACGTGTCGCCCGCCACGATCCGCAACATCATGGCCGACCTCGAAGAAATGGGCTATGTCTCCAGCCCCCATACCTCGGCCGGCCGCATCCCGACCCCGCGCGGCTACCGCCTGTTCGTCGACACTCTCCTCACGGTGCAGCACCTCGACGAACACGCGATGGAATCGCACCAGATGCGCCTGCCCCTGCAGCAGCCGCAGAAGCTCATCGCCAATGCGGCGCAGATGCTGTCTTCGCTGTCGCAGTTCGCCGGCGTGGTGCAAAGCCCGCGGCGCGAATCGGTGTTCCAGCAGATCGAATTCCTGCGCCTGTCCGAAAAGCGCATTCTGCTGGTCATCGTCGACCCGCGCGGCGACGTCCAGAACCGCCTGCTCCTCACGGACGTCGACTACACGCCGACGCAGCTGATCCAGTCGGCCAATTACCTGAACCAGAATTTCGCCGGCCTCACCTTCGATGAAGTGCGCCAGCGCCTCACCGGCGAACTGCGCGAGCTGCGCGACGACATGGGGCGCCTGATGGCGATGGCCGTGGAAACCGGTAGCGCGGCGATGGCCGAAGGCGACGACATGGTGATCTCCGGCGAGCGCAATCTGCTGTCGGTGTCCGACCTGTCCTCGAACATGAGCTCCTTGCGCCAGATGTTCGACATGTTCGAGCAGAAGACGGGCCTGATGCAGCTGCTGGACGTGTCGAGCAAGGCAGGCGGCGTGCAGATCTTCATCGGCGGCGAATCGAAGCTGGTGCCGATGGATGAAATGAGCGTGGTGACGGCGCCGTACGAGGTGAACGGGCGCATCGTCGGCACCCTGGGCGTGATCGGCCCGACCCGCATGGCTTACGAGCGCGTGATTCCGATCGTGGATATTACGGCGAAGCTGCTGTCGAATGCGTTGAGCAATTCGTGAGGGCCGTGGCTGCGGTGTAAGCTGGTGGCGGCGGTACGCACTTGGGTTCCCGCCTTCGCGGGGCCCCAATTTTGCATGCATCACGCCAGCGCAACCATCACCCCTTGCGCGGGCAAGCTACCTTGATACAGTTCCCATAAATCGCCAGCGAATGCTCCGCGATCTTGTACCCGCGCTCGGCAGCGATCTTGTGCTGGCGCGACTCGATTTCTTCGTCGTAGAACTCCTCGACATGCCCGCAATCGAGGCAGACCAGGTGGTCGTGGTGCGAGCCGGCGTTGAGCTCGTAGATGGCCTTGCCGGTCTCGAAGTGGTTGCGGTTGAGCAGGCCGGCCTGCTCGAACTGGGTCAGCACGCGGTAGACGGTGGCCAGGCCCACGTCCATGTTTTCCGCTAGCAGGATCTTGTAGACATCTTCCGCCGTCAGGTGCCGTACGGTGCTGTTCTGGAAGATTTCCAGGATTTTCAGGCGCGGCAGGGTTGCCTTCAGGCCGCTGGCCTTCAGGTCGGTGGGATTGTTACTCATGTTTGTTGCTCGTATATTGGCGGAGTGCTTTATGATATAGCGTTTTGGAGCTCCCGCTCAAACGTTTTGAGGTTACCTATGCGCGTCAAACCAGCCGTTCTCCGTCGATTTTCAGCCCGGGCAGCCCTTGCGGCCGGCCTTGCATGCACGCTGATGCTCCCTGGCTGCGCCGCCTGGCGCAACCAGACGCGCCCTGCGCCGCCGGTGAGCACGGACCCGGCCGCGGTTGCCGCCGACGCGCAGAAATCGGCTGCCGCCGCCAACGCCGGCGCCCAGACGGTCCAGGCCAGCAAGCTGCAGAAATTCATGTGGATCTTCTCGCCTTACCGCCCCGACATCCAGCAGGGTAACTTCGTCTCGCAAGAGATGCTGACCCAGCTGAAAGAAGGCCAGACGAAGGAGCAGGTGCGCTTCATCCTCGGCTCGCCGTTGCTGACCGACATGTTCCACGCCGACCGCTGGGACTTCCCGTTCTACCTCGCGCGCGGCAACGGCGAGCTGACCACCAGCCGCGTCACCGTCTTCTTCAAGGACGACAAGGTCGCGCGCTTCGAAGGCGGCAACCTGCCGACCGAACGCGAATACATCGACCGCATCGCCGGCCCGGCCAAGGTCAGCACCAAGGCCAAGCAGGAAACCCGCCCGGTCGAACCGGTCAAGGTCGGCGGCGCCCCGGTCATCCAGTAACGAGGCCACAGCATGACGCAACTGAAGATCGCCGTTGCCGGCGCCAGCGGCCGCATGGGGCGCATGCTGGT
Organism: Telluria sp. ZB4P37; assembly: GCF_059685855.1. Lineage (NCBI taxonomy): Bacteria > Pseudomonadati > Pseudomonadota > Betaproteobacteria > Burkholderiales > Oxalobacteraceae > Telluria > Telluria sp. ZB4P37. Next base: position 101,723 of record NZ_JCASID010000014.1, read on the forward strand.
CGAAGCCATCCAGGCCGCGCCAGATGCCGTGCTGTCCGGCGCGCTCGACGTCGCCGGCTCGCCCTCGATCGGCATGGATGCCGGCGCCTTTGCCGGTCAGCTCACCGGCGTCGTGATTCAATCCGACCTCGCGGCGACCTTGAAGGACGCCGACGTGCTGATCGATTTCACCCGCCCCGAAGGCACGCTGCGCCACCTCGAATACTGCGCCGCCAACAAGGTGCAGATGGTGATCGGCACCACCGGTTTCGACGATGCGGGCAAGGCCGCGATCCGCGCGGCGGGCGAGAAGGTTGGCGTGGTGTTCGCGCCGAACATGAGCGTGGGCGTGAACGTCACCCTCAAGCTGCTGGAGATGGCGGCGAAGAGCTTCAACGAAGGCTATGACATCGAGATCGTCGAAGCGCACCACCGCCACAAGGTCGATGCGCCGTCCGGCACCGCGCTGAAGATGGGCGAAGTCATTGCCGACGCGCTTGGGCGCGACCTGAAGGACTGCGCCGTGTACGGGCGCGAAGGCGTGACCGGCGAGCGCGATCCATCGACCATCGGCTTTGCCACCGTGCGCGGCGGCGACGTCGTGGGCGACCACACCGTGATGTTTTTAGGGACGGGCGAGCGCATCGAGATCAGCCACAAATCGAGCAGCCGCGTCACCTATGCCCACGGCGCACTGCGCGCCGCGCGCTTCCTGGCCGGCAAACCCCATGGCCTGTTCGGCATGGACGACGTGCTCGGCTTAAGGAGCTGACCATGGCCACCGTTGAACTGAACGGCGCCGCCATCGTCGACGAAGCGTCCTTCCATCGCGAATCCCGGCTCGCCTTCGGCTTTCCCGAATCCTACGGCGACAGCATCGACGCCTGGGTCGATTGCCTGAGCTACCTGCGCGACGACGAGAACATGACCAAGTTCACCCTCAAGCCGAACGAGGTGCTGGAGATCGTCATCACCGATGCCGACAAGATGAAGGCCACGGTACCCGACCTGTTCGACGAGATCGCGTTCTGCGTCGGCGGCATCAACGAGCGCTACGAGGATTACGGCGATGAGCCGGCACTGGAGCTGGTGCTGCGCTGACAGGGCTGCGCCATAGATTGACATCGCTGAGCAGAGCTTTCGCTTCCTTCAGTCCTTGAAAGTAGAATCGTCATCCCCGCGCGGGCGTGGATCCAGGTTCGTTGCACCGTCCCGGCTTACGCGTAAGCCGGGGGGCGTGCGCGTAAAATTGGGTCCCGCCTTCGCGGGGATGACGTGTTTGCGGACGTAGAAAAAGGTAAGCTTACCTCGTACCTCGGATTCCCACCCCTCCCTTCCGCACCGCCACCCCACCTTTCGCCGCAGTGCAAAATGAACCAGTATAATGTTCTGCTCCACTCCCATTTTCCGTCCGCAGATCACCATGCAAGAAAAATATAGTCCAGCCGAAGTCGAACAGGCCGCCCAGGCCTACTGGAAGTCGATCGAGGCTTATAAAGCCGTCGAACACGACCCGCGTTTCCCAAAAGGCAAGTATTACGCCTGCTCGATGCTGCCTTACCCATCGGGCAAGCTGCACATGGGTCACGTGCGCAACTATACGATCAACGACGTGATGTACCGCTACCTGCGGATGAACGGCTACAACGTTCTGATGCCGATGGGCTGGGACGCCTTCGGCATGCCGGCCGAGAATGCGGCCATGGCCAACAACGTGCCGCCCGCCGAGTGGACGTATTCGAACATCGCGCACATGCGCGGGCAGATGGAGTCGATGGGTTTGGCCATCGACTGGTCGCGCGAGATGACCGCCTGCAAGCCGGAATACTACAAGTGGAACCAGTGGATGTTCCTCAAGATGCTTGAGAAGGGCATCATCTACCAGAAGACCGGTACCGTGAACTGGGACCCGGTCGACCAGACCGTGCTGGCCAACGAGCAGGTGGTGGACGGCCGCGGCTGGCGTTCGGGCGCGCCGATCGAGAAGCGCGAAATTCCGATGTACTACGTGCGCATCACCGACTACGCCGACGAGCTGTTGGAGCACGTCGACAACAAGCTGCCGGGTTGGCCGGAGCGCGTGCGCACCATGCAGGCCAACTGGATCGGCAAGTCGACCGGCGTGCGTTTCGCCTTCCCGCACGAGGTCAAGGACGACAAGGGTGAGTTGATCAACGAGGGCAAGCTCCATGTCTTCACCACCCGCGCCGACACCATCATGGGCGTGACCTTCTGCGCCGTGGCGCCGGAACACGCGCTGGCCCAGCACGCGGCCCGCAACAACCCCGAGCTGCAAGCCTTCATCGCCGAGTGCAAGATGGGTTCCGTGATCGAAGCCGACATGGCGACGATGGAAAAGAAGGGCATGCCGACCGGCCTGTTCGTCACCCACCCGATCACGCAAGAGCAGGTCCCGGTCTGGATCGGCAACTACGTCCTGATCACCTATGGCGACGGCGCCGTGATGGGCGTGCCGGGCCACGACGAGCGCGATTTCGGCTTCGCGAAAAAATACGACCTGCCGATCAAGCAGGTGGTGGCTGTCGAAGGCCAGGAATTCTCCCTTAGCGGTTGGCAGGAGTGGTACGGCGACAAGGAGCAGGGCCGCACCATCAATTCGGGCAAGTACGACGGCCTCGATTACATCGCCGCCGTCAATGCGGTGGCGGGCGACCTGGCAGGGCGGAACCTGGGCGACAAGAAGGTCACGTTCCGCCTGCGCGACTGGGGCATCTCGCGCCAGCGCTACTGGGGCACGCCGATCCCGATGATCCACTGCGGCGACTGCGGTTCGGTGCCGGTTCCCGAAAAAGACCTGCCGGTCGTGCTGCCGGAGCACCTGGTCCCGGACGGCACCGGCAACCCGCTCAACAAGGACGACGCCTTCCTGAAGTGCGACTGCCCGAAGTGCGGCAAGCCGGCGCGCCGCGAGACGGACACGATGGACACCTTCATCGATTCGTCCTGGTACTACATGCGCTATACCTCGCCAGGTTCGAACGAAGCGATGGTCGACGCCCGCAACGATTACTGGATGCCGATGGACCAGTACATCGGCGGCATCGAGCACGCCGTCATGCACCTGCTGTATGCGCGCTTCTGGACCAAGGTCATGCGCGACTTCGGCCTGGTGAAATTCGACGAGCCGTTTGTCAACCTGCTCACCCAGGGCATGGTGCTCAACGAAACCTACTACCGCGAAGACGCGTCCGGCAAGAAGACCTGGTTCAATCCGGCCGACGTCGATCTGACTTTCGACGACAAGGGCCGCCCGCAGAACGCCGTACTGGTGGCCGATGGCCAGCCGGTCAACATCGGCGGCACCGAGAAGATGTCGAAGTCGAAGAACAACGGCATCGATCCTCAGGCCCAGATCGAACAATACGGCGCCGACACCGCGCGCCTGTTCACGATGTTCGCCTCGCCGCCGGAGCAGACCCTGGAATGGTCGAACAGCGGCGTCGAAGGCGCCAGCCGCTTCCTGCGCCGCGTCTGGGCCTTTGGTTACGCCCAGCGCGAGCGCATCGCCGCTGCGCTGGCCAGCCAGAAGCAAGGTTCGCTCGACGACGCCCAGAAGACCCTGCGCCGCGAAGTGCACAAGGTGTTGCAGCAAGCCGATTACGACCTGAAACGCATCCAGTACAACACGGTGGTCTCGGCCTGCATGAAGATGCTCAACACACTCGAGTCGGCAAAACTGGCCGAGGGTGTCGCGTCGGATGCGGTGATCGCCGAAGGCTTCTCGATCTTCCTGCGCCTGCTCAATCCGGTCGCGCCGCACATCACGCACGCGCTGTGGCAGGAACTGCGCTATGCCGCCGTCTACGGCGACATCCTCAACGTGCAGTGGCCGGAGGTCGACCCCGCCGCGCTGGAGCAGTCGGAAATCGAGATGATGATCCAGGTGAACGGCAAGCTGCGCGGCTCGGTCAAGGTGGCCAAGGATGCCGACAAGACGACCATCGAAGCGGCTGCGCTGGCGGAAGAAGCGGTGCAGAAGTTCATCGAAGGCACGCCGAAGAAGGTCATCGTCGTGCCGGGCAAACTCGTCAACATCGTGGTGTAAGCGATGAAGACGATTGTGGTGCGGACTCTCCTTGCGCTGCTGGCCGCTGCGATCCTCGCGGGTTGCGGCTTCCAGCTGCGCGGCTCGAACGGCCAGTACAACATGCCGTTCCAGAGCATCTACCTGGCCTTTGCCGAAACCTCGCCGCTGGGCACGGAACTCAAGCGCAACCTGCGCGCGGGCGACTCCGTGCGCATCGAGAGCGACGCCTCGAAGGCCGAAGCGCTGTTCGACGTGCTGGGCGAATCGCGCGGCAAGGCTATCCTGTCGCTGAACAGCCTGGGCCGGGTGCGCGAATACTCGCTGAACTACACGCTGGTGTTCCGCGTGCGCGACGCCAATAACAAGGTGCTGCTGGCCCCGACCGAGATCACCCTGCGCCGCAACATCGCCTTCGACGAATCGCAGGTGCTGGCCAAGGAATCGGAAGAAGCGCTGCTCTACCGCGACATGCAGGCCGACCTGGTGCAGCAGATCCTGCGCCGCCTGGCAGCGATCAAGCCGGTGTGATGGTGACTCATGCAGCTGCGGCCTGAGGCCCTCGAGGGCCACCTGGCCAAGGGCCTGGCGCCCTTGTACGTGATCACCAGCGACGAGCATTTGCTGGCACTGGAAGCGGCCGACCGTATCCGCCGCACGGCGCGCACCCAGGGCTACACCGAACGCGACGTGTTGACGGTGGAGCGCACCTTCAAATGGGGCGAGCTGCTGGCTGCGAACCAGGCGATGTCGCTGTTCGGTGACAAGAAGCTGATCGAACTGCGCATCCCGACCGGCAAGCCCGGCAAGGACGGCGGTGCGGCGCTGCAAAGCTATGCGAAAGACCTCAGTCCCGACAACCTGACCCTGATCACCCTGCCCAAGCTGGACTGGCAGACCGCCAAGGCGGCATGGGTGACGGCGCTGCAGCAGGCCGCGGTCTATATCGAGATCCCCACCATCGAACGCCCCGCATTGCCCAACTGGATCGGCGTGCGTCTGAGCGCCCAGGGCCAGAGCGCAGACCGCCAGAGCCTCGACTTCATCGCCGACCGCGTCGAGGGCAACCTGCTGGCGGCGCACCAGGAAATCCAGAAGCTCGGCCTGCTGCACGAGCCGGGCAAGCTCAGTTTCGAGCAGGTGATGGATGCGGTGCTGAACGTGGCGCGCTACGACGTGTTCAAGCTCTCGGAGGCAATGCTGCTGGGCGACCCGGCGCGCCTGGCGCGCATGCTCGACGGCCTGAAAGGCGAGGGCGAGGCGCTGCCGCTGGTTTTATGGGCCGTCAGTGAAGAAATCCGCACGCTGCTAAAATTGAAATCCGGGATGCAGCAGGGACGCCCGCTGGGCGCGCTGCTCAAGGAACACCGCATCTGGGGCCCGCGCGAACGCATGATGGAGCCGGCCGTGCGCCGCGTGTCGATCGCCACGCTGGAAGCGGCGCTGCAGGAAGCGGCGCAGGTGGACCGCATGGTCAAGGGGCTGCGGGCCAAGGCGTTTGCGGGGGATGCGTGGGATGCGATGCTGCAGCTGGCCTTGAGGGTGGCGCGGTAACCGGCATCGCGGCTGTTCTGACGCTTGTTTAACGCGCGGGCGGACAATCCGCCCACCTACGAAAACCGACAAACGGGCTAAATGATGGACATCACCGAACACATGCACTCCCTGGGCCGCAAGGCCCGCGCCGCATCGCGTGCCATGGCCAGGGCCGACGGCGCCACCCGCAACCGCGCACTGCTCCTGATCGCCGACGCCATCGAACGTGACGCGGACCTGCTGCGCGCGGCCAACGCTCAAGACATGGATTCTGCCCGTGCGGTCGGCCTGGAGCCGGCGCTGCTCGAGCGCCTGGCATTGTCGGACGCTGCGATCGAGACCATGGTCGCCGGCCTGCGCCAGATCGTGACCTTGCCCGATCCGGTCGGCGAAATCACCAACATGAAGTCGCGCCCGAGCGGCATCCAGGTCGGCCAGATGCGCGTGCCGCTGGGCGTCATCGGCATCATCTACGAAGCGCGCCCGAACGTGACGGTGGACGCGGCGGGCCTGTGCATCAAGAGCGGCAACGCGGCCATCCTGCGCGGCGGCTCGGAAGCCATCCATTGCAACCGTGCCCTGGCCAGGCTGGTATCGCAGGGCCTGCAAGGCGCCGGCCTGCCGCTGGACGCGGTGCAGGTGGTGGATACCACCGACCGCGCCGCCGTCGGCGCCCTGATCACGATGCCGCAGTATGTGGACGTGATCGTCCCGCGCGGCGGCAAAGGGCTGATCGCGCGCCTGATGGATGAAGCCACGGTCCCGATGATCAAGCACCTCGACGGCATCTGCCACGTCTACATTGACGACAAGGCCGACATCGCCAAGGCGCTGCCGGTGGCCTTCAACGCCAAATGCCACCGCTACGGCACCTGCAACACGATGGAGACGCTGCTGGTGGCGCGCACGATTGCCCCGACCGTGCTGCCGCAACTGGCGGCGCTGTACCAGGCCAAACAGGTCGAGCTGCGCGCGGACGCGGAAGCCCATGCGATCCTGGCCGGCTACCCTTACCTCGCGCATGCGACGGAGCAGGACTGGAGCACGGAGTACCTGGCGCCGATCCTGGCGATTCGCATCGTGGAAGGGCTGGATAGTGCGATCGACCACATCAACACCTGGTCGTCCAGGCATACCGAGGCCATCATCACCGAAGACTACAGCGCCGCGCTGCGCTTCCTGCGCGAAGTTGATTCGGCTTCGGTGATGGTGAACGCCTCGACGCGCTTTGCCGACGGCTTCGAATACGGCCTGGGCGCCGAAATCGGCATCTCGAACGACAAGCTGCATGCGCGTGGACCAGTCGGGCTGGAAGGGCTTACCTCCCTCAAGTACATCGTGTTCGGTCACGGCGAAGTGCGCAGCTAAACAGGAACATGCATGCTCTGGATTAAAGCTTTCCATATTCTCTTCGTCATCTCGTGGTTTTCGGGACTGTTCTACCTGCCGCGCATCTTCGTCAACCTGGCGCAGGAAACCCGGCCGGCAGCCAGCGAGCGCCTGCTGGGCATGGCGCGGCGGCTGTACCGCTTCACCACCATGCTGTCGGTGCCGGCGGTGCTGCTGGGCCTCTGGCTATGGCTGGGCTACGGCTTCAACGGCGGCTGGCTGCACGCGAAACTGGCGCTGGTCCTCGTGACGATCGGCTACCATCATGCCTGCGGCTCGCTGTTACGCAAGTTCGAAGCGGGGCAGAACAAGCGCAGCCACAAGTGGTTCAGGTATTTCAATGAAGTGCCGGTCTTGTTGTTGCTGGCGATCGTGATTTTGGTAGTGGTGAAGCCGTTCTAATCAGCACTGCTGCATTTTTTAGTACCACCGCATTAAAAGCCGTCATTCCCGCGCAGGCGGGAATGACCGTTTCAGGGTTATTGGTGAAAGCCAACGACGCCTAACTCAACATTTTTTTCAACGGACAAAGGGTACCCCTCATGGCCTCATATTTTTGCCCATGCCCGCGTGGCATGGAAGCGGCGCTGGCCGAAGAACTGGGTGAGATTGCCCAGCAAAGCACCACCCTGAAGGTGCACAACCAGGTGCCGGGCGGCGTGCACTGCTCGGGCACGATGCAGGATGCCTACCGCGTCAACCTGCACTCGCGCATTGCTTCGCGCGTGCTGATGCGCATGGGCCAGCGCAGCTACACCACCGAAAACGATATCTACGACCTGGTGCTCGAGCAGCCCTGGGAAGACTGGTTCGGCGTCGACCACACCATCCGGGTCGACGTCACCGCCGTCAAGTCGCCACTGCGCAGCCTCGAATTCACTACGCTCAAGATCAAGGACGCGATCTGCGATCGCTTCCGCGACCAGTTCAACAAGCGCCCGTCGGTCAACACCCGCGAGCCGGACATGCGCATCGTCGGCTTCCTCGACCAGCGCAATTTCATCATCTACCTCGACACCTCGGGCGAAGCGCTGTTCAAGCGCGGCTGGCGCGAAGAGACCGGTGACGCGCCGCTGCGCGAGAACCTGGCCGCCGGCATGCTGCGCGTGGCCGGCTGGAAGCCGGGCGTGCCGCTGTTCGACCCGATGTGCGGTTCCGGCACCATCCTGGTCGAAGCCGCCCAGATGGTGCAGGGCATTCCGCCGGGCGCGCGCCGCCGTTTCGCCTTCGAGCAGTTCGCCGACTTCGATCGCGCAGCCTGGGCCGCCATGAAGGCCGAGATCAAGCCGAACCCGCTGCCGAGCGAGCCGACCATCTTCGGCTCCGACATTTCAGGCGACATGGTCGAGATGGCGCGCCACAACCTTAGAATCGCCGGCGTGATGTTCGAGGTGCCGCTCAAGCAGATCGAGGCGCAGCACGTGTCGCCACCGACCGCGCAACCGGGCATCCTGCTGACCAACCCGCCGTACGGCGAGCGGATCGGCGTGCGCGGCGACGCCTCGATGGCGCCGGACGAGATGGCGGTGTCCTTCTACTCGGCCCTGGGCACCACGCTCAAGCAGCGCTTCGCCGGCTGGACCGTCTTCCTGTTCACCGCCGACCTCTCGCTGCCAAAGCTGCTGCGCCTGAAGGAAGCGCGCAAGACCCCGTTCTTCAACGGCGCGCTGGAATGCCGCCTGTTCCGCTTCGACATGGTGGCCGGCTTCAACCGCCGCGAAGAAGCCAAACCGAAGCCGGAATAACGACCACCCCATGCTGCCGCCGAACGAACCCGACGACTTGCCGAAGGACCCGGTCATCCCGGTTCCCTTGCCCCCACCGCACAAGGTCGCCATGCTCTCGGCCGGCGGCCTGGCCACGCTGCTGGCCGCGTTGTCGATGCTCGGGCCGTTTTCGATCGACGCCTATTTGCCTGCCTTCCCGCAGATCCGCGCCAACCTGGGCGCGTCCGCCATCGAGGTCCAGCAAACCCTCACCGCCTACATGCTGGCCTTTGCCGGCATGGTGCTCTGGCATGGTGCGCTGTCGGATGCCTTCGGGCGCCGCAACGTGATCCTGCTGGCGCTGGTCGTGTTCGCGATCGGCACCTTCGGCTGCGCCTCGGCGTCCTCGGTGCATTACCTGTGGGTGTTCCGCATCATGCAGGGCGTGTCGGCAGGGGCGGGCGTGGTGGTGGGCCGCGCCATCATCCGCGACTTGTATTCCGATGCCGCGGCGGCGCGCCTGCTGTCGATGGTCACGATGATCTTCTCGATCGCGCCGGCCATCGCGCCGGTGCTTGGCGGCTGGATCGTCTCCTTCTTCGACTGGCGTGCGATTTTCCTGGCGCTGTGCGTGTACACCGTGATCCTGGGCTGGTTCAGCTGGCGCCACCTGCCCGAAACGGTGCCGCTCGAGAAGCGCCAGCCCTTCAACCCGCGCTTCCTGGCGCAAAGCTACAGCTCGATCTTCGGCTCGTTCTTGTTCCACATGAAGGCGGGCGTGGTGGCGATGAATTTCTCCGGCCTGTTCCTGTACATCGCGGCCGCGCCGGTCATGCTGCCCGAGCACCTGGGGCTGGGACCGTCGCAGTTCGCCTGGCTGTTCGTACCGACCGTGAGCGGGATCTTTCTAGGTGCGCTGGCGGCCAACCGCATGGCGGGAAAGCTTACCTTCGCACGCCAGATCCGCGTCGGCTTCTTCTTCATGCTGGGCGCGATCGCCTTCAACGTGAGCTACCACGCCTTCCTGCCGCCGGCGCTGCCCTGGAGCGTGGTCCACATGTTCTTCTTCACTTTCGGCAGCTCGGTCATCGCGCCGGGCGCCACGCTGCTGGCGCTCGACCTGTTCCCGCATATCCGCGGCACCGTGGCCTCCTGCCAGTCGTTTGTCACGACGTTGATGGGCGCCGTCGTGGCCGGCCTTGTTGCGCCGGCGCTGTCGCATTCGGTGTTTTCGCTGGCGCTCGGCCAGGCCGGCTTCGCCCTGGTGGCGCTGGCCTTCTGGGTAACGGCGCGGCGCTACCGGCGCAACCTGGCGCGCAACGGCCGCCAGGTTCCGTAGTTCCACACAAATTTGCATGACAACGACCCCGCTTCCGGGAGGAGGCGGGGGTTTTACGCATATGAAATAAAATTTCATATATACATGCATGTATGAAATACTATTTCACCTTTCGTGGCACAGTGTATTGCTGACCTACTAGGAGAGCGGCATCCCGGCAACACTTTTTACAGAAAGTATTGTTCCTGATCAGAAATGTCTATATGCTAAGACAGGTTTTTCGTGCCTGGAATAAACGACGAAACATTCTTCTGTTTGCTAGATGAAAAAGCAAGACCAAGTGGCTTCCCGTCCGGGGCGCCCCGGACAACCCTCGACAAGCGGCCACGTTTGAGACCATGCAACAATCGGATCAGGATATCCGCAATCGACTGTTGATTGCCCGTCTGCCGGCCATGCCGCAGATCCTCGTGCGTCTCATCGAACACCTGCAGGCCGACGATCTCGGCATGCCGGAACTGGCGGCCCTGATTTCAAGGGATGCCGGCATGACCGGCAAGCTGCTGGCAGTGGCCAACAGCTCGGCCTACCAGCGCCAGCACCGCAACGTCAACCTCGAGCAGTCGCTGGTCGCCCTCGGCACCGACATGATCAAGACCCTGGTCATCAGCGACTCGGTATTCCAGACCTTTAACAACTTCCCGCATTCCGGCAGCACCGACCTGCGCGCATTCTGGAAGAATTCGCTCAGCGGCGCGGTGATCGCGCGCGACATCGCGCGCATCGTCGAGTACCCGCACGCCGAAGAAGCCTACCTGGCCGGCCTGCTGCACAACGTGGGCCGCCTGGCCCTGCTGGCCACCGCGCCGAAGGAATACGCGTACAACTTCAATGCGCGCGATGACGAAGACCTGTGCGCCGTCGAGCAGCGCACGCTTCAGATCACCCATGCCGAAGCCGGCGCCTGGCTGATCGAGCGCTGGCAGCTCGACTCCTTCCTGGCCGACGCGGTGCTCTACCACCACGAGCCAAGCGACCGCCTGGAATCAGCGCATCCCTTGATCCGCATCGTGCGCCTGGCGCACGTGCTGTCGAGCCATTCGGACGACGAAGCGGCAGTACGCGATGCCGCCCGCCTGTGCGGTGTCGACGCCCAGCAGGTCGGCCAGCTCCTGGCCGGCGCCGCGCGCCAGATCGACAAGGCCGCCGCTCACCTCGGCATCGACCTGACGGGCGCCGACGACATCCCGGCACCGCCGGCCTATGCCGCGCCCGCGCTTGACCCGGTGCAGCAGCGCCTGTCCGAAGAAGTGCGCAACCTGGTCCTGGTGTCGGAAGTCGGCCAGAGCTTCGCGCGCCAGCAGGGCGAAAGCGGCCTGCTGGAAGCGATGACGCGCTCGGCGCGCATCCTGTTCGACTTCGGCAATGCCGTGGTGCTGCTCGAGAACCCGACCGGCCACGCCCTGGTGGGCGCGCCGACCCAGGGCAGCCAGCGCATCGCCGAATTCGCCGTGCCGCTGGCAAAGGGCGGCGCGATCGCCAAGAGCGCGCTGGAGCGCCGTCCGGCCTTCGTGCAGCGCGAAGGCGAGGAGCTCGGCCTGGCCGAAGAGCAGCTGCTGCGCATGCTCGGCACCGACAGCCTGGTCTGCGTGCCCCTGGTGGCCGGCGCGCGCTGCCTCGGTGTGCTGATCGGCGGCGTCTCCGCCTGGCAGCTGCCGCATTGCCAGCGCCGCGAGCGCTTCATGCAATCCTTCGGCGTGCAGGCCGCGACCGCCCTGGAAACCATGCTGTCCGAACGCGGCCACGCGCGCCGTCAGCTGGCCCATGTCGCCGACGAATACCGCGAAGCCTCGCGCCGCGTGGTGCACGAAGTGAACAACCCGCTGGCGATCATCAAGAACTACCTGAGTGTGTTGGATAGCAAGCTGGCGCGCCAGGAACCGGTGGGCGGCGAGATGTCGATCCTGAACGAAGAGATCGACCGCGTCGGCCAATTGGTCCAGAGCCTGGCCGACCTCAAGCCGAGCGAGGCAGGTCCGCGCCCGACCGACGTCGCCAAGGTGGTGGACGAAGTGCAGCGCCTGTTCCGCAGCACCGGTTTCGTCCCAAGCTCGGTCGAGATCGACGTCACCATGCACGATGAGGCCAGCCGCATCGAGGGCGATGCGGATGTGCTCAAGCAGATCCTGGTCAACCTGGTGAAGAACGCCATCGAGGCGCTCGGCACGACCGGCGGACGCATCGAGATCCTCAACCGGGGGCACGTGAACCGCGAGCGCCAGCTCTATCTCGAACTGGTCGTCAGCGACAATGGCCCCGGCCTGTCGCGCGAAGTGCTGGCCCACCTGTTCTCGCCGGTGAAAAGCACCAAGGACGGCGCCCACCACGGCCTGGGCCTGTCGATCGTGCACAGCCTGGTGAAGAAGCTGGGCGGCCACATCGCCTGCCGCAGCGGCCGCACCGGCACCGCCTTTGAAATCCTCCTGCCGGCATGGTCCGGCGCTGGCACCGCCGTTGCGCTGCCGGCCCGCGCCCTCGGCTCCGCATAAGGTCATGATGAACGCGCACAACGCCATGTTCGCCGGCGAACCCGCTCCGTTTTCCGCTACCCTGGAGACCGACAGCCAGCCACGCCTTTTGCTGGTCGACGATGAGCCGCGCCTGCTCTCGTCGTTGTACGAGCTGCTCCAGAACCGCGGCTTCCAGCTGACCACCGCGTCCTCGGGCACCGAGGCGCTGGCCCATTTGTCGCGCCTGCGCTTCGACCTGGTCCTGCTCGATTTGCGCCTGCCGGATATCGGCGGCCACGAGATCATGGACTTCATCAACCAGAAGGGCATCGACGCCGACGTCATCGTGATGAGTGGCGAAGTCGGCATCGACGCGGCCATTGGCGCGCTCAAGCGCGGCGCCTACGACTACCTGCGCAAGCCCTATGCGCGCGAAGAACTGCTGGCCACCGTCGCCAATGCGCTCAAGGGCCGCCGCCTGGCGCTCGAGAACGAGCGCATGGCCAACCAGCTGGAAAACTCCGAGAAGATGTACCGCTACCTGGTGGACAGCTCGCCGGACATCATCTACACGCTGAACCACGAAGGCCGCTTCACGTTCGTGAACGATCGCGCCTACCAGCTGCTCGGCTATTCGCGCGACGAGCTGCTCGGCAAGCATTATTCGGTGCTGGTGCACGAAGAAGACCTGGAGCGCGCCCGCTACGTGTTCAACGAGCGCCGCGTCGACGAACGCGCCTCGCGCAACGTCGAGCTGCGCCTGAAATGCCGCGGCGGCAACAGCAACGATCGCACCTTCAACACCACCCTGATGACGATTTCGCTTAATGCGATCGGCATGCACGTGCCCGACCAGGAAGTGAAGAAGCTCGAGTTCTTCGGCACCTATGGCGTGGCGCGCGACATCACCGACCGCAAGCGCGCCGAAGAAGTGATCTCGTACCAGGCCTACCACGACATCCTGACCGACCTGCCGAACCGTATCCTGTTCAAGGACCGCCTCGGGCTGGCCGTGATCCAGGCCAAGCGCAAGCAGACCGAGCTCGCGGTGATGTTCATCGACCTGGACCGCTTCAAGCTGGTGAACGACACGCTCGGCCACGTCAAGGGCGACGAGCTGCTGCAGCAGGCTGCCACCCGCCTGAAGGACTGCCTGCGCAAGGGCGATACGCTGGCGCGCCAGGGCGGCGATGAATTCACCATCGTACTGCCGGAATTACGCGACCGCGACGACGCTCGCATGGTGGCCGATAAATTCCTGGAGACGCTGCAGCTCCCCTTCGACCTGGATGGCCACGAAGTGCACATCTCGGCATCGATCGGCATCGCCATCTACCCGACCGACGGCGAATCGATCGACGAGCTGCTGCGCCACGCGGACATCGCGATGTACCAGGTCAAGGCCTTGGGCAAGAACGGCCACAGTTTTTACCATACGTCGATGCTGGACGTGTCGCACCAGAAGATCGCCCTCGAGCAGGCGCTGCGGCGCGCGCTCGAGCAGGACGAGCTGGAGATGTATTACCAGCCGCAGATCGACGCGCTGACCGGCCGCATCGTCGGCGCCGAAGCGCTGATGCGCTGGAACCACCCGACGCGCGGCGTGCTGTCGGCCGGCGAATTCCTGCCCTTCGCCGAAGAGAACGGCCTGATGCTGCCGATCTCGGACTGGATGATCGGCGCGCTGTGCCGCGACATGCTGCAGTGGAATTCGGCCGGCAACGATCACGTGCGCCTGTCGCTGAATTTGTCGCCGCAATACCTCGACCGCGGCGACTTCTTCGAGAAGATGCGCAACGCCCTGGTGCGCTATGCGATTGCACCGTCCCAGATCGAAGTCGAGATCACGGAGAACATCTGCATCCGCAACCCGCAGTATGCGATCGAGCAGCTTCATAAACTGTGCCAGCTCGGCGTCTCGGTGGCGATCGACGATTTCGGCACCGGCTACTCGTCGCTATCCTACCTGCACCGCTTCCCGATCCACACCGTCAAGATCGACCAGTCCTTCGTGAAGGAGATCCACGAAGAGGGCGGCCACTACCCGGTCATCCTGGCGATCATCTCGATCGCGCGCGGCCTGGGCCTGAACCTGATCGCGGAAGGCGTCGAGACCGAAGAACAGGCGCGCTACCTGCGTGCCAACGGCTGCATGACGATGCAGGGCTATCTGTACTACCGCCCGATCCCGCTGGGCGAATTCATGAAAGCGCTGCGCACCCAGCCGACGCTGTTCGGCCTGCGCGCAGTCCAGGCTTAAGCCACCGCCATGCTCGATATCCCGGCACAGCGCAGCGAGCAGGAAGGCCGCCACACGGCTGAATTCCTGCGCGTGAAAGGCCTGGCCGAGCGAGGGCAGCCGACCGCCCAGCACAGCCTGGGCTTCATGTATGCCAGCGGCCAGGGCGTGCCGCAGAACTTCGAACTGGCCGTGGCGTGGTACCGCATGGCGGCCAGCGCCGGCCTGGAACTGGCGCAGTACAACCTCGGCGTGATGTTCCAGAAGGGCCGGGGCGTGGCCCAGGATTATGGCCAGGCCGCCTACTGGTACCGCCGCGCCGCCGAGCAGGGCTATGCGCCGGCCCAGTACAACCTGGGCTGGCTGTATGCCAAGGGCCAGGGCGTGCCCAACGACGTGCAGCAAGCCTTGCAGTGGTTCAGCCAGGCCGCCGACCAGGGCGAGCCGGGCGCCCAGCACAACCTCGGCATGATGTACGAGACCGGCAAGGGCGTGCCGCAGGACTTCGACTCCGCTGCCATATGGTACCGCCGCGCGGCCGAGCAGGGCTATGCGCGCTCGCAGTTCAGCCTCGCGCTACGCAGCAGCGGCGATGCGGCGGTGGAATGGTTCCGCAAGGCCGCCGAACAGGGTTATGCCCCGGCCCAGTTCAACCTTGGCCTGCGCTACGACAAGGGCCAGGACGTCGACCAGGACAGCAGCCGCGCCATCCTCTGGTATGGCCGCGCCGCCGAGCAGGGTCACGCCAGCTCGCAGTTCAACCTGGCCTTGATGTACGACAGCGGCCACGGCGTCCCGCGCAACGAAACGCTGGCACTGAGTTGGTACCGCCGCGCGGCCGAACAGGGCCATGCCGGCGCCCAGGACAATCTGGGCGTGCGCTACGAGCACGGGCAGGGCGTCGACTGCGATCCGGTGCAAGCCGCGCACTGGTACCGCCAGGCGGCCGAGCAGGGCATGCCTTCGGCCCAGTACCACCTCGCCCAGCTGTTCGATGCCGGTACCGGCGTTCCGAACGATCCCGAACAGGCAGTGTCCTGGTACCGCAAGGCCGCCGGGCAGGGCCACCTGCGCGCACAGTTCGACCTCGGCCTGCGCTATGAAGGCGGAATCGGCGTGGTGCGCGACGAGGCGCAGGCGCTGGAATGGTACCGCCGCGCCGCGCACCAGGATTACGCCCCGGCCCAGTACATGGTCGGCGCACTGCTCGACCGCGCCGACCACGGCAACCCGCTTGAGGCGACCGACTGGTTCCACAAGGCCGCCGACCAGGGCCACGCGCTGGCGCAGTTCGAACTGGGGCTGCGCCACGACTGCGGCAAGGGCATCGAGCGCGATTACGAAGCCGCCCATTTCTGGTACCTGTGCGCCGCCCGCCAGGGCCACGCACGCGCCCAGTTCAACCTCGGCGTGATGTATTCAGCGGGGCAGGGCGTGCAGCGCGATTTGGTCGAAGCGTATGGCTGGCTGCAGCGCGCGGGTGGGGCGGGCGTGGGGGCGGCAGCGGGTTATTTGAAGAAGGTTGCGGTCCGCATGGAGCCGCAGTTGTTGGCGCAGGCGCAGGGGTTCACGTAATACGAGCCGGCGGTTCAGGCGGGATTTGAACGCGCGGGCGGGAGGACCCGCCCACCCTACTGGCGCGGCCAACGGGTTTCATGTAGGGTGGTCGGCTATGCCGACCGCGCGTTCAACCAGCGCGTGATCGGCCGGGACATACTTACAACAACCCGCTCCACGAGACGCCATGAAAAAACTCGCCCTTCCCGTGCTGCTCGGCCTCGCAGCCTTCGCCGCCCTGCCTTCGCAAGCCGCGGCACCCACCACCAAACCAGGCACCTTCGACCGCAAAGCCTACAGCATCGACCATAAAAAATTCGTGCTGCCCAACGGCCTGACCCTGCTGGTCCATACCGACAAAAGCGTGCCGGTGGTCGGCGTGAACATGTGGTACCACGTCGGTTCGCGTAACGAGAAGCGCGGCAAGACCGGCTTCGCCCACCTGTTCGAGCACTTCTTCTTCAACGGCTCCGAGAATTACCCGCACGGCTTCCGCGAGGCGATGGACGACCTGGGCGCGAACAACCGCAACGGCACCACCAACACCGACCGCACCAACTTCTTCGAAGACGTGCCGGTATCGGCGCTGGAGCGCACCCTGTTCCTCGAGTCGGACCGCATGGGCTTCCTCGGCAACTACATCTCGCAGGCGATGCTCGAGCGCGAGCGCGGCGTGGTACAGAACGAGAAGCGCCAGGGCGAGAACCAGCCTTACGGGCGCGTGCGCCTCGAAGTCTCGGCCAAGATGTATCCGTACTCGCACCCGTATTCCTGGTCGACGATCGGCAGCATGGAAGACCTGCAGGCCGCCTCGCTGGACGACATCAAGCAGTGGTACCGTACCTATTACGGCCCGAACAACGCGGTGATCTCGCTGGCCGGCGATATCACGCCGGAACGCGCCTATGAACTGGTGAACAAATACTTCGGCGCGATCCCGCCGGGCCCACCGCTGCCGCGCACCGAAAAATGGATCCCGCAACTGGACCGCCACATCCGCGACGAGATGCAAGACCACGTGCCGCAGGTACGCATTTACCGCAGCTGGCACGTCTCGACCTGGCGCGATGCCGACACCCAGCGCCTGAACCTGCTGGCCGCCGTGCTGGCCGGCTCCAAGAGCGCGCGCCTGGACCGCCGCCTGGTCTACGACAAGGGCCTGGCCACCAATGTCTCGGCCTACGTGAACGATGCGGAGCTGGGCGGCACGTTTAATCTCGTCGCCACCGTCAAGCCGGGCGCCGATCCATTGGAAGTCGAGCGCGAGATGGACCGCGTGCTGGTCGAGCTGCTCGACAAGGGCCCGACCGCTGCGGAGCTCCAGCGCGTAAAGACCCGCGAGCTGGCCGATTTCTCGCGCAGCCTGGAGCGCGTAGGCGGCTTTGGCGGGCGGTCCGACGTGCTGGCCGAAAGCATGACCTATGGCGGCAAGCCGGATGCCTACCTCGACCGCCTGGAGATGTTCGCCACCAGCACCCCGGCCGACGTGAAGGCCGCGGGCAACCGCTGGCTGCGCGCCAACCACTACACGATGACGGTGGCACCAATGCCGAAGCTGGCCGCCGCCAAGTCGACGCTGGATCGCAAGCAGCTGCCCGGCCTGGGCGAAGCGCCTGACGTGTCTTTCCCGGCGCTGCAGCGCGCGCAACTGAAGAACGGCCTGAAGGTCGTGCTGCTCGAGCGCCATTCGGCGCCGATCGTCAACGTCGCGCTGGCAGTCGATGCCGGCGCCGCCTCCGACACCACCGCCAAGGCCGGTGCCGCCTCGCTGGCGCTGGACCTTTTGGACAAGGGCAGCAAAACGCGCGACGCTTTTGCCCTGAACGATGCGCTGGAAAACCTCGGTGCGCGCCTGTCGACGGCCACCACGCAGGACCTGTCGCTGGTGCGCCTGCAGGGGACCAGCGCCAACCTGGCGCCGTCCCTCAGCCTGATGGCCGACGCTGCGCTGGCCCCATCCTTCCCGCAAGACCAGTTCACGCTCTCGAAGGGCCGCCGGATCGCCCAGATCGGTCAGGAAAAGGCCAACCCGAACAGCCTGGCCCTGCGCCTGGTGCCGGGCATGCTGTATGGCCAGGAGCATGCCTACGGCAAGCCGGCCACCGGTTTCGAGGCCAGCGTGCAGGGCATCACGCGCGACGACCTCGCGGCCTGGCATGCCGCGTGGTTCAAGCCGGGCAGCGCCACCATCGTCGTGGCCGGCGACACTACCATGGCCAAGCTGCTGCCGGCGCTGGAAGCGAGCTTCGGCCGTTGGCAGCAGGGCGGCGCACCCGCCAAGAAGATGGCCGTCGTGCCGGCCACTGCGGGCAAGCGCCTGATCCTGGTGGACAAACCGGACGCGCCGCAATCGACCATCGTCGCCACCCACGTCTCGCTCGCCTATGGCCAGCCGGAAGACCTCGCGATGGAGCCGGTGATGCAGAACTTCGGCGGCATCGCCACCTCGCGCCTGAACCGCAACCTGCGCCTGGACAAGCACTGGAGCTACGGCACCAGCGCGCGCCTGTCGGAAGTGCGTGGCCAGCGCCCCTTCATCGTGGTCGCGCCGGTGCAGACCGACAAGACGATCGAAGCAATGAAGGAAGTGCAGAAGGAGCTGCGCGGCGTGGCGGGCGAGCGTCCGCTGGTCGGGACGGAATATGAAAGCATCATGCGCAACATGACCGCGCGCCTGCCGGGGCGTTTTGCGACGCTCGACGCGCTGGAGTCGGCGGGGCTGTCGACCGTCAATCACGGACTGGCGGACGATTACTGGAACCGCTACGCACCGAACGTGCGTGCGCTCACGTCGGCGCAGCTGGGCGGGGCGTCGGGCAAATTCATCAAGCCGGACGAGGTGGTGTGGATGGTGATTGGCGACCTGCGCAAGATCGAGGCGGGGGTGCGTTCGCTCGGATGGGGCGAGGTGAGCGTGGTGGACGTGGATGGGAAGCCGCTGCGCTGATTACTCTTGGTTTATGGAAAACCCGGTTCTTGAACCGGGTTTTTTTGTGCGTTGGTGGCTGCGCACGCAACCTGGATTCCCGCCTGCGCCCACTGCTGTCCAAGATAAGTGGCAGATGAGTTGCCAGGGGCTACCGAAGATGAGTTGCTGAAGGGTATCGGGAGGGGGTTGCAGGTAAAGGTTTAGGGTTGTAAAAACCCCGAGTTC
>NZ_JCASID010000015.1:0-108023 GCF_059685855.1 Telluria sp. ZB4P37
CTCGGGGTTTTTACAACCCTAAACCTTTACCTGCAACCCCCTCCCGATACCCTTCAGCAACTCATCTTCGGTAGCCCCTGGCAACTCATCTGCCACTTATCTTGGACAGCAGTGGGCCTTGGCCGGGACCCAAGTTGCGTGCAGGCCACCGGTCAAACCGACAGCCGACATGGATGATCAGTGACGGAAGTGCCTTACACCCGTATACAACATCACCACGCCACGCTCATCCGCCGCATCGATCACTTCCTGGTCGCGCATCGAGCCGCCCGGATGGATCACGCAGGTCGCGCCGGCATCGACCACCACGTCCAGCCCGTCGCGGAACGGGAAGAAGGCGTCCGAGGCCACGGCCGAACCGCTCAGGGACAGACCGGCGTTCTGCGCCTTGATCGAGGCGATGCGGGCCGAATCGATGCGGCTCATCTGCCCTGCCCCGACGCCGAGGGTCATGCCATTGGCGCAGAACACGATCGCGTTCGATTTCACGAACTTGGCCACGCGCCAGGCGAACATCAGGTCTTGCAGTTGCTGCTGGGTCGGCTGCTTCTTGCTGACCACGCGCAGTTCGCCGAGACCGACATTCTTCGCATCCGGCGCCTGCACCAGCAGGCCGCCGCCGACGCGCTTGACGTCGTAGGCGTTCTGGGCCTCGCCCAGCGGGATCTCGAGCAGGCGCACGTTCTGCTTGGACGCCATGATCCGGCGCGCCTCGGCCGTGAACGATGGCGCGATCAGCACTTCCACGAACAGCTTGGACACGGCTTCGGCCGCGCGGCCGTCGACTTCGACATTGAAGGCGATGATGCCGCCGAAAGCCGAGGTCGGGTCGGTCTGCAGCGCGCGCCCATAGGCGTCCAGGGCATCGCTGCCGATCGCCACGCCGCAGGGGTTGGCGTGCTTGACGATCACGCAGCCCGCCGGCTGGCCCAGGCCACCGAGCGACTTGACGCATTCCCAGGCCGCGTCGGCATCGGCGATGTTGTTGTACGAGAGTTCCTTGCCCTGCAGCTGGGTGTAGGCGGCCAGTGCACCGGCCCCAAGCGTCAGGTCGCGGTAGAAGGCGGCGCCCTGGTGCGGGTTCTCGCCGTAGCGCATGTCCTGGACTTTTTCGAAGCTCATGTTCAGGGTCTGCGGATAGCTGGCGCGGGTCGCGTGCAGGCGGTCTTCGCCCAGGCTGGTCAGGTAATTGGTGATGGCGCCGTCGTATTGCGCGGTGTGCGCGAACACTTTCTTGGCCAGGCGGAACTTGGTTTCGTAGCTGACCGGGCTGGCCTCTGCACCGACGCCCTTCATTTCCGCCAGCACCACGCCGTAATCAAGCGGGTCGCAGATCACCACCACGTCGCGGTGGTTCTTGGCGGCCGAGCGCAGCATGGTCGGGCCACCGATGTCGATGTTCTCGATCGCGTCTTCCAGCGAACATTCAACCTTGGCGACGGTTTGCTGGAAGGGATACAGGTTGACCACGACCATGTCGATCTGGGGGATGCCGTGCTCGTCCAGCTTGGCGACGTGCTCGGGCAAGTCGCGGCGCGCCAGGATGCCGCCGTGCACCTTCGGGTGCAGGGTCTTGACCCGGCCGTCGAGCATTTCCGGGAAACCGGTGTAGTCAGCGACTTCGGTCACCTGCACGCCGTTTTCCTGCAGCAGCTTGGCGGTGCCGCCGGTGGACAGGATGTTGACGCCGAGGCTAGCCAGGGCCTTGGCGAAATCGAGAACGCCGGTCTTGTCGGAGACGGAAATCAGTGCTTGTTTGATCATGGTGTGGCCTGTGGTTGAGAATTGGTGCGTCCGGGCGCGCGGACCTTGTACCGGCCGCGCCCCAACGCACGGCCCACGCCATGCAATGCTTAGAGCAGCCCGTGCTCCTGGAGTTTCTTGCGCAAAGTGTTCCGGTTGATGCCCAGCATCTGCGCCGCGTGCGACTGGTTGCCATCGGCGCGCGTCATCACCACTTCGAGGACCGGTTTTTCCACGGTCAGGACCATCATGTCGTAGATATTCGTCGGCTTTTGCTCGCCCAAATCATTGAAATAATCCTCGAGGCTTTTCTGGACGACTTCCTGGATACTTTCTTTGCTCATGTTCTCTGCTGCTTCATCCTGGTTAATGATTGCTCGCTGCTGGCGCAGCGTGTCCCCGTGTGTTCTAGTTTTTATGCACTGCGTATTACTGCTGCTTGCGCCATCGGTGCGAAGCGCTGGCCGGTTCAGGCCGCCAACGCCTCATCGGCAGGAAGCGCGGGGCGGTATTGTAACCGCTCCCCATGCTCGAGTTGCGATTTGAAGAACAGGTCGACTGCCGTCAGTTGCTCGGCGGTCGATTCCAGCAAATTCATGCGCTGACGGAATTCTTCCCCGCCAGCCAGGTCTTGCACATACCAGCCGATATGTTTGCGGGCCGAACGCACGCCGATGAAGTCGCCATAGAAGGCGTAATGCGCGGGCAGGTGCTCGTTCATCAGCGCGCGCACTTCTTCCACCAGCGGCGCCGGCAAATGCTCGCCCGTGCGCAGGAAATGATCGATCTCGCGGCAGATCCAGGGACGGCCCTGGGCGGCGCGGCCGATCATCACGGCATCCGCCCCGGTGTAGTCGAGCACGAATTTCGCCTTTTCCGGCGTGGTGATGTCGCCATTGGCCACCACCGGGATGCTCACCGCCGCTTTGACGGCGCGGATGGTGTCGTATTCGGCGTTGCCCTTGTAGCCGTCGGCGCGGGTGCGGCCGTGCAGGGTCAGCATCTGGATGCCGGCCTGCTCGGCAAGGCGGGCGATGCGCAGCGCGTTCTTGTTCTGCCGATCCCAGCCGGTGCGAAATTTCAGGGTGACCGGCACGTCGACCGCCTCCACCACCGCGTGCAAGATGCGCTCGACCAGGTCTTCGTGTTGCAGCAGCGCGGAACCGCACCAGCTGTTGCACACCTTTTTCACCGGGCAACCCATGTTGATGTCGATGATCTGGGCGCCGCGCTCGACGTTGAACTTCGCGCAATCGGCCAGGTCTTTCGGGTCGGCGCCGGCGATCTGCACCGCTTTCGGTTCCATTTCCCCCGTGTGGTCGGTGCGGCGCGAGGTCTTTTCGCTGGCCCACAGGCGCGGGTTCGAGGCCGCCATTTCAGACACGGCGTAGCCGGCGCCCAGCTGCTTGCACAGCTGGCGGAACGGCCGGTCCGTCACCCCGGCCATGGGGGCGACAAAGACGTTATTACGCAGGATGTAGGGGCCGATTTGCACAGCAGAAATCTCAGAAGTTTCTCGGGGAACCTATTATTTTACCTCAATCGCTGCTCAAATTATCGGCAGAATTTTTGGGGGGTGTTGTTTGTGTGATATTGGCAGGGGTGGATAGTGGGGGTAAGTGCGGGGGTTATGGGTGCATCGAGGTGATACAGGAGCGCGACGAACCTGGGTTCGCGCGAAGGCGGGAACGCAATTTTGCGCATAACACCCCTAGGTCAAATCATCCAGCACCGCCGGCTGAAGGTGCCCCACCTCGCCCCAGCTCACCAACCGCAACCCACCCTGCTCCACCACGAACCGGTTCACGCTCGCATTGAGCACCTTGAAGTCGCGCGGCGTTTCCAGTGACAGGCCCAGCGCCGCCCGGTAAGCGCATTCGAGCACGCCGCCGTGGGCCACCAGCGCCAGGGTCTTGCCGGGATGGGCTGCCGTCTGCTTGATGAGCACCGACCTCACCCGGTCGAAAAACTGCCGGAAACTCTCGCCGCGGTTCGTTCCCGGCGGCAGGACGCCGTCGACGTCACGCCCCTGCCAGGCGGCGAACTCGCGCGGGAAGCGCACCGCGATCTCGCTGTAGAGCAGGCCTTCGAAGCCGCCATAGCAGCGCTCGCGCAGCGACCGGTCGATGGCGACCGGCATGCCGCGATCACGGGCGATGGCCTCGGCGGTCTGGCGTGCCCGGGACAGATCGCTGGAAACGATGTGGTCGATCCGCTCCGGCGCCAGGGCCGCGGCAAGCAGCGCGGCCTGGCGTTCGCCCTCGGCGTTAAGGGGGATGTCGATATGGCCCTGGAGCCGGCGTTCGGCGTTCCAGGCGGTTTCGCCATGGCGGATCAGGAGGATGGTGGTGGGGTGCGCGTTGTCGTTCGAAAGCATGAGGTCCGTTCGCCCGAACCTCAGGGCGGATCTAAGAGCACCTGACGATTCCAGGTTTTGTCAGGCGCTCTATGTTGTTAATGAAGGCGCGACGGCGGGATTGAGCGAATAGATGCCGAAGGTCCGCGCTTCGTCGAGGATGTGGCCGCGGATGGCCCGCTGCAGCGTGGCGCCGGTAAACGCGCCTTCGAGCGGCAGGCGCGGGACGTCGAGCGCATACATTGTAAACACATAGGTATGGACCCGCTCGTCGTTCCAGGGCGGGCACGGGCCATCGTAGCCGTAGTATTCGCCGGCCATGTCCGGGTCGCCCGCGAACCAGCTGGTGTAGTCGTTGATTCCGTGGCGCAACTGGTGCTCGGTACCGTTCTTGATGGTGAAGGGCACGAGCGGACCGGGCTTTCCGTGGGGAGTGACCATATCGGAGAACACGCCTTCGGGGAAGGATTTCAGCACGATCGGGATATCGACCAGGGTCCAGTGGAAGAAATCGACCCGCGGCAAGGTATCCGGCACGGTCTTGCCTTCCTGGTTGACCCGGTCGCCAATGGAGGGCACGTCGGGGTCGTGGCAGGTCAGCACCAGCGATTTGGTGCCGGGTGGCACGTCGTCCCAGGCCAGGTGCGGACTGCGGTTGTTCGACAGCCTGACATGGCTGACGGGGTCGATCGCCGCAAACGCGCATTCCGGCGGGATCGCTTCGCCTTCGATAAATGAATCGCTCCAGATTCGCATACGTCCTCCCAGGCCATACTGCTATTGACTCCCTCAGCCGGCGCGCGTTTCAACGCAACTGGGCGCCAATCAGCGCAAAACCCCGACTGGATCAACCTGCAGCCAGAAAGTCACAGGGCCATCGTTGACGAGGCCCACTTTCATGTCGGCGCCGAACTTGCCGGTCTCGACGCTGCCATGGCGTTCTCTCGCCTGGCGCACGACATGGTCGAACAGGCGCCGCCCGTCTTCGGGCGCCGCCGCCGGCGAAAACGAGGGGCGAGTGCCCGATTTGGTGTCGGCCGCGAGCGTGAACTGCGGCACCAGCAGCAGGCCGCCGGCGGTATCCAGGAGGCTGCGGTTCATCTTGCCGGCCTCGTCGGAAAACACGCGGTAGCCCAGCAGCTTGGCCAGCAACAGGTCGGCTTCGCGCTCGGTATCGCCCTTCTCGGCGCAGACCAGCACCATCAGACCGGCATCGATGGCGCCGACGACCTTGCCCTCGACGCGTACGCTGGCTTCACTGACTCGTTGCAGTAGGGCAATCATGCGAAGCTGATGCGGGCGAACTTGCGCTTGCCCACTTGCATAACAAAACTGCCGGCCTCTACTTGCAGGCCCTTGTCGCTGACCACGGCGCCATCGATGCGCACGCCGCCCTGGTCAATCATGCGCATGGCTTCCGAAGTCGACGCGCACAGGCCAGCCTGCTTGAGCAATTGCGCTACGCCCATCGGGGCGCCCGACAGGCTGACTTCCGGCACGTCGTCCGGGATGCCGCCCTTGGAGCGGTGGACGAAGTCGGCCAGCGCATCGTCGGCGGCCTGGGCCGAGTGGAAACGCGCCACGATTTCCTTGCCCAGCGCTACTTTCGCGTCACGTGGGTTGGCGCCGCCGGCGACTTCGGCTTTCACGGCCTCGATTTCAGCCAGCGAGCGGAAGGACAACAGGTTGTAATACTTCCACATCATGTCGTCGGAAATACTCATCAGCTTGCCAAACATGGTGTTCGGGGCTTCGGTGATGCCGATGTAGTTGTTTTTCGATTTCGACATCTTTTCAATGCCGTCCAGGCCTTCGAGCAGCGGCATGGTCAGGATGCACTGCGACTCTTGTCCATAATCTTTTTGGAGCGCGCGGCCCACCAGGAGGTTGAATTTCTGGTCGGTGCCCCCAAGTTCCAGGTCCGCCTGCAGGGCGACCGAATCATAGCCTTGCATCAAAGGGTAAAGGAACTCGTGCACCGCAATCGGTGTCCCACTCTTGTAACGCTTGGTGAAATCGTCCCGTTCCATCATCTGGGCAACGGTATAGCGCGAGGCAAGCTGGATCATGCCCCGCGCGCCCAGCGGGTCGCACCACTCCGAGTTGTAGCGAATTTCCGTGCGCGCGGCATCCAGCACCAGCGACGCCTGACGGAAATATGTCATCGCATTTTCTTCGATCTGCTCGCGGGTCAGCGGCGGACGAGTAGCGTTTCGGCCCGACGGGTCGCCAATCATCGAGGTGAAGTCGCCGATCAGGAAGATCACCTGATGGCCGAGGTCTTGCAGTTGACGCATCTTGTTCAGCACCACAGTGTGGCCAAGGTGCAAGTCGGGTGCGGTCGGGTCCAGGCCCAGCTTGATGCGCAGCGGCTTGCCGGTCTGCTCGGAGCGCGCCAGCTTTTGGGCAAATTCGCTCTCGATCAGCAGTTCATCGACACCGCGCTTGGCAATGGCCAGCGCCTCGCGCACCTTGTCCGTCAACGGCAGGGGAGCGGAAGAATTCACCGGGGCGCTGTTACCGGACGAAACAATTAAAGTCATAAAATCTTGTAGGAAATTGGCTAAAGCGGTTGTAGGACCAGATCTTTTGGTATAATGCTCGATCCTGTTTCTATTTCCTGCAAACATCTTTGCAAGATGATAAGAAGTAGGATTCCTGGAAGTTCAGCCGCAAATTTTAACTGATTGCATGAACATTACACATAAAATTACCCCTAAAAGCCTGCTCCAGCTGGTGCCGGTAACCCGCAAGGCGCGTATCCTCAGCGCCGGTGCCGTGTTCCTGAGCGCGTGCGCTTTCAGCGCCATTGGTGTCTCGCCGATCACTGCCGACACGTCCAACGTGCCGGTCAAGTCGATCCAGCAGAACCTGGAAATGCCGAACCTGGCAGACCAGATCGCCGCCCTCCAGCAAAACGAGCAGCAATTCATTCACGAAGAGCGCATCCGCCCTGGCGATTCGCTCGGTTCCCTCTTCAACCGCCTCGGTGTCGACGACGCCCAAGCGCAAAAATTCGTTCGTAGCAATAAAACCGCCCGCCGCCTGCTGTCGCTCAAGACCGGCAAGCGCGTCCAGGCCGAAACCGATGAAAATGGCCTGCTGCTGTCGATGCGCGCCACCGTCACCGATGCCAAGGGCGGCGATGCACGCCAGGTCACGGTCGAGCGCAAGGGCGAAGATTTCGTCGCCATCGAAGCGCCGGCCAAGCTCGAGCGCCGCGTCGAGATGCGTTCGCGCGAGATCCAGAATTCGCTGTACTCGGCAACCGATTCGAACGTGGACGGCGGCAGCATGCCTGATTCCGTCGTTGGCCAGATCATCGAAATGTTCTCGACCAACATCGACTTCCGCTCGGACATCAAGCGCGGCGACCGCTTCTCGGTCGTCTACGAAACCTTCTGGCAGGACGGCGAACTGGTGAAAACCGGCCGCATCCTGGCCGGCGAATTCGTCAACCGCGGCGTGAGCTACCAGTCGGTCTGGTACGAAGACCCGGTCACCAAGCAGGGCGGCTACTACAGCCTCGACGGCAAGGCCCTGAAAAAGGCCTTCCTCAAGTCGCCGCTGGAATTCTCGCGTATTTCGTCGGGCTTCTCGATGCGCGTGCACCCGCTGTCGGGCAAGTGGAAAGCGCACAAGGGCGTCGACTACGCAGCCACCCAGGGCACGCCGATCCGCGCGTCGGCTGACGGCGTCGTCGATTTCGCCGGCAACAGTGGCGGCTACGGCAACCAGGTTGTCCTGAAGCACTGGTCGAACTACAGCACTGCCTATGCCCACATGAGCCGTTTCGCTCCGGGCATCCGCAGGGGCAGCAAGATCAGCCAGGGCCAGGTCATCGGCTATGTCGGCTCGACCGGCTGGTCGACCGGCCCTCACCTGCACTACGAGTTCCGCGTTGCAGGCGACGCCAAGGATCCGAACAAGTTCAAGTCGCTGGCCCAGCAGCCGTTGACCTCGACCGAACTGAACCGCTTCCGCATGGCCGCCGCCGAAATGAACCACCGTTTCTCGCTGCTGGCACCAAGCGGCAACGCGATGGCAGCCCGCTGATCTTCGTCTCCTGACGTAAAAAACGCCCCGCCGCATCTTGCATGCCGCGGGGCGTTTTGTTTGGCGCCAGGCGCATGGCCTGCCTTACCAGTTCGCGTAGGTTCTTCCAGCCAGCCTGGCGGTTTTTCCGGCAAGGACGGCGATCAGGGGAATACAGCAGGCCCAGCCCTGTTGCTGGAATGCCCAGGCAAGGGCTGCGATCCGGCTCGCTGCCAGCGCCACGAGCGGCGACGACAAGGGATTGTGCCAGCCGGTGGCCGAGAATCCTGTTACTGCTGCATAGCCGTGGTCGAGGCGCATATCGGTACTTTCTAGTGAATCATTTCCTGAATTCTCAGCACGAGGTCATGCAAGGGTGGAAATGCCGGAGCGCGTTTTATTAGCAGCGTTTTTGCTTCCGTTGATTCACTATCTACCTCTACAGGAGGCCGTTCTGTTCGGTAGCGCGCTCAGCTTCCTTTATATATTGCGGGCCAGATAGTTGTAGGTGTAAGGTAAGTCGCATGCTACCCTGATCCTTAATCAGGCTTTACCGACTGAACAATAAGGCAACATGCAATCTCGGCAAGACCCCAACCAGAACCAGCTTCTCGCTGCCCTGCTCAACGAAGAGTACGACCGCATCTCTCCTCACCTCGAGCTCATACCACTGCTCCTAGGCGATGTCCTGTCCGAATCCGGTGCCAAACCCGATTACGTCTATTTTCCGACGACTGCCATTATTTCGATCCACTACCTGCTGGAAAACGGCGGTTCATCGGAGATTGCCGGGGTCGGTAACGAGGGCATGCTGGGCGTGTCCCTTTTCATGGGCGGCAGCACCACGCCGAGCCGCGCCGTGATCCAGACCGGCGGCTTCGGCTTCCGCCTGCCAGTGCGGATCCTGGCGGAAGAATTCGACCGTGCCGGTCCGGCGATGCGCATGCTCCTGCGCTACACCCAGGCCTTGCTGACCCATATGTCGCAGACGGCCGTGTGCAATCGCCATCATAGTGTCGAACAGCAATTGTGCCGCTGGCTGCTGCTCACGCTTGACCGACTCGGATCCGGCGAACTCAGGATGACACAGGAGTTGATCTCGAACATGCTGGGCGTACGGCGCGAAGGCGTCACCGAGGCTGCCGGCCGGCTGCAGATTCGTGGCTTTATCAGTTCCCGGCGCGGCCACATTACTGTGCTCGACCGGGTCGGCCTCGAAGGCCAGGTGTGCGAATGCTATGGGGTGGTCAAGAAGGAATTCACGCGGCTGCTACCGGACGTACGGCAACGCCTGCCCGACGGCCGGCCCGTGCGCGCCTCTTGAGCGCTTCTTTATTGCGGTCACCTCCCGGCGCCGGATGGCGTCCGTTGTCCCATTTTAGTTAGCACCAATGCAAAACAAGCGACATCTCTCAGTCGAGCGCCTGATGGCGGCCGGCTTTACTGCCACCTTTATCGTGCTGCTCCTGGTCAGCGCGGTGGCCCTCGACGAGGGCGCCGTCAGCAGCGCGGCTGCACTGCGCATCGGCGCCAGCCTGGGCTTGCTGCTGTGCGTGCTGGCCGGCTTGCTGGTCGTGGCCAGGCGCCAGGCGCGCCAACGCAAGATCATGCAAGAACAGGAGCCGGCGCCGGCCGGGTCCCTGCTGAAAGCCGGCGCGCTGCAGGATGCCATTTTTAACAGCGAAAATTTCTCCAGCATCGCCACCGATGCCGAGGGCGTGATCCAGATCTTCAACGTCGGCGCCCAGCGCATGCTCGGCTATGCCCCGAAGGACGTGGTCAACAAGCTGACCCCGGCGAGCATTTCGGATGCGCAGGAACTGATCGAGCGTGCGGCCGCGCTGAGCCTGGAATCCGGCGCTACGATCCGCCCGGGCTTCGAGGCGCTGGTCTACAAGGCCGTGCGCGGCATCGAGGACATCTACGAGCTGACCTATATCCGCGCCGACGGCACCCGTTTCCCGGCGCTGGTGTCGGTCACCGCCCTGCGCGGCGCCCGCGACGAAGTCATCGGCTTCCTGCTGATCGGCACGGACAATACCGCCCGCAAGCAGGTCGAAGCCGAACAGGAACTGCTCGACCAGCGCCTGCGCGACCAGCAGTTCTATACCCGCTCGCTGATCGAATCGAACATCGACCCGCTGATCACCACCGACCCCTCCGGCATCATCAGCGACGTCAACCACCAGATGGAAATGCTGACCGGCCGTACCCGCGACGAACTGATCGGCGCGCCCTTCAAGAGCTGTTTTACCGAGCCGCAGCGTGGCGACGAAGCCATCGCCCGCGTGCTCCAGGAAGGCAAGGTCAGGAATTACGAACTGACGGTGCTGGCTTGCGACGGCAAGGAGACGGTGGTCTCGTTCAATGCGACCACGCTCCACGACCGCGACCACAAGCTGCAGGGCGTGTTTGCGGCGGCGCGCGACGTTACCGAGCGCAAGCAGTTCGAACACGCGCTGCAGGAAACCAATGTCGAGCTGCACGCCGCCAGGGAAGCGGCCGACAAGGCCAACCTGGCCAAGTCCGAATTCCTGTCGAGCATGAGCCATGAGCTGCGCACGCCGCTCAATGCGGTGCTCGGCTTTGCCCAGCTGATGGGCTCGGAAGTGCCGCCGCCGGATCCGCGCCAGCAGCGCTCGATCGACCAGATCCTGAAAGGTGGCTGGTACCTGCTGCGCCTGATCAACGAGATCCTCGACCTGACCATGATCGAGGCGGGCAAGGTGACGATGTCGCAGGAATCGATGTCGATCAACGAGGTGCTGCAGGACTGCAAGGGCATGATCGAGCCGCAGGCGATCAAGCGCGGTATCGGCATGAGCTTCCCGTCGCCCGACAACGTGTTCTACGTGCATGCCGACCGCACCCGCATCAAGCAGGTCATGATCAACCTGCTGTCGAACGCCATCAAGTACAACGGCCTCGGCGGCAGCGTCATCGTCCAGTGCGCCAACAGCGGCACCGAGCGCGTGCGCATCAGCGTCAAGGATACCGGCGCCGGCCTGTCGGCCGAGCAGCTGGCGCAATTGTTCCAGCCATTCAACCGCCTCGGCCAGCACGACAGCGTCGAGGAAGGCACGGGCATCGGGCTGGTGGTGACCAGGCAACTGGTCGAGCTGATGGGCGGCCAGATCGGCGTCGACAGCATCGTCGACGTGGGAACGGTGTTCTGGGTGGAGTTCGCGGCCTCGGCGCCGCCGACCCTGCTGCTGGACAATATTGACGAAGAATCTCTGGAGCGCCGTCCGGTCGTCCCGAAGGAACTGGGCGACCAGCCGACCCTGCTGTACGTCGAAGACAACCCGGCCAACCTGGCCCTGGTCGAGCAGCTGATCGCGCGCCGTGGCGACCTGAAGCTGCTCACGGCCATCGATGCCCACCTCGGCATCGAACTGGCGCGCGCCTACCTGCCGGACGTGATCCTGATGGACATCAATTTGCCGGGCATGAGCGGCTACGGGGCACTGAAACGCCTGCGCGAGGATCCCCTCACGGCGCACATTCCGGTGCTGGCGCTGTCGGCCAATGCCGTACCGCGCGATATCGAAAAAGGGCTGGAAGCGGGCTTCTTCCGTTACCTCACCAAGCCGATCCGCGTGCACGAATTCATGAATGCGCTCGATCTCGCGCTGGTGCACGCCGCCGCCTACTGCCCGACCCCGCCTGACGAGGTCCCACCTCACCACGACGATCACCACCCAGGGAACTGCCATGCTTGAAGCCAGCGAAATTTTGAACGCCACCATCCTGATCGTGGATGACCAGGAAGCGAACGTCATGCTGCTCGAGATGATGCTGCACAACGAGGGCTACCAGAACATCACCACTACCCAGGATCCGCGCACGGTGCGCGCCCTGCACCAGGAACAGCGCTTCGACCTGATCCTGCTCGACCTGCAGATGCCCGAGATGGACGGCTTCGAGGTGATCGAGGCGCTCAAGGAGATCGAAGACGGCGGCTACCTGCCGGTGCTGGTGATCACGGCCCAGCCGGCGCACAAGCTGCGCGCCCTGCAGGCTGGCGCGAAAGACTTCGTCAGCAAGCCTTTCGATTTCGTGGAAATGCAAACCCGCATCCACAACATGCTGGAAGTGCGCCTGCTCTACCGCAGGCTGAACGACCACAACCGCCTGCTGGAGCAGACCGTGCTCGAGCGCACGGCCGAGTTGCGGCAGAGCGAAGCGCGTTTCCAGCGCTTCACGGAGCTGTCGTCGGACTGGTATTGGGAGCAGGATGCGACGGGCAAGCTGACGCAATTCTCGGGCCCGGTGGAAGAGATGCTCGGCATCAGCCATGGTGCAACAGCCGAGGAACTGGCGGCGGCCGGCTGGAACGTCGAGGAACGGGCCACGCTCGACGCCCGCATTGCGAACCGCCAGCCCTTCCTCGACTTCGTCTATAGCCGTACCCTGCCGGACGGCCGGATCCAGTACCTCCAGGTCAGCGGCGAACCGATGTTCGACGCAGCCAGTGCGTTCGTTGGCTACCGCGGCATCGGGCTCGATATCAGCGAGCGCATGCAGCGAACCGGATAAATGAAAGGCCGCCGCCTGCGTCCTGCACGGCGGCGGTGTTCTGTGTTCGGTTCCGAACGGAACTGCTTCAAGCGGAGGAGCATGATGGTCCTACTCCCCGCTACCGCCCCTCCCCCGGTCACCTGACCTGGGGCAGCGCCTCCCGGCCGATTTCCCCTCCCGCCACGCAACGCTGCCCGACGCCGTCGAGCCGTTCGCCTGCTGCGGCGCACTACCCCAAACAAGGATTTACCATGAAACATTCCCTCATTCTGCTCGCCCTCGCCGCTACCTTCACCCTGTCGGCCTGCCAGCGCGAAGCGCCGCCTCCAGTTGTCCAGGTAATCGCCGGTCCTGCCGGCGCGCCTGGTGCGACCGGCGCCACCGGTGCAACCGGCGCCGAAGCCCAGGCTGGTGCAACCGGTGCGACCGGCGCCACCGGTGACACCGGCGTCACCGGCGCCGAAGGCGTGCAGGGCGACACCGGCGCGACCGGCTACGACGGCGCCAAGGGCAAGACCGGCGACACCGGCGCCCAGGGCTACGATGGCGAAAAAGGCGACAAGGGCAAGACCGGCGACACGGTGATCGTGGTCCCGCAGCGCTGATGGCAAGCTGGCGGCCCCGCCGCCAGCTTCGCATGGCAGAAGCCGAGATGCGCGATACCCGTCCCATACAAGGAGATAAGCATGATATTAATAGCAGACGATGATTCGGACCTGGCAGAAAACTGCTCGATGATGCTGGAGTCCCACGGCTATGACGTCAGCGTCGTATTGAGCGCTTCGGAGGCACTGGCGAGAATCTCGCGCCAGCAGCCCGATCTGCTCATATCCGATTGCTGCATGCCAGGCATGACCGGGCTGCAGTTGAGCGAGCAACTCAAAACGAGTCCCGTCGATGGGCAGTTTCCCATCTTGCTGATGAGCGGTTCCTTGCAGTGCAAGGTTGCTGGCGGAAACGCGTACGACGCCTTCCTGCGCAAACCGTTTTTGGCAGAAGAACTATTACTGCAGGTGCGCACGCTACTACAGAACAGCGCGCGCACCGCCCAGGCACATACAGGAAATCAATGAAATTATCAGACTTTATCCGCAATAATCTTGAATGCATCTTGCAGGAGTGGGAAGATTTCGCGTCGACCCTCGAACCAATGGCAGATGCAGATAAAAAAGAACTGCGGGACCATGCTGCGGCCGTCCTGAAAGTCGTCGCCACCGACCTGGACACACCCCAGGCCGAGCATGAGAGCATTGCCAAGTCCAAGGGCCAGGGCCCGCAGGCGACAGACGATACCGCGGCCGAGATCCACGCAGCCGACCGGGTCGCCTCGGGCTTTACCGGCGAGCAGGTGATGGCCGAATACCGGGCCCTGCGCTCGAGCGTACTGCGCCTGTGGGCGCGCCAGGCCGAGATCACGACGGCCGGCGACGTCCAGGACATGATCCGCTTTAACGAGTCGATCGACCAGGCCCAGACCGAATCCATGGCGCGCTACGCGAAGATGCTGCGCGAAGCCCAGAACCTCTTCCTGGCCATTCTCGGCCACGACGTCCGCACCCCGCTTGGCGCCATCAGCATGGGCGCCCAGGTGCTGCTGCAGGACCAGACCCTGCCGGCGAAAGTCCTGAAGGTTGCCCTGCGCATTTTCAACAGCTCGAAACGGATGGACGCGATCGTCCGCGACCTGCTGGACTTTTCGACGACCCACCTTGGCGACGGCATTCCGGTCGATCCGTACACCGTGGACCTGGCAGAGATCGGCCAGGGTGTTGTCGAGGAAGCGCGCACCTTCCATCCGGACCGCAGGATCGACCTGCTGGTCGAGGGCGACCTGACCGGCGCCTGGGACGGCGCGCGCATGTCGCAGGCCTTCTCCAACCTCATTTCGAATGCCGTCCAGCACGGCCGGCCGGACGCAGCGGTCAAGGTGGCCTTGCGCGGCTTCCCGAAGGAAGTCATCTACGAGGTGCGCAACCAGTCCGATCCCATTTCGCCGGCCAAGCTGCGCACGCTGTTCGACCCGGTCAAGCGTTTCGCCATCCGTCCGGCCAGCGAGCGCGCCAGCGCACGGACCCAGAACCTGGGGCTGGGGCTATATGT
The DNA here is from genome assembly GCF_059685855.1 of Telluria sp. ZB4P37. Lineage (NCBI taxonomy): Bacteria > Pseudomonadati > Pseudomonadota > Betaproteobacteria > Burkholderiales > Oxalobacteraceae > Telluria > Telluria sp. ZB4P37. Next base: position 14,756 of record NZ_JCASID010000015.1, read on the forward strand.
GGTGAAGCAGATTGTCGCGGCGCACGAGGGCGAAGTCTCCGTGATCTCGAACGAGGATGAAGGCGTCGTCATTTCCGCGCGCCTGCCGCGCGTCGTGCCCAATCGCAGGAACGATGATTGACCGGTAACTGCTGCACACCTGTACGCGTCAAGGCGACGGATTCGAATAATAGAATAAAAAGGAAAATCACAATGAACAGCACCAAAATCATCGGCATCGTCCTCCTCGTCGCAGGCCTGCTTGGCGCCGCACTGGGCGGCTTCAGCTTTACCCAGGACACGCACAAGGCCAGCCTGGGACCGTTCAACCTGTCGGTCGCCGAAGAAAAAAAGGTCAATATTCCCCTGTGGGCCAGCCTGGCTGCCATCGTGGCGGGTGCGGCGGTATTGATCGCCGGCGGCAAGCGCTAGACGCAACACGACGTAAAACGCCCCGCCGCATCATGCATGCCGCGGGGCGTTTTTCATTGAAGCTGCCGGGAGACCTGCGCCTTACCGCCTGGCGCCCTGCTGCCACTCGCGGATCGCGGCGCTGATCGAGACTGCTTCGCGCAAGATGTCTTTGAGCTCCGCTTCGGGCGGCTTGATCTCGCCATGCAGGATCCAGTCGAACTTCTGCGCCATGGCGCGGGCGCGTCCGGCCAGTTCCGGCGGGCCGCGCCGGGCCAGTTCAGGGTCGTTCATCTGTTTAATCGAGACGCCTTCACGGTGGTAGCCGTAGATGAAACGTCCAAGCACCTCATAATATGGCGCCTTTGGCGGTTCCTGAACCGCAGGCGCAGCGCTGCCGAGCAGCCCGTCGTCCATGTCGGGGCAGGCAGTTGCCACGTTATAGTCCAGCGCAAGCGCGTAAGCATTCGCGGGCCAGGCAGCACACAACTTGTACGGCAATGCCGGCCTTGTTCATATCTCACTCCGGGTAGTTCCGCTCAGGGTAACAGAACGGCAGGCGGGCAAATACGTGGATTACCACGCGGCGACCGCGCCCCGGCCTGCCTTCCGCTTTTCCGGCGCACCGTTTAGTATGCAGGGGCGCCGGCACGGCCGGCGCTGTCCCAAGTCAATCGAGCGAGAACGCATATGAGCCAGTCCCCTTCCCTGTACATCGGCCTGATGTCCGGCACCAGCCTCGACGGCGTCGACGGCGTGCTGGCCGACTTCGCGGGCGGCAGCATCCGCTCGATCGCCGCCGCCTTCACGCCTTTCCCTGCCGCCTTGCGCAGCGAATTGATGGCGCTGCAGGCCGCCAGCGAGAACGAGCTCGAACGCGAGGCGCTGGCCGCCAACGGCCTGGCGCTGTGCTACGCCGAATGCGTGCGCCAGCTGAAGCCCTCCGCCGGCGCGCCGATCGCGGCCGTGGCCGTGCATGGCCAGACCATCCGCCACCGCCCGGAACTGGGTTTTACGCGCCAGACCAATAACCCCGCGCTGCTGGCCGAGCTGACTGGCATCGACGTGATCGCCGATTTCCGCACCCGCGACGTCGCGGCCGGCGGCCAGGGCGCGCCGCTGGTGCCGGCCTTCCACGAAGCCGCCTTCGGCAAGCCGGGCACCGTGCGCGTGGTGGTGAATATCGGCGGGATCGGCAATATCAGCGTGCTGCATGGCGATGGCCGCGTAACCGGTTTCGATACCGGCCCCGGTAATGTCTTGATGGATTTGTGGATCGGCCGCCACCTGGGCAAGCCTTATGACGAAGACGGCGCCTGGGCCGCAAGCGGCACCGTGCATGCGCCGCTGCTCGAAGCGCTGCTCGACGAGCCTTATTTCCGCCAGCCGGCGCCCAAGAGCACGGGCCGCGACCTGTTCCATGACCAATGGCTGGACAGGAAGCTGGCGGGATTCGCCGACGTGGCGCCGCAGGACGTCATGGCGACGCTGACGCGCCTCACAGCCACCACGATTGCGGAATCGATTCGTGGCGAAAGCGCAGGCGTGGAAGCCATCTATGTCTGCGGCGGCGGCGCCTATAATGCGACCCTGCTGAAAGACATTGGCGCGGCGCTGGGCGGGGTGCAGGTGGAGTCGACAGCCGTGCTGGGCGTTGCGCCGAACCGGGTCGAGGCGCTGGCCTTTGCCTGGCTGGGCTACCGCTTCAGCCGGCGTGAACCGGGCAACCTGCCGGCCGTGACCGGCGCACGCGGGCCGCGCATCCTGGGCGCACTGTATCCGGCGTAAGGGGCAGGCCAGAAATAGAAACGGCCCGGATCAACCGGGCCGTCGACTGCCCGGATCACCGGGCGGCCTGGGGAGTGATGGCCGTACAGAGGCCGTCACGCCGAGAACGAGGAGCCGCAACCGCAGGTCGATTGGGCGTTCGGGTTCTTGATCACGAACTGGGCGCCTTCGAGGTCGTCCTTGTAGTCGATTTCGGCGCCGACCAGGTACTGGTAGCTCATCGAGTCGATCAGCAGCTGGACACCGTTCTTTTCCATCGTGGTGTCGTCTTCGTTGACGATTTCGTCGAACGTGAAGCCATACTGGAAGCCGGAGCAACCGCCGCCCTGCACGAAGACGCGCAGCTTGAGGTCGGGATTGCCTTCTTCTTCGATCAGCTGTGCAACTTTTTGTGCGGCGCTGTCGGTGAAGTTGATCGGGACGGGGATCGTGTCAAGGTCTTGCACTTCGACGACTGCGGTCATGGGGAACTCCTGGTGAATTTCGAATTACGCCCATTATAGACCCTAGCCGCAACTCATGCTGCGGACCCTGCCTCGGCGTCGGTCAGATGAAACACCGGCTCGCCGGCTGGTTCGTGGGTCAGTTTCCCCGTCACGAGGGCGCCGCCATGCATCTCGAGCAAGCGGTAATGGACATCACCATGTATGCGGCCTTTCGGCTGTAATTCAAGCAGTTCCGACGAATACACGGAACCGGCGATGTAGCCGTTGACCACCAGGCTGGCGCAGCGCACCTCGCCCTCGATGCGGGCATGTTCGGACACGATCAGCATGCTGTCGGCGCCATCGGCCGCGACCACGTTGCCGTGCACTTCGCCGTCAATGCGCAGTCCGCCGGTAAAGCACAGGTCACCTTCAATCCGGGCCGAGATGCCGACCAGGCTGTCAATCTCGCTCTTTACTTGTCGACCGAACATGTTCCACCCCTCCTGAATGGCGCGCGCGGCGGCTGCCGGGGCGCGGAATCGCCAGTGCATTGCAACCTGTGCATTGGTCAATTTACCGCGCTCAACAAGAGTGGCCTTGATCTAGATCGGGTCGGTAGGAAAGCGCCTTCCCGATCCGGCATTGCGGCAATCCGGCACGAAAAACACCCCGCAATGTGCATGGTCGCGGCGCCGCCTGTTGCTTTCCGGTCGCCCCGTTCCTCCCGACCGCGGCCTTCAGCCCTCGCCCGGTTGCGCCGCCTCTGCTTCCAGCAAGGCAGCGCGCGGCCCCCCTGCCGGGGGATCGAGAATGAAGCGGGGCAGCGAGATCACCAGGCCGGTGTGGGGCAAGCTGGCATCGCGCACACCGCCCGACTGCGCCCGTCTGGCTGCCCCGCCGGTACCGGCCAGCGTGGCGAACCCAAAGTCACGCATGACGTTGGCAAACAGGATGGCCGAAGAATAGGTTCCCGGCCCGATCCGCACGCTCAGCTTGCCGCCGAAATGCAAAGGGTGATCTGCTTGCGGCTCGCGCCACGTGGCGATCTCTCCGTTCGACACTGCGCCGGGGGTGCCGGGCGCGGCGCGCGACATTGCCGTGTACGTCGAGCCGGTACGATACGGCTTGGTGGCTAGATAGGGCATGAGGCCGTCCAGCCACATGGCATCGTCGCCACCGCCGTTGTTGCTGATATCGATGACCAGGTTCTGGATGCCCTCTTGCCGGATCCGGGCGAAGGCCTCGCGCGTGAAGGAAAGGAAGCGCGCCGGATCGGCCGGGCCGAAGGTGCCGACAGTGAGCACGGCGCTGACGCCGGGCTGGATTGCAAGCTGGAACTGGCGTTCGAACTGCGCTTCCTCGCGCATGAAGAGGGGCAAGGCGCGGCTGCCGGGCAGGTCGATGGTCCGCCTCTGTCCGTCCTGTTCCAGGACCAGGCGGTAGTGGCGGGGCGCCCCGTAGGTCTTCCAGTAGAACAGCCACCAACGCTGGGCCAGCAGGTTTGCCCGGAACCGCGGTGTATCGCCATGGACCTTGTTCAGCAGAGTATGCAGCATCGTATCGGCATCGATACCGTTGATGGACACAATGCGCGTCGGCGCAGCCGATGGCGTAGCGCGGCGCAGGTACAAGTCCTTGCCCGGGCCGAGCTCCACGTCGACCGGGAACAGGCTGCCGCCCTTGGCGAGCCACGCACGCGTGTCGCCGCGCCAGTCAGGATAGCCAACGAAGAAATGGGCATCGGCAAATAGCGGGTTGAGCGAGGCCAGCCGCCTCCATGCCTCGTCGCGCGACAGCGTCGGCGGCACGTCCCGGCCCAGCTGGTCGAGTGCCGTGCGCACGGCCCCGGCGTCGACGGAAAAACCCGGATCGGGATGCATCCGCGCGATCGTTTCGCGCATGAAAGCGAGGTCTGCGCGGAACTCGCCGGCGGTGACCTGCCGCGGGATCTCGGCTGCAACCGGCCCTGGCACGCAGAGCGACAGTGCGGCGAACAGCCACAGGAGTTGCATTCGCAAGATGGTCATTCTCGTTTCCTTGTTGTCGAGGCATTGTCGAAGTATCGTTGAAATAATATACTAGTTTTTCAACAATAACCCATCACGAGGAAAATGATGCCGGATGAATATTGGCAGGTGGACGAACCGGCCCTGATCGAGATGCTGGCCTCGCCCATCCGCCAGGAGATCGTCGATACGCTGGGCGCCCTGGGCGGACCGGTCACCGCTGCCGAGCTGTCCCTCCAGCTCGGCAGGCACGCCGACGGGCTGTACTACCACCTGAAGCTGCTCGCAAAGTCCGGCCTCGTCATCGAGTCCGGGGAGGGCCAGGATGATGCGCGCCGCTACGCCTTGCCCGGCGCGCGCACGCAGGCACTGCAGCTCGCCTATCGGACCGATACCGAAGCTGGCAAGCGGGCATTGCGCAAGTTCACGCGTGCGATGCTGAAAGTGGCGCAGCAGGATTTCGACGACGCGCTCGAGTTGCCGGGTGTCGTCACGAGCGGAGCCGCGCGCCAGCTATGGGCGGCGCGGAACAAGGCGTGGATGAGTAGCGAAGAGGTGGAGGAAGCGAACGCGCTGTTGCTGCGCCTGTGTGACCTGATGAGCCAGCCGCGCACGCCGGAGCGCAGGCAGCTGCTCAGCTGTGCGTTCGTGCTGGCGCCGCACGTGGCGCGCGCCAAGCGCAGGGGGAGCGACGACGATGCCGATGGTGTAGCGGACGGCAGCTGAAGCGACCACTGGTCTTGCCCGGGTGAGATGGCGGACAGCCGCCCCACCCTTGCTGCCTTTGAATCAGGGCAGCAGCGCGATCTGCTTCAGGCCGGTGGTTTCATCCAGGCCGAACATGAGGTTCATGCACTGCACGGCCTGGCCGGAAGCACCCTTCACCAGGTTGTCCTGCACCACCAGGATGACGACGGTATTGCCGCCATCGGGACGATGCACCGCCAGGCGCAGCATGTTCGAGCCGCGGGTCGAACGGGTTTCCGGGTGCGAGCCGAAAGGCATCACGTCAACAAAAGCGCTGTCCCTGTATTCGTTCTCGAACAGGGCCTGCAGGGCGGCATCGTCGATGTCCCTGGTCAGGCGCGCGTACAGGGTCGCGTGCATACCGCGGATCATCGGCACCAGGTGCGGGGTGAACACCAGGCCGACTTTCTGCTCGGTGTAGCGGGCCAGCTGGGCCGAGGTTTCCGGCGTGTGGCGGTGGCCGCTCACGCCGTAGGCCTTGAAGTTGTCGCTCGACTCCGAGAACAGCGTGCCGATCTCGGCCTTGCGGCCGGCGCCAGAGACGCCCGATTTCGCGTCGGCGATCAGGTTGCCCGCATCGATGACGCCGGCCTTGAGCAGCGGGTAGAAGCCCAGCTGCATCGTGGTCGGGTAGCATCCCGGGTTGGCGATCAGGCGCGCGCCCTTGATCGCTTCGCGGTTCAGTTCCGGCAGGCCGTACACGGCTTCCTCGAGCAGCTCGGGCGCGGTGTGCGGGATCTTGTACCACTTCTCGAACGTGGCCTGGTCCTTCAGGCGGAAGTCGGCCGCCAGGTCGATCACCTTAACGCCGGCCGCCAGCAGCGCCGGGGCCTGCGCCATCGCCACGCCGTGCGGGGTGGCGAAGAACACTACGTCGCACTGGGTCAGGTCGGCCTTGTCCGGGCTCGAGAAGGCCAGGTCGACGACGCCGCGCAGCGACGGGAACATGTCGGCTACCGGCAGGCCGTCTTCCTTGCGCGAGGTGATCGCGGTCAGCTGCACGTCGGGACGCACGGCCAACAGCCGCAGCAATTCCACGCCCGTGTATCCGGTTCCGCCAACGATGCCAACTTTGATCATGTTCTGTTCCTCGTGATGTAAAAATGACCTTTTCAGGACGAGGCTGCATTTTAACAGTCATGAAACATGCGTGCGGCGCGGGCGGCGCCGGGGCATCGCAGCCGTGCAAACAATATTTGCACCCCAGGCCCCGGGTGCAAATATTGTTTGCTCATGTGCCGACCCCGGTTTATTCCGTCGAGCCCGGCTTAATCGATTTGCTGACCTTGCCCTGCTCGTCCAGCATCTGGATCTCTGCCTTGCCGTCGGCGGCGACCAGCAGCATCATGCGCGTGCGCCCCTTGGCATCCTTCAATTGCAGGGCCGAGCCCTTGTCGCGGGTATTGCCGAGCCAGATGCGGTTTTCGCTCAGGCGCCCTTCCGCAGACAGTTTCTTCCAATACACATCCTGCTCCGCCGCCGGCAGCTTGCCGCCTTCCTCGCTGAAGCGTTTCATGTCGTCCATCGAGGTGCGCTGGAAATGCGGCACGTCGTTGATCCGGATGCCGGTCATCTGGTGGCTGGCGCTGTCGTTGTTCATGAGCTGCAGGGCCTGGTCCTGGCGGAAACGGTCGAAGGTCAGCGACAGGCCGGACGAGATCTTGCCATCCGGGCCGATACTGCCTTTCTGGATCAGGCCGCCGTTTTCCGTGCCTTCTTCGTTGATGAACAGGATGCCGGCGAAGGAGCGCCGGTCCGGGCGCGCGCCTTCCTTGCCCTGCTGGAAGTCGCCGGGGAACTGCGCCTTGTTGGACAGGATGAGGCGTCTGGTGCCGTCCGGCTCGACGATGTTGATGCGCCCGACGGTGATTTCGTCGAAGCTGGCGCGGCGTCCGGGATCGGTGGCGCCGGTGAGGACCACGACGGCGGTCAGGGCGGCGGCCATGGTGGTGGCGCCGGCGAGGAAAGTTCGGAGCTGGGACATGCGTTTCCTTCAGCGTGATGAACGCAGTGTGTTTCTCAGGCGGCGCAGCCGCCATTCGATGAACAGGCCGACGAATCCGCACAGGATCACGATCGCGCCGAGGAATTGCAGGATGCGGTTGCCCGGCGCCTGCACATGGGTGGTATCGACCAGATCGAAGCGGCGCCGGCCGTTTTCCACCTGTTCGGTATACACAGTGCCGCGGCTGGCTGGCCATTCCACCGTCACCGGCCGGACCCGGTCGGACTGGAACGCTTCCAGCTGCTTCGCCACGTCGGCATGCGTGATGGTCTGGGCCAGCATCTTGAGCGTCAGGATCTCCTTGTAGTTCTGGAAGATGTTTTCCGCCTCGCCGGCGCGCAGTACACCGGGAGAGGTGTACTTGTAGAGCTTGTTTGAAAAGAAGATGCCGTCATTGGCCGCCAGCATCATGGCGAATCCGAGGATCCACGCCGCCGCCGAACCGTACAGCCATTGCTTCGTATGGTTCACCTGTACGGCCACCGTACTGGCGGTAAACTGGGTGACTGCCGGGATATGGCGCAGCGTCGTGGCCAGCACGTCCCGGTCGACTCCGCTCAAGAACCTCGCCTCGTCCACGCCAAGACCGGCCAGGATGGTGGAAAACATATCGGCCGAGGGTACCGACTTGTCGTTTTCCAGCTTCGACAGGTAGGACTGCTCGATGCCCGCCGCCTGCGCAAACTGCGGCTGGGTCAGGCCTTTGTCGGTCCTGAGCTGCTTGAGTCTTTCTCCAAAATTCATCGCAAACCTTTCCTGAACATCAATGGAAAGGCCGTATTCTTGGCCATTCATGCAAGACTTGGAAGATGAATATGCGCGAATAAGGATGAATCTTGCAAAAAAACCGGCCCGGAAAACAAAAAACCGCCCACCTTGCGGAGGACGGCTTTTTCGCAGCAGCGGCTTGGCGCCGCTGTCGAAGTCGAAATTAACGCTTCGAGAACTGCTTTGCGCGGCGTGCTTTACGCAGGCCGACTTTCTTACGCTCGACTTCACGGGCGTCACGGGTGACGAAACCGGCACGTGCCAGGTCGCCCTTGAGGCCTGCGTCGTAGTCGATCAGTGCGCGGGTGATGCCGTGACGGACGGCGCCTGCCTGGCCCGACTCGCCACCGCCGTGCACGTTGACCTTGATGTCAAAACGCTCGACGTTGCCGGTCAGTTCCAGCGGCTGGCGGATGACCATCAGGCCGGTTTCGCGCGAGAAGTATTCGTTCGCAGGCTTGCCGTTCACGATGATCAGGCCGGTGCCCGCTTTGATGAACACGCGAGCGACTGCACTCTTGCGACGGCCGGTGCCGTAGTTGTAGTTACCGATCATGTCAGTTCCTTAGAGGGTCAGTGCTTGTGGTTGCTGTGCTGCGTGCGGGTGCGAACCTTCCGCGTACACTTTCAGCTTCTTGATCATTGCATAGCCCAGCGGGCCCTTCGGCAGCATGCCTTTGACAGCTTTTTCCAGGGCACGGCCCGGGAAGCGCTGTTGCATTTTCAGGAAGTTGGTTTCGTAGATACCGCCCGGGTAGCCCGAGTGACGGTAGTACGTCTTGTTGGTGGCCTTGGTGCCGGTCACGCGCAGCTTGCCTGCGTTGATGACGACGATAAAGTCACCGGTGTCGACGTGCGGAGTGAATTCTGGCTTGTGTTTGCCGCGCAGTCGGAGTGCCACTTCGCTGGCAACACGTCCGAGGACCAAGTCCGTCGCGTCAATCACAAACCAGTCGCGCTGGACTTCATGGCCCTTAGCGGAAAAAGTTTTCATGTTGACTTCCTAATTAAAAGTGCTCACTGTGGTGGTTCCGCCCTTGCTGCAGCGGACTCTGCCTTATTATCTTCCCCGAGCAAAGGGAAAGCCCACGATGATAGCCGATCCACGGTAGAGGCGTCAATCCGCATGCCGGCCTGCTGTGGCTTTTTCCGCTCCCTCGCCTGCCGACCCTGCCCGCTTCCGCGCCAATCAAGCCCTCTCGCATAATTTCGTGCGAGGGTGCAACTAAGTTATTGACCGGCAAAACGATGACAACCTACTATGCAGGCAACCCCTGAGGAGATAGTGTGAAGACAAGATCGTTCCTGCCCGCCGCCGCCTTCTGGCTGGCGGCATCCACCGCCACCGCGGCAGCGCCCACCGGCGCCACGCCCGCCGGCCCTGCAGCCAAGCCTGCCCCCGCCGCGACCCGCAGCTGCCACCTGCCCGGCGCCACCGATGCGCTGCGCTGCGTTTCTCTCAACGTCCCGGTCGACCACGCCAACCCGCGCGCCGGCAGCATGAAGCTGCACGTCGCCGTGGCGCCCGCCCACCGCGACGGCACCCGGGGCGACCCGCTGTTCGTGCTGGCCGGCGGCCCCGGCCAGGCCGGCAGCGACGTGGTGCAGCTGCTCACGCTGGCCTTCGGCCGGGTGCGCGCCACCCGCGACATCGTCTTCATCGACCAGCGCGGCACCGGCCTGTCGGGCAAGCTCGATTGCAAGAACAAGCCCGAGCACGAGACCATGACCGAAGAGCAGCTCGAAGGCGAGCTGCGCGCCTGCATCGCCGCCAACAAGGCGCCCTGGAGCGCCTACACCACCGATGCCGCCGCGCGCGACATCGAACTGGTGCGCCGCGCGCTCGGTTACGGCGCCGTCAACGTCTGGGGCGCCTCCTACGGCACCCGCCTGGGCCAGGCCTATGCGCGCCTGTACCCGGCCAGCCTGCGCAGCATCGTGCTCGATGGCGTTGCCGCGCCCGACCAGGTGATCCCGGCCGGCGCCCGTGACGCCCAGGCCGCGCTCGACAAGACCTTCGCGCTGTGCGCCAGGGATGCCGCCTGCAACAAGGCCTTCCCGACCGTGCGCGCCGACTTCGACGCCCTGGTGGCGAAACTCGCCGCCGGCCCGATCAGCCTGTCGATCACCGATCCGCGCACCGCGAAACCGCTCGCGCTGTCGATGACCTCGGCGCGCTTCCTCGGCACCGTGCACAACATCCTGTATTCGCCCGCTGACGCACGCCGCCTGCCCTTCCTGGTGCAAAACGCCGCCCAGGGCCGCTGGCAGCCTTTCGTGGCGCGCCAGAACCTGGCCAGCGACTTCGGCGCCGAAGGCAACATGGCGATGCTGATGCACCTGGCGGTGGTCTGCGCCGAAGACGTCCCGCGCATCACGCCCGAGCTGCTCAAGTCCGATGCCGGCCAGCTGACCAAGACCCTGGCCGACAAGATGCCGGCCGTGTGCAAGGCGATGAACGTGCCGGCCGTGGCTTACCGTACGCCGGCCCCGATCGCGACCCCGGCCCTGCTGCTGTCCGGCGCACTCGATCCGGTCACGCCGCCGCACCGCGCCGCCACCGCCGCCAAATACATGACGCATGCCCAGCAGGTGGTCGTGGCCAATGCCGGCCATGGCGTCTCGCAACTGGGCTGCGCCCCGCGCCTGCTGCGCGCATTCCTCGACAAGCCGCAGGCCACGCTCGACGCGACATGCCTGAACGAGATCCCGGCTCCCACCTTCCAGCTCGGCAGCGCCGGCCCGCAACCTTAAGGCGACAGACATGATTGAAGTCCACGATGTACGCAAACAGTTCGGCGCCGTCAAGGCGCTGGGCGGCGTCAGCTTCACCGCGCGCGATGGCCAGATCACCGCGCTGCTCGGCCCCAACGGCGCCGGCAAGACCACCCTGCTGCGCACCCTGGTCGGGCTGCTCAAGCGCGACCACGGCAGCATCTCGATCGACGGCGTCGACCCGGAAAAAGACCCGATGACGGTACGCCGCTCAATCGGCTTCCTGACCGACCAGTTCGGGCTCTACGAGCGCCTCTCCACCCGCGAATACCTCACCTATTTCGGCGAGCTCAATGGCATGGACGGCCCCGCCATCGGCCGGCGCATCGATGAAGTATCCGCGCTGCTCGGCATGGAAGACATCCTGGCGCGCCGCAGCAAGGGCTTCTCGCAGGGCCAGCGCATCAAGGTCGCGCTGGCGCGCACCCTGCTGCACCGGCCGCGCCACCTGCTGCTCGATGAACCGAGCCGCGGGCTGGACGTCATGAGCACGCGCGCCCTGCGCACCGCCCTGGGCGCGCTGCGCGCCGACGGCTGCTGCGTGATCATGGCCACCCACGTGATGCAGGAAGTCACCGCCCTGTGCGAAGACGTGATCGTCATCGCCGGCGGCCACACCGTGGCCCAGGGATCGCCCGAAGAACTGTGCCGGCGCACCGGCATCGCCAACCTGGAAGACGCCTTCGTCAGCCTGGTCGGCACCGAAGAAGGAATCGCATGAAATCCCGGCTGCTGATCGTCTACCTCAAGGAATTGCGCGAAACCCTGCGCGACAAGCGCACGCTGGGCATGCTCGCCATGTTCACGCTGCTGTACCCGCTGATCATCGGCCTGACGATGCACCAGCTGATCGAAAAAAGCACCAAGACCGAGCGCGAAGGCGTCGACCTGGCGGTGATCGGGGCTGCCCGCGCCCCGACCCTGATGGCCCAGCTGGGCCAGAAGAACATCACCGTCAAGGACACCGCGCCGATGGACGAAGTGGCCATCGGCGAACTGCTGCGCACCAAGAAGGTGGCGGCGGTGCTGCGCCTGCCGGACGACTTCAGCGAGAACTACTATGCGATGCGCCCGGCCCGGGTCGAGGTCTGGTACGACTCGGCCGCCGAGAGCAATTCGCAGCGCCGCGAAGTGCAGGACGTGCTCGATGCCTACGGCTCGAACGTGGCCAGCGCGCGCCTGCTGGCGCATGGCGTCTCGCCTGCGGCGCTCACGCCGATCCACGTGCAGCGCTACGACACCGGCACCAACGCCTCGCGCTCGGCCATGCTGGTCGGAAGCATCATGGGCGTGCTGTTCCTGCCGGCCTTCATGCTGACCATGTCGGCCTCGGTCGACAGCACCGCCGGCGAGCGCGAACGCCGCTCGCTCGAAGTGCTGATGGCGCAGCCCGCGCACACCTGGGAGCTCATCGGCGGCAAGTGGCTGGCGGCCAGCCTGCTGGGCGTGGTCGGCGTGACCCTGGAACTGGTGCTGGCCCACATCATGCTCATGTGGCTGCCCCTCGAGGAGATCGGCATGTCCTGGAGCCTGGGCTGGGGCGACCTGGCGCTGGTCTGCATGGTGACGGCGCCGCTGTCGCTGCTGGCGGGCGCCCTGTACGTGGCGCTGGCCATGAATTCCAAGACCTTCAAGGAAGCGCAGACCATCCTGAGCTTCGTGATCATCCTGCCGATCGTCCCGGGCATCATCGTGTCCTTCCTCGACCTCAAGACCGCACTGTGGATGTATGCGGTGCCGATGCTGTCGAACCAGACCCTGATCAAGGAACTGTCCAAGGGCGGCGACCTCGGCGCCCTGCCCTTCCTGCTGACCTTCCTGTGCTCGGCGCTGCCGGCGCTGCTGATCGTGGCCTTCGCCAGCTGGCGCATGAAGAGCGAGCGCTACGTGCTGGCGGTGTAAGCGCTGTAGAAGTCCAATCCGCGGGGTGCCGGCAAGGGCGCCCCAGCTGCCTTACAATCACCGGCACTGGTTCAATAGCGGAGAAATCGAATGGAAGTGAAAGTCAGCTGGAACGGCCCGTCGGGCATGAGTTTTCGCGCCGAAACCGGCACCGGCCACATGGTGGCGATGGATGGCGCGCCCGAGGCCGGCGGCCACAACCTGGCGCCGCGCCCGATGGAGATGGTGTTGGTAGGCACCGGCGGCTGCACCGCCTACGACGTGGTCCTGATTCTCAAGCGCGGCCGCGAGGACGTGCGCGGCTGCGACGTCACGCTGCAGGCCGAGCGCGCGGAAACCGACCCGAAGGTGTTCACGAAGATTAACTTCCACTTCACGGTCACGGGACGCAACCTCAAGCCGGCGGCGGTGGAGCGCGCGGTGACGCTATCGCACGACAAGTACTGCTCGGCGTCGATCATGCTGGCGAAAACGGCGGAGATTACGCATTCGATCGAGATCGTCGAGGTTTGAGCGCAGGTTTCACGCGAGCTAAAACCTGGCCCCTAGCTTCAAGACCGTCATTGCCCCCACTGGGGGCAATGACTTCCCCGCGCAGGCGGGAATCCAAGTTCGTCGAGCAGCCGTAACGCACACAAAATTGGGTACCCGCCTTCGCGGGTACGACGGTTCATACGCCGCGGGCCCTATCAAATGTGATACGCCGTCGTCGTCATCACCTTCGACATCGCCGTCATCGCCATCCGCACCGGCGCCGGCATCTCGGAGGCGCCCAGCGCCTGCGCCGACGCGCCGTGGGCGATTTCATCGACCCGCATCTGCTCGACGATCGCGCGCGATTTCGCATCCTGCGGCGGCAGCTGTTCGAGATGATTGTCCAGATGGGCCTCGACCTGGCGCTCGGTCTCGACCACGAAGCCCAGGCTGTGCGGGTCGCCCAGCTTGGCCGCGATGCTGCCCATCACATACGAGCCGGCATACCACAGCGGATTGAGGATGCTCGGCTGCGAGCCCAGTTCCGACAAGCGTTCGGCGGTCCAGGCCAGGTGGTCTTCTTCCTCGCGCGCCGATTTCTTGAACTGGGCGCGGATCGTGTCGCTCTTGCCGAAGCGCGCCTGCGCGTCGTACAGCGCCTGGGCGCAGACTTCGCCGACGTGGTTCACGCGCATCAGGCCCGCGCTGTGGCGGCGCTCCTCGTCGCTCAGTTCGCAGTCGGTGGCATGCATGCCCGGGTTCGGGCGCGAGGAGGCGGCCACGCCGCCCACCACGCGCAGGGCCTTGTCGAAACCGGTGATCAGGCTGTCGAGGGGAGAGTTGGAACGGTAAGCGCTCATGGTGTGATCGATGCAGAATCCGAAAACATCATTATAGGCGCAGCGCCCGGGCGGCGACGCCCGGCTTGGCGTTTGCTCAGGCGCTGCCCTGCCCTGGGGCCAGCGCCTTCTGGCGCACCACCCAGTCGGCCAGCGGGCCATCCGGCTCGAGCCCCGAGATGTTCTTCGCCACGCCCAGGTTCAGCTCGAGCAGGAAGGGAATCGATTCGATGGGCAGGTCCGGGCAGTGGCGGCGGAAGGCTTGCGTAAAACGCGCGGACTCCACGGTCGGCATCACCTTCTCGCCGCTCATGTACTGCAGCACGCTGGCGATGCTGTGACCCTTGCCCAGCGAGTGGTAAATGAAGCGGTTGAACGCGCGGTCGACCACCTTGAAGTCGATCTCTTCCTGGGTCATCAGGCCGGCCAGGTAGTACAGCCCCAGCCCGACCCGGAACCAGTCGGTCGCCTCGCCCCGGTCGCGGCCTTCGCGCATCAATGCCAGCAGCTTGTCCTGGATGACTTTGTTCATGCCGTCATTATCCACGTTTCAGTCGCCAAGGCGAGCAATGTTTGCATACAGAAACTACTGGTGCGCCCTATCACCGGATTATGCAGTCTGGACCATTGAATTGTCCGTGCGTCGCAGAGAGGCCACAGATGGCGAGACAATTTAATACAATGCAAGTGTTGAAGGAAGTTTACACGCGTACATTGTTGTGGCGTCATGGAGCAAGCATGGAATTACGTATCCGCAATCTGTCGAAGACTTACGCCAATGGCGTGGTGGCGCTCGACCGTGTCACGCTGACCATCCCCGCCGGGATGTTCGGCCTGCTCGGCCCGAACGGCGCCGGCAAGTCGACGCTGATGCGTATCCTCGCCACGCTGCAGGAATGCGATTCCGGCTCGGTCTTCCTGGACGATATCGATGTCCTCGACGAGAAGGACGAGGTGCGCCGCATGCTCGGCTACCTGCCGCAGGATTTCGGCGTCTACCCGAAAGTGACCGCTTACGAACTGCTCGACCATTTCGCCCAGCTCAAGGGTCTGTCGCACAAGGGCCGCCGGCGCGAGGTGGTCGACGGCCTGCTGCAGCAGACCAATCTCTGGGAAGTGCGCAAGCAGCGCCTCGGCACCTATTCCGGCGGCATGCGCCAGCGCTTCGGCATCGCCCAGGCGCTGCTCGGGGACCCGCGCCTGATCATCGTCGACGAGCCCACCGCCGGCCTGGACCCGCAGGAACGGGTGCGCTTCCATAACCTGCTGTCCGAGATCGGGGAGGACAAGACCGTCATCCTGTCGACCCACATCGTGTCCGACGTGGCCGATTTGTGCGCCAACATGGCCATCATCAACAAGGGTCACGTGCTGCTGTGCGGCGACCCGCAAGACCTGACCTACGAGATCGAAGACTATATCTGGGCGCGCTTCGTCACCCGCCAGGAGCTGCCGCTGTTCCAGAAGCGCCACCAGGTGATTTCCACCCGCCTGCTCACCGGCCGCACCCTGATCCACGTGTATGCCGAGAGCGACCCGGGCGACGGATTCGAGCCGGCCCGCGCCAGCCTGGACGACGTGTATTTCGCCACCATCGCCGGCCGCCACAACGCAGCGGCAGCGACTTGCTGAAGCAATGAGCCCGCTCTTCGCCATCGCCCGCTTCGAGGCGACCCAGCGCCTGCGCCTGCTCTCGACCTGGATCTATTTCGGCATGTTCCTGGCGCTGGCGCTGCTGTGGATGGCGGCGGCCGGCGGCGTGTTCCGCGACGCCATGGTCACCTTCGGCGGCCGGCTCCTGATCAACGGGCCGCGCCAGGTCGCGCTGACCGCCTCCTTCCTCGGCTGCTTCGGGGTGATCGTGGTGGCGGCCGTGATGGGCCGCTCGGTGCAGCAGGACTTCGAGTACGACATGCACCATTTCTTCTTCAGCGCGCCGATCCGCAAGCACCACTATGTGCTGGGGCGCTTCCTGGGGGCCTACGCCACGCTGGCGGTGATCCTGTCGAGCATCGTGCTGGGCGCCTGGCTGGGCAGCTTCATCCCGGGCGTGGAAGCCGACCGCCTGGGCCCGGCCCCGCTGTCGACCTACCTGCTGCCCTACCTGTTCACGCTGCTGCCCAACACCTTCATCTTCGGCGCCCTGTTCTGGGTGCTGGCTGCACTGTCGCGTCGCATGCTGCCGGTCTACGTGGCCAGCATCGTCATGATGATCGGCTACATCATCGCGCCTTCGCTGGCGCGCGACCTCGATTACAAGACCTTTGCCGCGCTGATCGACCCCTTCGGCACCACGGCGCTGATCCGCCTCACCGAATACTGGCCGATCGCCGAGCGCAATAGCCGGCCCGTCCTCCTGGAGGGCGTATTCCTGGTCAACCGCCTGGGCTGGGTGGCGTTTGGCCTGACCGTCCTGCTGCTGGGCTACTGGCGCTTCCATACCACGGGCAGCATCGACCCGCGCCACAAGAAGGGCCAGGTGCTGGCGCCTGAAGAAACGCCGGCGCCGCTGTCGCATGCCGCGGCGAACACGCGCGAAGCGCCGGACTTCGCGCACCGCAGCCTGGCCTTCCTGCTCGTCAAGTCGGCCTGGTACAACCTGCGCGAAGCCACCAAGAACATCTACTTCCTGGCGCTGGCCCTCGCCGGCGGCCTGATCCTGGCGGCCAGCGCCATCGACCTCGGTTCCATCTACGGCACCTCCACGCAGCCGGTCACCTACATGGTGCTGGAGCTGATCCGCGACGTGTTCGAGCTGTACATGCTGGTGGTGACCACGCTGTTCGCGGGCGAACTCGTATGGCGCGAGCGCGAGGCGCGCATGTCGCAGATGCTCGACGCCCTGCCCGCGCCGACCTGGCTGCCCTTGGGGGGCAAGACGCTGGCGCTCATCAGCCTGCAGGCGCTGCTGCTGTTCATGGCGATGGTGGTGGGCATGCTGATCCAGCTGTTCAAGGGCTATTTCGGGCTTGAACCTGGCCTCTACCTGCGCTTCCTGTTCACCGTGCTGCTGCCGCAGTACGCTCTGCTGGCGGTGGTGGCGATCGCCATGCAGGTCATCGTCAACAATAAATACCTGGCCTATTTCATCCTGATCGCCCTGTACCTGATCGCCGGCACCGCCCAGGGCTATGGGCTGGACCACCCGATGCTGGTCTACGGCTATACCCCGCCCTTCACCTATTCGGCGATGAACGGCTTCGGCCATTACCTGGTACGCGAGCACCTGTTCCAGCTCTACTGGGCCGGCCTGGCCTTGATGCTGATGGTGGCGGCGCGCGTGCTGTGGGCGCGCGGCGTGGACAGCGGCTGGCGCGAGCGCCTGCGCCTGGCGCGCCGCAACCTGTCCGTGCCGGTGCTGGCGGGCTTCGGCCTCGGGCTGGTGGTGTTCGCGGGCACCGGGGCTCTGCTGGCGTATGAACTGTGCGCCGGCGGCTACCAGACCACGGTGCAGGTGGAAAAAACGCGCGCCGAATACGAGCAGCGCTACCGCCGCTTTGCGCAACTAGCGCAGCCGCGCATCACCGGCGTGAAACTCGACGTCGATATCCGCCCGGAACACCGCAGGCTTGGCGTCAAGGGCGTCTACCAGCTCGAGAACCGTAGCGGCAAGCCGGTCTCCGATATCGTCCTCTACCAGCAGCGCGGCGCGACCCTCTCGGTGCGCTTCTCGCGGCCGGCCCGGCAGGTAGCCGGCGACCCAGAGCGCGGCTTCTATCATTATCGCCTGGCGACGCCTTTGCAGCCGGGTGGGCGCATGGCGCTGGCCTTCGGCCTGGGCTACGCGCCACGCGGCCTGCTGGGACTGGGCAGCGAGACGCCGGTGGTGGGCAACGGCAGCTTCTTCACCAACGACGTGATGCCGCGCATCGGCTACCAGCCGGCGGTCGAGCTGCTGGACGACCGCGACCGCAAGCGCCATGGCTTGCCGCCGAGGGCCGCGATGGCCGCGCACGACGACGCGGCCGGGCGCGCCAACAACGGCCTGGGCGTGGACGCCGACTGGATCGGCTTCGAAGCCACCGTCAGCACCACCCCGGACCAGGTCGCGATCGCACCGGGCACGCTGGAACGGGAATGGATGGACAAGGGCCGCCGCCGCTTCCACTACCGGATGGACCGGCCGATCCTGAACTTCTACGCCTTCCAGTCGGCCAGGTATGAAGTGCGCCACGACCGCTGGCAGGACGTGACCATCGACGTGTATTACCACCCGGGCCACGACTACAATGTCGAGCGCATGATCCGCGGCGCCCAGGCAGGGCTGGACTACGCCTCGCGCCGCTTCGGCCCCTACCCCTTCCGCGAGCTGCGCATCGTCGAGTTCCCGCGCTACGCGGGCTATGCGCAAGCCTTCCCGGGCACCATCCCGTTCTCGGAAAGCATGGGCTTCATCGCGCGCATCGACAGCGATTCGCCCAAGGACATCGATTACCCGTTCTACGTCAGCGCGCACGAAACGGCGCACCAATGGTGGGGCCACCAGCTGGTGGGCGCCAACACCCGCGGCGCCAGCGCGCTGTCGGAGAGCCTGTCCGAATACACGGCGCTGATGGTCATGAAGCGCACTGTGGGCGCACAGAAGATGCGCCGCTTCCTGCGCTACAACCTCGACGCCTACCTGATGGGCCGCGCGATGGAGCGCCGCAAGGAACTGCCACTGGCGCAGAACGAGAACCAGGATTACGTCCACTACCGCAAGGGCGGCCTGGCGCTCTACCTGCTGCAGGACCTGCTGGGCGAAGACACCGTCAACGGCGCGCTGCGCGGCCTGCTGGCGCAGCACGCGCTCAAGGGCGCACCCTATCCCAGCGTCACGGTGCTGGTGGACGCCCTGCGCGCCGTGGCGCCGCTAGATAAGGCCTACCTGGTGAGCGACCTGTTCGAATCGATTGTCCTGTACGAGAACCGCGCCGACACCGCGGTCGCGCGCCAGCGCAAGGACGGCAAGTTCGAGGTGACGATCAAGGCCCGCGCCGGCAAGGTGCGCGCGGGCGAGCTGGGCGACGAGAAGCCGGCGCCGTTGAAGGATTACATCGAATTCGGCGTCGACGACCGCAACGGCAACCCTTTGGTACGCGAGCGGCGCCTGGTCGACCGGGCGGCGCAGACCGTGACGCTGGTCGTGAATGCCCGTCCGGCGCGGGCCGGCATCGATCCCGACAATAAGCTTATTGACAGAAAACCAACAGACAACATGGTTCCAGTCGACAACCTTTGATTCTCACGTTATTATCGAACCACTGTTTATTCGAAGGATCATCATGTCAAACGTGGTTGCCGAGATCGCTGAAAAGATCCAGCTGCTGAGCGAAGAGGAAAAACATACGCTGGTGCGTCTACTGCTTCAGGATATCGATGGTCTCGACGAGGACGCGGACGAAGCCTGGCGCAACGAAGTCGTGCGCCGCGTGAAGGCGATCCGCAACGGCGAAGCGGCCATCCGCGCGCTGCAGGAGTGGCAGGAGTAAGCTTCCAGACGCGCCATGTGGGCATCATGAAAAAACCGCGGCCCGACCGCGGTTTTTTTATTACTCTGCGGCGTGCTCCGCACCGACGAACTGACTGCCCTGTTCCGCAATGAAAGCGTAGTGCAGTTTGATCATTGAACGTCTTCAGCGAACGGAGAGGCGGACAGGTTGAGGGAAATGGTCGTGCATGGACTTATGAATTCCCCACAGGGCAAGGCACACGCGTCCGTCTCGACTTTAAGAATCTCATCGGCGCCTAGCATTTGAATTGCATCGCATGGCGGAAATCAAGAATATTGGAGGAAACGTGTTATTCAATAACTGTGTGAATAGATCGCAGCGAATATGAGCGTAAGGTGCGTGCATCATGTCTCGCCTTCTTTCCGAACGGGAGCCGTATGATCTGGCTCTGCAAGAGACGTGCACCATCCATCTCTGAAATTGAAGTGGTTTAGCAATGCCTATTTAGCCCAATGCAACGCGCGCAGATAATCCGGACTGTCCGAGATCGAGTTATGCCCGGTTTCCGGAATCACCTGCATGGTCGCCACGCCCTCGTTGAAATGCGCCAGCAGCCGCTGCGTGCTGTGGGCCGGGATGATCTCGTCGTCCGAGGCGGCAACGATCAGGGTCGGCGCCTTCACTTGCGGCGCATGGCGCCAGGTGTCGTAGCTGTCGCGCAGCAGCCAGCGCACCGGGAAATACGGGAACTGCCGGGCGGCGAGCCCGCGCAGGCTGTCGAAGGGCGTCACCAGCACCAGCTTGCTCACCGGACGCCGGCCGGCTATCTGCACCGCTACGGCGGCGCCCAGGCTGCGCCCAAGCACCACGATGTCATCATGCTTGCCCGCCAGCTGGTCCAACAGCGCCAGCGCATCGGCCACCAGCGCGTCTTCCGCCGGGTAGCCGGTGCTGCCGGCATAGCCGCGATAGTGCAGCAGGTAAAGGGAACGATCCGGATAGGCATGGTCCAGCAGCGGCAGGCTGACGCTGACGTCTTCGGCGTTCCCGCCTAGGTAAATGAGCGCCTTGCTGCCTGGAGCAGGCCGTTCCGAGACCTTAATGGTAGCGCCGGGGACGGCAAGCGCCGAGACCCTGGGAGCCTCGAAGGCTGCGGATCGGGGCGGAAAATAGATCAGCGAACGCTGCAGCAGAAACAGCGCAAGGCAGGCCGCTGCATACGCTCCCAAGGCCAGCAACAGGATGATGCCCAGAATCTTTTGCATGCAGCCAGCTTTATGCTTGTGACGATCGAAGGTACGTTATGCAATCAGTCATGCAGTCCAGCTTGGTAGAGGCCATACCTTCATTGCCCGGCCGAGCAACACGTCGCCGCGTTCCGCAATGTCTGCCTCGCTCCAGCTCCCTTTACTTTGCAGATAGGCATTCAGATTAAGCAGGCTGTATTTGCATATTTGCATATTTGTGTCTTTTTGCCTTCGACAATTTTGTCATCTTTGTGCGAGCGTGTATCGAGGAATGGCCCGTTGCTGACTGCACTATTCAAATTTTGCGTCAACAGGGTAAGGTTTCCGAAGCACTGGACAGCCAGATTTCGTAGGGCTAATTCTTCGTCTGATTCGTTCGCCAGAGGATAATGGGTCGTCCCCGCCCATCCTTGCGGCAAGATGTGTTCGACGCTGAGCTCGTCGACTGTCGCGGCGGCTCGCCACTCATGCTTTGCTGTTCGTTCCGCCACCTCAAGGGCGCGTAATACAGCTGCCGTCTTCGCCGGGCGTAATTCCTTATATACCTCCTGGCGATGGATCCAGGTTTCTGCCCGTTCTTCAATATCGGCCCACAATGGTGCCACTTGCTTTTCCAGCCTCCATACGTATCCGCGCTGGAAAACGGGAATGACATACTGCAACGGTGAGCTGAAAAACCGAACTGCTGAAGTTTTTTCTGGTTGCATTGGCTGTTCCTGACTTGACGCTGTGGCCCGGATTTTTTATGTCATGTACGCCATCGAGTTGTACTTTTCTGGCGCTTCCGACTGAGTCTCATTCTGTTGTAACGACCTCGGGCACCATCGAAACGATGTCCCGCTTGGCTTCCACTGCGGGGCGTCGATGTGGCAGTACCGCATTGACCATGGACTGTCGCAGCGACAGTTTTGCCGGCGCCTCCTGCGCCAGCTGGAAGGTCCCCACCAGCTGGGCCAGCCCGCTGGCCTGTTCGCGCATCGCGGCCGCGGCGGCGGCGGCCTGCTCGACCAGCGCAGCGTTCTGCTGGGTCACCTGGTCCATCTGCACGATCGACTGGTTCACCTGCTCGATGCCGTGGCGCTGTTCCTGGCTGGCCGCGGCGATCTCGCCGATGATGTCCGAGACGCGCTTGACGCTCGCCACCACTTCGTCCATGGTGCGGCCGGCCTGGTCCACCAGGCGCGAGCCGGCTTCCACGCGCGACACCGAGTCGCCGATCAATCCCTTGATTTCCCGGGCCGCGGCCGCCGAGCGCTGCGCCAGGTTGCGCACTTCGCCGGCCACGACGGCGAAGCCGCGTCCCTGCTCGCCCGCCCGCGCCGCCTCGACTGCGGCGTTGAGCGCCAGGATATTGGTCTGGAAGGCGATGCCGTCGATGACGGTGATGATGTCGGCGATCTTGCGCGAGGCCTGGTTGATCGAGTCCATGGTCACCACCACTTCGGCCACCACTTCGCCGCCGCGCAGGGCGGTGTCGGCTGCGCTCGCGGCCAGCTGCTTGGCCTGGCGCGCATTGTCGGCGTTCTGTCTGACGGTCGAGGTCAGCTCTTCCATCGATGACGCCGTCTCTTCCAGCGAACCGGCCTGCTGCTCGGTGCGTGCAGACAGGTCCTGGTTGCCGGCCGAGATTTCCTGGGCGGCGATTTCGATCGCCCCGGTGCCGGCCCTGACCTTCGAGACGATCGCCACCAGCGAGGCGTTCATGGCCTTGAGTGCGGCCATCAGTTCGCCTGCTTCGTCATTGGTGCGCACCTTGACCTCGGCGGTCAGGTCGCCCTTCGCCACGCGCTCGGCCAGCGTGACGGCGCGGCGCAGCGGGATACTGATGTTGCGGCCCAGCTGGTAGGCCATGAAGACCGCCAGCACGGCCGCAATCATGCCGCCGCCGACCAGGGTGCGGCGCATGGCCGAGCGGGCGACGACGATCGCCTCTTCGCGCTGCGCCAGCAGGCCGTGTTCGGTCGCGCGGATCTGTTCGACCAGACCGCGCATCGCATCCATGCCGGCCTTGCCCTTGCCTGCCTGGACCATGGCGACCACCGCCGCCAGGTCGTCGCCCACCGCCGCGCGGCGCAGGGCGATCACGGGATCGATGGCCTGGGCCAGCCAGGTGCGCTGGTGCCCTGCAAGCTGCTTCAGGCGCTCCTGCTGGACCTCGTTGTCGCCCATGAGCGCCAGCGCCATGTCGATGTGCTGGCCGAAGGCCTGCTTGCCCGCAAGATAAGGCTGGAGCGCGCCTTCCTGGCCGGTCAGGGCGTAGCCGCGCTCGCCGGTTTCGATATTGACCAGCGCCTGCATCGCCCCGTCGACCTCGACCAGTGACTGGTAGGTGCGCACGTTCGCATCGGTGGCGGAATCGAGCGCGGAAACGTTCGCATAGGCGATGGCGACGACGATGCCGGTGATGCCGATCAGGATGCCGTAGCCGAGATACAGCCGGGTCGCGATTTTCAGGTCGGAGAGCTTCATGGGTTCAGACAAATAAATAGTTATAAGAGTAATGCCCGGGGACCGGGCAGGCCACATGATAAAACTTCAAGCTTTAAGGGCTTGCCTGATTATTACTTGAAGAAGTGATACTGGAAAGAAAAATATTGCTTACTGGTAGTACAAGCTGTTGTAGGGAATGCACGCTTTGCGTGGCGAATAAAATGGCGATGGGGGGTGTGCGCAGGACTCGGCCGGGCGTCATTGCCGCCAGTGGCGGGAATGACGGTTTTAGGGTAACGGTCATGGTCGAAGTCGCCGGCTGCGAAATGATCCACCCCTCACCAGCATCGCCCCGGCGAAGGCGGAAACCGCGGGTGCAAAAAAAAACGCGAACCCTCAGGTTCGCGTTTTTCGATGGAGCAGTGCTGCTTATTTCTTCAGCGCCGTCGCAATCTTCTTGGCCGCCGGTTTGCGCGCCGCCGCCTTCTTGGCTGCCGGCTTGGCCGCAGCCTTGGCCTTGGCCGGCGCCTTGCGCGCCGCCTTCACCGGCGCCGCGCCCTCGCCTTCGGCACCGTCGGCGCCATCGGCAGCACCCGCCTTGGGCTTGGCCCCCGGCTTGGCCTTGCGCTCCTCGAACTCGAAGCTGACCTTGCCGTCCTTGCCGCGCACCAGGAAGGCCTTGAACGCGCGGCGCGTACGCTGCGACACGAAGCCCGGCAGCAGGTCGGTCTTGCCGTCCACCAGCAGCTTGGCCATCTGTTCCGGCAGGATTTCCTGCTGCAGGATGATGCGTCCGCTGCGGAAGTCACAGGTCTTCGGCTTGGCCATGCTGTGCTCGCACACATAGGCCAGGCCCATCTCGAACACGCCTGCCGCGCACTTCGGGCACGGGCCCAGCGCGGTCTGGCCGGTGAAGTCCACGCCCTCGCCTTCCTCGCCTTCCTGGTCCTGGCCGAAGTCGAATTCGAGCTTGAAGTTCTTGATCTCTTCGTCACGCACGATACGCAGGATAGCCGCGAACGGACGACCCATCTTGGAACGGAAACCCTGCAGCGGACCGATGGTGCGGTTCTTCAGCAGCTCTTCGACTTCATTGATCTCGAACTGGCGGCTGCCCGGCGTCTTCGACATCGAGAATTCGCACTTGGTGCAGGCAAAGCGCCGGTAGTTTTCCTTGACCACGCCGCTGCAGTTCGGGCACGGCGTCTGCAGGGTAGCGTAATCGCCGGGGATGGTGTCGTTGCTGTATTCCTTGGCGCGCTTGACGATAATCTGGGTCATCTGCGCGATCTCGCGCATGAATTCCTCGCGCGAGATCTTGCCCTTCTCCATCTGCGACAGCTTGAATTCCCATTCGCCGGTGAGCTCGGGGGCGGTCAGTTCGTTCACGCCCAGGCCGCGCAGCAGCGTCATGAGCTGCGAGGCTTTCGCCGTCGGGATCAGCTCGCGGCCTTCGCGGATCAGGTATTTCTCGGTCAGCAGGCCTTCGATGATGGCAGCGCGCGTGGCCGGCGTGCCCAGGCCCTTGCCGGCCATGGCGTCGCGCAGCTCGTCGGAGTCGACCAGCTTGCCCGCGCCTTCCATCGCCGACAGCAGCGTCGCTTCGGAGTAGCGTGCAGGCGGCTTGGTGACCAGGCCATTCGCGGTGATCTTGTCGGTCAGGACCTTCTCGCCCTTCTGCACCGGCACCAGGTTGGCGCCATCCTTGTCGTCGGTCTGGGATTCCTTGCCATACACCGCCAGCCAGCCCGGATTGGTCATGACCTTGCCTTCGGTCTTGAACTGGTGGCCCGACACTTCGGTGTAGCGGGTCGTGACCAGGAACTCGGCCGGCGGGAAGAACACGGCCAGAAAGCGGCGCGTGACCAGGTCGTAGAGCTTCTGTTCCGGCTCGGTCAGGTTCTTCGGCACCACGCCGGTCGGGATGATCGCGAAGTGATCCGAGATCTTGGTGTTATCGAAGATGCGCTTGTTTGGCTTGACCCAGCCGTTCTTGGTGACCTGCTTGGCGAACTGGTTGTAGTTGTTGGTGTCGGCCAGCGCACCCATCGTGTCCTTGACGGTCTGGACGTAGTCTTCCGGCAGGTGGCGCGAGTCGGTACGCGGATAGGTCAGCACCTTGTGCTTCTCGTACAGCGCCTGGGCCAGGCCCAGCGTGTTCTTGGCCGAGAAGCCGAAGCGGCCGTTGGCCTCGCGCTGCAAACTGGTCAGGTCGAACAGCGCCGGCGCCATCGAGGTGGTCGGCTTCGATTCCTCGGTGACCACGCCCTGCTTGCCGCGACAGGCAGCCGCGATCGAATCGGCGGCAGCCTTGCTCCACAGGCGCTCGGCGCGCTTTTCCGGGTCGTTCTCGTCCTTCTTGAACGCCTGGTCGAGCCAGCGGCCTTCATAGACGCCGGCCGCGCACACGAATTCGGCGCGCACTTCCCAGTAGTCGCGCGAGACGAATTTCTTGATCTTCTCTTCGCGCTCGACCACGATTGACAGGGTCGGCGTCTGCACGCGGCCCACGGTGGTCAGGTAGAAGCCGCCCTCTTTCGAGTTGAAGGCGGTCATGGCGCGGGTGCCGTTGATGCCGATCAGCCAGTCGGCTTCCGAGCGGCAGCGCGCGGCATCGGCCAGCGGCAGCATTTCGTCATCGGTGCGCAGCTGCTTGAAGCCTTCGCGGATCGCATTGGCCGTCATCGACTGCAGCCACAGGCGCTTGACCGGCTGCTTGGCCTTGGCGTTCTGCGCGATCAGGCGGAAGATCAGTTCTCCTTCGCGGCCCGCGTCGCATGCGTTGATCAGGGTGGTGACGTCCTTACGCTTGATCAGCTTGTTCAGCACCTTGAGGCGCGACTCGGTCTTGGCGATCGGGTTCAGCGCGAAATACGGCGGGATCATCGGCAGATGGGTAAAGCTCCACTTGCCGCGCTTGACGTCGTATTCTTCCGGCACCGCGATCTCGAGCAGGTGGCCGACGGCCGACGACAACACATATTCGTCGGATTCGAAATACTCATCGTGCTTGGTGAAGCCGCCCAGCGTCTTCGCGATGTCGTTCGCGACCGACGGCTTCTCGGCGATGATGAGGGATTTGGTCATAGTTTTTCGTACTTGCTTATATATAGTGTGGGGCCCGGCTTGGCCGGTCGGCCACGCGCATCATACATGCTTGCGAGCCTGTCGGCGGTTCAACGCCGTAGTGTCTGTATGGTAACTGTCTGGATTGAGCGGCCAATGATAAGCGCGATGATGCGCATACCGCAAGTGCACATTCGGCAGGTGTCGCGCAGCATGGCGTGGCCAGGATGCGCGTCAAGGGTGCGCCAGAAATGAAAAACGGGGCTCGAAGCCCCGTTGTGTATTCTGTCGCGCCGCCTAGTGCAGCAGCCGCGGTTCCTGCTCGTCGTCGTCGCCGAACAGGTCGTCGAACATGAGCGCATCGGGTTCCTTGCCCTGGCTCCACAGCACCATCAGCACGATGATCTTGAGCTTGCCCAGCGCCACCGGCGACTCGTCGCAGGCCAGCGCGCGTTCGATGACGATCTCGCGCTGCGTCGGGCTGAGCACCTTGGCGCTCTCGAGGAACTGGATGAAGCCGATCGCGGCGCTGCCCAGCTCGATGTATTCCTCGTCCACGTAATAACGTGTGCCGGTGCAGGCATCGATGGCGTCGGTAACTTCCGCTTCGGTCAGCCCGGACAGCCAGTCCAGCGCTTCGGAAATTTCGATGTCATCGAAACCGACGGCGGACAGCTTGCGTGCCAGGGCCGCCGGCTCGGGGCAGGCGTCAGGACGATAGTACGTCTCGTAGAGGTAGACCAGGATGTCAAACATAGTGTCGCTACTGTAGCAGCTAAGCTCATCGCGGCACAAGAGTGTCTCGCAGCGGGGCGCGCGGCCGATAAAAAACGTTGTATCGAGGCCTTATCCGTTCGTACAGTTTTCCTTGTTTACTGCCGAATCAAGGCCAACCATTCCACCTCAGCATCTCAGGAAGAATACGCTTTTTCGCATCAATCCATGCAGGATGAATATGGGAGAACCGGCATGCTAAGTGGTTCAAGCGATCCGGACCACCCGCTGCACCCGGCCGCCAGGCAAGCGTTCGACCAGCCCGGCCAGCTCCAGCGCCAGCAGTTCGCCCGCCAGCAGGGCCGCATCGCCGTCGGTGCAAGCGAGCAGTTCGTCCGGCTCAACCGGATCGTGGCCCAGCGCATCGAGCAGCGCCCCGTTGCCGGACAAGCCTGCTGGTGCGGGGCGGCGCGCCAGCGGTGACATCTGCATGGCCTCCAGCACCTCGTCGACGGTCTCGACCAGGCGCGCGCCTTCGCGGATCAGCTGGTGACAACCCTTGGCCAGTGCCGAGTGGATCGAGCCTGGCAGCGCGAACACGTCCCTGCCTTGCTCGGCCGCCAGTTGTGCCGTGATCAGGGAACCCGACTGCGCCGCCGCCTCGATGACGAGCACGCCGGCGGTCATGCCGCTGATGATGCGGTTACGGCGTGGGAAATTCCCTGCCATCGGCGGCGTGCCGATGGCATATTCGCTGAGGATGCAGCCTTCTTCGGCGATGCGGTGGGCGAGTGCGCGGTTGCGCGCCGGATAGACGCGGTCGATGCCGGTGCCAATGACGGCGATCGTGGAGCCGGCCCCGCGCAGCGCGCCTTCGTGCGCCGCGGTATCGATGCCCAGCGCCAGGCCCGACACCACGCACAGGCCGGCCTCGGACAGCGACCGCGCAAACCCTTCCGCGTTCGCGCGGCCTTGCGTGCTGGCATTGCGGCTGCCGACCACCGCGACCATCGGCGCATCGAGCAGCGCGCGCCGCCCTTTTATATAGAGCAGCAAGGGCGGATCGGGAATATGCCGCAGCAATTCGGGATAGCCCGGGTCGTGCAGGGTGAGGATGTGGTGCAGCGGCTGGGCCAGCCAGTGATGGGTGGCATCCAGCAATTGCGCGAGTTCGGGCGACATGGGCCCGCACAGCGCCGCGGCGGTTGCCGCCGGCACGTGCGCGGCGAGCGCCGCATGGCCGGCACGGAAGATCGCCGCGGGCGAACCGAAGGCGCCGAGCAGCAGGTGGGCCGTCCGGCACCCCACCCCGCTCGCCTGCTCCAGGCGGATCCAGTCGGCGACGGGTGAAGGAGAGGCGCCACTGCTGGCGGGATGGGGGGCCGTGTCCTGCACGGTAGGGTTTACTCCGGTGAGCGGGCCACGTCGCCGACTTCCACCGGCGCTGTCACTTGCATGATCAAGCCGTACGAGACGTTCTTGAACACACGGAAAATGAACAGGCTGCCATATTGCTCGTCGGGCAGCTTGATGTTCTGCTTGCCGATGCCGAGCACGCCTTTATGGGCCGGGTCGACCATCGTTCTCCCGAGATGATAAAGCTGCAGCACGGAGCCGACATCGAGTCCGTCAAGCGAACCCCGATTGACAGTGATCACCTGGCTCTGGCCGGCATAGGTCACGCCGGCGTAGATCGACATCACGCGTGCGTCGACCGGCTGGAGCGGCGGGTGCGGCATGTAGTTGCGCACCGGCGCCGGCGGCATCGGGATCAAGAGATCGCCCACGCCGATTTCCTGGCGCGTTTCGGTGACGCGGAAGGTGTGCACGTCCACGCCCGGTTTTGCCTCGGTATCGAGCGCCACGCTGCCCAGGTAGGCGGCTTCGCGCGCCAGCACCTTGCGGGTCTGGGGATCGCGCAGGATGCCGCCCGGACGGAAGACCTGGAAGCTGGTGCCGCCCTGCAGCGTGCCCTTCACATACACGCGGTCGCCGGCGCCGAGAAAGACGCGGCCTTCCTGCGAGGCCACGATGCGCGGCGCGCCAGCCAGTTCATCGGCCTCGACCACGAGCGGCTGGGTCAGGTAGGGCTCGATCATGCCGGCCGGGATCGATTGCACAGCGTCGCGCCCGAGCGATTCGGTGCGCACCTGGGGCGAGAGTTTCGTGATTGGCGGCTCACCGCGGCCATCGCCGCCCGGGCGGGTCAGCGACAGGCGGCCGCGCGCGCGGTCGAAATAGATGACCTGACCGGGATAGATCCAGTGCGGATTGCGAATTTCGTCGCGGTTCATGCCCCAGACCTGAGGCCAGCACCACGGGTTCTGGAGGAAGGTGCCGGAAATATCCCAGAGGGTATCGCCCTTGACCACGACATGCTGGTCGGGCGCATTCGGGCGGAACGCGCACTCGGCGGCCTGGACCGGGCTGGCCATGCTTGCTGCCGTCGCGGCACATGCAACGAGCGCCACTGCAGCAGCGCGGGTCACGACTGTGCTAAAATTTTTCATTGAGACGTCCGTTGTTGCGTCCGTAAATTGCGGCTTTTACACCGGATCGCTGGCAGCGTGCGTCACCAGACCCCAGCAAATGCGGAGCCCGACAGCACGATGCGCCGCTCCCTGATCGTAAAAGGGTTGCCGTACTGAATCAAATTCTGCACACAATTCCCCGAACTAGCAAGACAAACCGCGTCCTGCAAGGCCGGACGAGTGTTGCATTTTTGGTCGAGCCGCAACCCGATTAAACACCACCTATTCCTGAATCTCCCTGACTATGGCCTTACTGAATATCCTCCGCTACCCCGACCCGCGCCTGCACAAGATCGCCGCTCCGGTCACTGAATTCGGCACCGAGCGCCTGCGCCAGCTGGTCGCGGACATGGCCGCCACGATGTACGACGCACCCGGCGTGGGCCTGGCCGCCACCCAGGTGGACGTGCACGAGCGCGTGATCACCATCGACGTCTCGGAAACCAACGACAACTTGATGGTCTTCATCAACCCGGAAATCACCTGGGCCAGCAACGACAAGCAGGTCTACGACGAAGGCTGCCTGTCGGTGCCGGGCATCTACGACGGCGTCGAGCGCCCGTCGCGCGTCAAGTGCAAGGCCTTTGACGTCGACGGCAAGGAATTCGAAGTCGAAGCCGACGGCCTGCTGGCCGTGTGCATCCAGCACGAGATGGACCACCTGGTGGGCAAGGTCTTCGTCGAATACCTGTCGCCGCTCAAGCGCAATCGCATCAAGGCCAAGCTGCAGAAGGAAGAACGCGGCATGGAGCGCGAGGCCGCGCTGAAGGCCGCCGGCCGCCGCTACTGATCCCGGCGCCCCCATGAAAGTCGTTTTTGCGGGCACCCCCGAGTTCGCCGCTTGTGCCCTGCGTGCCCTGCACGAGGCCGGCTTCGAGATTCCCCTGGTCCTGACCCAGCCCGACCGCCCTGCCGGGCGCGGCATGCAGTTGCAGGCATCCAGCGTGAAACAATATGCGCTGGCGCACGGCATGGACGTCGCGCAGCCGCTGTCCCTGCGCATGGATAGCAAGGACCCGCAGCGTGGCCTCGAGGCGCGCGCCGCCCACGAACGCCTGTTGGCGCTGGACTACGACGTGATGGTGGTGGCGGCCTATGGGCTGATCCTGCCGCGTGCCACGCTCGACATCAAGCCCTGCATCAATATCCACGGCTCGCTGCTGCCGCGCTGGCGCGGCGCCGCGCCGATCCACCGCGCCATCGAGGCCGGTGACGTCGAGACCGGCGTGACCATCATGGGCATGGAGGAAGGGCTCGATACCGGGCCGATGATGCTGATCGAGCGCGTGGCCATTCAAGACAGCGACACCACCGGCAGCCTGCACGACAAGCTCGCCGAGCTGGGCGGTCGCATGATCGTCGAGGCGCTGCGCAAGCTCGAACAGGGCGCTCTGGAGGCAGTCCCGCAGCCGGAAGAAGGCGTGACCTATGCGGCCAAGATCACCAAGGAAGAAGCGAAACTCGATTTCAGCCTGCCGGCCGGACTGCTGTGGCGCCGGGTGCGCGCGTTCAATCCCTTCCCGGGTGCGCACGGGCTGGTCGACGGCGTGACGGTGAAGATCTGGAATGCCGAGCTGGCCACAGGTAGTGGCGCACCGGGGCAGGTGCTGGCCGCGGATGGGCAGCAGGGGATCGTGGTGGCGTGTGGAGAAGGTGCGCTGCGGTTTACTGAATTGCAGAAGCCGGGTGGCAAGCGTTTGCCTGCGGTGGAATTCCTGAAAAGCTTCCCGTTAGCCGGGTTGAACTTTTCATAGCGTGGGCGGCTGCGCCGCCCACGCGGTCAACACGCGGTAGCACGGACGTGCTGTGGCGTGAATGGGTTACCTATCACCGCGCGGGCGGGAGACCCGCCCACCCTACGGTACACCGATTACTCGGCATATTTGGGCCTACGCCCCATCACATCACTTGTCGTATTCCGCCGCAGCAGCGCGCTGCGCATCCATGTGCTCGCGCAGCACCTGGTTGATACGGGTCTGGTAGCCCGGACCGGCAGCCTTGAACCATTCCAGCATGTCCACGTCGAGGCGGATCGTTACGATCTGCTTCACGCCATTGATCATTTGCTGCTTCGGTGCCACCGCCGGTTCGTCATCACGCATCACCGCTTGGTCCCAATCCGGTACATATTCTTTGTTCATACTTTATCCCGTTAAAAGCATCGCCAACAATGTGTCGATGGAGTAATTGTCGTCCGTGTCTGTAACGTAAAGATTGCGGATACCCCGGGTTTTGTAACGTCATGTATCAGTTCACGTTTTACTTACATAAAGATACAAACACAAAGCCACAAATCGGCGCCTCCAGAGGAAATGGGCGCCTTGACGTATAATTTCAGACCGCCCAACAGTAACGGCCCCCATCAGCTCTCCTTGCCGCTTGTCCAGAAAGTCGCCCACCATGAACGCCCGCCACGCCAACATTTCCCCGATCGACGCCCAGCTGCGCGAGATTCTGTCGCGCCGCATCATGATCCTGGATGGCGCGATGGGCACCATCATCCAGCAGTACAAGCTCGATGAAGCGGCCTACCGCGGCGAGCGTTTCGCGGACTTTGCCGCCCCCGAAGGCGTGGGCAACCGCGAGCTTTTCGTGAAGGGCAATAACGAGCTCTTAACACTCACCCAGCCGCAGATCATCCAGGAAATCCACGAGCGTTACCTGGCTGCCGGCGCCGACCTGCTCGAGACGAACACCTTTGGCGCAACAAGCGTGGCCCAGGACGACTACCACATGGCGCATCTCGCCTACGAGATGAACGTGGAAGCGGCCAAGCTGGCGCGTGCGGCCTGCGACAAATACTCCACGCCGGACAAGCCGCGTTTCGTGGCCGGCGCGCTCGGGCCGACGCCCAAGACCGCATCCATCTCGCCGGACGTGAACGACCCGGCCGCGCGCAACGTCACCTTCGACCAGCTGGTCGCCAGCTACCATGAGCAGGTAGCAGGCCTGGTCGATGGCGGCGCGGATGTGCTGCTGGTCGAGACCATTTTCGACACCCTGAACTGCAAGGCCGCGCTGTTTGCGATCGACCTGTATTTCAACGAGCGCCCGGAGCTGCTGCGCCTGCCTATCATGATCTCGGGCACCGTCACCGATGCCTCGGGCCGCATCCTGTCGGGCCAGACCGTGCCGGCCTTCTGGAACTCGGTACGCCACGCCAAGCCGCTGACCATCGGCCTGAATTGCGCGCTGGGCGCGGCCCTGATGCGTCCCTATGCGGAAGAGCTCTCGCAAATCGCCGATACGTTTGTCTGCATCTACCCGAATGCCGGCCTGCCCAACCCGATGAGCGACACCGGCTTCGACGAGCTCCCGGCCGATACCTCGGCCCTGCTGCGCGAATTCGCCGACGCCGGCTTCATTAACATCGCCGGCGGCTGCTGCGGCACCACGCCCGAGCACATCGCCGCGATCTCCAGGATTCTCGAAGGTCACGCGCCACGTCAAATTCCGGAAATCCCGGTCGCGATGCGCCTGTCGGGCCTGGAGCCCTTCACTGTCGACGACAGCTCTCTGTTCGTCAACGTCGGCGAGCGCACCAACGTCACCGGTTCGAAAGCGTTTGCGCGCATGATCCTGAACGAGCAGTTCGACGAGGCGCTGTCGGTGGCGCGCCAGCAGGTCGAGAACGGTGCACAGGTCATCGACATCAACATGGACGAAGCGATGCTCGACTCGCAGGCAGCCATGACACGCTTCCTGAACCTGATTGCCTCCGAACCCGATATCTCGCGCGTGCCGATCATGATCGACTCGTCCAAATGGAGCGTGATCGAAGCGGGCCTGAAATGCGTGCAGGGAAAGGCCATCGTCAACTCGATCTCGATGAAGGAAGGCGAGGATGAATTCATCCGCCAGGCGCGTCTTTGCCGCAGCTATGGCGCCGCCGTAATCGTGATGGCGTTCGATGAGAAGGGCCAGGCCGACACCTTCGCACGCAAGACCGAGATCTGCGGCCGCGCCTACAAGGTGCTGGTCGAGCAGGTGGGCTTCGCGCCCGAAGACATCATCTTCGATCCGAACATTTTTGCCATTGCCACCGGCATCGAAGAGCACAACAACTACGCGGTGGACTTCATCGAAGCCACCGCCTGGATCCGCAAGAACCTGCCGCACGCGAAGGTGTCGGGCGGCGTGTCGAACGTCTCCTTCTCCTTCCGCGGCAACGACCCGGCGCGCGAGGCGATCCACACCGTCTTCCTGTACCACGCGATCAAGGCCGGCATGACCATGGGCATCGTCAACGCCGGCATGGTCGGCGTCTACGACGACCTGTCGCCCGAGCTGCGCGAGCGCGTCGAGGACGTGGTGCTGAACCGCCGCGAGGACGCCACCGAGCGCATGATCGAATTCGCCGGCACCCTGAAAGCCGGCGGCAGCAAGCAGGAGCAGAACCTCGAGTGGCGCAACGCGCTTGTGGAGAAGCGCCTGGCGCACGCGCTGGTGCACGGCATCACGCAGTGGATCGTCGAGGACACCGAAGAGATGCGCCAGCAGGTTCTGGCTGCCAACGGCCGCCCGATCCACGTGATCGAAGGCCCGCTGATGGACGGCATGAACATCGTCGGGGACCTGTTCGGCCAAGGCAAGATGTTCCTGCCGCAGGTGGTGAAATCGGCGCGCGTCATGAAGCAGGCCGTGGCCCACCTGGTGCCCTTCATCGAAGAAGAAAAGGCGCTGGAAGAAGCCCGTACCGGCATCGTCGCCAAGCCCAAGGGCAAGTTGGTGATCGCCACGGTGAAAGGCGACGTGCACGACATCGGCAAGAACATTGTCTCGGTGGTCCTGCAGTGTAATAACTTCGAGATCGTGAACATGGGGGTGATGGTGCCCTGCTCGGACATCCTGGCCCGCGCCAAGGCGGAGAACGCCGACATCGTGGGCCTGTCCGGCCTGATCACGCCTTCGCTGGAAGAGATGGCCCACGTGGCCCGCGAGATGCAGCGCGACCCCTATTTCCGCGAAAGGAAAATCCCGCTGCTGATCGGCGGCGCCACCACCAGCCGCGCGCACACGGCCGTGAAGATCGCGCCGCACTACGACGGCCCGGTGGTCTACGTGCCGGACGCCTCGCGTTCCGTCTCGGTGGGCCAGTCTCTCCTGACGGACGACACGCGCGACGCCTACATCATCGAGCTGGCGCAGGACTACGAACGCATCCGCATCCAGCACGCC
The DNA here is from genome assembly GCF_059685855.1 of Telluria sp. ZB4P37. Taxonomy (NCBI): domain Bacteria; kingdom Pseudomonadati; phylum Pseudomonadota; class Betaproteobacteria; order Burkholderiales; family Oxalobacteraceae; genus Telluria; species Telluria sp. ZB4P37. The sequence continues at coordinate 49,476 of NZ_JCASID010000015.1, forward strand.
AACAAGAAGGCGCTGCCGATGCTGACCCTCGAGCAGGCCCGCGGCAACCGCGCACGCCTCTCGTTCTCGCCGGTGAAACCGAAGTTCATCGGCCGCCGTATCTTCAAGAACGTGGAGCTCGCAACCCTGGCGCGCTACATCGACTGGGGCCCGTTCTTCCAGACCTGGGACCTGGCCAGCCCCTACCCTGCCATCCTCACCGACGAAGTAGTCGGCGAGGCCGCCAGCAAGGTGTTCGAGGAAGCGCAGGCGATGCTCAAGAAGATCATCGACGGCCGCTGGCTGACCGCCAACGGCGCCATCGCGCTGCTGCCGGCGAATTCGGTGAACGACGACGACATCGAGATCTATGCGGACGAGTCGCGCAAGGACGTGGCCTTCACCTGGCATGGCCTGCGCCAGCAGGGCGTCAAGCCGGTGGTCGATGGCGTGCAGCGCCCGAACCAGTGCTTGGCCGACTTCGTCGCGCCGAAAGACTCCGGCGTGGCCGACTATATCGGCATGTTCGCGGTGACCGCGGGCCTGGGGATAGAGAAGCACGAGCAGCGTTTCGAAGCGGCCCACGACGACTATTCGTCGATCATGCTCAAGGCCCTGGCCGACCGCCTGGCCGAGGCCTTTGCCGAATACCTGCACGAGCGCGTTCGCACCGATTTGTGGGGCTATGCGGCGGGCGAAGACCTGAGCTGCGAAGCCCTGATCAAGGAAACCTACAGCGGCATCCGCCCGGCGCCGGGCTATCCGGCCTGCCCGGAGCACACCGTGAAGGCCGAGCTGTTCAGCACCCTCGAGCTTGAGGAGATCGGCATGGAGCTGACCGAGTCGTATGCGATGTACCCGGGCGCGGCCGTGTCGGGCTTTTACTTTGCCCACCCGGAATCGAAGTATTTCGTGGTCGGCAAGATCGGCGACGACCAGGTCGAGGACATGGCCAAGCGCCGCGGCATTGACAAGGCCGAGCTCGAACGCCATCTGGCGCCGAACCTGTAATTCCCTTACCTGCCGCCGGCCCCAAGCCGGCGGCACGGCAGCTTTTTTGTTCCCGCGCGCCGGCGCACGGGAACGTCTGCACACCCCGGCTTGTCTAAGCTTCCATCATCGCCCCGACCTTGGCGAAGGAGCTCATCATGGCAATGCATCTGTCGACCAGACGCTGGCAAGACCAGCTGATGGTGGTGATCGGCGTCTGGCTATTCGTTTCGCCCTGGGTATTCGCTTACCCGCCCGGTTCGCCGGTGGCGTGGAATGCCATCCTGGCCGGCGCCATTATCGGCATTCTGGCGGCCTTCGACCTGTACAAAACTTATGTCTGGGCCGTGCTGTTCAATATTATCGTGGGCGCGTGGGTGACGATCTCGCCGTGGATGGTGGATGCGGTGAACGACGTGGCGATGACCTGGACCCTGGTCGTTGCGGGCATCGCGACCATCGTGCTGGGCTTGTGGGAGTTGCGCAGCGATCCGGAGTTGTACAGCCAGTGGCGGTCTGGCGCGACGGGGTGAGGTTTTTCAGGGTTGGCGCAGCGTGAATAGCCGCGCGACTGTTCATCCACTGGTTGAGCGCGTGGGCAGGAAACCTGCCCACGCTACGATTCGCGGCAAATCCAATATGACCGATAAGCGCGTGCGGCTTATCGCGCTTCAGATGGCGTAACGAACGACCTTGTCGCTCCACTCGAAGGCCGACACTTCCAGCTCGGCCAGGTCGTCGCCATTGATCGACAAGCTGTTCAGCGCCGGCATCACTTCGTCTTCCGTGTCTTCCATGCGCTCGATCGATTCGGCCAGGCGCAACAGTTCGCCGAAGAAGCCGCCGCGTACCAGCAGGGCGTGGCGTACTTCGTCGATCACGGGAATCTGTTCGACGATGTCCTGCATCGGAATGCAGAACAGCGTATCCATCAGCGACATCATGCCGACCGTGAAGGCAATGTCCGAGACGTTGCGCTGCGCGGGACGCAGGCGCTGGGCCAGCAGTTCCATCAGGCGCGCGCGTGTGGTGGCCAGCATCAGGAGCGGGCTCAGGTTGTGGCCGCGCACGCCCGGCTCGGCGTACAGCAGGATCTGCAGCCAGCGCTGCAGCTGGCGGCGGCCCAGCAGCATCAGGGCCTGGCTGATCGACTCGATGCGGCGCCCTGCCCCGGCGGCCGGCGTGTTCACCAGACGCAGCAGGTTCAGGCCGAGCGTGATGTCCTTCTTGACGGCGCGCTCGATGACGGCATTGTCGGCATCCGAGGTCACCAGGTTCATCAGGTCCAGCACCGCCGCCTGCGAGGGCGACAGCTTGCGGCCGGCGATGACGGTCGGCTTGGCGAAATAATAGCCCTGGAAGTAATCGAAACCGATGTCCAGGCAGGTGCGGTATTCGTTGTGGGTCTCGACCTTTTCGGCCACCAGGCGCTTGCCCGTGCCGCGCAGGCGCGGGGCCAGCGACAGCAGGGTCACGATCGGCAACTCGCGCAGGTCCATCTTGACGAAGTCGATCACCGGCAGCAGGCGGGCCAAAGAGGCGCCGTGCGCCGAAGCCTCGGCCGCGAAACGGAAGCCATGGGTGGACAGTTCGGTCATGCGCTGGATGACGGCATCGGTCGGCTCCACCGTGCGCACGATCTCGAGCACGGTGCGCTCGCGCGGCAGGAAGGCGAACATGTCGCTCATCAAGACATCGGTGTCGACGTTCAGGAAGGCGGTGGCGTCGCCGATCGCGCGCGCCAGGCCCAGCTGCGAAGCGTGGTGGATGACGCTGGCGCTGGCCGAGATGCCGGAATCGATCTGCGCCGGTCCCTGGGCACTGCCGCGGAACAGCAATTCATAGCCGAACAGCGCCTGGTTACGGTCGAGCACCGGCTGGCGCCCGAGGTAGAAATTACGCAGGCGCAGGGGCTGCGCGGACTGGTCAATGCTGGCGGTATCGGTCATGTCGTCTGGTTGGGCTCGCGAACACACCTACTTTACCGTATTCGTCAGAATTAGTGGCTTCTTGGCATTAATTTACTAGCGGAATGATACTTAACTGTCATGACAGGGGCATTACTGTGGCAACCCGTCCACGAACAGCTTCAATTCGCCCGGCGCGAACTGGGTCCAGGTCTCGTTGGTGGTGAGCGGTTCGGTCACGATGATGGCGACCCGGTCGTCGGGCGTGGTCACCTGCGAGAAGTCCACCGACAAATCTTCGTCGGACAAAGAGGCGGTCACGAACGGGTATTTGCGCAACACGTAGCACAGCTTGGTCGAGCAATGCGTGAACAGCGCGGTGCCGTCCGACAGCATCATGTTGAACGTGCCGTGCGCAGCCACTTGCGCCACCAGGCGCTCCAGAGTAGCGCGCAGCGCCGGCAGTGAAGGTAGCGTGTCGCCGAATTCCGCGCGCAGGCTTTGCATCAGCCAGCAGAAGGCCAGCTCGCTGTCGGTGTTGCCGACCGGGCGGAACGGCCCGGTAAGCTGCGGCGCGAAATCCTTCAGGTCGCCGTTGTGGGCGAAGACCCAGTAGCGGCCCCACAGCTCGCGTACGAAAGGGTGGCAGTTCTCGAGCGCGACTTGCCCTTGCGTGGCCTTGCGAATGTGGGCGATGACATTGGTGGACTTGATCGGGTAGCGCTTGATCAGTTCGGCGATTGGCGAGGCGACCGCGGCCTGGTGATCGACGAAGTGGCGCACGCCGGCGCCTTCGAAGAAAGCGATGCCCCAGCCGTCGTGGTGGGTGTCGGTGCGGCCGCCGCGGTGGGCGAAGCCGGTGAAGGAGAAGACGATGTCCGTGGGGACGTTGCAGTTCATTCCGAGGAGCTGGCACATGGCGCGCAGCTTACCACGCCAGGGGCGTGGGGGGCGCCATCGCCGCGTCCAGCGGCAATGGCGGATTCAGGTTCAATGCAGGACGACCGGCTGGCTCATAAGCGTGTCGTAGGAGCCCAGGAAGTCGTCGATTTCTTCCATGGTCGGCTCGCTCGCGATGAGGTTGTTGACGTCGCGGCGGAACGATTGCGCCAGCTTGCCGCCGATGAAAGCTTCGCGCCGCCCGGCCTTGTCGACGATTTCATAGCCGCCGAAGCGCAGCGCTTCGAGTTCGCGATCCACGCCGAACTCGACGACGCTGTACTGTTCGCTGTTATAGATCATGTTCATGATGACTCCTTCTCTCGATCAGACTGGTTGTGCGTACCAGCCGCTCGGCGGCGGGCGACTGGCTGTTCACTTCGGTTAAGAAGTGGGGCTTTCCGGACCGATTTCAAGTGAGACAACCGGTTCCAGGGCCAACAGCTGATCGTATGGTGGGTCTTGCAACCACGATCGCAACTGATCAAGGTGTTCACTGCTTGCCAAACCGATGAACAGGCGTTCCGGCCCTTGGCGTAACAGTCGATTCAATGTTACACGCAAAACCAGGCTCCCGGCGCAGCACGGACACCCGCCCGCGAGTCGGACAAGTCTTACGGAAGAGCTTTCGGGAATCGGCGAGCTGCCGGCTGGCAGCCCGTCGAGGATGATGGCGCTCAGGCCTGCAGGGGGAACGGCGGCGAGCAGCGCGGCGATGGCGCTCTCGCGTGCGGCGGCGGACGCGCCCGTGACCAGGGTGGTCGCGACCCTTTCTACCAATCAGAGGCCTTTCTTGGCGAGCTTGCCCGGCTCGACGCCGAGTTGCTTGAGCTTGCGGTACAGGTGGGTACGTTCGAGGCCGGTCTTTTCGGCGACGCGGGTCATGCTGCCGCCTTCGCGTCCGAGGTGGTGCTCGAAATACATGCGCTCGAAGGCATCGCGCGCCTCGCGCAGCGGCAGGTCGAAGGACAGCGTGTAGCCGGCGCTTTCGCCCTGCGACATCGCATGCACCATGCGCGAGCCATTGCCCATCGGCGGGGCCGGCGGCGCGAACATCGGCGCAGCAGGGCTGGGCATAGCGCCATTGCCGGCGCCGTTCTCCATCATCGGCATCGCGGTAGTCACGGCCGGACGCGGCGGCGCCAGCGGCGCGCGCGCCACTTCCTGCGCGCGGTTCAGGCCCTGCTGCACGGCCTTGAGCAGCTTTTGCAGCGCGATCGGCTTCTCGAGAAAATTCAGGGCGCCGATGCGGGTGGCCTCGACGGCGGTATCGATGGTGGCATGGCCGGACATCATGATGACCGGCATGGTCAGGAGGCCGTCGCGCTGCCATTCCTTGAGCAGGGTGACGCCGTCGGTGTCCGGCATCCAGATATCGAGCAGCACCAGGTCGGGCGCGCCGGCGGCCCGCGCCTCGCGTGCCTGCTGCGCGTTTTCGGCCAGGGTGATGGCGTGGCCTTCGTCGCCCAGAATTTCCGAGAGTAATTCCCGGATGCCCATTTCATCATCAACTACGAGTATATTCGCCATCTGTATGCCTTCCTGATCTTACCCGGTCAGTGCCTACTCGCTTAGTTCGTGGCATCTGCTGCCTGCCGCTAGCGGGATTCTATGCCCCTATTATATTTCGGACAAGTTCGCCTCGGGGGCTAACTTTAACAGCAAAATGAATACCGACGCGCCAGATCCATCCGATTGGTTGCCGATGTCGATCCGGCCGCCATGTTCGTCGATGATCTTCTTGACCATCGGCAGTCCCAGCCCGGTGCCGCGCGCCTTCGAGGTGACGTAGGGCTCGAAGGCGCGCGCCAGGATGCGCGATGCGAAGCCGGGGCCATTGTCCAGGATCGCCAGGCGCACCGCGGTGCCGGTGGCGCCGTCCGCGCCTTCGTAATGAATGGCTTCGGTGGTGACGTCCACCCGCGGCGGCGCGGCGCCGCCGACGCGGTCGGCCAGTGCATCCTGGGCATTCTGCACCAGGTTGTGGATCACCTGGCGCAGCTGGGTTGCGTCGCCCATCACGCGCGGCAGGTTTGGCGCGAGCGCCGCGTGGATGATGTCGGAGCCGTCCTCGGACAGGTACAGCCGCAGGATCTCGCCGATCAGGGCATTCAGGTCGAGCGGCTCGAGCATCGCCGGCGGCGTGCGCGCATAGTCGCGGAAGTCGTCCACCATTCGCTTCATGGCGTCGACCTGGTTGACGATGGTGGCCGTGCTCTTTTTCAGCAGCTCGGCTTCGCGCTCAGGCAGGCAGCCTTCGAGCTTCATCTGCAGGCGTTCGGCCGAGAGCTGGATCGGGGTGAGCGGGTTCTTGATTTCGTGCGCCAGGCGGCGCGCCACCTCGCCCCAGGCCACCGAGCGCTGGGCCGAGATCACGTCCGAGATATCGTCGAACACCACGATGAAGCCGTGACCGTTACCGACCGGCAGGCGCGAGCCGCGCGCCAGCAGCGTGATGTCGTGGTCATGCTCGTCGCCGGTGCCGCGGCGCGGGATCTCGATCTCCTGCTGCCAGTGTGCGCGCCGGCGGCGGTCGTCGCTGCCGCTGCTGCCGGCGGCGCTTTGCGCGCTCTGCGCCGAGATCGCGCGCGTGATGCAGTTGTAGAAGGTCTCCAGGCCCGCGATGCGCGCCAGCGGGCCGGCCAGCGCGCCCGGCTCGACCTGCAGGATGCGGTAGGCGGCATCGTTCGAGTTCACCACGCGCCCTTCCGCATCCAGCACCATCACGCCGGCCGACATATTGGCCAGCACCGATTCCAGGTGGGCCTTGGCGTTCTGCAGCGCGGTGCGGTTGCGCTCGACGGCGCTGCGCGCCTCGAACAGCTGCCCGGTCATGGCGTTGAAGGAGCGCGTCAGGGTGCCCAGTTCGTCGTTGGTCTCGATGATCGGGCGCGGCGACAGATCGCCCTCGGCCACCGCCTGCGTGCCTTCGGCCAGCACCAGCAGCGGCTGCGCAAGGTTGCCGGCGATGAGGAAGGCGCTGCCGATCGCCCCGAAGATCGCCAGCAGCAAGGTCAATGTCAGGGTTACGATGTACATCTTGCGCAGGCCGGTCCGGGCCTGGGCGCGCGAGCGGTATTCGTCGGAGGCGCTGCGCAGCACCACCGCATTCGAGGCCAGGTTCACCGGCACCGCCTGCAGCAGCTGCAGGTAGCGCGGCTCCATGCCGGACGTTTCGGGAACCGCCAGCAGCACGCGCAGGCGCAGGCCGGTGGCCGCATCGAGCGCGTTCGGCCCGGCCGCGGAGGCGTCGCTGCTGCCTTCCGGGCGCGCATAACCGCCCGGCAGCGCGGCCGACTTGAGCATGTCGGGCGACGGGCGGTCCATCTCGATATTGGCGTTGCGGTCCTGCGCGCTCGAGGCCAGCACGGTGCCGTCGGCGGCCAGCAGCATCGCGCTTTGCATGCCGCTGATGTCGTTGACCAGGCCGCTCAGGACGCCCTGCACCATCACCGCATCCTGGCCGGCCAGCGTGGCGGCCGCGGTCTGCCCGGTCGCGCCCAGTTCGGCCACCGCTTCGTCGAGCGCGGCGCGGCCCAGGTTCAGGCCCGATTCGATCGCGGCCTCGATCTTGACGTCGAACCAGGAATCGATCGAGTGCGACACGAACTGCACCGACACCATGAAGATGACCAGCCCGGGCAGGATGCCGATGCCGGCAAATAAAAGGACGAGGCGCGCCACCAGCCGCGATCCGAACTTGCCGGCCTTGTAGCGCGAATACAGGCGCCCCAGCGCGACGGCCACGAGCACCAGCATCAGCCCGGCCATGCCGGCGTTCACGCCCAGCAGCCAGGTGTAGTAGCGGTCGAAGAAGCCGGAGTTGTCGGAGGCGCCCGCGAGCAGGAACAGCAGGATCGAGACGATGGCGCCGCCTACGACCAATGCGTAGCGCAGCGCCTGGTTGATGGATTTACCCCTGATGCGAAATCCCGCCATGCGCCCTAGCCTGCACGGTAGGCAAAGGTCCTGCGGCTGGAGGCCAGGCGCCAGCTCGAGTCGTTGATGGCATTGACCTGCAGGGGCTTGGACAGGTAGTCGCGGTCCATGTACATGCGCACCGAGACGTCATACACCTCGCCCTGCTTGAGGGCGCCCTTGGGCGCGATCAGCCAGCGCGCGGGACTGCGGATCTGGGACAGGGCGTCTTCCAGGGTCGTGAAACTCTGCGGCAGGCTGCCGGTGGTCAGGACGTTGTACTGGCGCGTGAGCACGTCGTAGGAAATGCCGACGGTGCGCTTGGCCAGCACGGCCTTCTCGTCGCGCCACCACCAGCGCGGGCGCGTCATCTCGATCTCGGTCGTGAAGTGCAGCTTGATGCCGTTCTGGAGCGCTTCCTGGAGCTCGTGGTTCAGGTCGAAAGCAAAGCGCGTCTTCAGCCGGTAGCCGTCCTCGGAGAACTGGATTTCCGCCTGGGTGATGTCGACGGCGTCGGCGGCCCGTGCCTGCGTACACACCAATGCCAGCAGCAGCTGGCAGGCGAGGAGGCAGAAAAATCGTAACGTCACGGGTGAGCCGGAGCCTTAAGTTGAAGCATTATGTCGGGATGACGATTACGCCGCGCGTTTCTGGAACAGGGCGTAGAACAAGCCGTCATGATCCTGCCCGGCACCACTGGCTGGCAGCAGCTGGCCCGGCGCGTCGAGGCGGATGGCGTCGTGGCGCGCCGCGAACGCGGCTGCCTGCGCCTCCGATTCCTGGGGCCAGAGCGAACATGTCACAAACAACAATTTACCATTGGGCAGCAGCATCTGCCAAAGGTTGTCGAGTATTTTGCTTGAAAGTGTTGCAAGTTGGAGTGTGTCCGACTTGCGGCGCAGCCAGCGGATGTCCGGGTGGCGCCGCACGATGCCCGAGGCCGTGCAGGGCACGTCGGCCAGGATGCGGTCAAAGGGCACGCCGTCCCACCAGGCCGCGCTTTGCGCCTCGGCCGCGATCAGCTTGGCGTCCAGGCCGAGGCGGCCCAGGTTGTCCCGCACCCGTGCCAGGCGCTGGGGATCGGCATCGACCGAGGTCAGCTCCACATTGGCGACTTCCAGGATGTGGCCGCTCTTGCCGCCCGGCGCCGCGCAGGCATCGAGCACGCGCATGCCGTCCGCCAGGTCGAGCAGCGGCGCGGCCAGCTGGGCGCCGGCATCCTGCACCGACACCAGGCCGTCGTGGAAGCCCGGGATCTGGCTGACGTTGACCGGCTGCGCCAGGCGCACCGCGGTCGGGCCCAGGCGCGTGGCTTCGATGCCCGCCTCCGCCAGGGTGGCGAGGTAGGCATCGGCGTCCAGGCGGCGCGCATTCACGCGCAGCGTCAGGGGCGGATGCACGTTGCCGGCTTCCAGGATCGACTCCCAGCGGTCGGGATAGGCCGCGCGGGTGCTGTCGATCCACCACTGCGGGTAGTTCCAGCGCGCCAGCGGCTGCTTGAGCGCCTCCGCCGTGAGGGCGTCGCGCTCGCGCAGGAAGCGGCGCAGCACGGCATTGACCATCGCCTTGGCATGGGCGAAATCCGGATGGTGGGCGGCCGCGTGCACGGCCTGGTCGACCACGGTGAAGGCTTCGTAGGGCGGCGGCGTGTCCGGCGGCGGGTCGAGCAGGGCCAATGCGGCGCACAGCAGGCCGTCGAGCATGGCCGGCTCCGGCGCCTTGGTCGTCATCAGGCCGAGCAGCACCTCGCTGCGCCCGAGCTGGCGCATGCAGCGGTAGGCGATGTCCTGGATCGCGCCGCGCGCCTGCGGCGTCACGTCGTATACCGAGAACACGATCGACAGTGCCTGCGGCAGCGCGGTGCCGGCGCGCACCCGCGCCACCGCATTGGCCGCGCCCAGCAGGGCCAGCGCGAGCGAATCGGCCTTCAGGTCGGGACGGAAGTCCTGCTGGGGCGCCACCAGGACTTCGTGGCTCTCGCGCAGGCGCGGGGCAGGCTTCTTGTCGCGGCGCTCAGCCTGCTCGCGGCGCGGCGGCTGGCCGCGCTCGGCTGCCGGACGGTAGGGCTCCGGACGGGGCGGCCGGTCCTGCCCCGGATTGGCCGCCTGCCCGCTGGCCTGGGGGCGCGCTTCCTGATTGCGCTCCGGGCGCGCCGGCGCCGGCTTGGCGGCGGGCCAGGCCGGGCGTGCCCCGCCCTTCGGCGCCGCGGAACGCGCCGGTTTGGCTTTGGGTTTCAGGGAGAGCGTCGGGCGCTTGTCGGTCATGGCAGGATCAATACGGTCGAAAAAGGCCCCCATTGTAACGGCATAGGCTTTGGTACAACTTAATACATGCAAGCAGCGCTTGCCGGGATGAACGTGTTGCGCGCAAGCTCAAACCAGTATAATGAATGCTGTTTGCCTGTCCGCAGGCCCGCCTGATTATTTAGCCCGACTTCCCTTATGCTCGCTCAACAAAAACAACAAATCGTTGCCCTGTTCCAGGCCGCCCTCGCGCCGATCGTCGCCGGCACCGACCTCAATCCTAACGTCGTGCTGGAGCGCCCGCGCGACCCGAGCCACGGCGACATCGCCTGCAATATCGCGATGCAGCTGGCCAAGCAGCTCAAGACCAACCCGCGCGAACTGGCGACCCGCCTGGTCGCTGCAGTGCTGGCCGAGCCGGGCGCGCAAGGCCTGGTCGAGTCGGCCGACGTGGCCGGCCCCGGCTTTATCAACCTGCGCGTGGCCCCCAAGGCCAAGCAATCGGTCGTCGGCACCGTGCTCGATCAGGGCGCGGCCTTCGGCCAGGGCGATTCCGGCAAGGGTCACCACGCGATCATCGAATTCGTGTCGGCCAACCCGACCGGCCCGCTGCACGTCGGCCACGGCCGCCAGGCCGCGCTGGGCGACGCCCTGTCTTCGCTGTTCGAGTCGCAGGGCCACGAGGTCACCCGCGAGTTCTATTACAACGACGCCGGCGTGCAGATCGCAACCCTGGCCAATTCGGTGCAGGCGCGCGCGCGCGGCATCAAGCCGGGCGACGCAGGATGGCCCGAGTCCGCCTATAACGGCGACTACATCCAGGACATCGCCGACGACTTCCTGGCCAGGAAAACCGTCTCGGCCAGCGATGGCGAGCCGGCCACCGCCAGCGGCGATGCAAACGACCTCGAATCGATCCGCCGCTTCGCGGTTGCCTACCTGCGCCACGAGCAGGACATCGACCTGCAGGCCTTCGGCGTCAAGTTCGACAACTACTACCTCGAATCCTCGCTCTACGCGGACGGCAAGGTGGAACAGGCGGTGCAGGCCCTGGTCGACGCCGGCGTGACCTATGAGCAGGACGGCGCGCTGTGGCTGCGCACCACCGACTACGGCGACGACAAGGACCGCGTGATGCGCAAGTCCGACGGCAGCTATACCTATTTCGTGCCGGACGTCGCCTACCACATGCAGAAATTCCGCCGCGGCTTCGACCAGGCGATCAACGTCCAGGGGAGCGATCACCACGGCACGATCGCGCGCGTGCGCGCCGGCCTGCAGGCCGTGAACATCGGCATCCCGCAGGGCTATCCCGACTACGTGCTGCACAAGATGGTCACCGTGATGAAGAACGGCGAAGAGGTGAAGATCTCGAAGCGCGCCGGCTCCTACGTCACCGTGCGCGACCTGATCGAATGGTCGGGCAATGGCGACGTGACGCGCGGCCGCGACGCGGTGCGCTTCTTTCTCATCTCGCGCAAGGCCGATACCGAATTCGTGTTCGACGTCGACGTGGCTCTCGCCACCAGCGAAGAAAACCCGGTCTATTACGTCCAGTACGCGCATGCGCGCATCTGCTCGGCCTTGGCCAACTGGGGCGGTGATGAAGCCCGGCTGGCGAATGTCGACCTGTCGCCTTTGATCACCCCGCACGAAGCGAGCCTGCTGTCGAAGCTGGCCGCCTATCCGGAAGTGCTCGCCCGCGCCAAGCTCGAACTGGGCCCGCACCAGGTCGCCTTCTACCTGCGCGAACTGGCCGGCGAACTGCACAGCTATTACTTCGCCCACAAATGGCTGCTCGACGACGACGAGCCGCTCAAGCTCGCGCGCCTGGCCCTGGCCACGGCGACCCGCCAGGTGCTGCGCAACGGCCTGGCCCTGATCGGCGTGTCGGCCCCGAGCAAGATGGAACGCGCCCCTACTGAACCACAAGAGTAAGCCCACATGACCGCCATGCGATCCTTCTCAGCGCTGCGCCAGCGCGGCAGCACCCTGACCGGCGTCATCATCGGCCTGATCATCGGCTTGGGGATCGCGGTGGCGGTCGCGCTCGTGATCACCAAGGGCCAGTCGCCCTTCACCGACCGCTCCAACAAGATGGGCCGCCCGGCCGACCTCGAGCCGAGCCAGGCCAGCGACCCGAACAAGCCGCTGTACGGCAACCGCGACGCCGCGCGCGAAGCGAACCGCCAGCTGGCCGAGCGCGCCAAGCCGGCCGCGGCGCCCGCCGCCGCCGAAGCCGATCCGCTCGGCCAGGCGATCGCCGGCATGCAGGCGCCGGCCGCACCGGCAACCGCACCAGCCGCGGCGCCGGCACCGGCTTCCGCTCCGGCTGCGGCCCCTGCCGCGGCAGTGGGCGCAGCGCCAGCCCCTGCCCCGGCGGCAGCTGCTGCCGCGGCCGCGGGCAGCGACGGCTATATCTATTTCCTGCAGGCCGGCGCCTTCCGCGAGATGTCCGACGCCGAGAACACCCGCGCCAAGCTGGCCCTGCTCGGCTTCGAGGCCGCGATCACCGACCGCACGACCGACGGCGGCGTGCTGCACCGCGTGCGCGTCGGCCCGTACAACGGCGTCGAATCCATGAACAAGGCGCGCGCCAAGCTGCTCGACAGCGGCATCGACGTCGCCATCGTCCGCAACCAGCGCTAAGGAACCGCATGCAACCGCTACGCCGCCTGCTCTGCACTTCTGCCTTGCTCCTGATTGCCGGCACCGTTGTCGCCTCCCCCGCCGCGCCACGCGACGGCGTGGAATACCAGGTGATGCCGAGCGCGCAGCCGACCGACAGCGGCCGCAAGATCGAAGTGACCGAATTCTTTGCCTATTACTGCCCGCACTGCTACGCCTTCGAGCCCCGGCTTGCGGAATGGGTGAAGAAGCAAGGCGACAACATCGTATTCCGCCGCGTGCACGTGGCGCGCGGCGCGCCGGTGGCGGCGCAGCAGCGCCTGTTCTTCACGCTCGAGTCGCTCGGCCTGCTCGAGCAATATCACGGCAAGGCCTTCGCCGCGATGCATGTCGAGCACCTGCCGCTTGGCCAGGACGAACAGGTGTTCGACTGGGCCAGCCGCGCCGGCATCGACCGTGCGCGCTTCATCGATGCCTACCGTTCCTTCGGCGTGCAGGCCAAGGTGCGCCGCGCGCAGTCGATGATCGAAGCCTACCGCATCACCCACTGGCCGATGATCGCGGTCGACGGCCGCTTCCTGACTTCGCCCGGCATGCTGCAGGAAGCCACCCATGGTGAAGGCGACGCATTGCAGGGCGCCCTGCAGGTAATGGACAGCCTGGTCGCGCGCGCGAAAGCGGACAAGAAATGATCCTGGCGCCGGGCCGCTCGGACCGGGTCTTCATCACCGGCGCCTCGAGCGGTATCGGCGCGGCGCTGGCCCGCGACTATGCGGCGCGCGGCGCCACCCTCGGCCTGCTGGCCCGCCGCCGCGAACTGCTGGCCGAACTCGTTGCCACCCTTCCCCACCCAGAACGCCACCACATCTATGCGGTCGACGCCACCGACCGCGCAGGCGTGGCCGCGGCTGCCGCCGACTTCATCGCGGCCGCGGGCGGCGCCGACATCGTGATCGCCAGCGCCGGCATCTCGCATGGCACCCTGACCGAGCGGCCCGGCGACCTGCCGGTGTTCGACGCCGTCTTCGCCACCAATGTCGGCGCCACCATCGCCACCTTCGCACCTTTCATCGCCTCGATGAAGCTGCAAGCCGGCCCGTGCCGGCTGGTGGGCATCGGCAGCGTGGCGGGCATCCGCGGCATGCGCGGCGCCGGCGCCTACTGCGCCTCGAAGGCGGCCGTGCACAGCTATTGCGAATCGCTGCGCCTGGAACTGCGCGCCACCAACATCAAGGTGGTGACCATCGCGCCCGGCTATATCGACACGCCCATGACCCGCAACAACCGCTTCCCCATGCCCTTCCTGATGCCGGCCGAACGCTTCGCCGCGCAGGCGCACGAGGTGATCGAGCGCGGCCACGGCTACCGCGTACTGCCCTGGCAGATGGGCATGGTGGCCAAGCTGCTGCGCCTGCTGCCGAACGCCCTGTTCGACCTGGCGTTTTCGCGCGCGCCGACCAAGCAAAGGCAGGAAGAAGCATGAAGGCCGCCAACATCGCCGCACTGGCGCGTGCCGGCGTCGCCGTCGAGGTGGTCCCCGAGACGGGTTCCACCAACGCCGACCTGCTGGCGCGCGCGGCCTGGCTCAGCGCACCCCTGCTGCTGGTGGCCGAACACCAGACCGCCGGCCGCGGGCGCGCCGGGCGCAGCTGGCTGTCCTCGAGCGAAGGCTCGCTGACCTTTTCGCTGGCCTGGAAATTTGAGGGCGGCCCGCAGGCGCTCAGCGGCCTGCCGCTCGCGGTCGGCGTGGCGCTCGCCGACGTGCTGGCGCAACTGGGCGTGCAGGTGCAGCTCAAGTGGCCCAACGACGTGCTCAAGGACGGCGACAAGCTGGCCGGCATCCTGGTTGAAACGCAAGGCGCAGCCGGCGGCGGGACCTGGGCCATCATCGGCATCGGCCTGAACCTGGTGATGCCCGACGAAATGGAAGCACGTATCGGCCGCAGCGCCGCCGGCGCGCCCTGGCTGGCGCGCATGGACCGCGATGTCCTGATGGCCGCCCTGCTCGACGGCCTGGCCGAGGCGCTGCAGCTATTCGCGCGCCAGGGCTTCGGGGCCTTCTGCGCGCGCTGGAACCTGCGCCATGCCTGGCAGGGCGAGACGGTCGCCATTGTCGATAACGGCACTGTGCTGCACGAGGGCCTGGCCGCCGGCGTCGACGAAACCGGCCGCCTGCTGCTCGATACGCTTGAGGGCCGCGTCAACGTACTGGCCGGCGACGTTTCGCTGCGGGTGAAGCCATGAAACTGCTGCTGGTCGATGCCGGCAATACGCGCATCAAGTGGGCGATCGCCGCACCCGGCGCAGCCCTGGGCGACTGGCAAACCAGCCATGCCGCGCCGCATGTCGATTTGACCGATATCGCCGCCGCCTGGCGCCGCGCCGGCATCGGCCGCGCGCTCGTCTCGAATGTCGCCGGCGTCGAGGTGCGCGAGCGGATCGCGCAGGCCTTGCCGGAAGCGATCTCGGTCGAATGGTTCGCCTCCACCCTCGATCGTGCCGGATTGCACAACGGCTACCGCAATCCGGCGCAGCTGGGCTGCGACCGCTTCGCCGCCGCCATCGGCGCGCGTGCGCTGGCGCCTGGCCAAAACATCGTCGTCGCCACCTGCGGCACCGCGACCACGGTCGATGCGGTGCGCGCCGATGGCCTCTTCGTCGGCGGCATGATCCTGCCGGGCCTGGCGCTGATGGCCGCTGCGCTCGCCCGCAATACCGCCCAGCTGCCGCTGGTACAGCCGGGCGCCGCCCCACCCCCGCTGTTTGGCGACAATACCGACGACGCGATCGTGTCGGGCATCCTCTCGGCGCAGGCCGGCGCGATCGAGCACGCCTGCGCCTTTCACGGCGCCACCGCCTGCATCGTCTCGGGCGGCGCCGCGCCCTATATTGCGCCGGCCCTCAAGGTCGGCTACCGGCTGGTCGATAATATCGTGCTGGTCGGCTTGCACGCCGCAGCAGCCGCCTGAAGATGGGAGACCGTTCTTGTTGAAATTCGTATTCTGGGTACTGCTGGCGGCGAATGCCGCGCTGTTCGCGTATGGCCACGGCATTCTGGGCAAGGTCGAGGGCAGCGAGCGCGAGCCGCAGCGCCTGAAGAACCAGCTCGCCGCCGATCGCATCGTGATGCTGACCGCAGCCGAGGCCCGCGCCGCCGCCGAGAGCACGGCGGCAGCCGCGCCTGCGCCGGCGGTCCCGGCGGCAGCGACCATCGCCTGCCTGCAGGCCGGCGCCTTTTCGAACGCGGACGCGCGCCGCTTCGAGTCGCGCATCAACCGCTTCGGCTTTGGCGAGCGCCAGTCGCGCACCAGCGTGCCCTTCCAGGAAGTGACGAGCCATCTGGTCTACCTGCCGCCGAGCGGCGGCAAGGAAGGCGCCGACAAGCGCGTGGCCGAACTGAAGGAACGCGGCGTGGCGAATTTCTTCGTGATGCAGGGCGAGTCGCCTTTGAGGTGGGCGATCTCGCTGGGTGTGTTCAAGACGGATGCGGCGGCGCAGAAGCTCGTGGCCGAGCTGGGCCGCCAGGGTGTGCGCGGCGTGCGCGTGCTGCCGCGCGGTCCGCAGGGCACGCGTGCGGCCTGGCAGTTCCGCAAGCTCACGCCTGAGGAGCGGACGGGCCTGGCCGGCATCGCCGACGATTTCAGTGGAGTGCAGCTGCGGCCCTGCGCCTGAGCCGGCAGCGCCTGGCCCGGGCCTACTCTTGTTCAATCGCCGCTTTTTGTCCGAAGGTCCGGCGCCAATCCCTCGGGCTCACGTGGAAGCGCTTCTTGAAGTGCTGCCGCAATGCCAGCGGCGTGTGAAAGCCCGTTGATTCTGAAATTCTCTCGATCGGCATGGAGGTAGTTTCCAGCAACTCGCGGGTCCGCTGCAAGCGCTCATTGACCAGCCAGTCTCCAAGCGTCATGCCCGTCGCCTTGTAAAAATGACGGGTAAACGTGCGGCGGCTGGTGGCGGCCCTGGCTGCCAGTTCATCGATGCTGTGCTGCTTGCCGAGATTTTCCCGCAAGTAGTCGAGCAGCCGGTTGACCTGTGAATCCTCGGTCGAAGCGGCCACGGGTTGCTCGATGAACTGCGCCTGCCCACCCTCGCGATGCGGCGGGATCACCATGGTTCGCGCCACCTTGTTGGCAATCTTGGGGCCGTAGTAGGCCCGCACGAGATAGAGACAACAGTCGAGTCCGGCTCCAGTGCCTGCCGAGGTGATCAGGCGGTCTTCGTCGACGTACAGCGCGTTCATGTCGAGCTTCACGCGTGGAAACCGCAGGCTGAAATCTTTTTCGGCCATCCAGTGCGTCGAAGCACGCTTGCCGTCGAGGAGCCCTGCATAGGCAAGCACATACGCGCCATAGCACAGTCCGACGACATGCGCTCCTCTTGCATGGGCCCGTGCCAGCGTCGCCACCAGTTCCTGGTCCGGACGAGCGTCCAGGTCGTGCCACCCTGGCACGATCACGATGTCCGCCGTGTCAGCCAGTTCCAGGCCGCCATCCGGTTGTATCGTCAACGCACGCTCCGCGGCCAGGGGCTGGGCGCCCGGCGTGACGATCCGCAGGTCGAACAGGCAGCCGTCAAGCGTCTCTGCACTAAACACCAGGTAGGGCACGGAGAAGTGGAAGGGACTGAAGTTCGGATAGACGACGAGCGCAACGACCGGCAATGTTGTAGTCATAAGAAAAAACGCATGCTGTGGCCCGAAATGATCGGTAATTGGCGTACGGGTCAATATTAACGCCAAGGCCCCGCCCCCACAATACTGCTACCAAAACCCACTATGGAGCAGCACATGCAACGATCGACAGCGATGGCCCTTTTGCTTTCCTTGACCCTTGGCGCGGCGAGCGTATCGGGACATGCGGCCCCGAACGCCAACCCGGCGACGAACAAACAGCCGGTCCAGGTACAACAGATTCGGAACGCCACGGCGAAGATCAGCTATGCAGGAAAGACCTTCCTGCTCGATCCCTTCCTGGCCAAGAAAGGTACTTATCCAGGCTTCCCCGGCACCGTCAACAGCCAGCTGCGCAACCCGCTGATCGACCTGCCAATGCCGGCAAAGGACATCATGCAGGGGGTGGACGCGGTGATCGTAAGCCATACCCACCTCGACCACTGGGACGGGGGCGCCCACCAGTTCGTGCCAAAAGCGATTCCCCTGTTTGTGCAGGATGAAACCGATGCCAAGCTGATCCGCAGCCAGGGGTATACGAATGTCCGGATCCTCGGCGAGGACACCGTGTTCGAAGGCGTGCAGCTGAGCAGGACCAGCGGGCAGCATGGTACGGATGAGATGTACCGGAACAAGCCGCTGGCTAAGGGACTGGGCAAGGCAATGGGTATCATCTTCCAGGCACCAGGTGCGAAAACCGTCTACGTCATGGGAGATACCATCTGGCGTAGCGAGGTCGACCAGGCGCTGGCAAAGTTCAAGCCCGACGTGATCCTCGTGAACGCGGGCGATGCCCGCATGGTTGGCTACACCGGTTCGATCATCATGGGCAAGGACGATGTACTGCACGCCTATCAGCGCATGCCGAACGCGACCATCATTGCGACCCATATGGATGCGATCAACCACATGACGCTCAGCCGCAAGGAATTGAAAGAACACGTCAAGCAGCACGGTATCCAGGACCGCGTCCGCATTCCGGCCGACGGCGAGATCCTGACGTTCTGACAGCCGTGCGTTCGCTCTTTGGAATACACCTGCCGCCCTATTCGCTTTCAGGTGCACGATGCGTGCGCTACGCGCGACCTCGAGTTCACGGGCAAGACCGTGCCGGCCGCGCAGGTGCACAGTGCGCTGATGTCGGCGCTGGCGTTTGGCTATGCCTCGGTGCTCACTACCGACGAATACCTGGCGCGCTCATCCTGAGTCGTCCATGTCCTGCTTCCGGGCCGCGCGGACGCTTGCCGACATAGTCATCATGCCGGCGTACGCGGTACCGGGCTAGCGCTTGACCACGAGCGGCTTCAAGCCGAACGCCCCCGGCACCGCGCGCGCCGCCGCCTGCGCCTCGTCGCGGGTGGCAAACGGCCCGCCATACAGCCGGTTCACCGCCCCCACCTTCACCACCTCCAGCGCGCCGAGCGCCAGTCCGGCCTGGGCCAGCCGCTCGCGCATCGCGTCGGCCATGCCGGCGCGGCCATAGGCGCCGAGCTGCACGTAGAAGCTCCCGGCCGGCACCAGCTTGGGCACCACCTGCGCCACGGCCGCGCTGTCGGAGCGCATCGTATCTTCCAGCATCAGCGCGGTGATTTCCGGCGGCGCCGATTGCGCCTGCGAGGTCATCGCGCGGCGCACGGCGGCGATGCGGGTCGGGTGGTCGTTGGGGAACAGGCGCTCGATCTCGACCAGGTGGCTGCCCTTTCCGAGCAGGCCGAGCTTGAGGGCGGCCGTGTACGAGACGTCGATGATGCGGCTGGCGTGGAAGGGACCTCGGTCGTTGATGCGCACGATGACCGATTTGCCGCTGTCGACGCTGGTCACGCGCACATAGGAAGGAATCGGCAGCGTCGGGTGCGCCGCGGTCATCTTGTACATGTCGTAGGGCTCGCCCGACGAGGTCTTCTGGCCGTGGAACTTGACGCCGTACCAGCTGGCCACGCCGCGCTGGGTGAACGGGTCTTCATGGGTGATCGGAGTGTAGCTCTGGCCGAGCACCGAATACGGGCGGTTGGCCCACTTGGCATAGGGCTCGCTGCGGACGATGGCGTCCGGCAGGTCGAGCAGGCCGGGCGGCGGATTGGCGCCGGGGCCGTCGTCCTTGTAATAGCCGCCGCGGCCGGACTTGGCCGGCGGCAGCCTGGGGGCCTCGGGGTGCTGCGCCGCGGGGCGGTGGCCCCAGGGCAGCGGGATCAGGCTTTTGTGCTCGCCGGTCGTGCTGCAGCCGGTGAGCAAGCTGGCAAACGCAGTAACTACGGTAACCGCAGCAAGTTGTTTTCTTGGAACGGCCATTCGCAGTCCTTGTTAAATTACGTCTGCACTAGTTTACGATGTCTTTGAATACTCATCAATATGCCGGCGCCGAGGCCGAGGGTAATGAAGGCCGTGCCGCCATAGCTCATGAAGGGCAAGGGCACGCCGACCACTGGCAGGATGCCGCTCACCATGCCCATGTTGACGAAGGCATAGGTGAAGAAAATCATCGTGATGGCACCCGCCAGCAGGCGGCAGAAGGTGTTCGGGGCATTGGCCGCAATCATCATCCCACGCGCGATCAGCATCAGGTAGACGCACAACAAGAAGCAGTTGCCGATCAGTCCGAACTCTTCCGAATACACCGCGAACAGGAAGTCGGTGGTCTGCTCGGGGACGAATTCGAGATAGCTTTGGGTGCCCTTGCCATAGCCCTTGCCCATCAGCCCGCCTGAACCGATGGCGATCTCGGACTGGATGATGTGGAAGCCCTTGCCCAGCGGGTCGGAGGTCGGGTCGAACAGCGTCATCACGCGCTCGCGCTGGTAGTCGTGCATCATCGACCAGCCAATCGGCAGCGCGGCGGCGCCGGTCACGCCCACGCCCAGCAGCGCCTTCCACGGCAGGCCGGCCAGGAAAATCACGTAGAAGCCCGAGGCGCCCACCATCAGCGCGGTGCCCAGGTCGGGCTGCTTGGCGATCAGGGTGAAAGGCACTGCCAGCAGCAGGGCCGCGATGCCGAAGGATTTCCAGCTGCTGACGTTGGCCCGCTGGTGGAAATACCAGGCCAGCATCAGCGGTGTCGCGATTTTCAGGATTTCGGAAGGCTGGATGTCGATGCCGACGTACAGCCAGCGCCGCGCGCCCTTCTTGATGATGCCGAACATCGCCACCGCAATGAGCAGGGCCACGCCTACCGTATAGATCGGCACGGCCAGCCGCATCAGCATCTGCGGCGGCACGTTGGCCGCGACCCACATCACCGCAAAGGCCAGCAGGAAGTTGCGGATCTGGTGCTCGAGACGGTCGGGGAATTCCGCGCCGGCCGAGCTCATGATGATCACGCTGGTAATCATCAGCACGAACAGCACCAGCCCGAGCGGCCAGTCGAAGACCGTGAAATACGGACGCAGGCGGCGCCGCAGCGAGCGGCGTTCTTGGATGCGCGCCATGGGCTTATTCCTTTCTGGTTGCCGGGACGGCACTGGGGCCGGCGGCCTGGATGACCGGCGCGGCCGCCGGCGCCGGAGCAGCTGCGGCAGGCTTGGCGGCCGGCTGGACGGGCTTGGCGCCAGGCGGCAGGTCTTTCGGCTTGGGCGGGGCCGGACGCTTGCCCAGCAGGTAGTAGTCGAGCGCCTTGCGCGCGATCGGCGCGGCGCTGGCGGCGCCGAAACCGGCGTTCTCCACGACCAGGGCGATCACGATGCGCGGGTTCTCGGCCGGCGCAAAGGCGACGTACAGCGCGTTGTCGCGGTGGCGCTCGTCGATGGCGCTGGCGTTGTATTTCTGGCCCTTCAGGCCGATCACCTGGGCGGTGCCGGTCTTGCCGCCCGAAATATAGCCCGCATTGGCAAAGGCGCGGTGGCCGGTGCCGTAGGATTCCTGGGTCACGCCCACCATGGTGCGCTTGATGAAATCGATGTTTTCCTGCTTGAGCGGGATGCGCCGGCTTTCCTTCGGCACCGTCAGGGTGCGCTGCTTGGTGGCGCCGTCTTCGATCATCTTCACCAGGTGCGGCTTCATCACCACGCCATTGTTGGCCAGGTTGGCCACCGCATGCGCCAGCTGGATCATCGTGTAGTTGTTGAAGCCCTGCCCGATTGAAATCGAAATGGTATCGCCGCCCACCCACTTCTGGGCAGCGCGGTTCTTGGCGAAACGCTTTGCCTTCCATTCCTTGGACGGCAGCACGCCGGTCTTTTCGAAGTCCAGGTCGATCCCGGTCGGATAGCCGAAGCCGAACTGGCCCATGAAGCCGGAAATCTTGTCGATGCCCATCTCGTTGCCGAGCTGGTAGTAATAGGTGTCGCACGACTCCACCACCGACTTGTACATGTCGACGGTGCCGTGGCCGCCCGGCTTGTCATCGTTGAAGCGATGGCCGCCCAGCATGAAGAAGCCGGGATCGCGGATCGCGTCGCTCGGCCTGCGGTGGCCCAGTTCCAGCGCGGCCAGCGACATGAAAGGCTTGAAGGTGGAACCCGGCGGATAGGTGCCCGACAGCGGGCGGTTCATCAGCGGCTTGTCGAGCGAGGTATTGAGTTCATTCCAGTTCTGGCTGTCGATGCCGTCCACGAACAGGTTCGGGTCGAAGCCCGGGCGCGAGACATAGGCCAGCACGTCGCCGGTGGCCGGTTCGATCGCCACCAGCGCGCCGCGCTGTTCGCCATAGGCTTCCTCGATGATCTTCTGCAGCTCGATGTCGAGCGACAGGATCAGGTTGCTGCCCGGGACCGGCGCCGTGCGCGACAGCGTGCGGATCGCGCGCCCGCCGGCCGAGCGCTCGACCTGTTCGTAGCCGGTGGTGCCGTGCAGGTAGGATTCGTATTTTTTCTCGACGCCTTCCTTGCCGATATGCTCGGTGCCGTTGTAGTTGGCCGCCAGCTCATCTTCTTCCAGCTTGGCCGCCTCTTTCGTGTTGATGCGGCCGATGTAGCCGACCACGTGCGAAGCGATCTCGCCCAGCGGGTACTGGCGGAACAGGCGCGCCTGCACTTCGACCCCTGGGAAGCGGAAGCGCTGCGCGGTGAAGCGCGCCACTTCGTCATCGGTCAGGCGGGTGCGGATCGGCACGCTGGCGAAGCTGCGCGATTCTTCCAGCAGGCGCTTGAAGCGGCGCCGGTCGCGCTGCTCGATCAAGACCAGCTTGGACAGCTCGTCGATGGTCGATTCCAGGTTGGCCTGCAGCTTGGACGGCGTGATCTCGAGTGTGTAGGCCGAATAGTTGCGGGCCAGGACCACGCCGTTGCGGTCCACGATCAGGCCGCGGTTGGGCACGATCGGCACCAGCGCGATGCGGTTGTCTTCCGCCTGCAGCGCGAACTGGTCGTGGCGCAGCACCTGCAGCCAGACGAAGCGCGCCACCAGCAGCCCGAAGCAGATGAAGACCAGCGCCACCAGCACGGTCATGCGCGTGCGGAACTGGTGGATCTCGCGGTCGTTGTCCTTGAATTCGGTCACGGCAAAAGGCTCGGTTCGGGTGCGCTCAGATTGGGCGGGTGTGGTCGCGGTCGACGGCGCGGCGCTGGGGCGCGAGCAGCAGCCAGGTGAGCACGGGCCAGAGGGCGACCGCGACCACGCTTTCGACGAAATGCAGCAGGCCCGGGAAGCGGCCGGAGGCGGTGAAGTGGACAAACGCCTGGACCGCCTGCGCCAGCAGCAGCAGCGGGAACACGTGCATGGCCTGGGTCATCATGGGGAACCACAGCACGCGGCGGTGGATCATGATCGCCAGGTAGGACAGCAGCGTGTAGGCGAGCGCGTTCTCGCCCAGCAGGCTAGCGTCGTGCACGTCCATCAGGAGGCCCATCATGAAGGCCACGCCGATGCCGACCCGGCGTGGCTGGTGGATGCCCCAGAAGACCAGCACCATGGCCACGAAGTCCGGCGCGCCGACCCAGCGGCCCAGCGGCAGCAGGTTGAGCATGAAGGCGCAGACCAGGCTGAAGGTGATGAACAGCGGGCTGACGGGCAGCAGGATGTAATGCGGGCGGTTACCGGGCATTATGGACCCTCGGTGGTGGCCGGGCGCGCCGGCGTGGCGGCCGGGGTGATGCCGGGAGTGGTGCGGGGCTGCACGGCGCCGCTTGCCGGCGCGGTCAGCGGACGGGTTGCCGTCGCGGCGGGCGCAAGGATAGCCGGTGCGGCCGGTGCGGCCTGCGGCGCGGTCGCTTGTGCACCGACGCCGGCCACCGCATTGGCCGGGCCGCCCTGCCCGGCGGCCACGCCGCCCGGTGCTTGCGGCACGCCCTGCGGCGGCAGCGGCGATGGGGCCAGCGGCGGGGGCGGCACCGGCGCCATGTCCGGCAGCTTGCGCCGGGCCGTGGTGGCGGCAGGCGCAGCTTCAGCCTGCGGGCGCGGCGGCAAGTTCGATTGCGACATGATGATCAGGAGCTGGCGCTGGCGGTCGATGCCGGCCAGCGGCTGGCAGACCACGCGCCCGAAGGCGCCGGCCGCGACGTTCTCGACCTGCACCACCTTGGCCACGGCCAGCCCGGCCGGGTACATGCCGTCCAGGCCCGAGGTGACCAGCACGTCGCCGACCTGGATGTCGGCATTGGCCACCACGAAGCGCAGGTCGAGCAGGCCGGAGTGGCCGCGGCCATAGGCGATGCTGCGCAGGCCGCTGCGCAGCACCTGCACGGGAATGGCCTGGTCCTTGTCGGTCAGGAGCGTGACTTCGGACGTGAACGGGAACACGCGCGTGACCTGGCCGACCACGCCGGCATGGTCGATCACCGGCAGTCCCTGCGACACGCCGTTGCGCGAACCGCGGTCGAGCACGACGCGGCGGGTCGACGGATCGCGTGCGTCGTACAGGATCTCGGCCATCTGGGCCTGCAGCGGCAGATGGGCGCGCGCATCCATCAGGCGCCGCAGGTGGGTGTTCTCGGCCATCTGATACTGGGCCTGCTGCAGCACGCGCGCCTGCGCCAGCTGCTGGGTCTTGAGCTCGCGCACTTCCTTCTGGAGCGTGGAGAGCGACGAAAAATAGCCGCCCATGTTGCCGAGCGCTTCGCGCGGCATGAGGGCAGCCATTTGCAGGGGATACAGGACGGTGGCGGCCACCTGGCGCACCGCGCCGAGGGTGTGGTAGCGGGCGTCGACAACCAGCAGCAGCACGGAAATGAGCGCGAAAACGATCGCCTTCACCCGCGCGGGGGCGCCCTGTTTGAAAAGCGGCGGTGGACTGTATTGCATGTCCGGCTTGGCGTCCTGTCTAGTCGGCGCGGGGCGCGCATGTCACTGCGGGCAGACGCGTACGGAGTCGGTCCGCACGCCCTGCCCGCAGTGTCATCGGCTGCGCCGCTTTTTTATTCGTAGGAGAAGATCGAGCCCAGCTTGTCCATGCGCTCGAGCGCCATGCCCGAACCGCGCACCACGCAGGTCAGCGGGTCTTCGGCGACCAGCACCGGCAGGCCGGTTTCTTCCATGAGCAGGCGATCGAGGTCGCGCAGCAGCGCGCCGCCGCCGGTCAGCATCATGCCTTTTTCGGCGATGTCGGCGCCGAGTTCTGGCGGGGCCTGTTCCAGCGCGTTCTTCACGGCCGAGACGATGTTGTTGAGCGGGTCGGTCAGGGCTTCCAGGATCTCGTTGCTCGATATCGTGAACGAGCGCGGGATGCCTTCGGACAGGTTGCGGCCCTTGACTTCCATTTCCTTGACTTCCGAACCCGGGAAGGCCGAGCCGATCGCCTTCTTGATCGCTTCGGCGGTCTGCTCGCCGATCAGCATGCCGTAGTTGCGGCGGATGTAGTTGACGATGGCTTCGTCGAACTTGTCGCCGCCGACGCGCACCGAACCTTTATAGACCATGCCGCCCAGCGAGATGATGCCCACTTCGGTGGTGCCGCCGCCGATGTCGACCACCATCGAGCCGGTCGCTTCGGATACCGGCAGGCCGGCGCCGATGGCCGCTGCCATCGGTTCTTCGATCAGGTAGACCTGCGAGGCGCCGGCGCCGAGCGCCGATTCGCGGATCGCGCGGCGCTCGACCTGGGTCGAACCGCAAGGCACGCAAATGATGATGCGCGGCGACGGGCGGAAGAATTTCGAATCGTGGACCATGCGGATGAACTGCTTGAGCATCTGCTCGGTGACGGTGAAGTCGGCGATGACGCCGTCCTTCATCGGGCGGATGGCCTCTATATTGCCCGGCACCTTGCCCAGCATCTGCTTGGCTTCCTTGCCGACTGCCTGGATCGTTTTCTTGCCGTTCGGGCCGCCCTCCTGGCGGATCGCGACGACCGATGGTTCGTCCAGCACAATGCCCAGTCCGCGCACGTAGATCAGGGTGTTGGCGGTACCAAGGTCGATCGCCAGGTCATTCGAGAAGTAACTGCGTAAAAAACCAAACATGTGTGTCCTGATTGCGCTTTGCGGCGCGCCTGAAAATTGATCGGGATTGTCCTTGCCGTGCCTGCCCGAGTGAATGCCGAAGGCAGTGCGGTCTTTCCTGCGGAGGGCCAGCTTTCGGCCCCATAGCGCATTAGCCCGCCATTCTACCTTATAATTTGTCGATTAAACGCTGAAAACCGGGGGTTTTCCACCCCAATTCCAGAGCGAGATCGACGGTGTTACCAAGGTTTTATCGTCCGTAGCAAGCCGTTCGCTGACTGCTTGCCAACAACCGTCGTTTATCGCATGGCCATTCGACATTCATTCGATTCCAGTTTATTAACTGCTCAACCACATTTTGCGTGCGGCCCGCGCCGCGCCCCTTAGCCATGTCCCTGACACTTTCAGACGTAAAACGCATCGCCAACCTGGCCCAGCTCGAAATGGACGAAGCCCATGCGGAGACCGCGCTGCTTGAGCTGAACGGCATTTTCGCCCTGGCCGAGCAGATGCAGGCGGTGGACACGACCGGTGTTGCGCCGTTGTCGCAACCGCTGGCCGCCATCCTGGCGCTGCCCCTGCGCCTGCGCGACGACGTGGTGACCGAAGAGAACCGCCGCGACGATTACCAGGCGCCGGCGCCGAAAGCCCAGGACGGTTTGTACCTGGTGCCGAAGGTCATCGAGTAACCGAATCACGAATCCCGAACCGACACGCACATGCATAACAAGACCATCAAAGAGCTGTCCGCGCTCCTGCATTCGAAGCAGGTTTCCGCGACCGAACTGACGCGCCACTACCTGGGCCGAATCGACAGCAACCAGTACAACGCCTTCCTGCACGTGGACCACGAGCGCTCGCTGGCGCAGGCCGCCAGCGCCGACGCGCGCTTAGGCGGCGGCACCGCGGGCCCGCTGACCGGCGTGCCGATCGCGCACAAGGATATCTTCGTCACCAAGGGCTGGCGCACGACTGCCGGCTCGAAGATGCTGGCCAACTACGCCAGCCCCTTCGATGCGACCGTGGTCGAGCGCTTCAACGCGGCCGGCATGGTCACGCTGGGCAAGGTCAACCTCGACGAATTCGCGATGGGCTCGGCCAACGAGAACTCGGCCTTCGGCGCGGTGAAAAACCCGTGGGACACGCTGGCCGTCCCGGGCGGCTCCTCGGGCGGCTCGGCCGCCGCGATCGCCGCGCGCCTGGCGCCGGCCGCCACCGCGACCGATACCGGCGGCTCGATCCGCCAGCCGGCCGCGTTTTGCGGCGTCACCGGCATCAAGCCGACCTATGGCCGCGTGTCGCGCTTCGGCATGATCGCGTTTGCGTCGTCGCTGGACCAGGGCGGCCCGATCGCCCAGACGGCCGAGGACTGCGCCCTGCTGCTCAATGAGATGATCGGCTTCGACGAACGCGATTCGACCAGCCTGACGGTCGAGCAAGGCAATGTGGCGGAAGACTACACGCGCGATTTGAACAAGCCGCTGAACGGCCTGCGCATCGGCGTACCAAAAGAGTATTTCGGCGAAGGCCTGGCGAGCGACGTGGAAAGCGCCGTGCGCGCCGCGCTGGACGAGTTCGTCAAGCTGGGCGCCTCGCTGGTCGACATTTCGCTCCCCAAGACGGCGCTGTCGATCCCGACCTATTACATCATCGCCCCGGCGGAAGCCTCGAGCAACCTGTCGCGCTTCGACGGCGTGCGTTACGGCCACAGGGCTAGCGAGTATAAGGATTTGCAGGACATGTACCGCAAAACCCGCGCCGAAGGTTTCGGCCGCGAGGTGCAGCGCCGCATCATGGTCGGCACCTATGTGCTGTGTCACGGTTACTACGACGCTTATTACGTGCAGGCGCAAAAGATCCGCCGCCTGATCGCCGACGACTTCCAGGCGGCGTTCCGGGACAAGTGCGACGTGATCATGGGCCCGGTGGCCCCGACGGTGGCCTGGGACCTGGGCGCGAAAGCCAACGACCCGGTGGCGAACTACCTGGCCGATATCTTCACGCTGTCGACCAGCCTGGCGGGCTTGCCGGGCATGTCGATCCCGGCCGGTTTCGGCCAGGGCGAAAAGAACGCCAGGCGCCCGGTCGGCCTGCAAATCATCGGCAATTATTTTGCCGAGGCCAAGCTGCTGAACATCGCGCACCAGTACCAGCAGGTCACGGACTGGCATACGCGCGCTCCAGAAGGCATCTAAACCGTAGGGTGGTCGGTTTCGCCGACCGCGCGTTCAACCGGTGCCTGCCGAGAAGAACAGCAACACGCAGCAGGCGCAGCGAACAGAAAAGAGAACACATCATGCAATGGGAAGTCGTCATCGGTCTTGAGAACCACGTGCAGCTCACGACCAACTCGAAAATCTTCAGCGGCAGCTCGATCCGTTTCGGCGCCGAGCCGAACACGCAGGCCAGCCCGGTCGACCTGGCGCTGCCGGGCGTGCTGCCGGTGCTGAACCGCGGCGCGGTCGAACGCGCGATCCGCTTCGGCCTGGCTGTCGGCGCGAAAATCGCGCCGCAGTCGGTCTTCGCGCGCAAGAACTACTTCTACCCCGACCTGCCGAAGGGCTACCAGATCAGCCAGTTCGAAGACCCGGTGGTCCAGGGCGGCACGGTCAGCTTCGCGTATGAAAAAGACGGCAAGCTGGAAACCAGAACCGTCAACCTGACCCGCGCCCACCTGGAAGAAGACGCCGGCAAGTCGCTGCACGAAGACTATGCCGGCATGAGCGGCATCGACCTGAACCGCGCCGGCACGCCGCTGCTCGAGATCGTGTCCGAGCCGGAAATGCGCAGCGCGAACGAAGCCGTGGCCTATGCCAAGGCCCTGCACTCGCTGGTGATGTGGCTGGGCGTCTGCGACGGCAACATGCAGGAAGGCTCCTTCCGCTGCGACGTCAACGTCTCGGTACGCCCGGTGGGCCAGAAAGAATTCGGCACCCGCTGCGAGATCAAGAACCTGAACTCCTTCCGCTTCATGGAAGAAGCGATCCATTATGAAGTGCGGCGCCAGATCGAACTGATCGAAGACGGCGGCAAGGTGGTCCAGGCCACGCGTCTGTGGGATCCGGACAAGAAGGAAACCCGTTCGATGCGCACCAAGGAAGACGCGCAGGACTACCGCTACTTCCCGGACCCGGACCTGCCGCCGCTGGTGATCGGCCAGGACTGGATCGACCGCATCCAGGCCGAGATGCCCGAGCTGCCGGGCGCGCTTCGCGCACGCTTCACGGGCGAGTACGGCCTGCCGGAATACGACAGCCTGGTGCTGACCTCTTCCAAGGCGATGGCGACCTATTACGAAGCCGTGGTGGCCAAGGCCGGCAAGGAGAATGCGAAAGCGGCGGCCAACTGGCTGATGGGCGACGTGTCGTCGACCCTGAACCGCGCGGGTGTGGACATCGACGCGTCGCCGGTATCGAGCGCCCAGCTGGCGCTGCTGCTCAAGCGGATTGCCGACGGCACGATTTCCAACAAGGCCGGCAAGGAAGTCTTCGCGGCGATGTGGGAAGCCGGGGCAAGTGACGAGAACCTGGCCGACAGCGTGATCGACCAGAAGGGCCTGAAGCAGATTTCCGACACCGGCGCGCTGGAAGGCATCGTCGACGAGGTGCTGGCGGCGAATGCCAAGTCGGTCGAGCAGTACCGCGCCGGCAAGGAAGCGGCCATCAATGCACTGATCGGCCAGGCGATGAAGGCCTCGAAGGGCAAGGCAAATCCGGCCCAGGTTACGGAGCTGCTGAAGAAGAAGCTGGCCGGCTAAGCGGCAAGCGCCCAATAAAAAACCAGAGCCGCGGCTCTGGTTTTTTTACGCCCGCGCCGTGGCGCGGGCGGGTCCCGTGAATCAGAGCGACAGCGCGCCGATGCGCTGCAGGGCGGTGTCGATGTTCTTGCGGATGGCGCCGCCGATCGACATTTTGGCGCGCTCGACGCCGGCAAACGCTTCGGTCGCGCCGGTGGTGTGCTCGGTCTTGATCGATTCCTGCCACACGACGGCGCCGGTATCGGCACGCTTCAGGGTCCAGCCCATTTCGATGGCCGAGGTCATCGAGAAGCCCATTGCCGGGGTGTTCAGGTTGAACACCTGCGCGCCCAGCTGGTAGGCGCCGCCTTCGCTCTTGACGTCGGCAAAGGCCTTGGAAGCGGCGACGGCATTGCTCACCGCGGTGCGCAGCTCGGCTGGCGTGATCAGGGCAGAGGCGCCTTCGGTGGTGGCCATGGTCGGGGTAGCCACGGTGACCGAATGCGGTTGCTGTTTCGCGACCTGCATTGGCGCCGGGGTCATTTCCTGGTGCGTCATTTGCGACGCGCAACCGGTCAGGGTGGCCACGACGAATACGGCCGGGAGGACAGCGATACGGCGGAAAGCGGATTGGATGCTCATGGTGTGGGTCCAGTGTAAGTTATAGGGATTAGTTCTTTTGCGCTGCCAGGATATTCGTCACGACTTCATCGACCATGGCTTCCGGCGATTTACGCGTCAGCGAGGTATGCAGGGAATTACCAGTCGCGATAGGGAAATTGGTTTTCGGATCGCGGACGTTGATGGTCAATTCGAGCATGTACATGGTGATGTCCCACATCCATTTATCGATATACGTCACCGCGACATCGGTCCCGGCCGGCACCGGCACGTCCGGACCGGTGGTCACGGTATAGCCGCGGCTCTCGAGCTTGGTCTTGATGAGTTCGTTGACCGCGTTCTTGTCCTTGTCGTGCTTGACCACATAGGCGGTCTTCATCTTCGACAGGTCGGCGCCTGGCGACAGATTGGCGGTGGCACGGTTGACCGCGCAACCGGTCATCAGCGACATGGCGCCGATCAGGACAAGGACGGGCGCGATGCGCTTGATTGCTGAAAACATGAATGACCCCTTCAAATAGTTGGCTCAACGTCGCGTAAATTTGTGTTGACGAAATATTGTCATTACAACGTCGCCGATTATATCTTCAAGGAAACAATTCAGGTATGCGCCCCACATATTCGGCAAGCCGACAGCAAAACTAATAGGGTCAGAGTTGAATTGTTGGGAAACTTTGAAAAGTTTCCTGCAATTCGACTCTGACCCTCATTTGTCGGGCGAGGAATATGTTGCAGAATAATTAGGGTCAGAGTCGAATTAAAAGCAATTCTGGAAAATTGCTCGATAATTTGACTCTGACCCTCATTTCCACGCTGGGCTATTGCGCGGGGTTAGCGATTAGACGCCGTAGCGGGTGCGGTAGGCGGCGACGGCGTCCTTGTGCTGGGACAGGCGCGGATCAGCGCCAGCGCCCGACAGGTAGCCGAACAAATCGTCGAGGTTGGCGATCGAGATGACCGGGATGCCAAATTCCTGCGCTACCTGCTGCACGGCGGAATGCTCGGACAGTGCGCCGTCCTTGCCGGAGCGCTCCATGCGGTCCAGTGCGATCAGCACTGCCGCCGGTTCGGCGCCGGCGGCGCGGATCATGTCGACCGATTCGCGCACCGAGGTGCCGGCCGAGATCACGTCGTCGACGATCACGACCTTGCCGGCCAGCTTGGCGCCGACGATAGTGCCGCCTTCGCCGTGGTCCTTGGCTTCCTTGCGGTTATAGGCAAACGACGTGTTGCGGCCCTTGCCGGCCAGCGCCACGGCAGTCGCCGATGCGAGAGTGATGCCTTTGTAGGCGGGGCCGAACAGCATGTCGAACTGCACGCCGGAGTCGAGCAGGGTCTGGGCGTAGAACTGGGCCAGCTGGCCCAGCGTGGCACCGTCGTGGAACAGGCCGGCGTTGAAGAAGTACGGCGACAGGCGCCCGGCCTTGGTCGTGAATTCACCGAACCTCAATACCTCGGCCTCGACCGAAAATGCAATAAACTCCTGGCGCAGATCGCTCACGTGCTTCTCCTGAATGTCCGAAAGCGCGTATTGTAAACCGCGCCCCGGCCCGCCTGCAGGGAATGCCCGGCAAAGCGGCCGCATCGCGCCATGACGGATCAGGCCCCACTGCCGGCAGGCCATTCCTGACGGCAGTAAAACGCGTTACACTGTCGCGCTCAGCAGCATCCGAACCCACTGTGCACGCCTTGCAGGCGGCCCTCCATTGTCATTAAAGATCCATGCCACGTATCATCTCCGCGAACCTGAACGGCATCCGTTCGGCGCACAAAAAAGGTTTCTTCAACTGGCTCGCCTCGCAGTCGGCCGATTTCATCTGCGTCCAGGAACTGAAGGCGCAGGAAGCCGACATGACCGAGGAAATGCTGTCCCCGCACGGTTACCACGGCCATTTCCACTATGCCGAGAAAAAAGGCTATTCGGGCACCGGCGTGTATAGCCGCACGGCGCCGGACAACAAGCGCATCGGCTTTGGCTGCACCGAATTCGACGCCGAAGGCCGCTATACGCGTTGCGACTTCGGCAACCTGACCGTGATCTCGGTCTACTGCCCGTCCGGCTCGTCGTCGCCGGAGCGCCAGCTGGCCAAGTTCCGCTTCATGGAAGTGTTCCTGCCGCACCTGGAGCAGCTCAAGGCCGAGGGCCGCGAAGTGGTGATCTGCGGCGACTGGAACATCGCGCACAAGGAAATCGACCTGAAGAACTGGAAGAGCAACCAGAAGAATTCGGGCTTCCTGCCGGAAGAGCGCGCCTGGCTGAGCCGCATCTTCGACGAGGTCGGCCTGGTCGACGTGCACCGCGTGGTCTCGCCCGAGGCGGCCGACTATACCTGGTGGAGCAACCGCGGCCAGTCCTGGGCCAAGAACGTCGGCTGGCGCATCGATTATCATATCGCCACCCCGGGCATCGCTGCCTGCGCCAAGGCCGTTTCGGTCTACAAGGACGAGCGTTTCTCCGACCACGCGCCCCTGATCATTGATTACCATCTCTAATAGAACATCAAGGATTTATCAGCTTATCTTATAGAAGAGCTGAGGCCGGCGCTCCTGCTGTCCCCCATCGGGGAGTTTCCTCAATGAAGTGATGCTAAAGGGCATTATTTTGCCGTCTAGGTAAAATTGCTTGCCTTTTTATTGATACTATCCGTACGGTAACTTTTCCATTCAGAATTTTCTGTTGCCGGAAAACCAACGCATAGATCGCATCCACATGACCATCAACACGACCGCCGCCCCGACCCTGCTGAACAAGTCGTTCACCACGACTGCAGGCACGACCCATATCGACCTGACCTTTTCGACAGCCATGTCCAAAGGCGGCGGATCGATCTTCGTCACCGACGGCGCGGTCCAGACGGTCATCAACCGCGTGACCGGCCAGCCGGAACTGCGCGTGGTAGGCGCTACCGTCACCCGCGAAATCCCGCTCAGCCAGGTCTCCATCAACGGCACCCACGTCGAATTCGACGCCGGCGGACTTACTCCGGGCGGCGCCTACAACGTGTTCATGGGCCCAGGCAGTCTGCTCGGCGACGGCCGTGCCTTCGCCGGCATCAGCGCGCCGGGCCAGGCTGCCTTCACCACGCCGGCAGTGGCGCCCGCGCCGGCTCTGGGCGCGAGCATTGTGATCGAAGACAAGACCCTCAAGGCCGGCGCCGACCTGAAGGTCACCATCACCTTTTCCGAGTCCGTAACGACGCTGGCCGCCGGCGCGCTCAGCGCTGAACATGCCATCGTCAAGGACAGCAGCGCGAGCGCCGATGGCCGTACCTGGACCGTCATGCTGGGCGCGGCCGACAGCGTCGAATCGCTGGTGAACCTGCTGCGCCTGGACATGGGCCAGGTTTCCAGCGCAGGCGGCCTGCGCGGCAACGGCATGATCGCCTCCAGCCCGTATGCGGTCGACACCATCGTCGACGCCTGGCTCCACCCGCATATCGACATCAGCGACACCGGCCCGTTCGAGCACGACGGCATCACCCTTGAGCGCAACCAGTATGCCTCGGGTTTCCTGGCCGGCAGCCTGGCCGCCGACGAGCACATCGAACTGACCATCAACGGCCGCGCCGTCGACCGGGCCCTGGTCCATCTCGAGAACGCGGGCGACGGCTGGAACTGGACCTACGACGCCAACGACGAAGCCGGCGCGCCGCCGACCTTCAACGAGGGCGCCAACACGATCGTGGCCCGCATCGTCAAGGCCGATGGCCACAGCAGCGCCACCGTGGTCCAGAAAATCGTGCTCGACACCGTCGCACCGACCGTCGCTACCTCGCCGCACGGCCAGACCGACCTGGCCGTCGGCGCCGACATCGTCATCACGTTCGATGAAGCCGTCTCCTGGCAGGAGCAGGAAGGCGATGGCGACGTGCTCTACCTGGTTGGCGACAACGACACCATTACCCGGGTCTACCTCAGCGCCGCCAGCTTTTCAAACGACGGCCGCACGCTCACCATCAAGCCGGCCGACCACAAGCTGCAGGCCGACACCGGCTACAGCCTGCGCCTGCCGGAAAACCTGACCGACCTTGCCGGCAATCCGCTGCAAGGCCGCGAAATGGCCTTCCACACCGTCGGCGGTCCGAGCGCGGTGCGTGTCTTCGTCGATGGCGACGGCAGCTACCGCGCCGGCGAGACCCTCAGCTTCCGCATCCGCTTCGACGAAGCGGTGCGCACGGTCGGCAACGCCGTCCCGGTGCTGGGCCTAAGCAACGGCGCCGAAGCGCAGTTCGTCGGCGTGAACGGCAACGAGATGAGCTTCCGCTACACCGTCGCCGCCGGCGACGACGATACCGGCCTGGCCATCGACGACATCACCGGGCTGGCCGGCAAGGTCCAGGACCTGGCCGGCAACCTGCTGGATGCGGCCCACATCGTCTTCAGCGGCATCTACGACAATGCCGGCCACGGCACCCTCGACATCGACATCGACACCAATGCAGCCGCCCCTGCCGCGCCGCTGCTGGCAAGCGCCAGCAATTCCGGCAGCCTGCTCGACAACATCACCTCCGACCGCACCCCGACCCTGTCCGGCAGCGCCGAAGCCTATGCCCTGGTCGAGATCTATGAAGGCGCGGCCCTGGTCGCCTCAAGCCAAGCCGATGCCGGCGGCGTCTGGGAAGCCACGGTCGGCCTGGAACACGCATTGGGCGACGGCCTGCACACGCTCACGGTGCGCCAGGTCGACCGCGCCGGCAATGCCAGCGCCGCATCCAGCCCGCTGGCACTGACGGTCGACGCCACCGGGCCAAGTGCGCTGACCGGGGTCTTCCTCGCCAGCGACACCGGCGTGTCGAACAGCGACCGCATCACGCGCGAGAACTTCGCCGTGATCTCCGGCACCGGCGCGCAAGCCGATGCCGTCATCAAGATCATGATCGGCGCGGCGATCGCCGGCACCGGCAGCAGCGACGCCAACGGCAACTGGACCGCCTATGTCGATGCGGCGCTGCCGGAAGGCGTGCACACCGTCACCGTGCTCCAGGAAGACAAGGCCGGCAACGCCAGCGCTGCATCGGCGCCCCTGAGCTTCACCATCGACCGCACCGGCCCGGCAACCGCGCCGCCGGCCCCGCTGCTGGCTGCGGCCAGCGACACCGGCCTGTCGAACAGTGACGGCATCACCAGCGACACGACGCCGACCTTCACCGGCAGCGGCGCCCTGGCCAATACGGTCGTGGGCCTGGTCATCAACGGCAGCGACGCCGGCACCGCGATGACCGATGCCCTGGGCAACTGGACCATCAATGCCGTCGGCGAAGGCGAGGGACTGGCCGACGGGAGCTACCGCGTCGGCCTGAAGCAGTTCGACGTGGCGGGCAATGCGAGCCCCTCGTCAAGTTCGTTCAACCTCGTGATCGACACCAACGCCCTGGCAGCGGCGCCGACGCTGGACCTGGCCGCCGCCAGCGACAGCGGCGTGTCGAACAGCGACAAGCTCACCAAGATCAAGGCCCCGACCTTCACCGGTTCCGGCGCCGCCGCAAACGGCCAGGTCGCCCTGGTCGTGGGAACGACGGAAGTGGGCCGCACCACCGCGGACGCTTCCGGCAACTGGAGCTACACGATCGAAACCGGCAAGGAGCTGGCCGATGGCGTGCACCAGGTTCGCGTGCGCCAGTACGATGCCGCCGGCAATGCCAGCGTGGACTCCAGCGCGCTGGCCTTGACGATCGACAGCGCCGGCCCGACCCTGCTCAACGCCGGCGGCAGCCTGCTCGGCCACCTGTTCTCCCTGAGCTTCAACGAAGCGATCCGCTTCAGCCCGAGCGGACGCTTCGACCTGCAGGGACTGTTCACCAACCGGGAATACGACATCGACGACAACGGTAGCGGCTGGCACCTTACCGATGCGGGTACGGTCCTGAACTTCGCTATTGGGCTCACCGGTTTGCTGCGCCTGCAGGCCAACAACGGCGCGGTGGAAGACCTGGCCGGCAATGCCGCCGTGATCGGCGTGCCGGACTGGCAGTTCACGATTCTCTAAGCGGCGGGCGCTACTGCCCGGGCCAGTCGAGCCGGAAGGCGCTGTCGAAGCGGCGCTGCTGGCCACTCAAGGGGTCGATGAAGCTGACGGTGCGCGCCAGCAGCTGCAGCGGGGCGCTGAAGTCGTCGCCCTTGCAGGGCAGCGCCACCGGATAAAACGCATCGTTCAGGATCGGCGCGCCCAGCGCCGCCAGGTGCAGGCGCAGCTGGTGCTTGCGGCCCGTATGCGGATGCAGCCGGTAATGCGCCACCTTCCCGCGCTGCTCGATCAATTCCACCAGGGTCTCCGAATTCGGCTCGCCCGGCACTTCGGTACTGACAAAGAACTGCTCCGCATCCTGCATGCGGCTGCGGTAGGTGAAGGGGAAATCCCTGCCCTCGATCGGGCCCGCCAGGGCCTCGTACACCTTGTTCACTACGCGCTTCTGGAACATCGACTGGTAGGCGCCGCGCGTGTCCGGATTGTGGGAGAGGATCACCACGCCCGCGGTCTCGCGGTCCAGGCGGTGGATCGGCGTCAGGTGCGGCAGATCGAACTGTTTTTTCAGGCGCACCAGCAGCGTCTCGTACAGGAAGCGTCCGGTCGGGATGGTCGGAAGGAAGTGCGGCTTGTCCGCCACCAGCAGGTGCTCGTCCTGGAACAGCACCCCTTCCCTGAACGGGATCGGCGTCTCGGGATGTTCCAGTTCGCGGTAATACCAGATGCGCATGCCCTGCCGCACCGGGCTGGCGTCCTGCAGCGCCGCACCTTGCGCGTCGACGACCTCGCCGCGCGCCAGGCGCCGGGCCCAGGCGGCTTCGGGCACGTCGGGGAAGCGCGTGGCCAGGAAGCGCAGCATGCCGCCGGCGAACGACTCGGTCAGCCAAAGGTAGCTGGGCGAGACGCCGTCGCGGACCGGCAGCGGGACGTAGGCATTGGCCTCGGCCTGCCGCCCTTTCCTGGCACTTCCCATCAACGCCGTCTCATCAACGCAAGGCCACGTTGGTCCGGTACGGCGGCAGCTTGGCGGCGGTGGTGCCCTTGGCGCGTGCGTACAGCGGCAGCAGCACGTTCATGTGCTCTTCCATGTCCTTGATGCGGGTCTCGCCGCCCGGGTGGGTCGAGAGCAGCTCGATCGGCGCGCGCTTGCTCAGGGCCGCCATCTTGCGCCACAGGGCGATGCCGGCACGCGGGTCGTAGCCGGCGCGCGACGAGATGTCCAGGCCAACCAGGTCGGCCTCGCGCTCTTCGTTGCGCGAGAATTTCAGCACCAGCATCTGGCCGGCGGTGTTCGCGACCGTGCCGGTGATGCCCGGGTCGATCCCGAAGATGCCGGCGATGAGGGCGCCGCCGACGCGCGCGCCCATCGAGGTCATGCCCTGCTTGGCCATTTTCTCGCGGCTGTGCTCGCGCAGGGCGTGGGCGATCTCGTGGCCCATCACGGCGGCCACTTCATCGTCGGTCAGTTTCAGCTGGGTCAGGATGCCGCTGAAGAAGCCGATGCGCCCGCCCGGCATGCAGAAGGCGTTGACGTCGTTCGAGTCGATCAGGTTGACCTGCCATTGCCATTGGGCGGCAGTCTGGTTCCAGCGTGGCGCATGCGGGATGATGCGCTGGGCGATGGCGCGCAGGCGCCGCACGTCCGGGTGCGAGGCCGGCACCAGCACGCCCTTCTGCTGCGCCTGGCCCATCATCTGGGTGTATTGCTGGGCCGCGGCTTCGTTGAGCTGGGCTTCCGGGATCAGCACGCGGCTGCGCGACAGCGGCGTGACGCGGATGCCGTCCTGCACCACGGTCTTGCCATCCTGGGCGGCAGCGCTGCCAACGGCGGCAAACAGGGACAGGCAGACGGCCAATTGCTTGAGTTTTTTCATTTCATTCACCGACAGGCTGTTCTTAGCAGCCTATCCTCGCAGAAAGTAGACGTGTAGGACACACAATAGCGTCGATCATCGCGGATGTACGCCAGCCCGACTAGCCGCCACCGCACATAAGCCGGCAACGGACTGAACATGTTTCACGGCGCGGCACTAGGCAAGCGCACGCACTTTCTTGCGCAAGCGAAACACCGCCAGGCTGCCGCGCAGGTTCGGTAAAAAATCGACCGGCTTGCCGTCGGCCAGCGCCACGCATTCGAGCACTTCAAGGCCGCATTCTTCCGCCAGCTCCTGAAAATCGAAGATCGTTGCGCAGCGTACGTTGGGCGTGTCGTACCACTGGTAGGGCAGCGTGCGCGAGACCGGCATGCGCCCGCGCAGCAGCGCCAGGCGGTGCGGCCAATGGGCGAAGTTCGGGAACGAGACGATGGCTTCCTGGCCGACGCGCACGATGTCGCGCAGCAGCGCCTCGACGTGCTGCATCATCTGCAGCGAGGACAGGCAGAGCACCGTATCGAAGGCATTGTCGCCGAACAGCCCCAGGCCCTGCTCCATGTCGTGCTGGATCACATTGACGCCGCGCCTGGTGCTTGCCAGCACCTTGTCGTCGGCGATCTCGATGCCATAGCCGGTGCAGCGCTTGCCCAGTTCCAGGTAGTGCAGCATGGCGCCGTCGCCGCAGCCGACGTCGAGCACGTGGGCGCCATCGTTCACCCAGTGGGCGATGAAGGCCAGGTCGGGGCGCAGCGCGATCAGGTCGTTGAAATTCATGCCGCCACCCTCCCCTCGAGCTCGAGCGCAATCCGGTCGTAGTAGGCGCGCACCACGCCGAGATAGCGCGGGTCTTCCAGCAGGAAAGCGTCGTGTCCGTGCGGCGCGTCGATCTCGGCGTAAGTCACTTTGCGCCGGTTCGAGATCAGGGCTTGCACGATCTCGCGGCTGCGCTCGGGCGAGAAGCGCCAGTCGGTGCTGAACGAGGCGACCAGGAATTGCGCTTTCGTTCCCGCCAGGGCTTTCGTCAGGTTGCCGTCGTAGAGCCGGGCCGGGTCGAAATAATCGAGCGCCTTGGTGATGAGCAGGTAGGTATTGGCGTCGAAGTATTCCGAGAACTTGTCGCCCTGGTAGCGCAGGTAGGACTCGATCTCGAAATCGATGCCGAAGTCGAAGCCGTATTCGTCGCTCTCGGCGACGTTGCGCAGGCGGCGGCCGAATTTCTCGGCCATGTCGTCGTTCGACAGATAGGTGATGTGGCCGACCATGCGCGCCACTTTCAGGCCGTTCTTCGGCACCACGCCGTGCCCGTAGAAGTCGCCGCCATGGTAGTCGGGGTCGGTCAGGATGGCCTGGCGCGCGACGTCGTTGAAGGCGATGTTCTGGGCCGAGAGCTTCGGGGTGGAGGCGATCACGATGCAGTGGCGAAGGCGGTCCGGGAACAGGATGCTCCACGAGAGCGCCTGCATGCCGCCCAGCGAGCCTCCCATCACTGCCGCAAACTGGTTGATGCCGAGGCGGTCGGCCAGGCGCGCCTGGGCGCTGACCCAGTCTTCCACCGTCAGCAGGGGGAAGGCCGCGCCATACGGCTTGCCGGTGGCGGGATTGGTATGCATCGGGCCGGTCGAGCCGAAGCAGGAGCCGAGGTTGTTCACGCCGATGACAAAAAAGCGGTCGGTATCGAGCGGCTTGCCCGGGCCGACCATGTTGTCCCACCAGCCCACGCTTTTGGGCTGGTCGGCATAGGTGCCGGCGACGTGGTGCGAGGCATTGAGCGCATGGCAGACCAGCACCGCATTGGACTTGTCGGCGTTGAGCGTGCCATAGGTTTCGTACATCAGCGTGTAGTCGCCGATGTGCGCGCCGCTTTGCAGGCGCAGGGGTTCGGCGAAATGCATCGCCTGTGGTGTGACTGTTCCGATCGATCCCATGGAGCTTTACGTGGTGTTCTTGTATGTTGCGGCGCTAGCGCCAGTTCAGAGCGACTGCAGCTGCTCCACCGCGGCCGCGATCTCGTCCGGCTCGAACGAGCGCAGGATGCGGCGCGTGCGCGAAGTGATCGCGGCCAGGTCGCTGTTCAGGATTTCCTGTTTCACCGACAGCAGCTGCGCAGGGTGCATCGAGAATTCGCGCAGGCCCATGCCCAGCAGCAGGCGGGTCAGCTTGGTGTCGCCCGCCATCTCGCCGCACACGGCGACATCCAGGCCGGCCTTCTGGCCGATGGAGATGGTCTGGGCAATCAGCATCAGGACCGCCGGGTGCAGCGGATTGTACAGGTGCGCCACTTCGTAATCGACGCGGTCGATCGCAAGCAGGTACTGGATCAGGTCATTGGTCCCGATCGACAGGAAATCCATGCGCTTGACGAACATCGGCAGCGCCAGAGCGGCCGCGGGAATCTCGATCATCGCGCCCACTTCCACCGCCGGGTCGTACTTGACGCCCTCGTCGCGCAGTTGCGCCTTGGCCTGCTCGATCATGGCGAGGGTCTGGTCGATCTCGAAGGCATGCGCCAGCATCGGGATCAGGATGCGCACCTTGCCATAGGCGGAGGCGCGCAGGATCGCGCGCAGCTGGGTCAGGAACAGCTGGGGCTCGGCCAGGCAGTAGCGGATCGCGCGCAGGCCCAGCGCCGGGTTGAGCGCGGTGTGCTCGGTCGGGTCGAGCGGCTTGTCCGCGCCGACGTCGAGCGTGCGGATGGTGACCGGGCGGCCCTTCATGGCCACCACCGCCTTGCGGTACTGCTCGAACTGCTCGTCCTCGCTCGGGATGCGCAGCGCATTGCCCAGCACATTGGCGCGGCCCATGAACAGGAACTCCGAGCGGAACAGGCCGACGCCGTTGGCACCCGCCTCCAGCGCGGCGGGGCAGTCTTCCGGCAGCTCGATATTGGCCATCAGCTTGACCTCGGTGCCGTCTTTCGTGACGGCCGGCGTTTTCTTCAGCTTGAACAGGCGCTTGCGCGCCTTGCCCAGTGCCGCCTGGCGCGCGCGGTACTGCTCCAGCACCAGCTGGCTCGGGTTGCAGATCACCACCCCGGCGTCGCCGTCGACGATGACCCAGTCGTCCTGCTCGATCAGGCGCGAGGCCTGGCTCATGCCGACCGCCGCCGGGATGTCGAGCGAGCGCGCGACAATGGCGGTATGCGAGTTCTGGCCGCCGACGTCGGTCACGAAGCCGATGAAGGAGCGGTCGCGGAAGGCCAGCATGTCGGCCGGCGAGATATCGTGGGCCACCACGACCATTTGCGGCGGCGCGTGGTCGTCGCCGGAAAACACCGGCGGCGCCGTCAGGGCGGTGCCCATCAGGACCTTGAGCACGCGCTCGGCCACCTGCTGGATGTCGTGCTTGCGCTCGCGCAGGTACTCGTCCTCGATCTCGTCGAACTGGCTCGATAGCTCATCGATCTGTGTCACCAGCGCCCATTCGGCGTTGTAGTGGCGGCTGCGGATGATGTCGAGCGGCGCTTCCGAGATCATCGGGTCGGACAGGATCAGGGCGTGCACGTCGATGAAGGCGCCCAGCTCGGTCGGGGCGTCCTTGGGCAGCTCGGTCCACAGGGCCTGCAGGCCGCGGTGCACCGCGGCGATCGCATGCTGCAGGCGGCTCACCTCGGCCTCGACCTGCTCGACCGGGACCAGGTAGTGCTTGACGTCGAGCGCCGCCGGCGTGAGCAGGTGCGCGCGGCCGATCGCAATGCCGCGCGAAACCGGAATGCCGTGGAGCGTGAACGATGCCATCGAGGGTCCCGTGTGGCGCGGAGCAGCCGCTTCGCGCGGCATTACTCGCCTTCGCCGAACTTGTCGTTGATGAGGCCCGTGAGCGCGGCGATGCAGGCTTCCTCGTCCGCGCCGTCCGCCTCGAGCAGCACTTTCGCGCCCTTGCCGGCGGCGAGCATCATGACGCCCATGATCGACTTGGCATTGATGCGGCGGCCGTTACGGGTAAGCCAGACGTCGCTCTGGAATTTCGCGGCCAGTTGGGTAAGCTTGGCGGAGGCGCGGGCGTGCAGGCCCAGCTTGTTGATGATTTCTAGTTCTTGTTGAATCATGTTCTCGTTATCGTCGTATCGCCAAAAACTGTCGTGTCCTGGAAGCGCAGCCCGTCAGCTCGATCCTACGCGGATCCGATTGTCCACCCGTACCGCGCCATTCTGGGCGCCGGCCAGGGCCATTTCCACCACGACGTCGAGCGTGTCGCGGCGGTAGGTGATTGCACGCAGCAGCATCGGCAGGCTGATGCCGGCGATGACTTCCACGTGGCCGGCATTGGCCAGCGAATTGCAGCAATTGGACGGCGTTCCGCCCTTGATGTCGGTGATGACCAGCACGCCGTCGCCCTCGTCCAGGCGCGCGATCGCATCCTTGGCCAGGGTGTTGACCTCGTTGATGTCCTGGTCGGCGGCCACGTCGATCGCCTCGAAGCGCTCGGTGGGCCCGCGGAAGACGTGCGCTACCGCGGTGATGAATGCCTGGCCCAGCGGTGCGTGGGTCATCAGGAGAATGCCTACCATATCAGTGTGTGTTTCCCGTAAGCTGCTGTTCGACCGCGTCGATGAACATCGCGGCCACGTCGAATCCGGTCTGGTCGGTGATCTCCTGGAAGCAGGTCGGGCTGGTGACGTTCACTTCGGTCAGGAAATCCCCGATGATGTCCAATCCTACCAGCAATAAGCCGCGGGCGGCCAGTACCGGCCCCAGCGCTTCGGCGATCTCGCGGTCGCGCTCGGTGATCGGCTGGGCCACGCCGATGCCGCCGGCCGCCAGGTTGCCGCGCACTTCATTGCCTTGCGGAATGCGCGCCAGCGCGAAGGGCACCGGCTTGCCGCCGATCACCAGCACCCGCTTGTCGCCCGCTTTGATTGCCGGAATGTATTTCTGCGCCATGATGGTGTGCATGCCGTTGCCGGTCAGCGACTCGATCACCGAGCCCAGGTTCATGCCGTCTTCCTTGATGCGGAAGATGCCGGCCCCGCCCATGCCGTCAAGCGGCTTGAAGATCACGTCGCCATGCTTGCCGTGGAAGTCGCGCAGGCGGTCCATGTTCGAGCTCACCAGGGTCGGCGAGGTGTAGCCGCTGAACTGGGCGATGGCCAGCTTTTCGTTGTGGTCGCGGATCGCGCCCGGGCGGTTGAACACGCGCGCGCCCTGGCGCTCGGCCAGTTCCAGCAGATAGGTGCCGTAGACATATTCCATGTCGAAAGGCGGATCCTTGCGCTCGATGACGGCATCAAAGCTTGAGAGCCTGGCGATTTCCGGCACGTCGGCGCGGTACCAGGCGTCCGGCTCGCCGGTGAGGGTCAAGCGCCTGACCTCCGCCGTGACCACACCCTCTTCCAGCACCATGTCGCGCTGCTCGAAGGCATAGATGGTGTGGCCGCGCTTGGCGGCTTCGCGCATCATTGCGAAGGTCGAGTCCTTGTAAATCTTGAACGTGGCGAGGGGATCGGCGAGGAAGGCGATTTTCATGGACGGTCCAATGCGGGGAATGCCCTGATTTTAGCCGGAAACGCGGATGTTCGCGGGCGGCCCATCTATTCGGTGGCGATGT
Organism: Telluria sp. ZB4P37; assembly: GCF_059685855.1. Taxonomy (NCBI): domain Bacteria; kingdom Pseudomonadati; phylum Pseudomonadota; class Betaproteobacteria; order Burkholderiales; family Oxalobacteraceae; genus Telluria; species Telluria sp. ZB4P37. Next base: position 92,792 of record NZ_JCASID010000015.1, read on the forward strand.
GATCCGGACGATCACCGCGTACGACGTCAACTGGACGGTTGATGTTAATGTCCTGCAAACGATTTCCGGAGGCAGGACATGACAGCAGAAGCACGCAGGGCAGCAAACGAAGCGCTAGTGCGCGAGCACGGGATTCCCGTCAACCCGCACTTGCCGATGATCGAGGATGGCGACGACGTGGCGCTGCGCACCGGGGACGACCTCTGGCGCCGGCTGGTCGCGCTCTGGGGCGTGGTGGGCGCGGCCATGCTGCGCCAGAACACCTTCTTCAAGCAGTATTTCGCCAGCGAAGAACGGCGCGCCATGCTGTCGAACGACGAAGCCGCCTTCCTGTTCGATGACGCGCCGTCCGAGGAAGACGTGATCCGCTTCTCGTGGCGGCTGGAAGCGATGATGTTCCTGGCCTGGTGCGCGGGCCTGGCGGACAAGCCCGTCCTGCCGGCAGCGCCGTCCAGCGCAGAAAGCATCCTGCCGCTCTACCCGCACGACTTGGCGGACGCGACCATGCTGCGCGATGCGATCCGCCTGCGCAGCAAGAGCGAGATCCTGGACCAGGCCGACCTGCTGTACCGCCTGCATTGGGCAGTGCGCGACGCGCAATTGAACGGCCACGAACAGCCGCCCGGCATCAATCCCGGCATGGTGCTGGAATGGCACCATGCGGCCAACTGGATGATCCGGCTTGAGGGCGAAGACGACTGGGACGCCGTCTCCACCGAAACGTGATGGCTTAGTACACCTCGGGGTTCGGGTCGGTGCGCTCGAGTTCGAGCGAAGCCGCCAGCAGCCCCAGGCGCGCCACCACGCCATACACGTAGAAGCGGTTCGGCGCCGCCGTGCCTGGCTTGGCCTTGAGGTCCGGCACCGCATGCTGCTGGGCAAATGCCAGCGGCACGTACTGGGAACCCGGCGCGTTCAGGTTCTGGTCGATGCCGCGCTCGGCGTGGATGCGGTAGAAGCCGCCCACCACGTAGCGGTCGATCATGTAGACCACCGGCTCGGCCACCGCATCGTTGACGGACTCGAAGGTCGGCACGCCTTCCTGCACGATCATGTCGTTGACCGCCACGCCATCCTTGATGACCGTCATCTTGTTGCGCTGGGCACGGCTCAGGTCGCGCACTTCGCTGGCGTCCTTCACCGTCATCACGCCCATGCCATAGGTGCCGGCGTCGGGCTTGACGATCACGAAGGGCTTTTGCTCCTTCATGCCGTATTCCTTGTACTTCTTCTTGATCTTCGAGAGCAGGGCCGAGACCGCGTCGGCCAGCTGCTCGGTGCCGACGTCTTCCTGCAGGTCGACTTCGCCGACCTTGCTGTGCAGCGGATTGACCAGCCATGGATCGATGTCGATCAGCTTGCCGAACTTCTTCGCGACTTCATCGAAAGCCTTGAGGTGGTTGCTCTTGCGGCGCAGCGCCCAGCCGGCATGGACCGGCGGCAGCAGCGACTGCTCGTGGATGTTTTCCAGGATGGCCGGGATGCCCGCCGAGAGATCGTTGTTCAGCAAGATGGTGCAGGGATCGAAATCGGCCAGGCCGACGCGGCGCCCGTTGCTTGATCGCACCAGCGGCTCGACCACCAGCATGTTCCCGTCCGGCAGCGCCAGCGGGGTCGGCTGGGTGACGTCCGGCGACAGCGAGCCCAGGCGCACGTGCAGGCCGGTCTGGCGGAAAATTTGCATCAGGCGCGCCACGTTCTGCAGGTAGAGCGGGTTGCGCGTATGCGTTTCCGGGATCATCAGCAGGTTGCGCGCATCCGGGCAGTATTTGTCGATCGCAGCCATGGCGGCCTGCACCGCCAGCGGCAGCATCTCGGTGGACAGGTTGTTGAAGCCGCCCGGGAACAAATTGGTATCGACCGGCGCCAGCTTGTAGCCGGCATTGCGCAGGTCGACCGAGCAATAGAACGGCGGCGTATGCTCCTGCCACTCGAGCCGGAACCAGCGCTCGATGGCGGGCGTGGCTTCGAGGATCTTCTTTTCCAGGTCGAGCAGGGGCCCGGTAAGGGCGGTGGCGAGGTGCGGAACCATGTGGGACGTCCTAGTAGTGGCTTTTTCGAATTATATCGGTACAGCTATATATGGACGAAGAAGCCGCTTTAAAGGCGCACGCTTGCCGGAATGAAAAAAGAAGTGCGCCGTACCGCCGCCGAGGTACGCCAATCTCATTCTTCCACCATCCTGAAAACCGTTGTCCCCGCCTTCGCGGGGACAACGTGCATCATTTGCTACTTAGAAAATCCGTATCAAGCGTGATACGCCGACTCCCCATGGCTGGTAATGTCCAGCCCTTCGCGTTCCTGGTCCGCCGGCACGCGCAGCCCGATCACGATATCGACCAGCTTGAAGGCAATGAAAGCCACTACACCAGACCACACGATGGTGATGCCGATGGCTTGCGCCTGCACCCACACCTGGTTCGCGATCGAGTAATCCGCCGAGCCCTTGTTGGCGACGTAGTCCCAGATGCCCTGACCGCCCAGTGCCGGCGACGCGAACACGCCGGTCAGCAGCGCGCCGAGGATGCCGCCCACGCCATGCACGCCGAACACGTCGAGCGAATCGTCGGCGCCCAGCAGGCGCTTCAGGCCGGTCACGCCCCACAGGCAGATGACGCCTGCCAGCAGACCCATGACCAGGGCGCCCATCGGGCCGACGAAGCCACAGCCCGGGGTGATCGCCACCAGGCCCGACACGGCGCCCGAGACAGCGCCCAGCATCGACGGCCTGCGCTTGAAGATCCACTCGCCGATCATCCACGACACGGCTGCCGCGGCGGTCGCCAGCAGGGTGTTGATGAAGGCCAGCGCGGCGACGTCGCCCGCTTCCAGTGCCGAACCGGCGTTGAAGCCGAACCAGCCGACCCACAGCATCGAGCCGCCGATCATGGTCATGGTCAGCGAGTGCGGCGCCATCGATTCGCGGCCCAGGCCGACACGCTTGCCGATCACGTAGGCCCCGACCAGGCCGGCCACTGCCGCATTGATGTGCACCACGGTGCCGCCCGCAAAGTCGAGCGCGCCCTTCTGCCACAGGAAGCCGGCATTGCCGGTGACCGTCGCGAGCGACGCAGCATCGGTGATGGCATCCGGACCGGCCCAGAACCAGACCATGTGCGCGACCGGCAGGTAGCCGAAGGTGAACCACAGGACCATGAACAGCAGCACCGCCGAGAAGCGCACGCGCTCGGCAAACGCACCGACGATCAGCGCGCAGGTAATGGCGGCGAAGGTGCCCTGGAAGGCGACGAAGATAAATTCAGGAATCATCGTCTCCTTGCTGAAGGTCGCGGCCTGGGCGAAGCTGCCGGCCACCGGGTCGTAGATGCCGTTGAGGAAGACGCGGTCGAAGCCGCCGATGAAGGCATTGCCCTGGGTGAAGGCCAGCGAATAGCCGTACAGGCACCACAGCACGATGATCACCGAGAAGACCATGAAGACCTGCATCAGGATCGACAGCATGTTCTTGGCGCGTACCAGGCCGCCGTAGAACAGGGCCAGGCCGGGAATCGACATCATGATGACCAGCAGCGTGGCGGTGAACATCCACGCGGTGTCGCCCTTGTTGATGGTGGGTGCCGCCAGGGCCGGCAGCGCCAGGCTCATGGCCATGAGGCCGGCCAGGACTTTTGTTATGGTGTGCTTCATCAGGATTCCCCTTACAGTGCTTCGTTGCCGGTCTCGCCGGTACGGATACGGATGACCTGGTTCAGGTCGGCCACGAAAATCTTGCCGTCACCGATCTTGCCGGTGCGGGCCGCGCCCTGGATGGCGTCGATGACCTGGTCGACCACGGCATCGTCCACGGCCGCTTCGATCTTGATTTTCGGCAGGAAGTCGACCACGTACTCGGCGCCGCGGTACAGCTCGGTATGGCCCTTCTGGCGGCCGAAGCCCTTCACCTCGGTCACCGTCATGCCCTGCACGTTGATCTCCGACAGCGCTTCCCGGACCTCGTCCAGCTTGAAGGGTTTGATGATGGCGGTAATCATTTTCATGGTGTGCCTCTTATGCGTTCAGAAAGTTTTTGACACGGTCAGGATGGCGCCGGACTTGCCGAGGTTCTTGCCTTCCGGGTTCAGGTAGGCGCCGGTACTGGCCTTGATCCAGGCCAGCGAGACGGTGGCCACGCCGAGGTCCTTGGTGACGCCGACTTTGTAGTCTGTGTACGAGTACTGGCTGTTGTGGCGCACTTCCTGGCGTCCGGCATGCAGGTTCAGCAGGAAGCCATTGCCCACGTCGATATCGGCGCCGACGTCGAGGTAGCCGCTGCCCTTGCTGTTGGCGGTGCCGAACAAGTTGGTGGTCGAGCGCGAATACTTGACATAGGCCGGGCCGAAGCCGAGGCGCCCGTACAGCTCGAAGGTGTTCGCGCTCGGGTGCAGGCCATTGGACGGGTACAGGTAGTACAGGCCGCCGACGTCATAGGTGACGGATTCGCCCAGCTGGCCACGCTTGCCGCCGTAGATATCCCATTCGATGTTGCCGTCGCCGCCGAGATCCTTGGTCCATTTGATGGTGGACAGCCAGGTGCCTACATACCAGCCGGTCGGGCCGTGCACGTAGTCGGCGCCGCCTTGCAGCGCCGGGTCGAAACTGGTTTGCGACAGGCCGCGGTAACGGTAGTCGCTGGCAAGGGCGGCGTTATAGCTGACTTGATGCTCAGGGGCTGCTTCCTGCGCGCTGGCGGTGACGCTCGAGAAGGCCAGGACGGCCCAGGCCACTGCTGCTGCGGTTGTGTTGCACTTCATGACATTCCCCTTATGTTCAACGGTCTGAGCCGTTGCGGTTTACAATCCTGTTTGCACCACTCCTGACAACTCTTTAGCAGGATGCGTGCCAGCTCAAACCGGAGTCGGATGCTGGCAATTGCGCTTGATTTCTCAGCCATGCCCCCCATTTGCGATTCGTTCAACCCAGAAAACCGCGCGGCAGCAATGTGCCGCAGCGCCACGCACCATGGCGGGCAGTGGACGCACCGTCATGGTGCGCCGGCGCCGCCTCATTTAGGAATGCACGGATATGAATACTTTCTTCAACGACTTGCAGGGCAAGATCAACCAGGCGCTGGAAAGCACGCCGGCCAAGGACATCGAGCGCAATGTCAAGGCGATGATGACCCAGGGTTTCTCCAAGCTCGACCTGGTCACCCGCGAAGAATTCGAGATCCAGGCCCAGGTGCTGGCCAAGACCCGCGCCAAGCTCGAGGCGCTCGAGCTGCGCGTGGTGGAGCTGGAAGCACGGCTGAACGCGCAGACGGGTTCTTCCGCTTCCGCCAGCCCGGCGTCAAGCGGCGCTATCCCTGGCGCCACCGATCCAGCTGCGCCCCACATCATTCTCGACAAGCCCTGATTCTTCGGGCGCATTCATGCTCAGGCCGGGCGCACCATGAATGCCATCGACAAACCACCGGGCGCCCTGCCGGCGCAGGAGGTGTCGCTGGACGTCCTGCGCGAGAAATACGCCAAGGGCGACGAAACCAGCATGGAAGATGTGCGCCGGCGCGTGGCGCGCGCCCTGGCCGCGCTCGAGCCTGAAGCGCAGCGCGCCGGGTTCGAACAGCGCTTCCTGTGGGCCCAGCAACAGGGCTTCGTGCCCGCCGGGCGCATCAACTCTGCCGCGGGCCTCGGCCTGCAGGCCACCCTCATCAATTGCTTCGTGCAGCCGGTGGGCGATTCGATCTCGGGCACCGACCAGGACGGCCTGCCCGGCATCTACACTGCCCTGTCGGAAGCTGCCGAGACCATGCGCCGCGGCGGCGGCGTCGGCTACGACTTCTCCGCTATCCGCCCCATGGGCAGCAAAGTCCACGGCACCCGTTCGCGCGCCTCGGGACCGGTCTCGTACATGGAAGTGTTCGACGCCTCCTGCCGCACGGTCGAATCGGCCGGCGCCCGGCGCGGCGCGCAAATGGGTGTGCTGCGCATCGACCATCCCGACATCGAACGCTTCATCGCCGCCAAGGACGAAGGCGGCCTCACCAACTTCAACATCTCGGTCGGCGTCACCGACGCCTTCATGCGCGCGGTGGAAGCCGATGCCTCCTTCGAGCTGGTGCACCGCGCCGAACCCGGCGACGAAGACATGGCCGGCGCGCGCCGCCTCGACGACGGCCGCTGGGCCTACCGGCAGCTTGGGGCGCGCGCGCTGTGGGACCGGATCATCGCCTCGACCTACGACCATGCCGAACCGGGCGTGCTGTTCGTCGACCGCATCAACCTGGAAAACAACCTCTGGTATGCCGAAGAGCTGCGCGCCACCAATCCCTGCGGCGAGCAGCCGCTGCCTGGCTATGGCTGCTGCGACCTCGGCTCGCTGAACCTCACGAGCTTTGTGAACGATCCGTTCAGCGACGCTGCCGCCTTCGACTTCGCGCGCATGCGCGAGGTCGCCGCGGTGGGGGTGCGCATGCTCGACCTGGTGCTCGATGCCACCGTCTGGCCGCTGCCGCAGCAGGCGCTTGAATCCAGCGCCAAGCGCCGCGTGGGCCTGGGTTTCCTGGGCCTGGGCAGCGCGCTCGTGATGCTGGGCCTGCGCTACGATTCAAGCGAGGGCCGTGCGCTCGCCGCCCGCATTGCCGAAGCGCTGCGCGATGCGGCCTATGCGGCATCCGTCGAACTGGCGCGCGAAAAAGGGCCCTTCCCCCTGTTCGATGCCGACCAGTACCTGCGCGGGCAGTTCGTCGGGCGCCTGCCGCAGGAACTGCGCGAAGCGATCCGCGCGCATGGCATCCGCAACTCTCACCTGCTGTCGATCGCGCCGACCGGCACCATCTCGCTGGCCTTTGCCGACAATGCCTCGAACGGCATCGAGCCGCCCTATTCCTGGACCTACCAGCGCAAGAAGCGCATGGCGGACGGCTCGATGCGCAGCTACGAGGTCGAAGACCATGCCTGGCGTTTGTACCGCCAGATGGGTCATGACACCTTGAGGCTGCCGGCGCAATTCGTGACCGCGCTCGAGATGCGCGCGCTCGACCACCTGCGCATGGTGCAGGCGGTGCAGCCCTTCGTGGACACGGCGATCTCGAAGACCGTCAACGTGCCGGAAGACTATCCCTTCGACGATTTCCGCGACCTGTACAGCCAGGCCTGGCATGCGGGGCTGAAGGGCCTGGCGACCTATCGGCCGAACACCGTGCTGGGCAGCGTGCTGTCGGCCTCACCCGAGCCGGAACGCGCCGCGGCGCCCGACGATGACCCGCTGCGCAAGCGCTTCGAGCGCCGGCCGCTGGGCGAGCTGGAATCGGTCACGTCAAAAATCGAGTACTCGACCCAGGAAGGCCGCAAGACCGCCTATCTCACGGTGAGCTTCATTCGCGCCGACGGCACGTGCGAGGGCAAGCCGGTGACGGTCGAGCGGCCTTTCGAATTCTTCATGCCCTCGAACCAGCGCCTAGGGGGACAGCAATGGATCACGGCCTCGATGCGGCTGCTGTCGATGGTCGCGCGCGCCGGCGGGCCGATTGCGCGGGCGCTGGCCGACATGCGCGACGTGGTGTGGGAAAAAGGCCCGGTGCGCTGCGGTTATCTCACGCGCGAAGATGGCGTGCAGGTCCCGGTTTATCACGATTCGGAAGTGGCGGCGATCGCCTTCATGCTGCAGCGGCTGCTGATCCGGCGCGGCTTCCTCGATGCCTGGGGCAACCAGGTGCCCTTGCCGGAACTGGCGCGCCGCCATGCCGCGCGCCAGGATGGCGTGGCGCTGGAGGCCGAGCCGCAGCTGCCGACCGTATCGGGCGCGCTACCCGCAGCCACGGGCGCCAAATGCCCCGAATGCGGCGCCCGTGCGCTGCGCAAGGTCGACGGCTGCACCCGCTGCGACGAATGCCACTATGTGGGAGAGTGCGGCTGAGGCATACTGCGCAGGTTGTCAACTTTCAAACCTGCCATGACCTATTTCGCCTTGAAGCACATCCACGTCACCTTTGCTGCCTTGAGCGGCCTGCTGTTCCTGATCCGCGGCATCTGGATGCTGACCGGTTCACGGCAGCTGCAGCGGCGCTGGGTCAAGATCGTGCCGCATGTCGTCGATACGCTGCTGCTGGTGAGCGCAATCGGCCTGGCCGTATGGAGCAGCCAGTATCCGGGCCAGCAGTCCTGGCTGACGGCCAAGGTGGTGGCGCTGGTGGGTTATATCGTGCTGGGCACCATCGCGCTCAAGCGCGGCCGCACGCAGCAGGTGCGGGGCGCAGCCTTTGCCGGCGCACTGGCCTGCTTCGCCTATATCGTCGCGGTGGCGGTCACGAAGAACCCGCTGCTGTAAGCGCGGCTGCCGGCGCGCTGCGCTGCGGCCGCAGCAGGCGCTCGCGCAGCCGCAGGCCCGGGCGTTCGACCAACAGGTAGAGCAGCGCGGCGCACAGCAGCGTCGCAAAGCCATAGGTCGCCAGCGCCACCAGGTTGCCGCCGCCCGCCATCGTGCCGAGCTGCTCCCGCACCAGGTGATAGGCGCTCTTGTGCGTGAGGTAGAGGCTGAAGGCCAGGGTCGCCATCATGCGCGCCCCTGGCACGTTCACGCGCCCCAGCATTGATTGCCTGCTGGCGCAGCCCACCAGGATGCCTCCCAGGCTCAGGGACAGCAGCGGGAAGCCGGCGATGGCCATGCCCGCGTTCAGGGGGCCGTCGAACAGCAGGCTTCCGGTCGCCGCCACGCCGGCCACGCCCGCCAGCAAGAACCCCCACGAGCGGGCCGTCATCGCTTCCCACCAGGCCGGCCGGAACAGCCGCACCGCCGCCAGCACGGCGCCCACCACCAGGGCGTCGAGCCGGGCCCAGGTCGGGTTATAGATGTGCTCTATGTAGCGCAGCACTCCTGCATCCCTGCCGCTGGCCACGCCCAGCCAGGGCGCGACTTCCTGGTACCACACCCAGCCGCGCAGCAGCATGCCGCCTGCGAGGATCGCCAGCGCCACCGCTGCCGTCTTCCACGCCGCCGGACGCCAGCCCAGGCATGACACTACCACCGGCAGCACCAGGTAGAAATGCTCCTCGACGCATAGCGACCAGGCATGCGAGAACGCGCGGGCGTTGAAATAATCAGGAAAGAGGTTGGCCGTGAAGCTCAGGAACTGCCAGGCCGGCTGCATGCCCGGGCTTTCGCGCCAGGCCGGGATCCACAGGTAGAGGCCAAGCACGGCCAGGTAGGCGGGCAGCACGCGCAAGGCGCGCCGGGCCATGAACTGCCCCCAACGCGGTCCGCCGGGTGCCAGGCGAGCCGCGAAGGCCTGGGCGCCGATCAGGTAACCGCTCAGCACGAAGAACAGGTCCACGCCCATCCAGCCGAATTCGGCCGGCGCCGGCAACACCACGCCATAGCTGGTCACGTGGTAGGCCATCACCCATAGAATCGCGATGGCGCGCAACAGGTCCAGGCCGGGCATGCGGCCGAGGCTGGGCTGCGTATTTTGGGGACACGTGGCTACCGGGCCGGCGGCCAACAATACGGACTTGCGCTGCAATATGGTCTCCCGAGAAAAACGCGAGCCTAGCACAAGCAATGCTTTCCAGAAAACCTGCCGTCAGCAGCCGACAGCGCGGTGAACGTCGCGACCCGCGCAAGCAGCAGGCCCCCTGCACCTTTGGTCAAGCGCAAGCGCCAAGCCCTGGCCACCCTGCAGTATTTGCACGTCTCCTTCCCTGTCCAGGAACACCATGAGCCTCGCAGTCCTTCGCAGCCGCGCCCTGGCGGGCATGGCCGCGCCCGTTGTCAATGTCGAAGTCCACCTGGCGAACGGCTTGCCCGCGTTTGCCATCGTCGGCTTGCCCGATGCCGAAGTACGCGAAGCCAAAGACCGCGTGCGCGCGGCCTTGCAGAATTCCGGCTTTACCATCCCGCCGCGCCGGATCACCGTGAACCTGGCCCCGGCCGACCTGCCAAAGGAGTCCGGCCGCTTCGACCTGCCGATTGCGCTCGGCATCCTTGCGGCCTCGCAGCAACTCCCGGCGGATCAGCTGGCGCGCTACGAATTCGCGGGAGAGCTGTCGCTGTCGGGCGAGTTGCGGCCCGTGCGCGGCGCGCTGGCAATGACGCTTGCCATGCACCGCGACGGCGACGGCGGCGCCCGCGCCTTCATCCTGCCGCTCGCCAACGCCGACGAAGCGGCGCTGGTGACGGAAGCCGCCATCCACCCGGCCCGCACCCTGCTGGAAGTCTGCGCCCACTTCGCGCATGGCGCGGGCAAGCTGCGGCTGCCGCGCCACCAGGGCCAGGCACCGGTGCCGGCCATCGACTATCCGGACTTCGCCGAGGTCAAGGGACAGCAGTCGGCCAAGCGCGCGCTCGAGGTGGCGGCCGCCGGCACCCATTCGGTCCTCCTGATCGGCCCTCCCGGTGCGGGCAAGAGCATGCTGGCTTCGCGCTTTCCGGCGCTGCTGCCGCCGATGAGCGATGACGAGGCGCTCGAGTCGGCCGCAGTGCAATCGCTCTGCGGCGGCTTCGCACCCGAGCGCTGGCGCCGGCGCCCGTTCCGCAGCCCGCACCACACCTCCTCGGGCGCGGCCCTGGTCGGCGGCGGCAACCTGCCGCGTCCCGGCGAGGTATCGCTGGCCCACCACGGGGTGCTCTTCCTCGACGAACTGCCCGAGTTCGACCGCCGCGTGCTGGAAGTGCTGCGCGAGCCGCTCGAATCGGGCCAGATCACGATCTCGCGTGCGGCGCACCAGGCCGATTTCCCGGCGCGCTTCCAGCTGGTCGCCGCCATGAATCCCTGCCCCTGCGGCTGGCTCGGCCACCCGTCCGGCAAATGCCGCTGCACGCCCGACACCGCCCAGCGCTACCAGGGCCGCATTTCCGGGCCCCTGCTCGATCGCATCGACATCCAGTTCACCGTGGCCGCCATGCCGGCCGAGAGCATCGGCGCGCAGGCCGACGGCGAGAGCAGCGCGCTAGTTGCGGCGCGCGTGGCGCAGGCGCATGCGCTGCAACTGGCGCGCCAGGGCAAGCCCAACCAACGTTTGGCGCCGGGCGAGATCGACCGCTACTGCCGCCCCGATGCGGGCGGCGACCGGCTGCTGCGCGCGGCCATGCAGCAGCTGCACTGGTCGGCGCGCGCCTACCACCGCGTGCTCAAGGTGGCGCGCACGATCGCCGACCTGGCCGCCGCCGATGGGGTGGCGGCCGGGCATATCGCCGAAGCGATCCAGTACCGCCGCGCGCTACGCGATGGCTGAATCCGGGGTGCTGCCGGGCGCCGCAGCGGACGGCAGCCTGCGCCGCCGCGCTGCCAGCAGGCCGACCATGCCGATTCCGAGGCTGAGCAGGGTGGCCGGTTCGGGTATCCGGGCAACGATACGGGGCTGGCGCACATCCGTGATCCCGACCTTGCTCGAAATCGCCACATTATTCAGCAGTGTGCCATTGGCCGTATCGACCCTGAAGAAATGTTGCCGTTGGAATTGGCTGAAAAATTCATCCGGTAGCTTGCCGTTTCGCCACCAAACGCAGTCACCAGGATATCGGCATAGCGCGGCGCCGCGTTGTCGGTGCCCCCGACAAGGAACTGGAAAAGAAACTCTTGGTTTCCAAATAACCCATTTTCGCGTAACCATTAAATAACACCTGTTCTTTCCAAGAGGAGATAAGCAGGAACCGTTTGCCTGTGCGGCGATATCGTCATCAGGCGTAACAGCGCGCGAGACCCAGCCGTACATGGCTGGCCCCTGCTGTTATCATCGCCGGATGCGCCTATCCTCCTTTCCTGCTTCCTTCCTGTTACTCTCCGCCGCACTGCTGATGGGATGCACACCCTCGTATAACTGGCGCGACCATACGAGCAGCGACGGATCTTTCCGCGTCCAGTTCCCTGCCAAGCCTTCCACCCACACGCGCAGCATCGACCTGGGCGGCCTGCAGGTCGACATGACCATGACTGCCGCAGAGGTCGATGGAACGACGTTTGCGGTAGGCACCGCACAGGCGCCAGATGCGGCCACCGCACGCGCGATCCTGCCGGCGATGCGCCAGGCACTGCTGCGCAATATCGGCGCCGTCACCGAGCCCGCAGGGCAACCGGGCGATGCGACGCTGGAGCTTGATGCAACCGGCCGTGGCAATGGCGGTTCCGTGCGGATCGTCGGACGCTTCGTGGCGAAAGGTGCGCGCGTCTTCCAGGTAATCGTGGTGGGCAGGCCGGGGACAATGCCGCCGGAGCATACCGAGCAGTTCCTTGACTCTTTTGCTGCGCAATGAGCGCCAGTGCCCTGCCTCCCGCCCTGTCGGTCAGGGGCCTGTATAAATCGTTCGGCCGTCCTGCCGTGGACGGCCTGGACCTGTCGGTGCGGCGTGGCGAGCTGTATGCCCTGCTCGGGCCTAACGGCGCCGGCAAGACCACGACCCTGCGCATGGTAGCCGGGCTGGTGGCGCCGGATGCCGGCAGCATCGAGGTGCTCGGCATCGACCTGGCGTCCATGCCGCAGCAAGCCAAGCGGCGCCTGGCCTACTTGCCCGACGATCCGATGTTGTACGGGAAACTCAAGCCGACCGAATACCTTGAATTCGTCGCCGGCCTATGGGGCGTGGACGCCGCCGTAGCCGAAACGCGGGCACGCGCACTGCTCGACTGGCTGGACCTGAGCCAGCATGCGCACGAACTCACCGAAGGCTTCTCGCGCGGGATGAAGCAAAAGCTCGCGCTGGCCGGGGCGCTGATCCACGAGCCTGAACTGCTGATCCTGGACGAGCCGCTCACCGGGCTCGATGCCGCCGCGGCGCGCCAGGTGAAAGACCTGCTGCTGTCGCACGTCGCCAAGGGCGGGACAGTGATCCTGACCACCCACATCCTCGAAGTGGCAGAGCGCCTCGCGCAGCGCATCGGCATCATCCGGCAGGGCCGCCTGATCGCAGAAGGCACGCTCGATGAACTGCGCGCGCGCACCAGCGGCGCGAGCCTCGAAGATGTCTTCCTGCAGCTGACCGCGCAGCCATGATGGGCGCACCCGGCAGCATCGGCTGGCTGGCCTGGCACGAGGCCAGGCTGTTCTGGTACAACGCGGCGTCCGGCAAGTCGAAAAAGACGCAGCGCCGTCCCGGCGCCGGCGCACTGGCCGCCATTGCCCTGGTTTGGCTCGTGCTGCACGTCGCGGCTTTTTTCGTCGTCTCGCGCAGCGCGGGCATCGAACCCTCCGACCCGCGCGTGCTGGTCGCGGTCACCGCGCTGCTGTTCGGCTGCATGACCTTCATGCTCTCCAGCGCACTGAGTTCCAGCGTGTTGGTGCTGTTCGAGCGGGGCGACCTCGACCTGCTGCTGTCCTCGCCCCTGTCATCGCGCAGCATCTTCGCCGTGCGCCTCGGGACGGTCGCCATCGGCACCTCCAGCCTCTACCTGTTCCTGCTGGCGCCGTTCGCGCATGCCGGGGCAATGCTCGGCTACGCGCGCTGGCTCGCGGTCTATCCAGTCATCCTGGGCTGCGCGACCATCATCGCCTGCGCCGCCATGCTGATGACGCTGGGACTGGTCAGGATCATCGGGGCGCGCCGCACGCGCGTCGTCGCCCAGGTGATCGGGGCGCTGGCCGGAGCCCTGCTGTTCATCCTGTCGCAGCTGTTCTCCCATTTCTCCGACGGGATGGAGGCCCAGGCCGCCACCGCTTTCGCCCGCGCCTTTTCGGCAAACGGCCCACTTGGCGCATCGAGCGCGCTATGGCTGCCGGGCCGCGCGCTGCTGGGCGAGCCGCTGCCGGTGCTGGGCCTGGTGCTGTTGGCTGTGGCGGCATCGCTGTTCACGGCCGCGCGCACCCACCGCTTCTTCGTGCACGGGCTGCAGCAGGCCGCATCCTCGCGCCGCGCCGCGCCTCAGCTGGCAGGCGGCGTGCGCTACCGCTTCGGGCGCCGCCTGTTCGACACCGTCGTGCTCAAGGAGTGGCGGCTGATCGTCCGTGACCCGCACCTGATCTCGCAGGTGGCGCTGCAGCTGATCTACCTGCTGCCGCTGTTCTTCATCGTCTTTCGCCGCAGCGAGATCCAGCTTCCCACCGTGGCGGCGGGCCTGACGCTGCTATGCGCCTCGCTGACCGCATCGCTGGCCTGGATTGTGGTTTCGGCCGAAGACGCGCCCGACCTGCTGCGCCTTGCGCCGGCAGCGCCGCGCGTTATCCGGCTGGCCAAGCTCGCAGCTGCAGTGATGCCCTCGCTGCTGCTGGTCGCCCTTCCCCTGCTCTGGCTCGTGGTGCGCGCCCCGGTCGCGGGCTTGCTGGCATGCTTTACGGTCAGCGGTGCAGTCTGCGCAGCCGCGCTGATCGTCCACTGGTGCGGACGGCCGGGCGCGCGCAGCGATTACGCGTCGCGTGGCAAGGGTGGCGTGCTGAGGTCCCTGCTCGAGGTGGCCAATGGCTTGTCCTGGGGCGGGTTCGCATGGTGCCTGGTTGCTGCCGCAACGGGCAAGCCGTCGGATCTGCAGCTCCTCGGGGCGGTTGGTGCTTTCGCATCCACCATGTTCACACTTGCCGTGGCCTGGTTTCTTCGGCGACCACAGCTATAAGAGCATGCGCGGGATGACCGCACTACCAACTCGTGTTATCGTTTAGTCATTAACTGACGATTGGAATAGCTATGTTGATTACATTCAAGTGCAAGTCCTATCCTGAGGTCCTGATGTACCAGGAGCATGCCAAGCGCATCCTCGATATGCTGAACAAGGATACGGAGCGCGGCGTCATCACGGCGGGAGAAGCGCGGCGTGCAGTCGCACTCCTCGAAGGCGAAATCGAAGAAAGCCGTAAACACCAGGTGTCGGAACAGGTCGAGCGCGACGTCCATGCGCACCATGGCGAAACCGAAGACAACGACCATGAGCCGATCGAACTCGTGACCTTCTCCACACGCGCCTATCCGCTGCTGGAAATGCTGCGTTCGGCCCGCGACCAGCAGACCGACGTGCTCTGGGGCGTCTGACTGGCGCTGCGAGGCTGTCATATGCCGGTGCCGGTGAGGCGGTGGCCACACGCACGCGAATAAACGGCGGAGCTTTGGCTCCTCTTTTTATTGGGGCTCAAAAACTCCGGGGCCGGCGATAGAACGGGAGCTGCGACGCGTGCATCGCTCGCACGCCACAAACTTGCTGATGTTCGTATCGCAGAACCGTCGCTCCCGCGAAGGCGGGAGCCCAGGTTCGCTGCGTAGTCACCAGCGCCGGATGAGATGCGGTCATTGAAGAGAGCGTGTAAACGCAAAAAACCCCACCAGGATCACCTGGTGGGGTTTTGCTTATAACTAGCCTGACGATAACCTACTTTCACAC
>NZ_JCASID010000016.1:0-102903 GCF_059685855.1 Telluria sp. ZB4P37
TCGGGGTTTTTACAACCCTAAACCTTTACCTGCAACCCCCTCCCGATACCCTTCAGCAACTCATCTTCGGTAGCCCCTGGCAACTCATCTGCCACTTATCTTGGACACCAGTGCGCGCAGGCGGGGATACAGTTTGCACGCAGGCCAGTTTCGTCAAACCCGCTCCATCGTCGCCCGCAAGGCATCCATCTCCGCCACCATCCACTGCCTGAAGCGCTGCACCTTGAGCATGTGCTCCTTGTGCGGGTTGGCCAGGAAGCGGTAGCCGCTGCCGAAGGGCGCGCTGCGGCAGGCGATCTGGCGCAGTGCGCCCGATTCGATGTCCTGGAAGGCGATCCCGTAAGGCACCAGGGCCACGCCCTGCCCCGCCACCGCCGCCTGCACCAGCACGCCCCAGTGCGTGTAGCCGCGCGAGAAATCGTACTTGCCCTTGAGCGCGCGGTTCTCGTTCAGGAGCTGCAGCCAGGCTTCGGGCGACTGCACCACCAGCAGGCTATGCTGCGGCAGGTCAGCCAGGGTCAAGGCTTCCTGGCCAGGCGCCAGCAGTTCGGGGCTGTACACCGGCACCAGCCGTTCATGGAACAGCACCGAGGGGTCGCCGTCGCTCACCGGCCCGTAGCGCACCGCCACGTCGGTGCTGTCGGCCTGCAGGTCGACCGGCGCGTCGTTCGAATCGATGCGAATGTCGAGTTCCGGATACAGCTTGGTGAAGCGGTGCATGCGCGGCACCAGCCACTTGATCGCGAAGGAATGCGTGGTCGAGATGCGCAGCACCGCTTCCTCGTCGCCGCACTGCAGCGCCGCGACCTTGGCGCGCAGGTCGGCCAGCATGCGGGAGGTAGCAATGGCCAGCTCCTGGCCTTTTTCGGTCAGCGAGATATGACGCGGATGGCGCACAAACAAGGCGAAACCGACGTTTTCCTCGAGCTGCTTGACCTGCAGGCTGACTGCCGCCGGCGTCTTGTGCAGCTCTTGCGCGGCCAGCTTGAAGCTGCCCCAGCGGGCGGCGCAATCGAAGTCGATTAGGCCGGACAGGCTGCGTAGCGGCTTCATGGCGACCCCATGCATAAGTTTTTCTTATTCAATGCTATTACTTTTTCTCGGTTGATGGATTTTGCTGCTTTGCAGAAAATATACTCGATCCTACAAGGAAAAGTCATGCACAAGAATACGTTGGTGATCGGCGGTACCCGGTTCTTCGGCAAGCTCCTGGTCCAGCGCCTGCTGCGCGCCGGCCACCGCGTGACCATCGCAACGCGCGGCTATGCGCCCGACCCGTTCGGCGAGCGCATCACGCGGGTGCGGGTCGAGCGCCGCAACGAGCATGCGATGCGCAACGCCTTCCGCGATGCCTCTTTCGACCTCGTCTATGACCAGATGTGCTATTCGCCGCTGGACGCCGCCATCTCGGTACGCGTTTTTGCGGGCAAGGTCGGGCGCTATGTCATGACCTCGACCATCGATGCCTATCGCGGATTGGCGCCATCAGGTGCAGCCTTGCGTGAAGACGACTTGCAGGTGCGGGCACAAGGGATCGATACGGCCTACCCCTGGCACGACCCGGCGCTGGCCATCGGGAGCTATGTCGCGGGCAAGGTGCAGGCCGAGGCTTACCTGGTGCGCGACGGCAGCCTGCCGGTAGCGACGGTGCGCCTGGCCCATGTGCTCGGCGGGCCAGAGGACTTTACCGGGAGGCTGGCGCATTACGTGGACCTGGTGCGTTTGCGCACTCCCCTGCGCTATTCGAATGCCGGGGCGAAGGTGTCGTTCATGGAGGCGTCGGGGGCGGCGGATTTCCTGGTGTGGGCGGGGTCGCAGGAGTTTCTTGGCGCGGTGAATGCGGGCGATGATGGGGCACTGTCGGCGCTGGATGTGCATTCGCGGGTGGCGCGGGTGCTGGATGAGGCGCCGCATGCGGTGAAGGTAGTCGAACCTGCGCAGCCGGGGGTGTTGTCGCCGTTTGATTTTGGGGCGCCGCTGGTGCTGGATACGTCAAGGGCGAAGTCGCTGGGGTACCGGTTTGGGCATACGGATGAGTGGATGGACGATGTCATTCGCCATCACGATCTCGCGTTCATCTGATCACAGACCAGTTGAACGCGCGGGCGGGTGGACCCGCCCACCCTGCGCAAAACAACGGCCCGGGATTTCCGGGCCGTTCTCTTATCGTTTCGCTTTTTCCCGCGCCACCCGGTAGAGGATGGCGATGATCAGCGCATACGGGATCAGGGTCAGCAGGTTCGCGCTCTCCCCCGCGAAGAACGGGTTCGAGGCCTCGGCCCACTTGACCATGGTGCTGTCGAAATCGGTCAGCACGCCTGCGGTGATGGCGATGATGATGCCGGCCAGCGCGCCGCCGGCGATATAGCCCGAGGCCAGCAGCGTGCCCGAACTGCGGTCGCCCGCGGCCTGGCGCTCCTTGATGTTCATCGCCTGGTTCTGCGGCAGCTTGTCGTTGCGGCGGTCGGCCAGCCAGCGCACCATGCCGCCCACCGCGATCGGCAGCGTCGAGACCAGCGGCAGGTAGACGCCCACCGAGAAGGCCAGCGCCTGCACGCCCGCCATCTCCAGCACCACCGAGATCATCACGCCGAACAGCACCAGGGTCCAGGGCAGTTCCTGGTCGAGGATGCCCTTGATGATGTAGGACATCAGCACCGCCTTGGGCGCATCGTATTTCTTCACCTCGGTGCCGTCGGGACGGGTCTTGTGGGTGCCGTTGATGCCCGGGTCGACCAGGTAGGCCAGCTTGCCCTCGTTCGTCACCAGGTATTTGCCGGCCGGGCCGCCGACCGTGTCGCGCTTTTGCCAGACCTTGTAGGTATTCGCATCCGTCGCGGCCTGAGGGCCCTGCAACTGCGCGGTCTGGGTCAGTTTCGACGCGTCGACCGTGATGCCCGGCGCCACCTGGGCCGCCGGCACGTAGACCGTGCCCGCGTCGTTGAGCTTGAGCAGGATCGGGCCCAGGATCAGGGCCGAGGCGAAGGCGCCGCACAGGATCGCATACTGCTGCATGCGCGGGGTCGAGCCGACCAGATAGCCCGTCTTCAGGTCTTGCGAGGTGGTGCCGGCGTTGCTGGCGGCGACGCAGACGATCGCGCCCACCGACAGCGCGGTGACGTAATACTGGCCGCCGGTCCAGCCCATCAACAGGAAGATCAGGCAGGTGAACAGCAGCGTGGCCACCGCCATGCCCGAAATCGGGTTCGACGAGGAACCGACTTCGCCGGTCAGGCGCGAGGACACCGTAGCGAACAGGAAGCCGAACACCAGGATCAGCAGCGCGCCCAGGAAGTTCATGTGCAGCGGGGTGGCCACCGTGATGATGGCGATGATGGCGAGGCAGCCGATCACCACCCATTTGAGCGGGATGTCCTGGTCGGTGCGCAGGACCGCGCCACCCGCAGTGCCGGCGGCGCCGGCCTTGCCTTTACCCATGCCCGACAGGCCGCCGGTGAGGCCCTTCCAGATGGTCGGCATCGAGCGCACCAGCGAAATCAGGCCACCCGCGGCGACTGCACCGGCGCCGATGTAGAGCACATAGGCGTTGCGGATGTCGTCCGGGCCCATGTCCTTGATGAGCATCGTTCCCGGCGACAGCGGCACGGTGAGCAGCTCGCCGAAGAATTTTATCATCGGGATAAGGAGCAGATAGGACAGCACGCCACCGGCTGCCATGGTGAAGGCAATGCGCGGACCGATGATATAGCCCACGCCCAGCAGCTCGGGCGAGACTTCGGCGCCGGCCGATCCGCCCTTGAGCGGGGCGGCGAATTCGAAGTTGACGTAATCGCGCCAGCCCTTGAACGACACGCTCAGGGTCTTGTACAGCAGGCCGATACCGAAGCCACCGAAGATGATCATGGCGCGGCGCTTGGCCTCAACGGCGGCGTCCGAGCCGGCTTCGCGCACTTCGCCGGCCGCTTCGCGCGAGGTCTCGGTGGCCGCGGCCTTGAGCACTTCAGCGCAGGCCGTGCCTTCAGGGTATTTCAGTTCGCGGTGCGCGTCGACGATCATGGCGCGGCGCATCGGGATCATCATCAGGATGCCCAGCAGGCCGCCCAGCACGCCCACCAGCATCACACGCGAGATTTCCAGGTCGAAGCCGAGGATCAAGATCGCCGGCATGGTCACGCCCAGGCCGAAGGCCAGCGACTCGCCGGCCGAACCGGCGGTTTGGGTGATGCTGTTTTCCAGGATGGTCGATTCGCGCGCGCCGAACTTCTTCGCGGTGTGGAACAGGGTGATCGCGATGACCGCCACGGGAATCGAGGCGCTGACCGTCAGGCCGACCTTCAGCACCAGGTAGAGCGACGAGGCGCCGAAGATCATGCCCAGCACCACACCCATGAGCAGGGCGCGCAGCGTCATCTCGGGCAGTTGCGCGCTGGCCGGAATATATGGCCTGAACGCGGCCGTGGCGTGATCGGGTGGTGGATCGTAAGGCATGGGCTTCCTTCGGAATGCAAACTTAGAGGGGGCTGAATCCGTGACTATCGCACATGCCGAAATGGAATGAAAGCGGTTTAAGGGGGTAAAATCGGGGCTGACGGCCACATGCAGCACCGGCCTTACCTCGAGAGTAAAGTAGTGACCAAGCATGTCAACAACAGCGTCCGGCCGCCGGCGCAGCGTTTTCGCCGCCTGCGCGGTTTCGTCCTCCTGCTCCTCGCCGCAGTGGTCCTGTTCTTCGCGGGCGCCGTGATCTACCTGATGTCCGCGATCCTGCCAAACGTGCCGGACATTGACGCCGTAACGGACTACCGCCCCAAGATCCCGCTGCGTATTTATACGGCCGACAATGTCTTGATCGGCGAATTCGGCGTCGAGCACCGCGACTTCGTGCCGATCGCGAAAGTCCCGCCCCTGATGAAGTCCGCGCTGCTGGCGATCGAGGACACGCGCTTTTATGAACACGGCGGAATCGACTGGATCCGCGCGGCGGGCGCGGCCCGCTCCAATCTGCGCGGCGGCTTCCGCCAGGGCGCGTCGACCATCACGATGCAGGTGGCGCGCAACTTCTTCCTCTCGCGCGAGAAGCTCATATCACGCAAGCTCACCGAGATCGCCCTCGCCTACCGCATCGAGGATGCGCTGACCAAGGACCAGATCCTCGAGCTGTACATGAACCAGATCTATCTCGGCAACCGCGCCTATGGGTTCGCCAGCGCGGCGCGCAGCTATTTCGGCAAGTCGCTCGACGACTTGAGCCTGGCCGAAACCGCGATGCTGGCCGGCCTGCCGCAGAACCCCTCGCGCCACAACCCCGTGGTGAATCCAAAACGCGCGCAGTTGCGCCAGCACGCTGTGCTCAAGCGCCTCTATGAACTGGGAGACATCAGCGAGCCGGATTACCGCGAGGCGCTGGACGAACCGCTGCGCATCAAGCGCGGGGGCCAGGCTTTTGACACCAAGGCCGACTACGTGGCCGAACTGGCGCGCCAGGCGGCGTTCGCGCAGTTCGGCGAAGCCGCCTACGAGCGCGGCATCGTGGTGACCACCACCATCCTCAAGGCCGAGCAGGATGCGGCCTACGAATCGGTGCGCCGCAATGTGCTCGACTACGACCAGCGCCACGGCTACCGCGGCCCGGAAGCGCGCATCGAGCTGCCGCAGGACCTTGACGAGCGCGAGGAAGCCATCGTCGAGGCGCTGCAGAAGCGCCCATCGAGCGACGGCCTGCTGCCGGCGGTGGTGATTGCCGCCTCGCCGAACGCCGTGCGTGTCGAAACCCTGGCCGGAGACGAGATCACCTTGGAGGGCGCCGGCCTCAAATTCGCGGCAAGGGGCCTGGCGCCGGCGGCCCGGGAGTCGCTCGCCATCACGCCGGGCGCAGTCATCCGCATCAGCAAGCGCGGCAAGGACGGCTGGGGCATCACCCAGGTCCCGCAGGTTGCGGCGGCCTTTGTCGCGATCGATGCCGACACCGGCGCCTACCACGCGCTGGTCGGCGGCTTCGACTACAACCTGCAGAAGTTCAACCACGTCACCCAGGCCTGGCGCCAGCCGGGTTCGGCGATCAAGCCTTTCGTCTATGCGGCGGCGCTCGACAAGGGCTATTCGCCGGGCACGCGCATCCTCGACGCGGCGCTCGACATGCCGGGAGAGAACGCCGGCGCCACCTGGTCGCCGCAGAACGACGACGGCGTCTTCAGCGGGCCGATCACGATGCGCTATTCGCTGGCGCATTCGAAGAACGTCACCACCGTACGCCTGCTGCGCGCCCTGGGCGTGGACTACACCCACGATTACCTGGGCCGCTTCGGCTTCGACCTGCCGCGCCACGCCAAGAACATGACCCTGGCGCTGGGCACCGGGGCCGTCACGCCGCTGCAAATGGCGGGCGCCTATGCAGTCTTCGCCAACGGCGGCTACCGGGTCAAGCCGTACTTGATCGCGCAGATCCGCGACGGCAACGGCAGCATAATCCTGGAGAACAAACCGGCGGCGCGGCAGGACGGCGACCGCGTGCTCGATGCGCGCAACGTCTTCATCGCCGACAGCATGCTGCGCGACGTCACCCGCTACGGCACCGGCGCCGCATCGGTGCAAAAACTCGGCCGCACGGATATCGCGGGCAAGACCGGCACCACCAGCGACGCGTTCGACGGCTGGTTCGCGGGCTACGGCGGCAAGGTAGTCGCGGTGGCCTGGATGGGCTACGACGAGCCGCGCTCGCTGGGCGGACGCGAGTTCGGCGCCACGCTGGCGCTGCCGATCTGGATCGACTACATGCGCGTGGCGCTGGCGAAGCTGGCGCCGCAGCCGGAACAGGTCGAACCCGAAGGCGTGGTGCGCGAGAACGACGACTGGATCTATGCCGAGTTTGCGGAGCGGCCTGATTTGCGCGGCATCGACATCGAGCAGGCAGCGGACAATGTCGAGCCGGCCGACGCGGCCGAGCCGGCCGACCCGCTTGACCCGATCGAGGAGGCCGAAGACGCGCCGGCCCAGCCGGCCCCTGTTGCGCCGCCGCCGCCGCCACCGCCCGCGCCTTCGCCGCTGTTCTAGGCTATCCTGACATCGTTCCCGCAAGCCCCTGCGCCTTGCGGGAACCCGGGGGCCATCCCCGGGTCTGTCGCTTAGCGGTTCGCGCTCCGCAACCAACCTGAGGAGATCAGCATGGCCTACGTCGACGGTTTCATCCTTCCGCTTCCAACATCGAATCTCGAGAAATACCGCGAGGTCGCCGCGCGCGCCGGCGCCATCTGGCGCGAGCATGGCGCGCTGCAGTTCCGCGAGTGCATCGCCGAAGACGTCAAGCCGGGCAAGCTGACCTCCTTCCCCCAGGCGGTCAACCTGGAAGACGGCGAGACCGTGATCTTCTCGTGGATCGTCTACGAATCGCGCGAGAAGCGTGACGAGGTCAACGACAAGGTCATGAAAGACCCGCGCATGGCCGACCTCATGAAGCCCGAAGCCATGCCCTTCGACGGCAAGCGCATGGTCTATGGCGGCTTCGACATGCTCGTCGACCTTTAGCCCCTTCCCGAACTGCGGAAACTGACGAGCCCTCCCCCGCACCGCGCACGCCGCAGCAGGCCGCTCCCGGCGCATCCAGCGCGCCGGGTTGCGCACATGCGGCCTGTCACTGTCAATGCTTGTCTGCTGCTTCCATCGAAAGTGACATCCGACAACGAAAAGTGTCAGAACCCACACGCATCCAATTGACAAGCCGGCTGACGGCATGTCAACATCAATTTCCTCAAATCAACTCATCTTCGCCGGAGTCCATTCATGCCTGCAGCCAACTTGTCGTTCTCGTCCGCCGACCTGGCATCACAGCTCGACGACTGCACCCCTGAACAGCTCGACCGGCTCGATTTCGGCGTGATCGGCTTCGACGCCGACACCAAGGTCTGCCTGTATAACGCCTTCGAATCGCAGGCCGCCGGCCTGTCGCCACAGCGCGTGCTGGGCCAGCCGCTGTTCACCAACGTGGCGCCCTGCCTGAACAACTTCATGGTCGCGCAGCGCTTCGACGACGCCATGGAAGATGGCTCCGCGCTCGACGACACCATCGACTACGTGCTGACCCTGCGCATGCGCCCGGTGAAAGTGGCCCTGCGCCTGCTGGCCAGCCCGGGCAGCGCGCACCGCTACGTGCTCGTGCAGCGCCAGCCGCGCTAAGCGGAATGAGCAGCCGGATGGACAATCAGGTGGACGATAGCGAACAGTTGCGCGCCGAGCACGAAGCGCTGATCCAGTTCCTGTACCTGGCGCCGGTGGGCCTGGTGCAGGCCGATATGGATGGCGGGATCGCGATGATGAACCCGATCTCGGCCCAGCTCCTGATGCCGCTCTCGCGCGACGGCGGGCTCGATAACCTGTTCGCCGCGCTCGAGACGGTGGCGCCCGACCTGCGCCACCTGTGCCGCGACTACGACCGCCCGAGCGGCAAGATCTGCGACGGCCTGCACGTACACCTGAACGCCGGCTCGCCGGGCAAGAAGACGCCCCAGATCCTTGCGATCACCCTGCTCAAGCTCGACGCCCAGCGCCTGATGGCCGTCATCGACGATGTTACCCTGCAGGTGCGGCGCGAGCGCCAGCTGCGCCAGAGCGATGCCTGGCTCAACGCCATCCTGACCGGCATCACCGACTACGCGCTGGCGGGGATCGACGCCCGCGGCGCCATCACCGAATGGAACGCGAGCATCGGCCGCGTCACCGGCTTCGGCGAGGACGCCGTCGGCCAGCCCTATTCGATCTTCTGCCCCCCGGACGCGATGACGCCCGAGCGCCTGCTCGATCGCCTGCGCGAGGCCGACAACGACGGCTGGAGCCTGGACGAAGGCAAGCGCATGCGCGCCGACGGCAGCAGCTTCTGGGGCAGCGCCCTGATTGCGCCCCTGCCCGACCGCGAGCCGGACGGCGCGGCCTATTGCCTGATCCTGCGCGACATCACCGACAAGCGCGAAGCGAGCGAGCGGCGCCGGCGCGAAGCCTTCGGCGACTACCTCACCGGCCTGGGCAACCGCCGCGCCTTCTTCGAGGCGGCGGAACAGGAACTCGCGCGCAGCCGGGTGGTGCCGCGCTCCACCTCCGTGATCACGTTTGACGCCGACAACTTCAAGGCCATCAACGACAGCCACGGCCATCCGGGCGGCGACACCGTGCTGCAGCACCTGGCCGCGATCCTCGCCGAGACCTTCCGCGAAGTCGACGTGGTCGCGCGCATCGGCGGCGAGGAATTCGCCGTGCTGCTGCCGTCGACCGACCTGCCGCGCGCGGCGGTGGTGGCCGAACGCCTGCGCTCCCTCGTCGCCTCCCAGGTCGTGCATTTCGAGGGCACCCGCATCCGCTATACCGTCAGTGCCGGCGTGGCCTGCCTGATTGATGCCGAGGGCGGCATCGACCTGCTGCTCAAACGCGCCGACCAGGCCTTGTACGCCGCCAAGCGCGCCGGGCGCAACCGCGTCGAACGCTGGCGCCCCGAATTGGCGGCGGCGCCTGAGCATCAAGCCCAGCCCCGGCCGGAAGGAACGAGCGATGCTGCCTGACCCGAGCGACGCCTATGAAGCCCTGGTCCAGTTCCTCTACCGCGCCCCGATCGGGCTGGCGCAGATGAACGTCGAGGGTACGGTCGACATGCTCAACCCGATGGCCTCGAACCTGCTGATGCCGCTGGCGGGCGAGGAAGGTTTGGACAACCTGTTTGCGGTGCTGGCGCCGATCGCGCCCCAGCTGGCGCAGCTGGCGCGCGAGTTCGCCGCGCCCTCGGGCGTGATCTGCGAAGGCCTGCGCGCCATCCTGCCGCCCGGGATGACCGCACCCGGCGCCCCGCAGGTGCTGTCGATCAGCCTGATGAAGTTCGACACCGACCGCCTGATGGCGGTCGTGGCCGACGCCACGCTCGAAGTGCAGCGCGAGCAGGAAACCCTGTCGCGCCGCCTGCGTAACGCCGCCCGCACCGACCTGCTGACCCGCATGCCGAACCGCGAAGCGGTGCGCGAGCAGCTCGCGCGCATGATCGCGCGGCCGGCGCCGGGCGCCGAACTGCCGGCCTCGCACTTCGCGGTGCTGTTCATGAACTGCGACCGCTTCCGCCGCATCAACGACACCCTCGGCCAGGCCGCGGGCGACGCCCTCCTGGTGCAGATCGGCGAGCGTATCCGCGGCGCCCTGCGCCCGCCGAGCGACCGCATCGACACCCTCAACGGAACCGGCCAGCTGGCCGCGCGCGTGGGCGGCGACGAATTCGTCGTGGTCCTCGACGGCATGCGCTCGCGCGAGGATGCCGAGCGGGTCGCCGGCCGCCTGCTCGACACCCTGGCGCTGCCCTACCGCGTGCAGGGCCACGAGGTGGTCTGCGGCACCAGCCTGGGCCTGGCCTGGGGCGCCGGCTGCGCGCACGATGCCGACGAAGTCCTGCGCGACGCCAGCATTGCCATGGCCGAAGCCAAGCGCGCCGGCGGCGCACGCCACCTGGTGTTCGACACCACGATGCGCGAACGGGCCGCACACCGCGCCGGCATCGAGGCCGAG
The DNA here is from genome assembly GCF_059685855.1 of Telluria sp. ZB4P37. Lineage (NCBI taxonomy): Bacteria > Pseudomonadati > Pseudomonadota > Betaproteobacteria > Burkholderiales > Oxalobacteraceae > Telluria > Telluria sp. ZB4P37. The sequence goes on from NZ_JCASID010000016.1 coordinate 10,489, forward strand.
CTGCGCCAGGCGATCGCCGAAGAGCAGCTCTTCGTGGTCTACCAGCCGGTGGTCGGCCTATTGCCGGGCGGCGGCACCGACCACTCGGCCGGCGTCGAGGCGCTGGTGCGCTGGCGCCATCCGCAGCGCGGGGTGGTGCCGCCAATCGAATTCATCACGGTGGCCGAGGAATGCGGCCTGATCGGCGCGGTCGGCGACTTCGTGCTGGAGCGCTCCTGCCGCGACTTCATGGACTGGCAGGCGCGCCTTGGCGAATCCGCGCCGCGCCTGATCGCCGTGAACTTGTCGCGCGCCCAGCTGGGCCAGCCTGGCTGGATCGACAGCGTGCGCCGCATCCTCGACCTCACCGGGATGCCGCCCGAGCAGCTGCAGCTGGAAGTGACCGAAAGCCTGGCCGCGCAAGACCAGGGCATCCAGCAGCGTCTCCACGAACTGAAGGCGCTGGGCATCCAGCTGGCGCTCGACGATTTCGGCACCGGCTATTCCTCGCTGTCGAGCCTGCACCTGCTGCCGGTAGACACCGTCAAGATCGACCGCTCGTTCGTCAGCCAGGCCGACACCAGCCACCACCACCGCGTGCTGATCGAGGCCACGGTGAAAGTGGCGCAGAGCCTGGGCATGAAGACCGTGGCCGAAGGCATCGAAACCCGGTCGCAGGCCGACGTCGTGCGGGCCCAGTGCTGCGCCAAGGGCCAGGGCTATTTCTATAGCCGGCCACTGCCTGCGCCCGAGCTGCTGGCCTGGCTGGCCAGCCACCAGCACGCCACGGCCTGACCAGCCCGTATGCGCACTCCTGCAGGGGCTGGGGTGGTGCGCCGCGTTCATGCACGAGGCTGCCTTCGCATGATGGTGCACCGCATCCGCGCTGGCTCTACTCTGGGCAAGAACATTCCCTGCCAAGCGAGCTCATGTGTAGGCGAAGTTCCCCTCAGGACGTACGCCCGGTCCTACATGCGCTAAGGTTTCGTTCCTATTTCACGCGCCTCGGCCTGCTCGCATGATGGGATACCCATCCACACCGAGGAGAATACAAATGAAGAACACCTTACAAGGGGCCCTGCTGGGCGGCGTCATGATCCTGGCGCTCAGCGCATGCAAGTCGACCGACCCCGAGACCAGCAGCGGAAGTTCGAGCGCCGGATCGTCGATGAGCTCGGGGAGCACGGGCACAACTGGTGCTGCGGGCGCGAGCGGCACCAATACCGGCACCACGAATGAGGTCATGAGCCCCACGCCGACCCCAATGCCGCCTGCCACCACGACTCCGCAAACAACGACTCCACCGCCTACCGGCACCGAAAAACGCTGGTAGACAGTGCAGGGCCCGGGCCGGTACATGATGGCAAGGCCTGGCGGCAGCCATGCCGCTTGATCGCGTCAAGCCAGCCGCCCGCGCCCAGCCTGTCCCTTGCCACTCAAGCCTGTTCACTGGCCGATTCCGGACATCCCTCCATTATCTGCCCGATAGTTTCCTGCCTCTCCCCTGCAGTCGGATAGAATCGTCACGCCCCTTGGCCTGACTTTCTACCCATTATGAAAAATTGGTTTGCGCGCTGGTTCAGTGGATCTTTCCACCCCGGCCATGCCGCGCCCGCTGCACAGCCTGCTCCTGCGAACTCACCGGCGTCGACCCATTCGCTTCCCGCGGCGGCCACCGGTGTTGTTAATCCGCCACCGCCTCTCGATCTCGACCTGGGCTTTTTCCGCTGGCTGCTCGGGCCCGCCGCGCATGCTGGCGAAGCGCCGGAACAATTGATCTTGGACGAGCTGAGCCGTCTGGTGCGCCAGCCCGAGTCCGCCGCCGGCATGGTGCCGCGCGTGCCCGCCGTCATTCCCCAACTGCTGCGCAGCCTGCGCGACGACAGCATGGCGCCGGCCGACCTGGCGCGCCAGGTGGCGCAGGACGTGACCCTGGTGGCGGAAGTCATCCGCGAGGTCAACAGCCCGTTCTACGGGCCGACGGCGAAGGTCGTCAATATTGAAGGAGCGCTCATGCTGCTGGGCCAGAATGGCTTACGCATGCTGCTGGCGCGGGTCGCCTTCCGCCCCGTGATCAGCGCGCAGACCGGGCGCCTGGCGCGCCAGCTGGCGCCGCAGGTCTGGAGCCAGTCGGAATACTGCGCCCAGGCCGCCGGCATGGCGGCGCCAGGCCTCGGCGCCGATGCTTTCGAAGCCTATCTCGCGGGCTTGACCCAGAACGTTGGCCTGATCGTCGCATTCCGCCTGGCCGACCAGGTCGCCGGCGCGCAAGCCCTGCCGCGCTCCGACGCCTTTGCCCACGCCTTGCAGGACAGCGCGCGCCTCCTGTCGGCGCGGATCGCGGCCTTGTGGGAACTGCCGCCGCCGGTGAGCATGGCGATACTGCAGGCCGGCCAGGCGGATGCGCCGCCCCTGGCGCAGGCGCTCCGGCTGGGCGGCCGCCTGGCCAGGCTGCGCATGCTGCTCGATGCGGGCGTCGAGGGGGCGCTTGGCGCCGCCGCTGCACTCCCGGGCGAGGAGAAGCGTATCTTCGACAGATTACGTAAAGGGGAAGACTGATGGGTTTCCAGATCGAGCAGAAACTGGTCATCGCGGTGGCGTCGAGCGCGCTGTTCGACCTGTCGGCATCGCACCGGGTCTATGTCGACGAGGGGCCCGAGGCCTACCGCGCCTATCAGGAGCGCCACCTCGACGTCATCATCGACAAGGGCGTGGCCTTCTCGTTCATCCGCCGCTTCCTGAACATCAACCGCTGCTTCCCGCAGGAGGCGCCGGTCGAAGTCGTGCTCCTGTCGCGCAATTCGCCCGAGACCGGCCTGCGCGTGATGCGCTCGATCGCGCACTATGGGCTCGACATCTCGCGCGCGGCCTTCATGAACGGCGGTTCGCCCTACTCCTACCTGCCCGCTTTCAATGCTTCGCTGTTCCTGAGCGCGCACGAGGACGACGTCAAGTCCGCGATCGCGATGGACTACCCGGCCGGCCTGGTGCTGCCCTCGCGCATCGCCGACGATGAGGCCGATGCCGAGCTGCGTGTCGCCTTCGACTTCGACGGCGTGCTGGCCGACGACGAGTCGGAAACCGTCTTCAAGCAAAACGGCCTGCTTGAATTCCATGCGCACGAGCGCCTGCACATGGCGCGCCCGCACCAGCCAGGGCCACTGGCCGACATGTTCCAGAAGCTCGCCATGATGCAGCGGCTCGAAGACGAGGCCCAGCGCCGCGACCCGGCCTACCGCCGGATCGTGCGCATCGCGATCATCACGGCGCGCAGCGCGCCCTCGCACGAGCGGGTCGTCACCACGCTCCAGAGCTGGGGCGTATCGGCCGACGAGACCTTCTTCCTGGGCGGGATGGACAAGGCCCGCGTACTGTCGGTGTTCCGGCCGCACATCTTCTTCGACGACCAGCTGACCCACCTGCAGTCGGGGCCGGGCGGCACCATCCCGATGGTGCACGTGCCGTTCGGGATTGCGAACCGTCGCGTTGCCGAAGCTGCCTAGGCGGGGCCGTCCGCAACCCGGCACGCACGTCGCGCACGGCGGCGACCAGCGCCTTCGTCTATAATGGACAGCCCCTTTTGCGAACCTTTTTGCAAACGTTTTTGCAAACATCCACGCGCGCTCAATGCCCTTCGATCTCCAGAAAAACCTCCCGAAACCCGGAACCCGGTTCGCCTTGCCGAACCTGCATGGCTCGAGCGATGCCTACGCGCTCGCCACCGCCGCGCTGGCCCTGAAGGCCAAGGGGCAGATCCTGACCGTGATCGTAGCCAATGCCTCCGACGGCCAGCGCCTGCTGGACGAGATTCCCTGGTTCGCCGAGGGCAAGCTGGCCTGCCACCTGCTGCCCGATTGGGAAACCCTGCCCTACGATGCCTTCTCGCCGCACCAGGACCTGGTCTCGGAACGCCTCGCGACCCTGCACGAGATCCGCAACGGCCAGTGCGACGTGCTGGTCGTGCCGGCCACCACGGCGTTGCAGCGCCTGGCCCCGCCCTCCTTCCTGGCGGCCTACACCTTCTTCTTCCGCCAGGGCGAACGCCTGGATGAAGCCAGGCTCAAGGCCCAGCTGACGCTGGCGGGCTATTCTCACGTTTCGCAGGTGATGTCGCCGGGCGAATACTCCGTGCGCGGGGGCCTGATCGACCTGTTCCCGATGGGGTCCGTGCTGCCCTACCGGCTCGACCTGTTCGGCGACGAGATCGAAACCATTCGCACGTTTGATGCCGACACCCAGCGCTCGCTCTACCCGGTGAAGGAAGTGCGCCTCCTGCCGGGCCGCGAATTCCCGATGGACGAGGCGGCGAGGACAAGCTTCCGCGGCCGCTGGCGCGAGCGTTTCGAGGGCGATCCCTCGCGCTCGCCGATCTACAAGGACATCGGCAGCGGCATCGCCTCGGCCGGCATCGAGTACTACCTGCCGCTGTACTTCGACGAGACGGCCAACCTGTTCGACTACCTGCCGAAGGAAACCACGCTGGCGCTGGTGGGCGACATCGAGGCGGCAATCCTGCGCTTCTGGGTCGATACCGAGTCGCGCTATACATTCCTCAAGAGCGACCGCGAACGCCCGCTGCTCGAGCCGCGCGAGCTGTTTCTCAGCGCCGAACAGTTCTTCACCTGCGCCAAGCCGCACGGACGCTGGACCATCGCCAAGGACCCGGCCCTGCCGGCTTCCGAATTGTCGGCGCCGATTCCCGACATTGCAGTGAACCGGCGCATGGACGACCCGCTGGCCACCCTGCGCGCTTTTGTGGAACGCAGCGACGCGCGCGTGATGATCTGCGCCGATTCCGCTGGCCGCCGCGAGACGCTGCAGCAGTATTTCCACGAATACGGGCTCGAGCTCGCGCCGGTCGAAGGCTTCGAGGGCCTGCGCGCAACGAGCAATCGGCTGGCGCTGGGCGTGGCGCCGCTGCAGGCCGGTTTCGAACTGACCGAGACCCATGCCGGGCGCCTGGTCTTCATTACCGAGACCGAGCTGTATGCGGGCTCGGGCCGCCGCGCCGGCAAGAAGAAACAGGAAGCGACCAGCCAGGTCGAATCCATGGTGCGGGATTTGTCGGAGCTGAAGATCGGGGATCCGGTGGTGCACATCAACCACGGCATCGGGCGCTACATGGGCCTGACCAGCATGGACCTGGGCGAAGGCGAAACCGAATTCCTGCACCTGGAATACGCCAAGGACACCAAGCTGTATGTGCCGGTCTCGCAGCTGCACGTGATTTCGCGCTATTCGGGCACCTCGCCGGAAGACGCGCCCCTGCATTCGCTGGGTTCGGGCCAGTGGGACAAGGCCAAGCGCAAGGCCGCCGAGCAGGTGCGCGACACCGCCGCCGAGCTGCTCAACCTGTATGCGCGCCGCGCCGCGCGCCAGGGCCATGCTTTCGAATACTCCAGCACCGACTACGAGAACTTCGCCGGCAGCTTCGGCTTCGACGAGACGCCGGACCAGGCCGAAGCCATCCACAACGTGATCAAGGACATGACCTCGGGCCGCCCGATGGACCGCCTGGTGTGTGGCGACGTGGGCTTCGGCAAGACCGAAGTCGCGCTGCGCGCGGCCTTCATTGCCGTGATGGGAGGCAAGCAGGTGGCGATCCTGGCGCCGACCACGCTGCTGGCCGAACAGCATGCGCAAACCTTCGCCGACCGTTTCGCCGACTGGCCGGTGAAGATCGCCGAGCTGTCGCGCTTCCGTACCGGCAAGGAGATCAACAACGCGATCAAGGGCATGGCCGACGGCACCCTCGACATCGTGATCGGCACCCACAAGCTGCTCTCGCCCGACGTCCAGTTCACGCGCCTGGGGCTGGTGATCATCGACGAGGAACACCGCTTCGGCGTGCGCCAGAAGGAGGCGCTCAAAGCCCTGCGCGCCGAGGTGGACGTACTCACACTCACCGCGACTCCCATCCCGCGCACCCTCGGCATGGCGCTGGAAGGCCTGCGCGACTTTTCGATCATCGCCACCGCGCCGCAAAAGCGCCTGGCGATCAAGACGTTTGTCCGCAGCGAAGACGGTTCCATCATCCGCGAAGCCTGCCTGCGCGAACTGAAACGCGGCGGCCAGATCTACTTCCTGCACAACGAAGTCGAAACCATCGAGAACCGCCGCGCCATGCTCACGGCGCTGCTGCCGGAAGCGCGCATCGGCGTCGCCCACGGCCAGATGCACGAGCGCGACCTGGAAAAAGTGATGCGCGACTTCGTGGCGCAGCGCTTCAACATCCTGCTGTGCACCACCATCATCGAGACCGGCATCGACGTGCCGACCGCGAACACCATCATCATGCACCGCGCCGACCGCTTCGGCCTGGCCCAGCTGCACCAGCTGCGCGGGCGCGTCGGCCGTTCGCACCACCAGGCCTATGCCTACCTCATGGTGAGCGACGTCATGACCCTGACCAAGCAGGCGCAGCGCCGGCTCGACGCGATCCAGGCAATGGAAGAACTGGGCAGCGGCTTCTACCTGGCCATGCACGACCTCGAGATTCGCGGCGCCGGCGAAGTGCTGGGCGAGAGCCAGTCAGGCGAGATGCTGGAAATCGGCTTCCAGCTGTATTCCGACATGCTGAACGAAGCGGTGCGCTCGCTCAAGGCAGGCAAGGAACCGGACCTGGCCGCGCCTTTGTCCACCACCACCGAGATCAACCTGCACGTGCCGGCCCTGCTGCCTTCTGATTATTGCGGCGACGTGCATGAGCGCCTGTCGATCTACAAGCGCCTGGCCAATTGCGAAAGCCAGGACAAGATCGACGGCATGCAGGAAGAACTGATCGACCGCTTCGGCAAGCTGCCGGAGCCGGTGAAGGCGCTGATCGAGACCCACCGCCTGCGCATTGCCGCCAAGTCGGTCGGCATCACCAAGATCGACGCGCATGGCGAAGCGGCAAACCTGCAGTTCATGGAAAAGCCGCCGATCGACCCGATCAAGATCATCACCCTGATCCAGAAGAACCGCCACATCAAGCTGGCCGGCCAGGACAAGCTGCGCATCACCGCCAGCATGCCCGACCTGGCTGCGCGCGTGACGCAACTGAAAACCACCATCAAACAACTGCTCGCTTAATTACTCGATTTTATGACGATGAACCTGGTACTCCAGGGGCCGCAGGCCTCGCCCGACACGCTGAACCGGCTCGCGCAACTGGCGGGCGCGGCGCGCGTCGTGCAGGTAGGCGGCCACGCGCTGCGCTGCGAAGATGTCCCGTTTTCCGCCCGCATCAAGCAGGACGTCGAAGCCGCCGCCTTTGCGGCCGGGGTGGATGCCTGCTTCATCGAAGCCGGGCGCAAGCTCGCGGACTTCGCCCTGGTGGCGATGGACATGGACTCGACCCTGATCACCATCGAGTGCATCGACGAGATCGCGGACATGCAGGGACTGAAATCCCAGGTGTCCGACATCACCGAGGCTGCCATGCGCGGCGAGATCGATTTCGCCGCCAGCTTGACCCGCCGCGTGGCGCTGCTCGAAGGGCTCGATGCCTCCGCCCTCCAGCGCGTCTATGACGAACGCCTGCGCATCTCGCAAGGCGGCGAAGCGATGCTGCGCGCGGTGCAGGCCGCGGGCCTGAAGACCCTGCTGGTATCGGGAGGCTTCACCTTCTTCACCGACCGTCTCAAGGAGCGCCTGGCGCTCGACTATACCCACGCCAATGTGCTGGAAGTGCTTGGAGGCAAGCTGACCGGCCGGGTACTGGGCGGCATCGTCGATGCGGAAGAGAAAATGCGCACCGTCCAGCGCGTGTGTGCCGATCTGGGTATCGCTCCGCGCCAGGCCATCATCATGGGCGATGGCGCCAACGACCTCCGGATGATGGGCATCGGCGGCCTGTCGGTGGCCTACCAGGCCAAGCCGGTGGTGCGCAGCCAGGCCAATGTGGCGCTGAACTTTTCGGGCCTCGACGGCCTGCTGGCGATCCTCGCCTGAGGCGCCGCAGTTCCACCTGCCTGCCCGCGTGGCAGCTTGACCGGCTTGACACGCGAGGACGGTGGCAATCTGGGCGCGCAGAAAGAGCTCAGACACAGCGCAAACCTCGTGTCGCACACGGTTGGATGCAGCGCAGCGCTGGGCTATGTTGACGGTGCGGCCGCGTCGCGGCTGCATCCAATCGACAGGAGCCTGCCATGACTACCCCGGCCTTCCGCGCGTCGTTCCCCACCCTTCCCGACGCCGGCAAACACGTGCGCGATGACGCACCACCGGACCGCAGCCGCCGGCGCCTGCTGCTCGGCGTGCCGGCCCTCTCGGGTGCGCTCGCCCTCGCGCCTTCCATGGTGTCGGCCCAGAACTGGCGTTCGGAAGGCTGGTGCGCCACCTGGGGCTGTGCACCGGCCGGGCCGCCGCCAGCGGGCAGCACCATGAGTTTCGGCGGCCAGACCGTTCGCCTGATCGTGCGCGCCAGCATTGGCGGCAGCCGCGTGCGCGTTCGCCTGTCCAACGAGATGGGCAGCACGCCCTTGACCGTCGGCGCGGCGCAGATCGGCCGCCGCAACAGCGGCGTGGCCGTGGTGGCCGGGTCCAACCACCCGCTCACTTTCGGCGGCCGCACCTCGGTCACGATCCCGGCCGGCTCGCCCGTGCTGTCCGACCCGGTTACCATGCAGGTGGCGTCATTCACCGACCTGGCCGTGAGCCTGTACTTCCCCGGCAGCGCCAGCGGCACCACGATCCACCGCGACGCCTGGCAGGCAAACTACGTGTCGACCACCGGCAATTTCGCCGCCAGCACCGTGTTCACGGTCGAGCGCACCATGGCCTCCTGGCCCTTCCTGACCGAGGTCGACGTCGACGGCGGCGCACCCGCCGTCGTGGCCATCGGCGATTCGATGACGGACGGCCAGGGCAGTTCCACCAACCTGAACCGGCGCTGGCCCGACTACCTGGCCCGGCGCGTGCAGGCCGAGCTGGGCAGCCTGGGGCGGATCGGCGTGGTCAACCGCGGGATTGCCGGCAACCGCCTGCTGGCGGACGACCCGGCCTTCCTGCTGCCCGGGCGCGAGGTGCTGGAGCGCATCGACCGCGACGTCCTGGCTACCGCCGGGGTGCGGGCCGTGATCATGCTCATCGGGATCAACGACATCGTCTACAGTTCCGGCTCGACGCTGGTGAAGGTCGACGACCTGGTCGGCGGCTACCGCCAGCTGATCGCCCGCGCCCACGCGCGCGGCGTCGCCATCCTCGGGGCCACCATGCCGCCGATGAATGGTTTCATCTACTACAACGCGGCGCGCGAAGCGGTGCGGGTGGGCACCAACAACTGGTTGCGCTCGTCGAACGAATTCGATGCCCTCATCGACTGGGACATGGCGCTGCGCAACCCGGACGCGCCGGATCGACTGCGCCTGGAGTACAACAGCCGCGACTGGCTGCACCCGAACGACGCGGGCTACCAGGCAATGGCCGGCGCGGTGCCGCTGGATGTGCTGGCGAACCTGATCGTCTGAGGCCCGGGCGCGGGCTGCCGTGTTTCCGGTCGCGCAGGGTGTGTAACACTCTGTAATACCGCGCGGCGCTCGAGGGCGAAATTTTTTATCATGGAGGAACCAGGAGGACCGCCATGAAAAAACTCATCTTTGTTACCGCATCGCTGGCCGTGCTGGCCGGTTGCGCCGCGCCCGGCCCGAACCAGTATGGCAGCCGTGCCTACGGCCAGGGTGGCGACCCGGGCCAGTGGCAAGTCGTGTCGGTGACGCCGGTGCCCCTCGGAACGGGCGCCCGCGCCGCCGCAGCCGGCGAGACCGGCACCATCACCTATGGCAGCGCGCCGGTGCTTGCCCGGCGCGAGCCGGTGTACGGCGCGCGACCGGTGTACGGGGCCAATCCGGTCTACGTGCCGCAGCCGGTGTACGTGCCGGAACCGGTGTACCAGCCTCGTTACTATTACCCGCCGGTCTCGATCGGCCTTGGCTTCAATTTCGGCCGCGGCTGGGGCCACCACCGCGGCTGGGGCGGCAGCATCGGGACGCGCTTCCCCTTCCACTACCGCCGATAACGCGGAGGAGCCGGCCACAGCCGGCTTTTTTTCGCAGTCACCGCTGCCGCGAGCCCGGCAATACGCTCAAGCAGGCCCGTGCGAGCCGAACAGATCGTGCGCATCAAGCAGCGCGTAGGCGATCTCGGGCCGTTCGTTCAGGCAGCGCCGGACCGCCGCCGGGACATTCTGGCGGGTCTTCTTGCACAGTCCCGGCTTGTCTTCCAGCACCACGATGATGCCGCGCACCGTGCGGACCTCGTTCGGTCCCGGCTCGATGCGCAGTTCGGCGCCCAGGTTCTTGTGAACCAGGGCCTGCACATGGCGCAGGTCTTCGTAGGTGGTGATGCGCTCGATGCGTTCGATGAGTTTCTGTTCCTGCAGGCGCGTCAGGGCCAGCGGCCGCTGGTCGGCCTCGGGGTCGGCCAGCACACGGCCGCGGTCGCACACGCAGGCGCCGGGCGGGCACTCGGTGCGGATGGGGAAAGCCGGTGGCGGAAGGTGTTCGCTCACGCTGTCAAGGACGGGGGTGGAGGGTCGCGGCCAATTCTACATCAGCCAGGGCCTCGAGCAGGCCGCGCATGCGCTCGTAGTGCGAGCCCTTCCAGTAGATGCGGCCACAGGCGTCGCAGGTGGTGAATTCATTCCGGGACCCGGCTACCCGTAGCGGCAGGCGCTCGAGTACCTCCTCGCGGGCCGCGGCGCGCAGTGGCAGGTTGCAGTGCAGGCAAAGCGAAAAGGGTCGCATGCCGCCGGCCAGCCGCAGCCGTCCGAACAGTTCGCGCAGCTGTCCCGGCGGGTCGATCGCATGCAGGTAGCAGCCCAGTTCCACCGTGCGGCGCTTGAGCAGTTCGCGGTCGCGCGTGAGCAGCACCCGGCCCTCCTCGCGCGCGATGCGCTCGATGTCGTCGTCCTGGTAGCCGTTGTCGTACAGCGTGTCGTAGCCGGCCATGCGCAGCAGCCGGGCCAGTGCGCCGAGGTGGGCGTCAGCCACGAAATGCAGGCACCCGGCCGGCCAGCTGCGTAGCGCCTGCAGTGGCGCAAGGTCAAGCTGGCCGAAAGCCGGATATGCGGCGATGCGATCGCCCTCGCACAGGATGCGGTCGAAGCTGCTCGATACGCCATTCACCAGCAGCAGCTCGACCTCGGTATGCGGCACGCCCAGCGCCTCGATCATGTGCTTGGTGGTGGCCGAGCGTGCGCAGGCGGTGGTGACATCGCGGCCGCGGCGCTCGCGCGGCAGGAAGTCGTTCAGTCCGTCGTAGAAGCGAAAGGTGGCGGTCACCATGGCGCGGCCAGGATGGCATCCTCGTCCAACGGCTGTCCCTCCAGGCCGTGCAGCAGGGCCAAAGCATTGGCGGTCGCCTCGCCCGAGGCGGTATTGTCGAAGATGCACCAGCAGGTCTGCCCGGCTGCGGCGCGCGCTGCCAGCACGCGCCGCACCGACTCGACGTATTCCGGCGTGTAGCGCGAATAATAGATGCGCGGGCTGCCATGCAGGCGCACATAGGTCGACTCGCTGCTGGTCGGGACGTGCGGGCCGGGCTGGCCGGCGGCCGGGTCGGCGATCACCCGCGTGATGCGACTCTCGGTCAGCAATTCGGTGGCCGCTTCCGAGAACCAGCTCGGATGACGCGCTTCGAAGGCGATGGTAGTGCCGAAGATCCCGTGCAGCTGGCGGAAGAATTCGCGCGCAGTCTCGTCGACGAAGCCGAACTTGGGTGGCAGCTGCACCAGCAGGCAGCCGAGCTTCTCGCCCAGCTCCCCGGCTTCGGACGCGAACTGCACCAGCTGCTGCTCGACCTTCTCCATGCGCGCATCGTGAGTGATCGCGCGCGGCACCTTGACCGCGAAGCGGAAGTCCTCCGGGACGCAATCGGCCCATTTGGCATAGGTGGCCGGGCGGTGCGGCCGATAGAAGGACGAGTTGATCTCCACCGCGGGAAAGCCGGCGGCGTAGCGTTCGAGGTGGCTTCCCGCGTCGGGGAACGCGGCGGCCGAGGCCTTGGGCAGGCTCCAGCCTGCGGTACCAGGCAGCAGGCGCCCGGGGGAAGGTGTGTGGTGCGTCATGTGGGTAAGCAAAGTGGCAATGGGGCGATTCTACGAAAAGCCTGGGTCTGGCGGCGCATGGCTGGCCGCGGCCGCCTGCGGCGAAACGGCGAATCGGCTTAGAATAACGGCGTCACCACAGAACCGAGGAGCCCCAGATGAGCGACCCGATCCACGTCGTCTGCCCCCAATGCGACGCCGTCAACCGCCTGGCTAAAGAGCGCCTTCCCGACGCCCCGGTGTGCGGCAAGTGCGCACAGCCGCTGTTCTCCGGCAAGCCGCTCGAGGTTGACGGCGCGCGCTTCGCGAAGCATGTCGCGCGCAACGACCTGCCGGTGCTGGTGGACTTCTGGGCCGAGTGGTGCGGGCCATGCAAGATGATGGCGCCGCATTTTGCCCAGGCTGCCGCGCGGCTGGAGCCTGGGGTGCGGCTGCTCAAGGTGGATACCGAGCGCAACCAGGACCTGTCGGCGCGCTTCGCGATCCGCAGCATCCCGACCATCGCCCTGTTCCGCGGGGGCAGCGAGATCGCGCGCCAGGCAGGCAGCATGGATGCCCGCGGCATCGCGGCCTGGGTGCAGTCGCAGCTGCCCCACGGCTAGCGCCGATCGGTTATCATTCGAGCAACTGCCGGCGCCCCGACACCGGTTTTTATCGTCCTATAACCTGGAGAACGCCATGTCCCAGCAACTCGTCCTGGAGCGCAACGTCGAGGATGCCAAGCAGTTCGCACGCATCCTGTACATCGCGCACGCCCTCACCTTCTTCTTCTCGGTCGGCACCCTGTCGATCCTGGTCCTGATCGTCAACTACGTGAAGCGTCCCGACACCCAGGGCACCATCGTGTATTCGCACCACACCTGGATGATCCGCTCGTTCTGGTGGTACCTGGTCTGGATGGTCGCCGGCGGCGCCCTGTGGATCACCCTGATCGGCATCCCGGTCGCGATGGTGGTCTGGGCCCTGGCCTGGCTGTGGATGGCCTACCGCATCATCCGCGGCTTCCTCGACCTGAACAGCAACAAGCCGATGCCGGTGTAAACCGCTGCGCAGGCAAAAAAACGGGCGCGTCAGCCAGGTTGTGAACCTGGCGACGCGCCCGTTCTATTTGAAACAGCCGGCCCGCGATACGGGCCGGCCCAGCACTTAGTAGACCGGGAAGCCGAAGCCGTCCAGGGCCTGCACACCCACCAGCGTGGCCGCAGTGGCCGCGCCGGTGCCGCCATCAAACGCTTCCGCGCCCGGCAGCGTCACCTCGAGCTTGCTCGAACCGCCCAGCAGGTTGACCCACAAGCCGGCCATGCCGCTGTCAAAGACGTCCTTGTCGGTATCCTGGCCTGGTGGCGGTGCGTCCTCGCCGTTGCCCCAGCCGTTGTTGCCGTGGCTGACCGACAGCTTGAACACATCCGATACCGACAGGCTGCCGGCCGTGCTGCCGGATGCCGCGACCTTGTCGGTTGCGGTGACGCGCACCTCGATCGTGCTGGTCGACTTGGGCGCCATGCCCGAGAAGGTGCCGGTGGCGGCATCGAACTTCAGCCACGACGGCAGGGCTGCGCCGTTGGCCAGCTTGGCCGAATAGGTCAGCGTGTCGCCCTTGTCGATGTCGGTGAAGCTGTTGGCCGCCAGCTGGAACGAGAACGCCTTGTTGAAGTTGATGTACTTGTCGGCCAGCGCTTTCGCCAGTTCCGGCGCGTCGTTGCGGCCCTGTACCGTCACGTCCATCGTCGAGGTGATCGCGCTGCGGCCGTCCATTACGGTGTACTCGAAATGATCGACCACCGAGACGCCGCGGCCCAGCGACTGCACCTTGTCGGTGGCGCTGGCCAGGGCGTAGACGAAGCTGCCGGTCGGCAGGACAGTGAACACGCCGTAGTTGCCGAAGTCGACGTCCGTCACCACGCTGAGCGAGCGGCCGCTGTCGTTCGACAGCACGTTGCCCATGGCGATGAACTGGTCTTCGGTGATCGTCACGGTATCGGCCTGCAGCACCGGCTTTTGCGCTTCGCCCTGGATGGTGATGTCCAGGTTCGCCGCCTTGCTGGTGATGCCGTCGCCGGCCTTGTAGACGAAGGTTTCGACCAGCGTCTGGCCCTGTGCCAGCGCCTTGACTGCCGCGTTCTCGCTGTTGACCACATAGCTGTAGCCGCCATCCTGCGCCAGCACGAGGGTGCCGTAGTTGCCGGCGAACGAGCCTGCCGTCGAGACCTTCAGCACGGTGCCGGTATCGACGTCGCGGTCGTTGGCCAGCACGTTGCCGGTTGCCGCCGTCTTGCCGCCCGCGCCCACCTGGGCCGCATCGGCCACCACCACCGGGGCATCGTTGGTGCCGGTGACGGTGATGTCCAGGCTGGAGACCACCTGCACGGTGCCATCGGTTGCGGTGTAGCTGAAGGATTCGACCACCTTCTCGCCCTGCGCCAGCGCCTGGACGCGGGCGGCAGAGTTATCGAGCTGGTAGGTATAGCTGCCGTCTGCGGCCAGCACCAGGCTGCCGTACTTGCCGGCGTAAGCGCCGGCGCTTGCGACCTGAAGCTGGGTGTCGGCGTCCGCGTCCTTGTCGTTGGCCAGCACGTTGCCGCTGACCGCCACGGCGCCGTCTTCGGCCACAGCGGCGGTATCGACCGTCACGCTCGGCGCATCGTTGCTGCCTGCGATCGTGACCTGCAAGACCGCATCGATCGCGGTGCTGCCATCCGTGGCGGCGTAGGTGAAGCTGTCGACCACGACCTGACCCTGCGCCAGCGACTGCACTTTCGGGTCGTCGTTGTGCAGGCGGTAGGTGTAGCTGCCATCCACAGCCAGCACCAGGGTTCCGTAGGCGCCCTCGAAGCTGCCCGGGGCGGCGACTGCCAGCTGGGTGCCGGCGTCCGCATCGCGGTCGTTGGCCAGCACGTTGCCGCTGGCATCCAGGGCGCCGTCTTCGGCCACCGAGGCCGCATCGGCGCTCACGACCGGGGCGTCATTGCTGCCGGCGATGCTGATCTTCAGCGAGGAAGCGGTCGTTGCGCTGCCGTCGGTGACGGCAAAGCCGAAGCTCTCTTCGAGCTGCTGGCCCTGGGCCAGCGCCTGGACGCGGACGTCGCCGCCGTTGAGGGTGTAGGTATAGCCGCCGTCGGCCGCGATCACCAGCGTGCCGTAGGTGCCGGCGAAGCTGCCCGGGGCGGCGACAGTCAAGACCGTGCCGGCATCGATATCGCTGTCGTTGGCCAGCACGTTGCCGCCGGTAACGACGCCTTCGCCCGCTTGCGCCACGTCGGCGCTCACGACCGGGGCATCGTTGCTGCCGGCGATGGTGACCACCAGGCGCGCGCCGGTATTGGCGATGCCATCGGTGACGGCGTAGCTGAAGGACTCCACCAGCTGCTGGCCGTGGGCCAGCGACTGGACCGCTGCGTTGCCGTTGTCCAGGGTGTAGGTGTAGCTGCCGTCGGCTGCAACCTGCAGGGTGCCGTAGGCGCCCGCATGGCTGCCCGGTGCTGCCACCGTCAAGACGGTGCCGGCGTCGCGGTCGCTGTCGTTGGCCAGCAGGTTTCCGCTGGCGGCTGCGCCGTCTTCGGCCACCTGGGCTGCGTCGCCCCCGGCGCTTGGGGCCTGGTTGGCGCGGCTCACCTTGACTTCGAGGGTCGAGGCCGCGCTGGCGATGCCGTCGGTGGCGGTGTAGTCGAAACGCTCGGTCAGCACGCTGCCGGCCGGGGCCGTCGCAATGGCGGCGTCCAGGGTGTAGGTGTAGCTGCCGTCCTGGGCCAGGACCAGGGTACCGTAGGCGCCCTTGATGCTGCCGGCATTGGCCACCTGCAGCACGGTGCCCTTGTCGATGTCGGTGTCGTTGGCCAGCACGTTGCCGGTCACGTTGGCGGCCTGGCCTTCTTCTAGCTGCGCGCTGTCGAGCGTGGCCACCGGGCCGTCGTTGCTGCCTGCGATCTGGACGTTGACCACGGCGGTCGAGGTGCGGCCCAGGTCGTCGCGGACGGTGTAGCTGAAGCTGTCCTTGAGGGTCTCGCCCTGTGCCAGTTCCTGGAAGCGCGCGCCGATATCGTACTGGACGGTGTCGCCGTTCAGGACCACGGTCGCGCCGACGGCGGAGCCGCCCACCGAGACGATGCGTGCAGCCGGATTGGTGTCGTTGGCCAGCAGGTCGGCCACGGCGATCTGCACCACGCCGCCGTCCTCGCGGGCGTTGACGCTGTCGGCGAGGGCCACCGGCACGCCGCCCAGCAGGCCGACCATGCCGGCGCGGTCGAGCGAATCCCCGTTGTCGAACACGATGCGGTTCACGCCTTCGGTCTGGCCGAGCCAACCGGTCAGCACGACGCTGTCAGCCGTGCCCTTGATGGCCAGCACCAGGTCGTTGCCGGACTGGGTCGCCACCAGGTCGCCCTGGACGATATTGGCGCCAAAGCGCAGCACGTCGGCGCCCTGGGTGTCGACGACGCGGTCGATGCCGTCGCCGCGGTTGAAGCGGTAGGTGTCGTCGCCCGTGCCACCCGACAGGACGTCGTTGCCGGCGGCGCCTGCCAGGGTGTCGTTGCCCGCTTCACCAAGCAGCGCGTTCGCGCCGGCATTGCCGGTGATGAGGTTATCCAGTTCGTTGCCGGCGCCGTCGATGGCGGCCGTACCGCCCAGGGTCAGGTTCTCGACATTGGCAGCCAGGGCGTGGGTAAGGGTTGCCAGCACCGCGTCAACGCCCTCGCCTGCCAGTTCGATGACGGAGTCGCCCGCGTCGTCGACGACATAGCTGTCGTTGCCGGCGCCGCCGCTCAGCGCGTCGGTGCCGAGGCCGCCGTCGACCGTATCGTTGCCTGCGCCTGCTTTAATGGTGTCGCTGCCGGCGCCGCCGACCAGGACGTTGGCAGCCTCGTTGCCGGTGATGGTGTTGTCCAGCGCATTGCCGGTGCCGTTGATGGCGGCAGTGCCGGTCAGGACCAGATGCTCGACGTTGGCGCCCAGGGTGTAGGTCGCGCCGGCACGCACGGTGTCGGTGCCGCCGCCCGCCAGCTCGCTGGCCACGTCGGTGCTCACGTCGACGATGAAGGTGTCGTCGCCCGCGCCGCCGGTCATGACGTCGGCGCCTGCGCCGCCGTCGATCAGGTTGGCGCCGGCATTGCCGGTGATGGCATTGGCCAGGGCGTTGCCCGTGCCGTCCAGGTCTTCGAGACCGGCCAGGACCAGGTTCTCGACGTTCGCGGCCAGTACGTAGTCGATGCTCGAGGTGACCGTATCAGTGCCCGCGTTAAGCGCTTCGACCACCAGGTCGCCGGCGTCGTCGACGATATACGCATCGTTGCCCCCGCCGCCTTGCAGGTTGTCGGCGCCCGTGCCGCCGTCCACGGTGTCGTTGCCGACGCCCGCGATCAGCGTGTCGTTGCCGGCGCCGCCGCTGAGCAGGTTGTTGCCGGCGTTGCCGGTGATCGTGTTGTCCAGCGCATTGCCGGCGCCGTTGATGTTGCCGGTGCCGGTCAGGACCAGGTTCTCGATGTTATCAAGCAGGATGTAGTTGACGCCGGCCTGCACGGTATCGAGCCCTTCGCCTTCCAGTTCCACGGTCACGTCCGCGGTGCTGTCGACGATATAGGTATCGTTGCCGCTGCCGCCGTGCATGGCGTCGGCGCCCAGGCCGCCGTTCAGGGTGTCGTTGCCGGAATCGCCGCGCAGGGTGTCGTCGCCCGCCTCGCCGTTCAGGTTGTCATTGCCCTCGCCACCGATCAGGGTGTCGGCCCCAAGGTTGCCACTGATGCTGTCGTCGCCGCCCTTGCCGTCGAGGACATTGGCGCCGGTGTTGCCGGTGATACTGTTGTTGAGCTCGTTACCGCTGCCGTTGATGTCGGCCGCACCCGTCAGGATCAGGTTCTCGACATTGTCGGTCAGGGTATAGGTGATGCTCGACTGCACCACGTCGGTGCCCGCGTTGCCGGCCTCGAGCACGATGTCGCCGCCGTTGTCGACCACATAGGTGTCGTCGCCGAGGCCGCCCGCCATGCGGTCGCTGCCCAGGCCGCCGTCGAGGCGGTCGTTGCCGGCGTCGCCGTCGAGCTGGTCGTTGCCTGCCTCGCCATGGAGGGTGTCGTTGCCGTCGCCGCCGCTGACGGTGTCGTTGCCGTCGCCGGCATTGACCGTATCGAGGCCGGCGCCGGCGCTGGTGATGTTGTTGCCGCTGTTGCCGGTAATCAAGTTATTCAGCGCGTTGCCGTGGCCGACCAGGTCGCTCGAGCCGGTCAGGACCAGGTTGTCGGCGTTGGCGGCCAGGGTGTAGTCGATGCTCGACTCGACCGTGTCCACGCCCAGGTTGACTCCTTCGTTGACCAGGTCGCCCGCATCGTCGACCACATAGGTGTCATTGCCGGCGCCGCCCGACATGGTGTCGGCCCCCAGGCCGCCGTCGAGGCGGTCGTTGCCGGCGTTATCGACCAGGGTGTCGTTGCCGAGGCCGCCGTACAGCGCATTGCTGTTGTTGTTGCCGGTGATCGTGTTGTCGAGCTCGTTACCGGTGCCGCTAGTCAAGCCATTGCCGGTCAGGGTCAGGTGCTCGACGTTGGCCGTCAGGCTGTAGTCGATGCTCGACTGCACCGTGTCGCTGCCTTCGCCGGCCACTTCGTTCACCGCGTCGCCGGCATTGTCGACCACATAGGTGTCGTCGCCGGTATTGCCGGCCATGTTGTCGGCGCCCGTGCCGCCGTTGAGGACGTCGTTGCCTTCGCCGCCGACCAGGCTGTCGTTGCCGCCGTTGCCGTTGAGCGTGTCGTTGCCGGCCAGGCCGTCCAGGCTGTTGTTGCCGCCATTGCCGTTGATCACGTTGTTCAGGACGTTGCCGGCGCCGTTCAGGTCGAGCGTGCCGGTCAGGGTCAGGTTGTCGGTATTCGAGGTCAGGGTGTAGGTGATGCCGGACTCGACCAGGTCGGTGCCCGCGCCTTCGTCTTCGCCCACCAGGTCGCCGCCATCGTTGACGACATAGGTATCGTCGCCGATGCCGCCCGCCATGCGGTCCGCGCCCGCGCCGCCGTCCAGGCGGTCGTTGCCGGCGTCGCCGTACAGGGTATCGTTGCCGCCGTCGCCATTGAGCAGGTCGTTGCCGTCGCCGCCGTTGACGGTGTCGTCGCCGTCGCCCGCATTGACCGTATCCAGGCCCGCACCGGCGTCGATGGTGTTGGCGCCGCTGTTGCCGGTAATGAGGTTGTTGAGCGCGTTGCCGCCGCCCTTCAGGTCTTGCGTGCCGCTCAGGACCAGGTTGTCGACGCCGTCGGTCAGGAGGTAGTCGATGCTCGACTGCGCCGTGTCCAGGCCGGCATTGACGCCTTCGATGACCAGGTCGCCCGCATCGTCGACCACGTAGATGTCGTTGCCGGCGCCGCCCTGCATGATGTCGGCGCCGAGGCCGCCGTCCAGCGTGTCGTTGCCGCCGTTGTCGACCAGGGTGTCCCGGCCGGCGCCGCCCAGCAGCACATTGCTGCCGCCGTTACCGGTGATGTTGTTGTCCAGTTCGTTACCGGTGGCGTTGATCGACGCAATGCCGGTCAGGGTCAGATTCTCCACCGCGGCGCCCAAAGTGTGGCTGACGCTCGCCAGCACCCGGTCGCTGCCTTCGCCATCGTTCTCGGTCGTCACGTCGCCGGCATTGTCGACCACATAGGTGTCGTCGCCGGTGCCGCCATGCAGGCTGTCCGCCCCTAGGCCGCCGTCGAGGGTGTCGTTGCCGGCCAGGCCGAACAGGGTATTCGCGGCGCTATTGCCGGTGATATTGTTGTCGAGTTCGTTACCGGTGCCATCGACGCTGACCAGGCCGGTCAGTGCCAGGTTTTCGACGTTGTCGGTCAAGGTGTAGCTGATGCTCGACTGGGTGGTGTCGGTACCGGAACCGGCCGCTTCGACCACCAGGTCGCCGGCATTGTCGACCACATAGCTGTCGTTGCCGGTGCCGCCCATCATCTGGTCCGCACCAAGGCCGCCGATCAGGCTGTCGTTGCCGGCCCCGCCGCTCAGGCTGTTGTTGCCGATGTTGCCGATGAGGACGTTATCCAGGCTGTTGCCGATGCCGTCGATGGCGGCGTCGCCCGTCAGGGTCAATTGCTCGACGTTGTCGGTCAGGGCGTAGCTGATGCTCGAGCGCACGATGTCGTTGCCGGCGCCCGCGGCTTCGCTCACGACGTCGCCCGCATCGTCGACCACATAGCTGTCGTCGCCGGCGCCGCCCTGCAGGTTGTCGGCGCCGCTGCCGCCGTCGAGTGCATCGTTGCCGGCATTGCCGACCAGGGTGTCGTTGCCGCCGCCGCCGCTCAGGGCATTGCTGCCGTTGTTGCCGGTGATGGTATTGTCTTGCGCGTTGCCGGTGCCGGCGGTGCCGCCGCTGCCCGTCAGGACCAGGCTTTCGACGTTGTCGGACAGCGTGTAGCTGACGCCCGCCTGCACTGTGTCCTTGCCCTCGTCCGCTTTTTCGACCACCACGTCGGCGCCGTTGTCCACCACATAGGTGTCGTCGCCCGCGCCCCCGATCAGGGTATCCGCACCGGCCAGTCCATTCAGGACGTTGGCGCCCGAGTTACCGGTGATCACGTTGTTGCGCGAGTTGCCAGTACCGTTGATGTCGGCCGTACCCGTCAGGGTCAGGTCGTCGGTGGTCGAGTTCAGCGTGGTGGTGACGGACGAGGTAGTGGTAGTCATCGTTTTTCCTTGTGAGCCTTCAGGCGGGCTTTCCCTAAACGCAAGTTAACTTACTATTGGGCAAGTTTAGCATGAAAGTTTCCGCATGGAAATGACTATCCACAAGCGCCACAATTATTGTTCGTTGGCAACAACCCCCGGGGCGTAAAGACGAAAAAAAACCACCCGGAAGTGGTTATTTTTTGCCAACTGGTCAAATTTAGTCGAGGCTGCCGAGTGCCTGTCCGAGGTCGGCGATCAGGTCGGCGGTGTCTTCCAGGCCGATGTTCAGGCGCACCAGCACGCCCGCATCCTGCCACCTGGCGCGCATGGCGCGGATCCGGTAAGGCATCACCAGGCTGTTCGGGCCGCCCCAGCTGTAGCCGATGCCGAACAGGGTCAAGGCGTCGACGAAGCGGTCGACCTGCTCTTCGCTGTAGCGCGGGTCGAACAGCACCGAGAACAGCCCGCCGGCGCCGGAAAAGTCGCGGCGCCAGTTGGCGTGGCCCGGGCAGTCATCGAAGGCCGGGTGCAGCACCTTCGTGATCTCAGGACGGTCCTTGAGCCAGGCGGCCACCTGGCGCGCGCCCGCGTCGTGCGCATCGAAGCGCAGCTTCATGGTCGGCAGCCCGCGCATGACTAAATAAGCATCGTGCGCGCCGACCCCGTAACCGAGGCGCATGTGGGCCTGCGCCAGCCGGTCGTTGAGTTGACGGTCGCGCGTGATGACGGCGCCCATCAACAGGTCGGCCCCGCCCGACTGGTACTTGGTCAGCGCGTGCATGACGATGTCGGCGCCGACGTCGAAGCCGCGCAGCGCCAGGCCGGCGGCCCAGGTATTGTCCAGCGCGACCAGCACGCCCTGCTCTGTCGCGGCCTGGCAGATCGCGGGCAGGTCCGGCACCTCCATCGACACCGAGCCGGGCGCCTCGGCCCAGATCAACTTCGTGTTCGGCTGGATGAGCGCCGCGATGCCGCTACCGATCATCGGGTCATAGAAACGCGCCGTGACGCCGAAGTCCTGCGACAGCCAGCGTCCCAGCTCGCGGTTCGGGTTGTAGACATTGTCCGGCAGGAGCACGTCGTCGCCGCTTTTGAGCAGCGCGAAGTCGATCATCGCGATCGCCGCCAGGCCCGAAGGCGCCAGCAGGCAGTGCTGGCCGCCTTCGATCTCGGCCAGGCGCGCTTCGAGCGTAAAGGTGGTGGGCGTGCCGTGCAGGCCGTAGGTATAGCCGGTCTTGTCCTTCCACTGGGTTGATCTCATCGCAGCCACGTTCTCGAACAGGACGGTCGAGGCGTGGTGGATCCCGGGCGGGAAGGCATCGAAGCCGGCGGGAGGCATGTAATCGCTATGGATCAGGGAGGTCTGGACCGACTTCTTCTTCATGCAATTGCGCCCTCGCGGCTACGGTTGGCTATTGAATAATCAGGCGACGCTGGCCCACAGGTCGTGGGCATCCGCCTTGGTAATGACGACGTCGATGAACTGGCCGACCGTAGGCTTGGCCTTGCCCGGAGTGAGCGAGCGCTTGATGTGGACCACGCCGTCGATTTCCGGTGCATCGGCGGCGGAACGTGCAATCGCTTCGCGCGCACCGACTTCGTCCACCAGCACGCGCATGGTGCGGCCGACCTTGGCCTGCATGCGCTTCAGGGAAATCTCTTCCTGCAGCAGCATCACGCGCGCACGGCGCTCTTCGCGCACCGCTTCCGGCACCGGATTGGCCAGCTCGTTGGCGGTCGCGCCTTCCACCGGCGAATAGGCGAAGCAGCCGAGGCGGTCGATCTGGGCTTCACGCAGGAAGTCCAGCAGGTATTCGAATTCCTCTTCGGTCTCGCCCGGGAAGCCGGCGATGAACGTCGAGCGGATGGTCAGGTCCGGGTTCATCTTGCGCCATGCCAGGATGCGGTCGAGGTTCTTCTCTCCGCTGGCCGGGCGCTTCATGCGCTTGAGCACATCCGGGTGCGCGTGCTGCATCGGGATGTCGAGGTAAGGCAGCAGGTGCCCGTCGCTCATCAAGGGAATGACCTGGTCGACGTGCGGGTAAGGATAAACATAGTGCATGCGTACCCAGGCGCCGTGCTCGCGCGCCATCGCGCGCAGGGCTTCGGCCAGCTGGGTCATGTGGGTCTTGATCGGGCGGCCCTTCCAGAACCCGAGGCGGAACTTGACGTCCACGCCGTAGGCGCTGGTGTCCTGCGAGATCACCAGCAGTTCCTTGACGCCGGCCTTGAACAGGTTTTCGGCTTCCTGCAGCACCTCGTGGATCGGGCGCGACACCAGGTCGCCGCGCATCGACGGGATGATGCAGAAGCTGCAGCGGTGGTTGCAGCCTTCGGAAATCTTCAGGTAGGCGTAGTGCTTCGGGGTGAGCTTGACGCCGGTATCCGGCACCAGATCCAGGAAGGGATTGTGCTGGGGTCTAGGCAGGTGCAGGTGGACCGATTCCATCACTTCGGTCACCGCATGCGGGCCGGTCACGGCCAGCACCTTCGGGTGCACCTTGGTGATGATGTCGTCGCCCGCCGCATCCTTCTTCGCGCCCAGGCAGCCGGTGACGATCACCTTGCCGTTTTCGGCCAGCGCCTCGCCGATCGCATCGAGCGACTCCTGCACCGCGGCGTCGATGAAGCCGCAGGTGTTGACGATCACGAGGTCGGCGCCGTCATACGAGTTGGCGGTCTGGTAGCCTTCGGCGCGCAACTGGGTCAGGATCTGCTCGGAATCGACCAGCGCCTTCGGGCAGCCGAGCGAGACGAAGCCGACCTTCGGCGCCGCCACGCCCGCGGCCGGGCTCGGAATAACGAGCGCGGCAGCGACAGCGGGAGCAACCACGGCGGCCGCGTTGGCGGTGGCGGAGTCGAGGATCGGATTACGGCGGAGTTCAGTCATGGGCGGATGCAAAGATTCTGGGCAATCCGCGATTGTACCTGAAGCAGGTGGCCGGAGGGGACCGGCGGGGAGGTTTCGCCGGCGTCCGCAACAGGGTGTGCGGGCCGCCGGGTAGCACTTGAATATTACTTCTTGTCGGTCGGCGGCGGGACGATGCCCGGGAAAGGGAAGGCGCCGAACATGGCCGCGCTCTGGCTTTGCATCTGTTCCTGCATCTGGATGAACAGGTTTTTCGACTGGTCGATATAGCTGTTCATCATGCCTTGCATCATCGGGCCCTGGACATTCATGAACTGGGTCCACATTTCCGGGCTGAAGGGCTTGCCCTCGACGGCGCCGGCCGCGCTACTGGTGAACTTGTTCTGGATGTCGGTGAAGGCCTGCACGTTCTTCTCGAGATAAGACCCCATCATGCCCTGCATGGCATGGCCGTAGTAGCGGATGATCTGCGACAGCACTGCGCTCGAGAACATCGGCGCGCCGTTGGCTTCCTCTTCCAGGATGATCTGGAGCAGGATCGCGCGGGTCAGGTCTTCGTTGCTCTTGGCATCGACCACGGTGAACTCGTCGGCGTCGAGCACCAGCTGCTTCACGTCGGTCAGGGTGATATAGGAACTGGTCTGCGTATCGTACAGACGGCGGTTCGGATACTTCTTGATCAGGCGTTCTGCACTCTTTTTCGTACTGCTCATCTCATGTCTCGTCGTTGTGCGCTGCGGCAGGGTGAACCGCGCGCTTTTTTTTGATTGGTGTCCAGAAAACCGGCTCCCGTCCTGCACCGCCGGGCCGGATATTGCCTTGCGGGACGAACAGGATCTAACCATACCACGACCCGCGCGCAGGTGCAGCAATTATTAGACTGCTCACGTTCGTGGGTGTTTTGGCAATGGAGTCGGAGTGGAGCTAGCTTGAAAATCGCCGCAAATCGTATCTATGGACTCCCCTCCTGCTTTGCTTGCCAGAAAAGTCTGGCACGCTTGGCACCATGATGCCGTTAGCAAGAGAATGGAGTCCATCGCTACGGGTTCAGTCTGCTCGGGCTTTGACGTAGCGCCCTGGGGCGGGTTCAGTTGGAACATACCGCTCATTGCCTGCAACTGCAGGCGCCGGCACATCCGCCCCGCCATTCTGCGCCAGGAACTTCGCCCACTCCAGCCACCAGCTACCCTTGTGCTCGAGCGCCCCAGCCATCCACGCCTCGGCCGTCTTCGGCCGCTGCTTGCCGGTTTTCTCGTTGACCCAATAGCTGCGCTTGCCCTTCGACGCCGGATTGATCACCCCCGCGATATGCCCCGATGCGCCCAGCACGTAGCGATTGGCTTTCGGATTCTTTGGGTTGAGCAAATCCATCGACGCAAACGCCCCTTCCCAGGGAACGATATGGTCTTCCTTCGAGCCGTACAGGAAGACCGGCGCATCGATCGCGCCCAGGTCGACCGGCACGCCGCAAACGGTCAAGGCACCCGGCACCCGGAGCTTGTTTTCGAGGTAGGTATTGCGCAGGTACCAGCAGAACATCGGACCCGGCAGATTGGTGCTGTCGGCATTCCAGTACAACAGGTCGAAGGCCGGCGGTTCCTTGCCCTTGAGGTAGTTCTGCTGCACGTAATTCCACACCAGGTCGTTCGGGCGCAGGGCGGAGAAGGTGGTGGCCAGGTCGCGGCCCGGCATCAGGCCGCCCTTGGCCAGCTTCTGCTCGCGCTGGGCCACCTGGGTTTCGTCCACGAATACTTCGAGTACGCCGGTGTCGGAGAAGTCGAGCAGCGTCGTCAGCAGCGAGACGCTGGCCGCCGGCTGCTGGCCGCGCGCCGCCAGCACGGCCAGCGCGGTGGCAGCGATGGTGCCACCCACGCAGAAGCCGAATACATGGGTTTTTTCCTGGCCTGTGATCTCGCGCACTACCTCGATCGCCTTGATCGCGCCCGTCTCGACGAAATCGTCCCAGGTGGTATGCCCGAGCGACTGGTCCGGGTTGCGCCACGAAACCATGAACACGGTATTGCCCTGCTCCACCACGTAGCGCACCAGCGAGTTTTCCGGCTGCAGGTCGAGGATGTAGAACTTGTTGATGCATGGCGGGATCATCAGGAGCGGCACCGCCTTCACGGTCGGCGTGGCCGGAGTGTACTGGATCAGCTGGAACAGCTCGTTCTCGAACACCACCTGACCCGCCGAATTGCCGACATTGCGGCCCACTTCGAAGGCCGATTCGTCGGTCTGCGAGATGCGCCCCTTTTGCATGTCCGACAGCATGTTGGTCAAGCCCTTGGCCAGGCTCTCGCCCTTGGTCTCGAGCAGCTTCTTCTGCGCTTCCGGATTCGTCGCGAAGAAATTGGCCGGCGACATGGCGTCGACCATCTGCTGCACCGCGAAGCGGATCTTCTGGCGCTCGCGCGGGGCGGCTTCGACGGCATCGGCCAAGGCGAGCATGAACTGCGAATTGAGCAAATACGACGCCGCCGAGAAGGCCGACAGCGGGTTCTCCTGCCATTCGGAGGCCGAGAAGCGCTTGTCGTGCAGCTCGGGCTTCTTGCCGACCACGAAGTCCTGCCACAGCTGGCCGGCTTTTTTCAGGTAGTCGTCACGGATGCTTTCCAGCTTTGCCGGCGGGATCCCGGCCCCGGCATCCTTCAGGAGGGCGGCCAGCGGATTGCCGCCGTTCATCGTCGGGGCCATAGCCGGCATCGACTGCGGCATCATCTGGGGAAACTTCGTCCAGCCCTGCCAGACCGTCGGGTCGGCGAACTGGGACATCCAGGTGGCGGCGAAAGCTTGGGGGTCGGGCATGTTCATGTGAGCGTCCGTTGGTAGAATCAGCGTAATACGTCAATGAGAAGAACAAATTATGTGGATCGTCGCAGTTGCATGGATATATGTGGTCGCCCTGATGGCAGCAACCGAGCCGAGCATCGTGCACGGGCTTATGACCTTCCTCTGCTATTGCGTACTGCCATTATCCATTGTTTTTTATCTCACAGGTTCAAAACGACGACGCGCGCGCCGCGAAGCGCTCGCGCGACAAGGCGATGGGTCGGTGCCGATTGGCACGCCGGAGACAACGGTGCCGCCGTTTAAGGCCGGCAAGGCAGGGGCTGGGGATGGGGGCAGAGTCGATGGTGACGCCGATGGCGGGGGCGATGGCGGAGGTGGCGGCGACTAAGCGCCGCCCTGTCGCCTTATCTAATCCAGATCAAACTGGCCTGGCGGCCAGTGACATGGTCGCGCCGGTAGGAATAAAAGCGTTCCGGCGCCGTGGCCGTGCACAGGCCGCCGCCGTGGATGCGTGTGATGCCGTCGCGCGCCAGCATCAGGCGCGCCAGGGCGCCCATGTCGGCCCAAAATTTTGCCGGTTGGTCAAATTTTGGCGCAAAGGCTGCCAGCGTTGCTTCGCCGGGCAGCGCCGCCGTGAAAGCCTCCACCACGTCCTTACCCACCTCGAAGGCAGCCGGCCCAATGGCCGGCCCCAGCCAGGCAGTGATCTCGCCGGCGCCCGCGGCACGCATCGCGCGCACCGTTTCGCCCAGCACCCCGCCCGCCAAACCGCGCCAGCCGGCATGGGCTGCGCCCACCACCTTGCCCTCGAGATCGGCGAACAGCACCGGCAGGCAATCGGCCGTCATCACCGCGCACACCAGGCCGGCGCTCGAGGCAACGCTGGCGTCGCCGGTGCGCAGCGGCTGGTCCGGGCCGACGCTGCTTGCGTCGACCACGTCGGCACCATGCACTTGCGCGATCCACGCCGGGCGGCCCGGCAGGAAGACTTGCAGGCGCTCGCGGTTGACGTGCACGGCCTCCGGATCGTCGCCGCAGTGCAGGCCCAGGTTCAGGCCGCCGCCACCCCTGCCGTCATCGTAAGGCCCCGTGCTGACCCCGCCCGCGCGGCCGGTCGCCAGCGCGCCAATGGAGGCAGGCAGGTCGGGCCAGTCCGGCCAGACCAGTGCGGCAGGGCTCAAGGACGCCATCAGTCTTCGGCGTTCTCGTCGCCCGGCTCGGGTATCCCGGCACGTGCGATCAGTTCCGCGAAATCGGCCGCCAGCGGCACCGTCCACTCGCATTGCTCGCCGGTGGCCGGGTGTACCAGGCCGAGGCGGCGCGCCTGCAGCGCCTGGCGGTGGAAGACCGGGGTCAGGTGCTGTTTGCCATAGGTCGAATCGCCGATCAGCGCAAAGCCCAGGTGCTGCATGTGCACACGGATCTGGTGGGTGCGGCCGGTTTCCAGGTTACAACGCACCAGCGAGACCGGGCGGCGGTCCAGCGTGCCGGTGGACACCAGCTTGTAGTGGGTGATCGCCGGCTTGGAGAACGGGCTCGACGAGACCGCCATCTTGATGCGGTCTTTCGGGTGACGGCCCATGCCGGCATCGATCGTGCCGCGCAGGCGCGGCGTGCCCCACACCAGGGCAAAGTATTCGCGCTTGACGGTGCGCGCCTGCAGCTGGCGCACCAGGTCGGTCTGCGCAGCCAGGGTCTTGCCGACCACCATCAGGCCACTGGTGTCCTTGTCGAGGCGGTGCACGATGCCGGCGCGCGGCACGCCCACCAGCTGCGGAGCGTGGTGCAGCAGGCCGTTGAGCAGGGTGCCCGACCAGTTGCCGGCGCCCGGGTGCACGACCAGTCCGGCCGGCTTGTTGACCACCAGAATGTCGTCGTCTTCATAGACGATATCGAGCTCCATGGCTTCCGGCGTGAAGGCCGTGTCTTCCGGCGCGGCCTGCGGTTCGATGACCACAGTCTCGTCGCCGTAGGCGGTGTCCTTGCCGCGCGCGGTCTTGCCGTCGACCTTGACGAAGCCGGCCTCGAACCACAGCTGCAAGCGGGCGCGCGAGAATTGCGGCACCAGGCCCGCGATCACCTTGTCGAGACGCTGGCCGCAGACCTCCGGCGTCAGGTGCAGGGTGATCGGCGACGCGTCGATGCCTTGCGGAGCGAGCTCGAAGCCGCCCTCCAGGTCATCGTCCAGGAGCGTGTCCAGGTCAGGGTCAAAAGGCATTTCCGCCGAATTCGGCGCAGGAGTTAATATCACGTGAGTCCCATCGGCTATAATCAGCCGTTCGTTGAATCTAGGTAAAACTTTCTTGCAAAGAGCTATGCAAAAAAAATTGTCTGTGTTGGTTGCCGCTTGTGCCTTTGTCGGCCTGTCCGCGTGCAGTATGCTGCCGGAACGGTCCGATGACACCAAAAACTGGTCAGCGGAGAAATTATACGCTGAGGCGCGCGATGAGATGAATGGCGGCCACTATGAAGCGGCAATCAAGCTGTTCGAGCGGCTTGAATCGAACTATCCGTTCGGCACCTATGCCGCGCAGGCGCAGATGGAAATCGCCTACGCCCATTACAAGGCCCAGGACCAGGCCGAGGCCCTGGCCGCGGTCGAGCGCTTCATCAAGCTCCACCCGAACCACCCGCAGGTGGACTATATGTACTACCTGCGCGGCCTGATCAACTTCAACGACCAGTTGGGCTTCCTGAGCTTCATCTATTCGCAGGATCCGACCGAGCGCGACCCGAAAGCCACGCGCGAAGCCTTCGCCGCCTTCAAGGTCCTGGTCGATAAGTTCCCGAACAGTAAGTATGCGCCGGACTCGATCTCGCGCATGAACTATCTGGTCAATGCGATGGCCCAGTACGAAGTGCACGTGGCGAATTACTACTACCGCCGCGGCGCCTTCCTGGCTTCGCTCAACCGCGCCCAGGCTGCGGTGCAGGACTACACCGACGCCCCGGCGCGCGAAGAAGCCCTGTTCCTCATGATCCGCGCCTACGACAAGCTCGGCATGCCGGTGCTGCGCGACGACACCCAGCGTGTCTTCGTGGTCAACTACCCGAACAGCCGCTTCCTGAATCCGAACGCGACCGGTGACGCGCCGTGGTGGAAGTTCTGGGCCAAGTCGGGTCCGAAGCCGTCGCCGAAAGACGCGCTGTAAGAAGTCTGCGAAGGGCGCGGCCGGCAGCGACCGGACCGCGCCATCTCTTCATTCTGCCCGGCGGCGGAACACCCAGTTGCGCTCGTTTGATGCCGCAGGCTCGAAGGCATAGCCGTCGACGTCGAAACCCTTGAGTTTCTCCGGATCCTTGATGGCATGCTGGGCCGCATGGCGCGCCATCAGGCCGCGTGCGCGCTTGGCGAAGAACGAGATGATCTTGTACTTGCCATTCTTCCAGTCCTCGAACACCGGCGTGATGACGGGTACATCGAGCAGCCTGGGCTTGACCGACTTGAAGTATTCTTCCGAAGCCATGTTGACCAGCGCCTTCGCCTTCGCATCTGCAATCTGCCGGTTCAGGGCGTCCGTTACGCTGTCGCCCCAGAACGCATACAGGTTGCTGCCGCGCGCATTCGGCAGGCGCGTGCCCATCTCCAGCCGATAGGGATGCATGCGGTCCAGCGGCCGCAGCAGGCCGTACAGGCCCGAAAGGATGCGCAGGTGGCGCTGGGCGTAGTCGAGTTCTTTCGCGCCGAATGTGCGGGCATCGAGGCCGCCATATACGTCGCCATCGAAGGACATGATCGCCTGGCGCGCCTTGGCGTGGTCTTCGTCCCAGTGGGCGTAGCGCGAGACGTTGAGCATGGCCAGGTTATCGGACAAGTCCATCAGTTCGGCTATTCTGGCCGGCGAACAGGCGCGCAGCACATCGATCAGCTCGCCGGCCTGCGGGATGAATTCGGGCGTGGAGTGCTTCCTGGTGGTGCTTGGGGAATCGAGGTCGAGGGATTTTGCAGGCGACAGGACTATCAGCATTGTTTCAAACAGCTTTACGCAGTAATTTCGAAGAAAATATTTCCGCCATGATACCCGTTCCAAGCAAACCCATCGTCATCGACACCAATGTCTGCCTCGACCTGTTCGTGTTCCGCGACCCGCGCTGGGCTGATTTGCTCGGCGCGCTGGAATCAGGCGAGGCGCAGGCCGTGACGCGCGCCGACTGCCGCGACGAATACCTGGCAGTGCTGCGCTACCCGCACCTGCCGCTGGACGAGGCCTCGCGCGCCGAGGCGGCCGCGCGTTTCGACGCCCTCTTGCGGGTGGTGGCGCCCGACGCCAAGCACGTGCGCCTGCCGGTCTGCACCGACCGCGACGACCAGAAATTCCTGGAACTGGCGCGCGACGCCGGCGCCACGGTCTTGATCACCAAGGACAAGGCCTTGCTCAAGCTGAACCGGCGCACGACCCGCGAAGGCATGTTCCGCATCATGCTGCCCGAAGCCTGGCTCAAGGCCAGGGTGAGTGAACAACAAGCCGGCGCGCTAGAATAGCCGCATCGTCTTCAGTCCTTCATGCCATGACCCCTCCCGTACTGCGCACCCGCCTGCCCCAGGTCGGCACCACCGTCTTCACCCGGATGTCCCAGCTGGCCCTCGAACACCGCGCCGTCAACCTGGGCCAGGGCTTTCCCGATTTCGATTGCGACCCGAAACTGGTCGACCTCGTGAACGACGCCATGCGCGCAGGCCACAACCAGTATCCCTTCATGGCGGGCGTGCCGGCGCTGCGCGAAGCGATCGCCGCCAAGATTCAAGCCCTGTATGGCCGCCGCTACGACGTGGCCAGCGAGATCACCGTCACCACCGGCGCCTCGCAGGCAATCCAGTCCGCGATCCTGTGCAGCGTGCACCCGGGCGACGAAGTGATCGTGATCGAGCCGGCCTATGATTGCTACCTGCCGGCGATTGCCCTGGCGGGCGGCGTGGCCGTGCCGGTCGCGATGCGCCTCGGCGACGCCGGCTACAGCGTGCCCTGGGATGCGGTAGCCGCCGCCGTCACGCCGCGCACGCGCATGGTGGTAATCAACTCGCCGCACAATCCGACCGGCTCGATCCTGCGCGCCGCCGACCTGGAAGCACTGGCCGGCATCGTGGCAGGCACCGACATCCTGGTGCTTTCGGACGAGGTCTACGAGCACATGGTGTTCGACGGCGAACGCCACGAATCGGTGGCGCGGCATCCCGTGCTGGCCGAGCGGGCGTTTGTCATCTCGAGCTTCGGCAAGACCTACCACGTCACCGGCTGGAAGGTCGGCTACGTCGCGGCGCCGGCAGCGCTCATGACGGAATTTCGCAAGGTCCACCAGTACAACGTGTTCACGGTGAATACGCCGATGCAGCACGGGATCGCGGCCTACATGGCAGACCCGCAACCCTACCTCGATTTGCCGGCGTTCTATCAGAAGAAGCGCGATGCGTTCCGCGCCGGGCTGGCCGCTTCGCGCTTCGAATTGCTGCCGTCGGATGGGACCTACTTCCAGTGCGTGCGTTATGGCGCCATCTCGGACCTGCCGGAAGCTGAGTTTGCAACGTGGCTGACGGTGGAAGCGAAAGTGGCGGCGATTCCGGTGTCGGCGTTTTACAGCCGGCCGACGGATTCAAGGATCGTGCGCTTTTGTTTTGCGAAGAAGGATGAGACGCTGGAGCAGGCGCTGGAAAGCCTCTCGCGCCTGTAAGGCCGGCATCACGCTATCCCGTAGCGTCGGCAGGAAACCCGCCCACGCTACAAAAGCATCAGCGCGCCAGCGCTTTGAGCTTGCGCTCCACGAAGGCCTGCAACTCCGCCGCCAGCGTTCCACTGCTCCGCGCCTTCGTGTACGCCTCCGCCGCCTCCACGTTACGCTTCTCCGCCTGCAGAGAAATCCCCAGTCCCATCCACCACACGCCGTTTTGCGGCGCGGTGCGCAGCGCCGCCTGGTAATGCTCGGCCGCTTCGCGGTGCCGCCCTTCGCGCTGCAGCGCGCCAGCCAGGAAGGCATGGTATTCGCCATTGCCCGCCGCATAAGGCAGGGTGCGCAGCAGGGTGTCGATCGCCGGGCCGCCGCGCTCGATCTGCAGGCGTGCCAGCAGCATCGCCAACGACGGCTGGCGCGGATCGAGCGCCAGCGCGGCCTGCAGCTGGCGCGCCGCTTCGTCCGGGCGCCTGGCTTCCACCAGCAGGCTGACCAGGGTCTGGCGCGAGGCTTCGTGGCGCGGGTCGGCGCGCAATGCAGCCTGCAAGTGCCCGATCGCTTCGCTTACCCTGCCCTCTTCCAGGCTGGCCAGCGCGCGGCGGTAGCCATTCTCGGCACGCTGCGCCGTGGTCTCGACGCGCCCGCCGGCCGCCTTGACCGGTGCGGCCGGCTTCACAGCAGCCTTGTCCGGCGCCCCGGCCTTCGCAGGCGCCTTTGCCTCCACCGGCTCGCGCCTCAAGGCTTCTGTTTTCACCGGCCTGGGCTCGGCCTTTACCGTTTTCTTCGGCTCCGGCGGAGGCGCTTCCACGACCGGCTCCGGTTCGCCAGGCGCCGGGTCCGGCGCCTTCGCCACCACTGGTTCGGCTACCGGCGCAGGCAGCACCGGCGCAGGCGCAGGCCCGGCAACGGGACCCACCACCGGGGCTAGCGCCGCCTTCACCGGCGCTTGAACAACCGCCCCTTGCTGCAGCCGCCACGCCATATACCCCGACGCGCCCAGCCCCAGCACCAGGCCGCCGGCCAGCGCCATGCGCAGCCACGGGAAACCGCGCTCGGGCGCGAGCACGGTCTTGATCTCCGGCGACACCGCGGACGGCCCGGGGTGACCGCCGCGCGCGTCGAGGTCCTGCAGCATCCTGTTAATCAGGCTCATCGTACGAATGCCCATGCAATGCCGGCCGCGGCGCCGGCCAGCACGCCGCTGGCGGCCAGCCAGGGCCAGTAGCGGCGCTTGGCGCCGACGGTGTCGATCGCCGCCGTCATCACGTGGCCGGCGCCCACCTGCTGCTTGCCCTGCCCGTAGGCCAGCATCAGCGACTTGTGCGCCAGGATGTTCACCAGGCGCGGCACCCCGCGGCTGTAGGTGAACAGGCGGCGGATCGCGCTTGCCGAGAACAGGCGCGCGCCCGTGAAACCGGCCACGCGCAAGCGGTGCGCCACATAGTAATCCAGGTCGTCGCGCGAGAGCGGGCCGAGGTGGTAATGGAAGGTGATGCGCTGGGCCAGCTGGCGGATCTGGTCGAGTTCGAGCTTGCGGTTCAGTTCCGGCTGGCCGAACAGCACGATCTGCAGCAGCTTGCGCTTCTCGGTCTCGAGGTTCGTCAGCAGACGCAGCGCCTCCAGGCTCTCCACGGGAATCGCCTGCGCTTCATCGAGACACAGCACCACCTGCAGGCCATGCCCCGCCAGCTCCAGCAGGCGGCCATTGATCGCCTTGAGCAGCTGGTGCTGATCGACGTCGCGCTCCAGCGCGATCTCGAGTTCGTCGGCCAGCGCCAGCATCAGCGTGCGCGGCTCGAGGTAAGGGTTCGGGATGTAAGCGGTGACGAAACCGTCACCCAGCGTGGCCATGAACTTGCGGCACAGGAGGGTCTTGCCGGTGCCGACTTCGCCGGTGATCTTGATGAATCCTTCGCCGCTGCGCGCCGCGATCAGGAGCGTGTTGAGGGCTTCCTGCGAGCGCGGGCTGCCGAAGAAGAAGCTGGTGTCGGGTGTGATCCCGAATGGCGGCTCGCGCAGGCCGAAGTGTGCCGCGTACATTACTTGCTTCCCGGCTGGGCCGAACGGGTCACGCCCTGGCTGGACGGGTTCAGGCCGTCGATGCGGCGGCTGGTGTCGAGCAGGTCCTGGCTCCAGTCGTTGGCGCCTTCGACGATGGTCGGCTTGATCAGCACCACCAGTTCGCGCTTCTGGTTGACGCGCTTCTTGTTGCGGAACAGCGCGCCCAGCACCGGCACCCGGTCGGCGCCGGGTAGTTGGTCGGTGTCGCCGGTCGAGGCCTGGCGCATCAGGCCGCCGATGGCGACCACGCGGCCGTTCTGGCCGCGCACGATGCTGTCGAGCTCGCTGGTAGAGGATGCCGCCAGCGGCAGGTTGAGCGTGCCGCCGGTGCCGAGGTTGACGCCCTTGTTGACGGTCGTGACCTGGCTCACCGACGGGTGCACGTGCAGCAGGATGTTGCCCTTGTCGTCGATCTGCGGGGTCACGTCCAGCACCACGCCCGAGAAGAACGGCTGCAGCGTGATGCTCGGCGTGGTCGTGTTGCCCGACGCCGTGCTGTTGGTGGTGGTGGTCACGCCGGTGACGTAGAACTCGTCGGTGCCGATCTTGAGCACGGCCTTCTGGTTGTTCATCGCCGCCACGCGCGGGCTCGAGAGCACGTGCACGGTGCCCTGCGACTCCAGGAAGGAGATCAGCGCCGCGAAATTATTGGTCTGGAACGCGAAGCCGAACAGCGAGCCGGCCGCATTGGCCGCCTGCGACAGCGAGAAGCCGGTGCTGGCCGCCAGTCCCGCGCCGTTGGTGATCAGCCCCGGCTGGCCGCCGTCGAAAGGCAGCGGGGCCAGGTTGGCGCCCGGCGAGATCATGCCGCCGGAGACACGGTTGGCGTGCCCGCCGCGGAACGAGGCGAAGGACGCCCAGTTGATGCCGCTCTGGAAGCTGTCGTTCAATTCCACTTCGAGGATCTTCGCTTCCAGGATCACCTGGCGGTCCACCGAGAGCTGGGTCGCCTTCAGGTACATGTCGACGCTGCGCAGTTCGTCGGGCATGGCGCGGATCACCAGCACGCCCGACTGCGGGCTGATCACCACGCTGCGCCCGCCCTCCTTCGAGCCGACGATGGCCTCGACCGCCGCCTTCAGGTCGGCCCAGAAATCGTTCACCGAGGTCGTGTTGACGTCGGTGCTCTCCATCAGCACGCCGCTGCTGCCGTTCGGGTTGCCGTTGTTGCCATTGTTATTGCCCTGGTTGCCCTGGTTGCCCTGGTTGTTGCCCCCGTTGCCACCGCCACCGCTGTTGCTGGTGCCGGCGCTCGCCACCGAGGTCGAGGTCACGCGCAGGTTCGAGCTGCCACGCCGCTGCGCCACCAGGTAGTTCACGTGAAACATGCGGGTCTGCATGGTGAGCGGGCGGATGGTGATGCGGGTGCCGTCGATCTTGTAGTCGTAGCCGTACATCTCCTTGACCGCCTCGAGCGTCTCGACCAGCGTGACGTCCTTCAGGTTGGCGCTGATGCTGCCGCCCACGTCCGGATGCACCAGCATGTTGTAGCGGGTTCCGGCCACGATCGAGCGGAAGAACTGCTGCGCCTGCACGTTGTTGAACGAGACGTTGAAGCGCTCTTCCAGCGCCGGGCGCGCCTTGGGCAGGCTGCCCGCCAGCGCCGCGGCCGGCGGCAGCAGCGCATTGGCGACGGCGTCGTCCATCGCCGGTGCAGCACTCGGCTGGCTGTTGGCGCGCGCCATTTCGCGGCCGATCGCGTCATAGGTGTCCTGCTTCGGCGCGGACTGGCAACTGGCCAGCAGCAGCGCGCCGGCAAGGGCGCCGCAAGTCAAGGAGGTGCGCATAAGTGCTTCCCTCAATTGGCCAGCCTGGCGCCGGCGCCGGCGGGCGAGCCTGGTACCGGTGCGGCCGGATGCAGCTGCAGCACCTGGCGTTCGCGCCCGCGCACCAGCTCGACCTCGGTCTGGCTCATGCGGGCCACGCGCGCGCCCTTGAAGCTGTCGCCCAGGCGCACCGTCTCGCCGTCGATCACGGCGACGTGGCGGCCGCCCTGGCGTGGCGAAATCAGCACCGACTGCAGGCGCGGCAGGCCGTCGCCGGCAGCGTCCGCGCCTGCGCGCAGGCCCAGCATGGCCGGCGGCCGGGTCGGATCAAGCAGCTGGGCCCTGGCCTGCTGCGCCACGAAGGGGGAAGCCAGCACGAGTGCGGCGAGGGTCAGTGCGGTCGATGTCTTCACAGCTTCATCCAATTCCGGTCGAGACTCAGGGTATAGAGCGTGAGCGTGAGGCGGGAGGCCGGATATTCCTCCACGTCGAGCTGTGCTTTGCCCCAGAACAGCCGGGTCGGCATCGCTTCGAGTGCGCTCATGTAGTTGATCATGTCGAGATAATTGCCGCGTACCGTCACTTCGACGCCATGGCGGTACAGCAGATCGGCAGGCTTGGCGGCCGCAGCATCGGCGGACATGGGCGCGCCGGCAGCGGTGGCTGTCGTGGCCGTACCAGCCGGTGCGGCGCTCGCCGAAATCGTTTCGACGGGCAGCGTGCGCAGCGCCACCAGCTGCAGGCGGCCGTTGGCGCGCAGGATCGCGTCGACCAGCGGCGCCATGCGCTCCGGCGGCACCAGCCCGTCCTGCATCGCGAGCAGCGATTCGCCGAGGCGCGCGGTTTCCTGCTTCAGGTTGTCGAGGCGGCTGCGGGCCTGGGCATCGGGGTCGACCTGGTAGGCCTCGACCCTGGCGACGATCTCGGTATCGATGCCCATCATGTTGTTGCGCTGCTGGAGGATCTGTTCCAGCAAGGCTTCCTGGGTGCGGTAGATCGGCGAGAGCACCAGCTGGTAGCCCACAAAAGTGACCAGCACCACCGCCGCGCCAAAGACCAGCGCACGTTCGCGCAGGGTCAGCGCGTCGACGCGCGCGGCAAGCTGGACCAGGCGCTGTTTCATGGACGCGGGGCCTCCGTGCTGGCCGGCAGCGACTGCAGGCTGAATTCCACATACGGTGCCGGTGCCCTGGTCTGCTTGCCCTGCGCGTCCGTGGTCGTGAGCTGCTCGGCCTGCTTGATCTGCAGGCTGGCAAACGACTTGCCCTGCAACAGCGGCTCCTGGGTCAGGCGGCTGATATAGCCGGGCACGAGCGCCGGGTCGAGCGTGCGGCCCTGGATACCGATGTCCTGGCCGGCGATGGTCACGCTAGTGAGCCACAGGCTAGGGACGCTCTGGCGCGCGAAGGCCTGGAAATAGCCGGCGAAGCCGGCGGTCGAACCCAGTTCGCCGCGCTGGAGCACGCCGGAGACGTGGCGCAGGCCCGCCAATTGAGCATCGGCCTGCTGGATCTGGGCGTCGATCTCGGCGGTTTTTTTACGCGGCGCGAATTCTGCATTCACCGAGGCCAGGCGCGCCTGCTTGCGCGCCAGCTCGGTGGCGCCGGCGTCGGCCTCGGCCTGCATGCGCGTGGTCTGCGCGCGCAGCACCACGTTCAGGCCCGCGATACCGGCAACCAGCACCAGCAGCGCCGCGCCCATCATCGGCGCGCTCAGGATCTTCTTCTGCGGCAGGAAGGCCGGGTTGAACAGGTTGATCTGCTGGCTCATGCCGCGGCCTCGGTGCGCAGGGCCGCGCCCAGCGGCAGGAAGAAGCGGGCCTGCTGCGCCGGGTCGGCCAGCTCGGGGGTGCGGCTGAAATCGAAGACGCTGGCCAGGTCGAGCGTCTCGACCGGCATGTACATATTGCTCGACAGGTATTCGTCCAGGCCGGTCACGGGCGATGGCGCCAGCAGCAGCCTGGACACGCTGATGAAGGAGAACTGGCGCTCGAAGTTGTCGAGCGAGCGCTGGAGCTCGAGCGTGATGCGGTCGAAGCTCGCATGCTTGCGGTCGTGGTCCGGTTCGAGCAGCAGCTCCAAGGTCACGTCGAAGCGGCGCGACAGGTAGAGCTCGCCGCGGAAGGACACGGTCAGCAGCCCGCCGTCGGCGCCGAAGGACAACATGGCGACGCCGCGTCCTTCGGGTTCCAGCATGGCGGAGATATTGCGTTGTGCCATTTCCGGGATATCGATCACGGCCAGGTCGATCTTCGCGTCCAGGAACAGTTTCTGGCGCGGGGCGATCACGCTGTTGCGCGCGGCAATGGCAAAGATCGACTGCTGGGCGCGCGCGCCGCCGCCCTGGTCCACAGGGATGTCGAGCACGTCCACCGTGGCCTCGGCCACTGGGAAGTCGAGCATGTCCTTCAGGCGCCAGCGGATGGCCGTGCGCATTTCTTCCTTCGGCACATTGGGCGACTCAACGCTGAGGACCTGGTATTCGCCGCCGCCCAGCAGGGTCGCGCAGCAGCAGGCATCGGCCTGCCCTTCGCGGCCGGCTTTTTCCAGCACCGCGTCGGCCTGGCCAGGAAGGAAGTGCGCAAAGCGCACCAAGGGCTTGCCGTCGCCGCGCCGGACGCTGGCGGCGGCCACGCCGTCGCGCTGGACAGCGATGGCCAACCACCCTTCCTTCTTTTTGGCTTTTTTAAAGAAACGCATCAAGCGGCAACTGTCCTGTCGGCGAAGAAATGAATTGGTCCAACAAAGACTTGATTATATTCAAGACGGACCTCTATCGATCAAAAAAAGCGGTGCAACAACGGAAAACAAACGGGTTTTTCGCTCTTGTGAGGGCTTTTCGTCCCGATACATGCCTTGGGAGAAACCTGGCGGCGGATAAGCGACATCGATTGTGAATTTGGCAATCCTGCCGCGCCATGTTCGGGCGCTTGGGAAGCGGGTTCGAAAGCGCTCAAACAGGCCTGCCCGGGCCGCCGCAATGAACTCGGGGCGGGAAATCAAGGGTTCAGCCGCAGCTGAAATTGCGCGTGCCTTCCAGTCTGCCTTCGGTAATCGACGGGCTGCGGTTGGCGGCGGCAGGCGGCTGGTAGCTGACGAAGCAGCGCATTTCGTTGGCGTCGCTCACGCCCTTCGGACGCACGATCAGCTCGTCCTTGAAGGTTTCGAATTCGTAGTCGTCGGCGCTCAAGCCCGCCAGTTCGGCGAATTTGCGTGCCTCGGCGTCGGTGCCGGCGGCCGGATAGCCGTTGGTCAGCGCGACCTGCACGCCTTCCATGGTCACCGTGGTGGCGCTGCGGTCGAGCAGGGCCTGGGCATGGGCCATGGCCGCGGCCGCGACGATGGCGCCCCGGGCGGCCTTCAGGCTCGCGGCCCTGGCGTCGCCGCCCATGCTGGCAAATCTAGGCAGCGCGGTGGCGGCCAGGATGCCGAGGATGACAATCACGACGACCACTTCGATCAACGTGAAACCACCCTGGGCGACAAGGGCGAAACGATTCTTCATCGGATCCTCATGTCATCCAGGGTGGCAGGTGGTCCAGCCAGGCTGGGCCGGGATTACTTGCAGTTCAGCGCAGTCAGGTCGGCGATCACCGGTGCAGCAGTAGCCGTTGCAGCGGTGTAGGTGAAGCCGCAGGTGCCGGCGGTGGCGGTGCCGCTCAGGACAACCTGCAGCGCGCCGTTGACGATGGTGGCGGTGTAGTCAGGCGAGCTCAGGCCGGCGGCGGTTGCCAGCACGACGTCGGCAGCCGCGTAACGGTTCGCGACAGGAACGCTGGTGCCTTCCAGGACAACGGCGGTATCGGCGTTGTTGATCAGCGCCTTGGCGTGCACCATGGCCGAGGTCGAAGCGACGGCGCCCTTGGCGGCCTTCATGCTGGCCAGGCGGGCGTCACCGCCCAGGTCGGCGAATTTCGGCAGCGCAGTCGCGGCCAGGATACCCAGGATGACGATGACGACGATCAGTTCGATCAGGGTGAAACCGCCTTGGTTGCTGGCCTTGAAATTATTGTTCATGAAGCGCTCTCCGTTAAAAGAATTGGTGCGGACGACCCGCGTTTTTTAGTGGTGATTGGATGCCACCCGGTCCCCTACTGACCTGAGCGCCAGCCCGAGAATCGCTACGTTCCGTCCATTCCTGCCGGCTGGAGCGAGCTCGCGCAACAATTCTACCTTGAACTTGAGCAATTTTGATGTCCTTGGAGTAAAAGTGTCGTTACTTTGCAAAAAGTTGATCGTCTTATCAAAGCGGTCGAAATACCAGTACCCCGGCTTGATGGTGCCGGCGCGCGGCCGGTAGTACTCGCCCTGGTAATTCCGGGGCGGATGGGCCAGCCAGGTCACCGGGTTTTCCAGGGCCAGCGCCTCCAGGGCTTCGGGCCCGGCGCCGGACATGCGCGCCACCCGCACCGCCATCGCCGTGCGCGCCGCCGACACGACCTGCATCGCGGCTGCGCGTTCGAGCAGCGCGTGGTATTCGAGCACCCGGGCCAGCACCCAGCCCGCGAGCAGCAGCGACAGCGCGGCCAGGACCATGCATTCGAGGCGGCTCAAGCCGCGCCTGAACCCTGCTCCTCGTGGCGTGGCCGGTGCGCGCTTCATTTCGGATGCAGTGCAGCCTTGCCCAGGTCCCAGATCGGCAGGAAGATGCCCAGCGCCAGCACCAGCACCATCACGCCCAGGAAGGTGATCAGGATCGGCTCGATCTGGCTCGACAGCGTCTTGAGTTCGTAATCGACCTCGCGCTCGTACATCAGCGCGATCTCGTCCATCAGGTCGTCGAGCGAACCGGACTCCTCGCCCACCGCGATCATCTGCAGCACGACCGGGGTGAACACGGCGGCGGCGGTCGCCGTGCGCAGGATGCTTTCGCCGCGCTCGACGCCGTCGCGCATCTGCTCGATGCGCGAACTGAGGTAGGCGTTGTCCGAGGTCTGCGACACCACGGTGAGTGCCTGCACGATCGGCACGCCGCTGCGCATCGACAGCGCGAAGCTGCGGGCAAAACGCGCCATCGTGGCCTTGTGGATGATCTTGCCCGCGATCGGCAGGCGCAGCTTGTAGCTGTCCCAGGCCAGCCGGCCCTTGACGCTGCGGCTCCAGCGGATGAAGCCCGCCACCGCGCAGGCAGCCAGGCCGGCCATCAGCGGCCAGTAGCGCACCGTGAAATCCGAGGTGCCGATCAGGATCCGGGTCATCAGGGGCAGCTCGGCGCCGAACTGCTTGAACACCGAGGTGAAGCTCGGGATCACGAACACGTTCACGATGATCATCGCGATGATCATGGCGATGACCACGAAGCTCGGATAGCGCAGCGCGGTCTTCACGCGCTCGCGCATGTCACGGTCGAATTCCAGGTGGTCGAACAGGCGCAGGAAGACGTCTTCCAGGCGGCCGGTCATCTCGCCCACCCGCACCATCGACAGGTAGAAGCTGTTGAATACGTTCGGGTGGCGCGCCATCGACGAGGACAGTTCGCGGCCCGAATCGAGCGATTCGCGCAAGTCCTTGATAACCCGCCCGAACGACTTGTTGATGGCCGACTCCTGCAGGCCCGCCAGGCCGCGCATGATCGGCACACCGGATTTGAGCAGGGTATAAATCTGGCGGCTGAACAGCTGCACGTCCATCGACGTGACCTTCTTCTCGGTCAGGCGCGCCCACAAGCCGTCGCCGCCATCCCTGGAGGCCGGCCCCTTGCGGCTGGGGTTGATCTCGATCGGCGTGGCGCCGCTGCCGAACAGCTGGTCGGCGACCGCCCCGCTGTCGGCGCCTTCCAGCACCCCTTGCAGGAGTTCGCCGCGCGCGTTGCGGGCCTTGTAGGCGAAGAAGGCCATCAGTCGTCGAGCTGGTTACTGATGCGCATCGCTTCGGCAATCGTGGTGCGGCCCTGCACGGCCAGCTGCACGCCATGGCGGCGCAAGGTCTCGCCTTCCATCGCCGCATGCGCGACCTTCAGGAAGTGGGCCGGGTCCGGGTGGTTGGCGGCGTCGGTGACGGCGCGCGTCATCTCGAGCAGCTCGTACACGCCGGTACGGCCGCGGAAACCCGTGCCGTTGCAATGCGAGCAGCCCTTCCCATGGAAGAACTGGGTGGTGGCGGCATGCTGGCCCAGCTCGGGCTGCAGCCAGGTGATCTCGCCGGGCGTCGGCTGGCATGGCGTGGAGCAGCTTTCGCAGATCACGCGCACCAGGCGCTGGGCCAGCACGGCCTGGAGCGAACCGCCCACCATGTAGCGCGGCACGCCCATGTCCATCAGGCGCAGCGGGGTGCTGGCGGCATCGTTGGTGTGCAGGGTGGACAGCACCAGGTGGCCGGTCATGGCGGCGCGCAGGCCGATCTGGGCGGTTTCCTGGTCGCGCATCTCGCCCACCAGCACGATGTCCGGATCCTGGCGCAGCGCCGAGCGCAGCACGCGCGCAAAGGACAGTTCGATCTTGTCGTTGACCTGCACCTGGTTGATGCCGGCGAGGCGGTATTCGACCGGGTCTTCGACCGTGATCAGCTTCTTCTCGACCGAGTTCAGTTCGGACAGCGCACTATAAAGAGTAGTGGTCTTGCCGCTACCCGTTGGGCCGGTAACCAGCACCAGGCCATTGGGGCGCTGCACCAGCGCGCGGAAGCGTTCGACGATCCGCGGCGGCATGCCGATCGCGTCCAGGCGCAGCGTGGTGCCGCCCTGGTTCAGCAGGCGCATGACCACCGATTCGCCGTACTGGGTCGGCATGGTCGAGATACGCACGTCGATGCGCTGGTTGCGCACCTTGACCGCGAAACGCCCGTCCTGCGGCAGGCGCTTTTCCGAGATATCCAGGTCCGCCATCAGCTTCAGGCGCAGGGCCAAGGGCGTTGCGACCTTGATGTCGGCTTCGGTCTGCAGGTGCAGCACGCCGTCGATGCGGAAGCGAATCTGCAGGCGGCCATCCTGCGGCTCGATGTGGATGTCGGAAGCGCGCACCTGGGCGGCATCGTCGAACACCGACTGCAGCAGCTTGACGATGGGCGCCTCTTCCAGGCCCGGATTGGCGGCCAGCGCGCCGAAGTCGATCGAGGTATCGCCCAGGTCGGCCTCGACCTCGCGCGCGAAGTCGGTGATCTCGCCGGTGCGGCGGTAGATGCGGTCGATCGCGGCCAGCACTTCGGTCTCGTTGACCACTGCCAGCTCGACGCCTTTTTTCAGCAGGCGCGCGATCTCGTCATAGGCAAACAGGTCGGTCGGGTCGGACACGCCCACCAGCATGGTCTCGCGGCGGTCTTCCAGCACCAGCGCGCGGAAGCGCCGCGCGGCCGTCTCCGGCAGCAGGCGCACCAGTTCGGCGTTGATGTTGTAGAACTTGAGGTGGATATAGGGGATGTTGAGCTGGCGTGCGAGCGCGCCGGAGATCTGCTCCTCGGTCACGAAACCGCTTTCGACGAACACCCGGCCCAGCTTGCGCCCGGTGCGCTTCTGGTCCGCCAGCGCCTGCAACAGCTGTTCTTCGGACAGCAGCTTTTGCTGGATCAGCACTTCGCCCAGGCGAATTTTTTCCGGCCTTGCCATGTACATCCCTTTTTTTATATCTTGCAACGAACATTTTATGCCAGAACGAGAATAAATTGACTGTTGGAATTACCGGCCAGCATGCAAAGTGTCGCCGTTTTGCCTCGCCAAATTGGCATGGCGTGTAAGATCGCTGGACAAGCTGACAAGGACGGCAGGCTTTCCGGACTGCCGCCGGCATTGACGGAGACCCCATGAACCCATCCAGCGAACGCGCCCAGCGCCGCCGCATCTACCTGATGCGCCACGGCAGCGTGACCTATTTCGACGACAGCGGCAAACCCTTCCTGCCTGAATCCGTGGCGCTCAACGAAACCGGCCAGGCCCAGGCCGACGCCGCCGGCCAGGCTTTTTTCGACGCCGGCGTGCGTTTCGACCGCGTGATCACCTCGAACCTGCCGCGCACGGTGGAGACGGCGCGGCGGGTGCTGGCCGCTTTGGCCCAGGACATCGAGCCGGAGGTGTGGCCCGAATTGCACGAAATCCGCGGCGGGCGCCTGTCAACCATTCCCACCGACGAACTGCGGCGCGCATTTACCGGGGCGTTCGAAGGCGTGGTGCAACAGGACCAGCGCTTCCTCGGCGGCGAGTCGGTCGGCGAGATGATGGACCGGGTGCACCCGGCGGTCGACCGCCTGCGCGCCAGAGGCGACTGGGACACCGTCTTGCTGGTCCTGCACGGCGGCGTGAACTGCGCGATCCTGTCGCTGGCCCTCACCGGGCAGCGGATGTTCCTGGGCGGCCTGTCCCAGGCGGCCGGCTGCATCAATGCGCTCGACGT
This sequence comes from Telluria sp. ZB4P37, assembly GCF_059685855.1. Taxonomy (NCBI): domain Bacteria; kingdom Pseudomonadati; phylum Pseudomonadota; class Betaproteobacteria; order Burkholderiales; family Oxalobacteraceae; genus Telluria; species Telluria sp. ZB4P37. The sequence continues at coordinate 54,606 of NZ_JCASID010000016.1, forward strand.
CGGCGAGGACGCGCGCGACTGGGTGGTGCGCTTCGTGAACTATGTGCCCCCTGGCCCGCTGCAGCCGGGCGCCCGCACCACCACGATGGAGCAATTGTTCGAGCAATACCGCAAGGGCCGCTAAGCCGTCATTCTAAATAGCACGCCCGTACACATTTCTGACCGGCCGGGCTAGAATGAAGAACACACACACAACAACGGAGACGCGATGTTCGAGGAAATGATGGGCACAAAGCCAGTGTCCGAACGCCAGAAATTCGATGTCGATGCGCTCGACTTTTTCTTGCGCGCCCAGGTCGAAGGCTATCCTGGCGGGCCGGGTGCCACGCTCGCGGTCGAGCAGTTCAAGGGCGGCCAGTCGAATCCCACTTTCAAACTCAGTGCGGGCAGCGGTGAGGGACAGCGGCAGTATGTGCTGCGCACCAAGCCGGGGCCTGCCGCCAAGCTGCTGCCCTCGGCGCACGCCATCGACCGCGAGTTCCGCGTGATGCGGGCGCTGCATGGTGCGGGCTTTCCGGTGCCGCGCCAGCTGGCCCTGTGCCTGGACGAATCCATCATCGGCCGCGCCTTCTTCGTCATGGAATTCGTCGAGGGCCGGGTGCTGTGGGACCAGTCGCTGCCCGGGATGAGTCCAGGCGAGCGCGCCGCCATCTACGACGAGCAGAACCGCGTGATCGCCCTGCTCCATACGACCGACTACGCCGCCATCGGCCTGGGCGACTACGGCAAGCCGGGCAACTATTTCGCGCGCCAGATCGAGCGCTGGACGAAGCAGTACCAGGCCTCGCGCACCGAAACCATCGAGGCGATGGACCGTTTGATCGAGTGGCTGCCGCACAACATCCCGGCTGGCGAAGACACCAGCATCGTGCATGGCGACTACCGGCTGGACAACCTGATCTTCCATCCGACGGAGCCGCGCATCATCGGTGTGCTCGACTGGGAACTGTCGACGCTTGGCCATCCGCTGGCGGATTTTTCCTATCACTGCATGAGCTGGCACATCCCGCCGGGCAAGTTCCGCGGCATTGGCGGCCTGGACCTGGCCGGGCTCGGCATCCCCTCGCTGGACGATTACGTGGCGCGCTATTGCGAGCGCACCGGCAAGACGATCCGCGCGGAAGACTTCGACTTCTACCTGGCCTACAACATGTTCCGCCTGGCCGGCATCATGCAGGGCATCATGAAGCGCTATGTGGACGGCACCGCCTCCAGCGCCCAGGCCCTGGAGAACGGCAAGGCGGCGCGGCCGATGGCCGAGATCGCCTGGCAGTTCGCCACCCGCAGCCGCGCCTGATGGCCCCCGGCTGATGCAGCCGGGCGAGACGCTTCGACCGAATCGACGACAAGGAAAAACACATGGATTTTGCCTATTCCAACCGCTGCCAGGAACTGCAGGCGCGCCTGCTCGCCTTCATGGACGAACACATCTACCCCAACGAGCGCGCCTTTCTTGATGAAATCGCGGCCAATGCACGTGACAAGGGCACGCGCTGGCTGCCGCTCGACCTGATCGAGCGGCTCAAGCCGCTGGCGCGCGACGCCGGCCTGTGGAATATGTTCCTGCCAACATCAAGCCGCGTGCCGGAGGGCCTGTCGAACCTCGACTACGCCCCGTTGTGCGAGATCATGGGCCGGGTGCCCTGGGCACCGGAAGTGTTCAATTGCTCGGCGCCCGACACCGGCAACATGGAAACGCTGGAGCGCTACGCCTCCGAGGACATCAAGACGCGCTGGCTGGAGCCGCTCCTGCGCGGCGAGATCCGCTCGGCCTTTGCCATGACCGAGCCGGACGTCGCCTCCTCGGATGCGACCAATATCGCCACCCGCATCGAGCGTGACGGGAACGACTACGTCATCAATGGCCACAAGTGGTGGATCTCGGGTGCGGGCGACCCGCGCTGCAAGCTCTTCATCGTGATGGGCAAGACCGACCCGCATGCGGCCCGCCACCAGCAGCAGTCGATGATCGTGGTCCCGGCCGACACGCCCGGCATCACCATCGTGCGCCCGCTGCCGGTGTTCGGCTACGACGACGCCCCGCACGGCCACTGCGAGATCCTGTTCGAGAACGTGGTGGTACCCGCCGCCAACATGCTGCTGGGCGAAGGGCGCGGCTTCGAGATCGCCCAGGGGCGCCTGGGCCCGGGGCGCATCCACCATTGCATGCGCGCCATTGGCGTGGCCGAGCGCGCCTTGGAACTGATGTGCAAACGGCTCGAGTCGCGCGTGGCCTTCGGGCGCAGGATTTCCGAACAGGGTGTCTGGCGCGAGCGCATTGCCGAGTCGCGCATCCGGATCGACACCGCGCGCCTGTTGACGCTGAAAGCCGCCTACATGATGGACACGGTGGGCAACAAGCAGGCGGCAGCCGAGATCGCGATGATCAAGGTGCTGGCGCCCACCGTCGCCCAGGACGTGCTGGACTGGGCGATCCAGGCCCACGGCGCGGCCGGCGTGTCGGACGACTTCCCGCTGGCCTACCAGTGGGCCGGGAACCGCACCCTGCGCCTGGCAGACGGCCCGGACGAAGTGCACCGCAATGCCGTGGCCAAGCTGGAGCTGGCGAAGTACGCGGCGCCGAAGGGCTAGCCCAGGGCCCTGCCGCGGCCACCCCGCCCACCCTCGGGCGACCCACGCACCGCCGCGGGTCGCTCCCCTGCCCTAGCCCGCGTTCTGGGCCACCTCGATCGAGTCGATGATCCCGCCGAGGGTCCCCCATTCGCTCCAGCCATTGTTCGGCGCCGTCTGCCAGCGGTGCCACAAGGCCTGGTCGGAACCGCGCGCGAACAATTCCATGCGGCCGTCGGCATTGTTGTTGACGAACAGCCGGTCGACCCAGCCGCCAAGCGAATTCCAGCCGCTCCAGCCGTTGTTGGGCGCGGTCTGCCAGCGGTGCCACACGGCCTTGTCGGAACCGCGCGCGAACACCTCGATGCGGCCGTCCAGGTTGCTGCCGACCGCGATCTGGTCGATCCAGCCGCCCAGCGAATTCCAGCTGCTCCAGCCATTGTTCGGCGCGGTCTGCCAGATGTGCCAGAGCGCGGCGTCGGAGCCGCGGGCGAACACTTCGATGCGCCCGTCCTGGTTGCGCCCGACGTCGAGCATGTCGATCCAGCCGCCCAGCGAGGCCCAGCCGCTCCAGCCGTTGTTCGGCGCAGTCTGCCAGTTGTGCCACAGGGCGCCGTCGCCGCCGCGCGCGAAGACCTCGATGCGGCCGTCCTGGTTGCGGCCGATGGAGAGCCGGTCGATCCAGCCGCCCAGCGAAGCCCACTCGCTCCAGCCGTTGCTGGGCGCGGTTTGCCAGCGGTGCCACAGCGCGCCGTCCGGGCCGCGCGCGAACAGTTCCAGCCGGCCGTCCTGGTTCTGGCCGATTTCGATCAGGTCGACCCAGCCGCCCAGCGAATGCCAGTCGCTCCAGCCGTTGTTGGGCGCGGTCTGCCAGCGGTGCCAGACGGCCTTGTCGGAACCGCGGCCGAATACTTCGAGGCGGCCGTCTGCATTGCGCGCACTGCGGATGGTGTCGACCCAGCCGCCCAGCGAGGCCCAGCTGCTCCAGCCGTTATTGGGCGCGGTCTGCCACAGGTGCCAGACGGCCTTGTCGGTGCCGCGCGCGAAGACTTCCATGCGGCCCGTGACGCCCGTGCGCGCGGCCCGCACCGCCGCTTCGGCGTTGAGGAATTTGCCCACGGGCTTGCCGGCGGTGGTGGTCACCAAAGAGCCCGTGGAGTTGAGCAGGTCGCGCACCTGCGCGTGGCTCAGCGAAGGGTTCGTCGACAGCATGAGCGCGGCCACCCCGGCCACCTTGGGCGTGGCGCCCGAAGTGCCGCCGAAGTGGTTGCTGTAGCTGGCGTCCGACGCGCTGTGGCAGGTCACGTCGTGGTCCGAGTCTCCGGGCGCGGCGACCACGATGTTGGCGCCGAAATTGCTGAACCAGGCGCGCGGGTTGGTGGCCGGGTCGTAAGCGGTGGCGCCCACCAGAATCGATCCGGTGGCCGGAATCGGGTTGCCGGCATCGTCCACGCCCGCGTCGCGGTCGCCATTGCCGGCGGCGACGCAGACCACCACGCCGGCCGCAATGGCCGTCTTGATCGCCGCATTCACCGAGGGCACCTGCTCGTAGTTGCCGAAGGCGCCGGTCTGCACCTCGAGGATGATGACCTTGCGCTTGCCGCCGCTGTCCGCGGTGCGGACCCAATCGATGCCGCGCGCCCAGGCATTGCCGCCCAACGACGAGCCGGGGCCGGAATCGGCCTGGATGCCCCACAGTTCGGACTCGAAGCCGAAGCCTGCCATGCCCTTGCCGTTGGCGGAGGCGCCGCTCAAGCCGAGCACGCCGGTGCCGTGATAGATCGAGCCGCCGGTGTTCACCGTGCCGGAACCGTCGAAGGCGTTATAGGTCTTGGCCAGATGCGGCGCCAGGTCTTCGTGGCCGGTCCTGTAGCCCCAGTCGACGTCGGCGATGACAACGTTAACGCCCGAGGACATGCTCCAGGCATGGTTGGCGCGGCAGCGGAAGATATACCACTGGTTTTCCAGGCCGGTATGCGGGTTGATGACGGCCTGGTCGCTGTTGCCGACCAGGGGTTCGGCCAGCGGCGTGGCCGGCGGAGCCACGCGCTCCTGGCGCAGCCGCTCCGGGAAGTCGCCCCCGGCGCCCTCGCGCGGCGCATCAATCGGGCCGACGGTGCGCGGCGGCGCCTGTTCCAGCACGTCAACCGGCGGCCGCGCGGTCGGCACCGGGACGGCGCGCGCCACCTGCGGCGAGCTGCACAGCTCGGCGGCAATCTCGGAGACGTTGGCGTCCGGCGGGAAATGCAGGGTGATGAAATCGGCCAGGTGCGGCACGTCGATGCCCTGCTGCTGCGCGGTGGCGCGCGCGCTGTCGCCTTCTTCGACCGTGCGGTTGAAGGTGGGCTCGGCGCTGACCAGGCGGTAGCGCTGCAGGATCTGGTTGACCGCATCCAGGCCCACGCTGTCCGGCGCCGAGCGCGCCTGCAGCAACACGGCGGTACTGGTGGCGTCCTGGGACAGGCTGGGCTGGAGGCCGTCGCGGAACTGGACCTCGACCACGCCCGGCTCGTACTGCGGCCCGCTTGGCCGGCCCGGCTGTACGAAGCGCGTGCTGTCGCCGCCGCCGCCGGCTCCGCCCCCGCCTGCGCCCCCGCTCATGCCCGCAGGACGCGGCATGCCCGCCCCGCCCGCCCCCTGCGCGCCCGGGCGCGGCATGGTATCGGCCGCTGCCGCGCCTCCTGCGCGGGAGGCGGCCTGGCCGGGACGCGGCATCGGGTCCCCGCTTGCCGCACCCATCGACGGCGTGGGCATGCCGCTGCCCATTGCCCCGCCCCCAGACATCCCGCCCGCCTGCATCTGTTGCTGCCTGCCTTGCTCGCTCATGGTTCACCCCTGTAGTTGGACCGCATGAAACTGCCAGGGCCAGGGGACAGGCAAGCCGTGCCAGTCCGATGGCCAGAGCGCAGCTTAGGAGCTCAGCCGGACCGATTCGTTTGCGTTTACGCAAACAAGCGCCACGATCGAAATGCGGGCGACGCGTCTGGACGAAGGGGATGGAGGGATGGCGCCGGCAGGCCCGCCAACGGCCTGCCGACATACTGCTGGCTTAGGTCGTGCCGGCGGCGGGACGGCGCCCGAACAGGCCCATGCCGTCGATGGTGCAGATTTCTTCGCCATGCTGGTTGGTCGCGATCCACTTTGACCAGACCACGCCGCGATCTCGCTTGGAGGCGGACGCTTTTACTCTTGTCGTCAGGTAGCGCACGTGCAGGGTGTCGCCGCCGCGCAGCGGCCGGCGCCAGCACACGCCATCCAGGCCGGGCGAACCCATGCTCGAGGCCGAGCACATCATGCCGTCAACCACCATCCGCATCATCAGGCTGCAGGTATGCCAGCCGCTGGCGATGACGCCGCCGAAGATGGATTCGCCGGCGGCGTCCGGGTCGACATGGAAAGGCTGCGGGTCGAACGCGCGCGCGAACGCGATGATTTCCTCTTCGCTCACGCTGCGCGCGCCGAGGTCGATCTCCTGGCCGACGTAGAAGTCCTCGAAGTAGCGCTGCGGCTGACCTGCGCTCACGCGGCCTCCTGGAAACCCGGCTGGGCGGTGAATCGCGCCAGGTGGTGGTCGCGGTCGCCCAGGCTCAAGTCGATGGTCGTCAGGCGCTTGAAGTAATGGGCCGCGGCCAGCTCGTCGGTCACGCCCATGCCGCCGTGCAGCTGCACCGCCTGCTGGCCGATGAAGCGCGCGGCCTCGCCGATCCGGTACTTGGCCGCCGACACCGCGCGCCGCCGCTCGCAGGGGTCGTCGCCGTCGAGCGTGACCGCCGCCAGCAGCGCCATCGAGCGCGCCTGTTCCAGATGGATATACATATCGGCCATGCGGTGCTGCAGGGCCTGGAACTTACCGATCGGAACGCCGAACTGCTGGCGCGTCTTGAGGTAGTCGAGCGCCGCGTCGAACAAGGCTTCCATCGCCCCAAGGGCTTCGAAGCACAGCAGGCCGGCGCCATAGTCGGCCGCGTGTTCCAGGATGTCCCAGCCACTCCCCGCCTGCCCGATGACGGCGTCAGACGGCAGCGTGACGCCCTCAAGACGCACGTCCGCCGCACGCAGGCCGTCCAGCGTGCGGTAAGCTAGGACCTGCACGCCGGGCGCGTCGATCGGCACCGCGAACAGTGTGATGCCCGCGTCCTCGCGCTGGCCGCCACTGCTGCGTGCAGCGACAATCAGCACCCCGGCCTCGGCCCCGTGGATGACCGCTTTCTTTTCGCCCGTCAGGCGCCAGCCATCGCCCGCCTGTTCGGCCCGGGTAAGGATGTCGCGCAGCTCGTGGCGCGACTGGCGCTCGCCCAGGGCGCAGGCAAGTTTGAGTTCGCCGCCCGCCACCGCCTCGAGCAGGGCCCCGTGCGCACCGCCCAGTGTCAGGAACTTTGCCCCCAGCACGGTGGCGAAATAGGGCTCGACCACCAGGCCGCGCCCAAGCTCGCGCATCACGACGAACATGTCGGTCGCGCCGCCGCTGAAGCCCCCATGCCGTTCCGGCACCGGCAGCGCCGTCATGCCCAATTCCACCAGCGTGGCCCAGGCTTCGTTCGAGGTGCCCTGCGCGGAACCGATGATGGCGCGACGCTGCTCGAAGCTGTAGTCGCGGCCGATCCAGCGTTTCAGCGCATCGGCGAACTGGACCTGTTCTTCCTTCAGATTGACATTCATCTGGCTCTCCTTACAGGCCCAGGATCATCTGGGCGATGATCCCGCGCTGGATTTCGTTCGAGCCCCCATAGATGGAGGTCTTGCGGTAGTTGAAGTAATACGGCGCGAGCGGAGCGGCATCGTCGTCGCCGGCGATACTGTGCTCACTCTCGCCTTCCAGATAGGCCGCGTCGAAAGGCAAGGCCATCGGGCCGGCCGCTTCCAGCATCAGTTCGGTCAGCATCTGCTGGATATCGGTGCCGCGCACCTTGAGCACCGAGGCTTCCGGCCCCGGCGCCTTGTTGGCCTGGGCCAGCACGCGCAGCACGGTCATTTCCAGGGCCATGAGCTCGATCTCGAGCGCACCCACCTTGGCTGCGAACAGGGGATCTGCCAGGAGCGGGCGGCCGTTCTTTTGTTCGCGCCGGGCCAGGCGCTTGAGGAAGGCCAGCTCGCGCTTGCTACGCCCGACCGCGGCGATGCCGGTGCGCTCGTGGCCGAGCAGGTATTTGGCATAGGTCCAGCCGCGGTTTTCATGGCCCACCAGGTTGGCGGCGGGCACGCGCACGTTGTCGAAGAAGACTTCGTTCACTTCGTGGTCTTCGTCGAGCATGATGATCGGGCGCACGGTGACGCCCGGCGCATGCATGTCGATCAGCAGGAAGGAGATGCCCTCCTGCTTGCGCACGGAACTGTCGGTGCGCACCAGGCAGAAGATCATGTCGGCGTGCTGGGCCAGCGTGGTCCAGGTCTTCTGGCCGTTGACCAGGTAATAGTCGCCCCCGGCGTCCGTATGGCGAACCGCGGTCGTCTTGAGCGAAGCGAGGTCGGATCCGGCGCCCGGCTCGGAATAGCCCTGGCACCACCAGTCGGCGCAGGACAGGATGCGCGGCAGGAAATAGTCTTTTTGTTGCTGGGAGCCGAAGGCCATGATCACCGGCGCCACCATGTCGATCCCGAAGGGCATGATGCGCGGCGTACCGGCACGTGCGCATTCTTCTTCGAAGATATGGCGCTGGATCGGCGTCCAGCCAGGGCCGCCGAACTCGGCCGGCCAGCCGGGCGCGGCCCAGCCCTGCTGCGCAAGGATCTTGTGCCAGCGGACGAAGTCGTCCTTGTTCAGGCGCAGGTGCTTGAGCACCTTGGCTTGCAGGTCTTCGGGAAGATGGGAATCGAGGAAGGCGCGGACCTGGTCGCGAAAGGCCAGGTCCTCGTCCGAGTAATGCAGGTCCATGTCGTCTCCTTGTTATTGGGCCGCCTGGAATAGCACGACCGTTCACAAGGATTGTACCGCAATAGGACACGGCGCCAAGTGGAAACACTGGCGCTCATGCAGGACGGGCAGAGCCGCCCTGCAGCAGATCAATTAGCGGGTGCGGCGGCGCGCTGCGCCAACGCCCAGCATACCTGCCAGCATCAGCGCCAGGCTTGCCGGTTCCGGCACGGCGACAGCGTCGGCGCCTGTACCTGCACCGTTGCCAGTGCCGATGCTAGGCGCCGTCACGCTGACCGAGCCGCCGGCCGATGCGGATGGAATGCCCAGGCCGGCAGAACCGGTCGAACCAGCCGAACCCGATGGGCCGCTGGCTGCACCGCCGCCGGCGGTGGCGCCGCGTGAGACAATCGCTTCCTGGACCACTGCGCCGTTAGCCGAGCCGACCAGCGAGACGCCGGTACCCATGGCGGCTGCCATGATGGCCATGTTCGAGCCCAGCAGATAGTCGCCCGCAATGCCGCGCTTGAAGAACATGGTGGTCTGGCCGTTGTCCTGGGCGATCGAGGCCGATGCCTTGCCGTCCAGGATGTCCGCCAGGGTGGCCGCCGACGACGAACCGGCCGAGTGGGCGACACCGCCGATGAGCTTCAGGCCGCCTTCGAGAACACCGGAACCGAGGACATCAACCCCGTTGCCGGCAGTCCAACCGGACAGGAAAGTCGGTGGCGCGGAAGTGCTCGACGAAATCGTATCAGCTTGGGCGGCACCTGCGCCGACCAGCAGCGCAGCAATAACGAGGTGACGAATTGTCATGGGATTAACTCCTAAGTTGAGATTCAATTATTGTTCTTACAACGTAGGATTATCCTAACACACATAGAAAAATTACAACAAGACCGATAGCTCAACCGTGCGCGGGGTATGAATGCGGGAATATGCCCCGTGTTTGCGTAGGAATCTTCTTACGGCTATGTCGGCTGATTAAGGTAGCGCGCCTGCTTTTCTTGCGGAAAATGCAATCTTCGTAGAATACGACGTGGAAACGAATGGCGCTGTCAGAATCCGGGGTGGAAAGTGAACTGATGAGATAACGTAGTGCAATATTTGTCGTGTCGACCGCGTCGCACCGTCCTACAGGATTTGCGTCCAAGGCGCGAATTAAACAACATTTTTTTGCACTGGTGTCGTGGCCGGGCATGTTGACATCAACAATGTGACTGCGCTAAACGACAATGGCCGGCCTGCAGCTGCAGGACCGGCCATTTTTCTCAGTGCCAGCGGGGCTGGCGCCGTCGGTCAGTTACCGCGTGGCGAGGCCATGTACGGCATGGCACGCGAGGCCATGCGGGAGTCAAGGCGCAGCATGCCCACTTCGTCCGCGAGGATGTTGGCGGCTTCCTGCAGCAGGATATCCTTGGCATCCTTGGCCGCCTTCTCGGCAGCGAGTTCGGCCTTCAGGTCGCGCTCGTCGAATTGCAGGCCGTCGTCCTGGCGCGGCGCGCCGCGCACCGCGACGGTCGTCTTGCCGGGCTTGGTCGAAGCCGGCACCTTGCCGCGTGCTTCCTTGCCGGCCGGACCCATGGCAGGCTCGTCGGTCGCCGTGCCGCTGGCGCCGGCCAGGCGTGCTTCGCGCAGCCTGGCCCTGGCATCCTGGGCGTCGCGTTCCTTGCGGCGCACGGCTTCGTTCAGCGAGATCGCGTTTTCCTTGCGCACCTTTAGCACTTCGGCGATGTCTTCCTGCAGGAACTGGAACTCCTTGTCCTTGGCGATCCGGGCTTCGTGGCGCTTTTGCAGCGGCGCGATCAGTTCCTTCAGGTCGCCTGCCGCAGCGAAGCTGGCCGGCTTGATCGCCACCCATGGCAGCGCATTGTCATAGGACGACTCGCCGAAGCTGTCGGTGTCCGACAGCACCGGCAGCTTGATGTCCGGCGTGACGCCGCGCAGCTGGGTGGTGCCGCCATTGATTCGGAAGAACTGGGCGATCGTCATCTTCAGCTCGCCGTAGCGCACTTTTTCGCCCGGCGAGAAGCGGTCGAGGTCGATCAGGGTCTGGACCGTGCCCTTGCCGAAGCTCGGCTCGCCAATGACGAGGCCGCGGCCGTAATCCTGGATGGCGGCGGCGAAGATTTCCGATGCCGAGGCCGAACCGCGGTTGATCAGGACGCCCACCGGGCCGTCCCAGGCCAGGCCGGCATTGGTGTCGGATTCGACTTCGATGCGGCCCTGGGCGTCGCGCTGCTGCACCACCGGGCCCTTGTCGATGAACAGGCCGGTCAGCTCGATCGCTTCGGTGAGCGAGCCGCCGCCGTTGTTGCGCAGGTCGATCAGCACGTTGTCGACCTTTTCCTTCTTGAGTTCGCCAAGGATGCGGGCCACGTCGCGGGTGGCGCTGCGGAAGTCCTTGTCGCCGCGGCGGCGCGCCTCGAAGTCGAGGTAGAAGGTCGGCAGCGAAATCACGCCGACCCGTCGCTTGACGCCGCCATCCTTGACTTCGATGATCGACTTCTTGGCGGCCTGCTCTTCCATGCTGATCTTCTTGCGCACCATCGACACGCTCACCGGCTTGGCGTCGGGACCGGCGTCGCCTGGCAGCACGTCGAGGCGCACGGTGGTGCCCTTCTCGCCGCGCACCAGCTGGACCACGTCGTCGATGCGCCAGCCGAGCACGTCGGTGAGGGCGCCATTGCCCTGGGCCACGCCGGTAATGCGGTCGCCCACCTTCAGCTTGCCCGACAGCGCAGCCGGGCTGCCCGGCACGATCTCGCGGATGATGGTGTATTCGTCACGCGTCTGCAGCACCGCGCCGATGCCTTCCAGCGACAGGCGCATGGCGATGTCGAAGTTGTCGGCCGAGCGCGGGCCCAGGTAGTTGGTGTGCGGCTCGATGGCGGTGGCGTACGCGTTCATGAACATCTGGAACACGTCTTCGTTGTTGAGCTTGCGGATACGGCCGACGTAGTTCTCGTAGCGCTTGTCGAGCGTCTCGCGGATACCCTTGTCGTCCTTGCCGGCCAGCTTCAGGCGCAGCCAGTCGTTCTTGACGCGCTTGCGCCACAGGTCGCGGATCTCTTCTTCGGACTTGGCGTAAGGCGCCTTCTCGCGGTCGAGCTGGAGCGTCTCATTGAGCGCGAAGTCGGGCGTGGTCTTGAGCAGCTGGCGCGCGTAGGCCATGCGCTCCGTGAAGCGCTGCTGGTAGAGGTTGTAGATGGCGAACGGGACCGTGAGGTTCTCGTTGTTGATGGCGTCATCCATCTTGGTGCGCATCGGCGCGAACTGGTCGACGTCGGTCTGGCTGAAGTACAGCTTTTCGCTGTCCAGCGTCTCGAAGTAATTGTCGAAGATTTTCTGCGACATCGCGTCGTCGAGCGGCAAGGCCTTGTAGTGGTAGCGGCCCAGCACGCGCGACGCCCAGACGGCTGCCTGGGTCTGCTCGGCGAGCGGCTTCATCTGGGTTGCGCCGGCGATCCTGGTCGGCTGGACCGAGGCGGTTTTTTCCGGCTGCGCGGTGACCACGTGGGCCGACATGGCGAAGGCCACTGCGGCCATGATCAGATGGTGCTTTTTCATTCGTCGTTTCTCCGAAACGTATAGTGCCTTTGGCGCGTGCGGCAAGGCATGCCGGACAGGTCGCCCTTTGCAGCCCATTCTACAGGAAGCTGCAAGCGTGCAAAGCCAGCTTGTGTGCTATTGCGGCGCGTCTTTAAGGCTGGCATAAGCCAGGCGTTCACCCTTTGACAAGCCCGGGCAGGCTGGCGCCGTATTTCATGGCCAGGACGGCAACGAGGATGAGGGGAATCCATGGCCAGGAGCGCGCCGCCAGCCGCCAGTCCACCGGGGATGGCCAGAACGACAGGAATTGCGGCGCCAGGAACACGGCCAGCAGCAGATCGAGCGGCTCGAAGGTCCAGCCGTGGCGGATGCGCCACCAGGCCACCGCGAACGGCAGGCCCAGCACCATCAGCGGCGCCAGTGCGCTCGGGGCCGCGTTGTACCAGCGCAGGTTGGCAAACGTGACCGAGCCCAGTTCCCAGTTGTGGCCCTTGCCCGGACGCTTGATGCGGCGCGGCAGCACGCTCAGGCCCACCGGCTCGGCATTGGTCAGCAGGCCGACCGAGAAATGGGCCAGCTCATGGCACAGCGTGCCGGCCGCGGTGAAGACAAAAAAGAAGGGATGGGCGCCCGAACCGATCCACAGCAGCAGCGCCAGCGCGATCGAGGGCGCCAGGTAGAGCAGCATGTCGATGATGATGCCGCCCGTGCAGGCGGCGGCCGGCAGCCAGGCAGCGCAGCCGATTGCCGGCGGCATCGGGCTCAGCGCGCGTAGAAGCAGCGGCCGCAGGCCTGGCGGTAGCTTTCGTTGCCGCCAATACTTACCTGCTCGCCTTCGCGGACGCGTCGTCCGTCTGCGTCGACGCGGATGTTCATGGTCGCTTTTTTCCCGCAGCTGCAGATGTTCTTGATTTCCTCGATGTCGTCGGCCAGGGCCAGCAAATACGCCGAGCCAGGGAAAGGCTCGCCGCGGAAGTCGCTGCGTAAACCGTAGCAGATGACGGGAATGCCGCGCACCTGTGCCACCTGGTGCAGCTGCTGCACTTGCAGGGTGGTCAGGAACTGGGCTTCGTCCACCAGGATGCAGGAGACCGGCTGGGCCGCCGCCAGGAAGTCGGTATCCCGCTCGAAGGTATCGACTTCGCGCTGCGGTCCCAGGCGCGAGGTGATCAAGCCGACGCCATAGCGGTTGTCGATCGCCGCCGTGTAGAGCTTGACCGCCTGGCCCTGCTCTTCGTAGTTATGCGCGACCTGCAACAGCGCAGTCGATTTACCGGCGTTCATCGCCGAATACCTGAAATAAAGTTTTGCCACGCCCTGCCCCGGATGCTGGTGAAAAATTGCCGCTGAATTGCTGCTGAAATCGCCGGATTATAGCAAGCCGGCAGGGTCCAGCACCAGCCGCCCGGGGCTGCCGTGGACCCGATCAGCTGCGGCGACGGCGCGTGAGGCAGCCCAGCACGCCGAGGCCTGCGAGCATCATCCCGTAGGTGCCGGGCTCGGGCACGGCCGCGGCCAGGGTCAGGTTGTTCGCCGTTGGCCAATAGCCTTCGCCAAAGGTTCCGACCACGACCGAGTTCAGGGGCGAGGTCGAGACGAAGCCGACGAAGCTGCTGGTCTCGCTTTCCGGCAATACATAGGTGGTCGACGTACCGTCCAGCGCGGTCAGGATGATGGTCGTGCCCGGCGTGAATTGACCTTCCAGGTTGCTGCCGAAGAACTCTCCGCCGAGGGCGTGGACCGTCGACGAAAAGTTGCTGAAGACCAGCCTGTCATAGCCGGAATTGGTCGACAGCCAGCCATCGCCCCCCTCGCCCGCACCATACAGCCCTTGGCCGGCGGACACGGTATAGCTGAAGTCGCCTGCGCTCCGGCTCAGCGTCGGCCCGTATTGCTGCACCAGCAGGTCATCATAGGTATCGGTGCCGGCAGCGCCGGTGGCTGCCTGGAAGGCGCCGTAGTCGGTGTAGACGGCGATCTGGGCGTGCGCGGACACGGCGCAGCACAGCAGCGCGGCCAGGGTCAGGGTGTTGAGGCGGGTGGTCATCATTGCACTCCGGGGAAAGGGATATCGATCGGAAACGGCGGTTCTGCCGGGTCCAGTAGACATCAGCTCGATAGGAGTTGCAGTGTTGCTAATCTTGTTTTTACAGCATCTTGAGCTGGCTGAAAGAAGCGTCAGCTTGTTGCGCCCGGTACAAGCCTGGCCGGGTTTCCGGCCACGGTCGCGCCCGGCGGCACATCATGGGTCACCACGCTGCCCGCCCCGATGACGGCGTCGTCGCCGATTGTCACGCCGGGCAGCACGATCGCGCCGCCGCCTATCCAGACATTGCTGCCGATCACCACCGGCCGGCCTGACTCCACGCCGCTGCGGCGGAGCAGCGCATCCAGCGGGTGCTCGGCGGTATAGATCTGCACCGCCGGGCCGATGCGGGTATCGTCGCCGATGGTCACAGGCGCCACGTCGAGGATGACGCAGCTGAAGTTGACGAATACCCGGCTGCCCAGCCGGATGTTCCAGCCGTAGTCGCAATGAAAGGGTGGACGCACGATGCTGCCCTCGCCCACCGCAGCAAAACGCTCGGCCAGCAGGGTGCTCCACACGGCGACCGGTGCGCCGAGCGCGGCATTGTAGCGGGCCAGCCAGGCGGCGTTGGCCGCCTGCTCGCCGACCAGCTCGGGATCGTCCGCATGGTAGGGTTCTCCAGCCAGCATCTTGTGCCGCTCGCTCATGCGCACCTTATTCTCCCGGGTGATATTTCCGCTCGAGCTGCTTCTCGATGTCTTCCTTGTAGAAGAGCACATCCTTGAACTCGCCGCGGCTGTACATCTCGGCCTGGTCGGCGAAATGCTTCGAGGCCGGATTGTTGCTGTTGCCGCCGGCCAGGATGCTCTTGGCGCGCAGGCGAGGGCCGAACTCGACGACCGCCACGAAACTGTTGCCGCGGTCGCCGTAGATGCGCCTGGTTTTTTGCTTGGCCACCATGCCGAACGAGGCCAGCGAGCCCCAGTTGGCCGAGGCGAAGCCCACCGGCCAGCTCGGCTTGCTGTCGTCATACTGCTGGTCGACGTCACCGCTGATGCGCTGGAAGCGGTTGATCTCGCCCCACGGGGTCTGCCAGCTGCCGAAGTCGGCGGTGAGCTTGTTCGATGCACGCGCAAGCGCAGCCAGGCGCTCGTCCGGGTTCAGGCTGGTGGTGATGAAATCGACGGTCGGCACGCCCGCAGCGCGGGCACGCGGCGCATGCTGGGCAACCATGTCCTGGCCCCAGTATATCGCCAACGAGGTGGGCACCGAGGCGACGCCAAAGCGCAAATCCCAGCCGCGCAGCGCGGCCACCTGGGCGGCCAGCCCAGCCTTGCGCGGGTCGCTCGCGGGCAAGGCCTCGTAGTCGCTCAGCACTTGCGGGACCAGCGGCTCGAAGGCAGTCAGGTGGCTGTCGTAGGCTGCCGCGATCAGGCTGTCGAGAGTAAATCCTTTGGCGTTCCTGAGCACGCGCTCGGCATGACGGCCGCGCGCATTTTCAGGAAGCGACCACATGTAGGCCGGGAAATCCTGGCGCCGCGGGCTGTTCGCACCGGAGGCGCTGAACGGCCAGTTGTTCGTGTTCGAGATATAGCCGCTGGCCGGATTGAACAGGGTGATGGTCTCGGCAATAGCGTGCAGGCCCTGCCATTCGGTAGCGCGCAGGCTGCCGTCCACCGGCTTGTTCCAGTCGAAGCGCGGGTCGCGTTTCGGAATGAAATTGCCGTGGAAATAGGCGATATTGCCCTGGGCATCGGCATACACCGTATTGTTCGAGGAATTGGTGCGCAGTTCCATCGCCTTGTAAAAAGCCTGGTAGTCGCGCGCCTTGGTGCGGGTGTAGGACTGGGTCAGCGCCTTGAGCGGCTCGTCCATCATTTTCACGGCCACCCATTTGCCTCCCGCCTCCCGCACCACCGGCCCGTGGTGGGTGAAATAAGCGGTGACGGTCTTGCTCGCCATCGCGCCGGACGGCATCTTGTAGGGCAGCGTGATCACCCTGGCCTGTACCGGGCGCTCCTGCCCATCGTACTGGTAGAAGAACTTGCCGCCGCGCTCGACGACGGTTTCCAGGTATTCGTCGATGACGTCGCCACCGCCCGAGGTATGCATCCAGCCGGTCTTGTCGTTGAAGCCCTGGTAGATGAAGAACTGGCCCCAGGTCACCGCGCCATAGGCATTCAGGCCCTCTTCGCTGACCATGTGCACTTCCGGACGGAAATAGAACGAGGTATGCGGGTTAATCAGCAGCAGCGCCTTGCCGGAGGCGGACAGTTTCGGGGCGATCGCGAAGCCGTTGGAGCCGCGCGGTTCCGCGTCCAGGTTCCTGCCGGCCGCGGCCAGGACCGGCTGCGGGCCCTTGCCGTAGAAGCGTTCCAGCTCCTTCAGCTCGATCGATTCGATGTCGCCCCCGATGCTGCCTTCGCTGAAGCTCAGCGCCATCCAGGGCTCGAAGCGGGTGATCAGCTTCGGCTTGACCTCGGGATGGGTATGCAGGTAATAGTTCAGGCCGTCTGCAAAGCCGACCATCAGCTCCTTCAGCCAGGCCGGGCTGGCGGCATACCTGGCCTGCATGTCGGCCGGGGTGATATACATCTTCATGCGCAGGTCGCGCCAGAGCGCCGATTCGCCCTCGACCTCGGCCAGGCGCCCCAACGCATTGATGTAATTGAGTTCGACCCGGTTGAAGTCGTCCTCGGCCTGCGCATACAGCAGGCCGAAGACGGTGTCGGCGTCGCGTTTGCCGAAGACGTGGGGAATGCCCCATTTGTCGCGCATGATCACTACCCGCCCCGCCGTCTTCTTCCAGCGCGCCAGCTCGGCACTGCCGTGGGCCGGCTTGGCCGCCGGTGCGGCGCCGGCTGGCGCGGCCGTGGACGGCAGCGTGGCGCCCAGGACGGCGAAACCGAGAATGGCCGGAGCGATCAGGCGGGATGCGGGCATGCGTTGTCTCCTGTGGGTGAAAAACCTGCGAGTAGTCGTTTATTTACGCCAGGCCGGCGTGCACCAGGCGCTGCTTGAGGACTTCGTTCTCGGTCAGCAAGGTCGCGACGCGGTCCTTCAGCGAAGCCACTTCGGCTTTCAATGCAGCCATCTGGTCGGCCGGGTCGACCGGCACGGTTTCCTTCTTCGGGCGTGTAGCCATCTTCTGCTCGCGCACCTGGCGCGCGGCCTGCTGCAATTCCTTGCGGCCACCGGCTACGGCGGCGATCTGCATTGCTTCCGGCAGTTGCGCCACGTTGGCGGCGGCATTGATCGAGATGGTGCCGGCGCGCACGGCTTCGCGCAGCTGCGGTGTCGCGGCCTTCTGGATGCGTTCGATCTGGCTGATGGTATTGCTCGACACGCGCGCCGCCTTGGCCACTTCCTCGCGGGTATTCCAGGGCGGCGGCGGACGCGATTCCATGTCGTCTGCTTCCGGCTGGGGCGGCTGAGATGCGAGCTGCTCGGCCATGCGGGCGGTGACGATTTCCTTCTTTTTCAGCGCCAGCACGCCGCGCTGGAAGTCCGACACGCTGCGCCGGGCCAGGTGGTTGTCGATCATCCAGAGCATCACGTCGTCGATCGATGCGAAGCTGTTGTTCTGGACGGTGCGGAAATCGATGCCGTGCTTGCGGCAGATCTCATAGCGGTTATGGCCGTCGATCAGGGTCTCGCCCCACAGCACGAGTGCGTCGCGGCAACCCTCCGCCAGCAGGCTGCGCTCGAGCGCAGTGTATTCGATGGGGGTCAGCGGGTCGACAAAGGCGCGCAGGTCGTCGTTCAGTGTGATGTTCAATTGATGTCCTCTTGCTGCGGCGCCGCCAACATGAGGCGCCGTCCGGCATGCTACACCATACGGGCTGGGGGGCCAATCGATGAGCTCGAGAGCTGGTCGGGAATCGACCGAAGATGCAATTGAGGAGTGGTGGTGCGGGCAGCCGGAATCGAACCGGCACGCCTCACGGCGGCAGATTTTAAGTCTGATGCGTCTACCAATTTCGCCATGCCCGCGCCGGGCAGGATTGTACTACGGGCAGCAAGCAGGGTGTTAATAGTTGAGTCCGAACCAGGAAGCCGCTTGTCCAGCGTGGGGCGCGGAATCCGTGCCCGCGCTGCTGCGGACGGACAAAAAAAATCCGCCGCCCTTTCAAGGGCAGCGGCGAATAACTCAGTCTGTACTGAGCTGGAGACACACGGAGAGGCAAACTATCCAAAAGAGGATGGACGACAGATAGGGACGATGCTTCTCCCCTCAAGCTCCGATGTGGCTCACGGTTTTGTCAGCCTAATCGCACACGCACAATGCAAGATCCAAGTGAACACGGCAAGCCCTCGGGCTGCTACAGACTCTGCCAGGCCACCGCCAGGCAGACGATCGCAACAAAAAACAGCAGCCCATAGACGAACATCCGCATCGACGAGGCCAGTCCGACGACCGCGCGGTTCGCGTCCTCGCTCAGCTTGCCGCGGCGCCGCGCCGCGTTCAGCAGCATCGACACGAAGACGAACAGCGTCGCCAGGATCAGCACGAGTTTCATGCCGCGCTCCTAGGTGCGCCCGAGCACCAGGGCCAGCGCCACCAGGGCAAACACCCCCGTGACCCCGGTCGCCATGCCCAGCCACATCAGCCGGCTGCGCGCCAGTTCCATCTTGGCGATCAGCTGGGCGTTCTGGTCGGCCAGGTTGGCGATGATCTCGGATGCCTGCAGCATCTGGTTGCGCAGGTCGGCAAGGTTCGATTCGTTTTTCTCGACGCGCGAGACCAGGATGCCGAACACGTCTTCGTCGGGCTCCATGTCCATGACCGGGCCAGGGGCCATCCCTTGCGCGGCCCCCGATTTGCGCGACACCGTATCCCACAGCCTGCGCGCGCCGGTCGCCACCTGCGGCGCAGCGCTGATCACTTCGCTCCAGGGCACGGTCTTCAAGACGCTCCACCAGCCAGTTGCCATACCGTTTTCTCCCCGTTATCAATTGAGCCACGAGCATACCACTGCGTGCGGGCGCGGACCCGCGTGCCCCAGCCCTGGCGTGCCGCATGCTGTGCGGAGCTGCGGTACCATGCGCCCATGTGTGGACGATTTGACCAGAGCCAGACGGCTCGTTATTACGCCAGCGTGTTCGGCTGGGCCGACGCCGTGTATGACAGCGAGGCTGCTCCTGCCTGGAATGTTTCCCCCGGCAGCTACCGGCCCGTGATGCATGTCCAGGACGGCGAGCACCGCATCGACGACGTGTTCTGGAGCTACCGCGCCAAATGGGCCGGGGGCAAGGTGCCGATCGTCGTCAATGCGCGCATGGACAAGCTGACCAACCGCTACTGGAAGCCGCTGCTCAAGTCCGGGCGCGCGATCGTGCCGGCCGAGGGCTGGTACGAGTGGACCGGCGAGAAAGGCGCGAAGCAGCCCTGGCATATCCACCGCAAGGACCGCGCGCCGCTGTTCCTGCTGGCGCTGGCCAATTTCGGCAGCTTCAGCGAGAACCGCGCCGAAGCCGGCTTCGTGCTGGTCACCGACGACGCGGCCGACGGCATGCTCGACATCCACGACCGGCGCCCGGTGGTGCTCGACGCGGCCGATGCCGAGCTCTGGCTCGATCCTTCGCGCACGGCCGAGGAAGCGCTCGACCTGGCGCGCCGCGCCGCCCTGCCCCCGGATGCCTTCGACTGGTACAAGGTTACCACGGCGGTGAACCGCGCCGGCTCCCAGGATCCGCAGATGGCCCTGCCCCTCCCTGACTGAAAATTTTGCCAGTCGTAAAAAAAACCCTAGCTTACCGGCTGCGGGTTTTTTTTCAGGGCAGCAAGCTGTACCTGCGCTGGTGACGAAGCTTATTGCGCGGTCGCAGGCGCCGGCATGACCGCGGTCGGCATGCCGGTCTCCGGATCCACAGTCGAGGGCACGGTGGGCGCCGCGGCAGGGGCTGCCGCGGTGGGCGCCGGCCTTGCCGGATTGCCGCTGGCGGCAGCCGGCGTTTCCACTGGGGTCTCGTAGCCGCTCAGCTTGGCAGCCGGGGCCGGCGCGGCTACCGGCTGGCTGGCGCCGGCCGATGGTGATGTTGCTGCAGGGGCCGTTGCCGTCACAGCAACTGCCGCCGCTGGCGCTGCGCCGGCCAGCCCGGTCCTCGGGCTCGCCGCCACGGGCGCCGGGACGGCTTCTGGTGCGGGGACAGTCGCGGTCTCGACCGGGCTTGCCTCCACTGGATCAATGGCAGCCGATTCCGGCGCCTCGGCACTGGCCACGCTGGTCACATCGGCTGCGGTGGCGGAATGCCGGATCGCGGGCCCGTCGTGGATCTCACCCCCGCAGGCCGTTACCAATGCCGCAGCGGCACAGCATAGCGCCGTGTCGAGGCGGAAGCCGGAAGCAAAGCCGACGTATCGTTTCATGTAAGGTCCTTGCGTCATTCAATGCGTGAGTAGCTTTGAGCGGTGGAAACTTCCTAAGTTCAACTTTTTTCCAAAAAACTTGTCGGAGATATCGCATTACCCAGCGTAGTTCCTCAATGAAATTAAGTATTTGTATGAGCCAGATCGAACAGTGGACGCAACCAAAGGCCGATCCGGACGGTCTTAATGGAACGCTACCAACCACGAGGAAAGGTTATATGGGCGAGTTCATGCAAGTGCGGGCCATGCTGCAAGACGGCGAGGCCTATGCGGGGTTGATCCTGGGGAAGGACGACCTTGATTACCACCTGATCCTGCTGCCGGGCGAAGCTGCCGACGTCAGCTGGCCGACGGCGGCCGACTGGGCCGGAGCGCGCGGCGGCGCGCTGCCGACGCGGCGCGAGCTGGCGCTATTGTTCGCCAACCAGCGCGAAGGCTTCGAGCGCAACTGGTACTGGTCCAGCGAACCGCACGAGACGCGGTCGCAGCTGGTCTGGGGCCAGAATTTCGCCAGCGGCATCCAGACCATTTACGGGCGGCCGTACCGGGGCCATGCCCGCGCGGTGCGGCGCATTCCCGTGCCTTGAGGCGCCCGGGCGCGCCGGCCCGGCTCCGGACACGGCGCCGCCGCCGCAGGGCTTAATTGACGCTTGGCACGTTCGCGCGCCCGATCGGCTGCTCGATATTCGCCAGGAACCAGGTGGTCGCAGCCATTAGCGCCACATGGCGGCGCAGGTGGTCCGGGTCGACCTTGTCGAGCGTATCGGCCGGGGTGTGGTGATAGTCGAAATAGCGCGAAGTGTCCAGCAGCGGCGCGAAGCTGGGCACGCCTGCGCGCTCCAGCCCGGACAAGTCGCCGGTCGAGAGCGCGTCCTGGCGCTGGAACACACCGGCCCCGATCGGCAGCAAGGCCGCCTGCAGCGGCGCGAACAGCTTGTTCGCCGCCGCCGGCACGCTGGCACGCAGGCCGAAGGGACGGCCGGCGCCATTGTCGCTTTCGATGGCGGCGATGTGCTTGTCGACATTGGCCTGCTCGGCCGCCAGGTAGCCGCGCGCGCCGCGGGTTCCGTTCTCTTCGTTCATCCAGGCGATCATGCGGATGGTGCGGCGCGGGCGATAGTCGAGTTTCTTCAGGGTGTCGAGCACGGCCATGGCACTGGCCACGCCCGTCGCATCGTCGTGCGCGCCGGTGGCCAGGTCCCAGGAATCGAGGTGGCCAGAGACGATCACGATTTCGTCCGGTTTCTCAACGCCCGGCAGGTCGGCGATCACGTTATAGCTGTCGGCGTCCGGCAGGTTTTGCGGGGTCAGCAGCAAGCGCATGCTGATCGGGCCCCGTTTGGCCAGGCGGCTCATCAGCATGGCGTCTTCCGCCGTGACGGCCGCGGCCGGGATGCGCGCGCCGTCGACCAGCCCGGTGCCGCCGGTGTGCGGCAGGCGGTAGCTGGCGCCACCGACCGAGCGCACCAGCGCGGCGGCCGCGCCGAGTTCCGCCGCCAGGCGCGGGCCGTCGCGGCGGTAGGCCGAAGCCTGCCCATAGGCCTGGCCGGCCAGGCCGCGGTCGGCCATGTGCTGATCAAAAGCCACGTCGAACAGGACGATCTTGCCGCGCACCTCGGCGCCGCGCGCTTTCAGTTCCTCGAAACTTTTTACCACCACGACCGGAGCCAGCAAGCCAGCGGCCGGCGTCGCACCCGAGCCACCCAGTGCGGTCACCACCACGCGCTGGCTGATGCCGGTCGGGCGGCCCTGGTACTCGACCAGCTCGCCCGTTTCCTGGCCGCGCACCCAGTGCGGAACCTTTACCGGCTGCAGCGTGACTTTCGCGCCCAACTTGCGCATGGCTTCCGCCACCTGCGTCACGGCGGCGGCCGCCCCGGCCGAGCCGGACAGGCGTGGGCCGATCAGGTCGGTCATGTCCGCCGTGCGTTCCCATGCATAGTCGCTGGCCATGGCCGTATCGCGGATCCGCGCCAGCGCCGCCGGATCGTTGCCGGGGCTGGCGGCCCAGGCGGAAGGCGCGAGGAGCGCGGCAGCGAGGATGCTCAAGACAGGGAAACTGCGGATGCGGCGGTTCATGCGTGGAATCCTTGGATGGAAATGCGAGGAATCCAAGCTTAGCGCATCCAGCATCTTTTTGCTGCGCACTATTGCCGTCTTTACACGACTGCCGGGCCGGCGACCAGGCGCACCAGCGTGATCTCCGACGGCGCCCCGAAGCGCTTGGGCGGCCCCCAGTATCCGGTGCCGCGGCTGATGTACACCCACATGTCGCGCACCCGGTGCAGCCCGGCGACAAACGGCTGCTGCAGCGGCACGAACAGATTCCACGGAAAGAACTGGCCGCCATGCGTATGCCCCGACAATTGCAGGTGGAAGCCCGCCTTGGCCGCCTCCGCCGCGCTGCGCGGCTGGTGCGCCAGCAGCACGCGTACCTGGACGTCCGCCGGAGCGCCCGCGGCGGCGGCCCAGGCATCGCTTTTATGCGCCGGATGAAACTGGTGGGCGCCGTAGTCGGCCACCCCGGCAATCATCAGGCCGGCATCCTGGCGGCGCCGGATCACGTGCTGGTTCATCAGCACCGTGATGCCGAGCCGCCGCACTTCGGCGATCCACTCTTCCGCTCCCGAGTAGTATTCGTGGTTGCCGGTGACGAAAAACACCCCGTCGGGGGCCGCCAGGCGCGCCAGCGGCCGGGTATGGGCGGCCAGCCGCTGCACGCTGCCGTCCACCAGGTCGCCGGTGATGGCAATCGCGTCGGCGCCGAGCTTGTTGACACGCTCGACGATGGCTTCCAGGTAGGGCCGGCGGATGGTCGGGCCCACGTGGATGTCGGACACCTGGGCAATCAAATAGCCGTGCAGCGCCTGCGGCAGGCCGGCGATCGGCACGTCGACATGCACCACCCGCGCCAGGCGCCGTGCGTTGACGAAGCCCAGCAGGGTGACAGCCAAGGCAAGCAGCGGCACCGCCACGGCACTGCCGTGAATCATGTCAGGAGTGAGCATGCCGGCCAGGCGCAGCGCCAGCAGCACCAGGTCGCGCGCCAGGGTGGTCACCAGCAGCGAGGAAAAGAAACCCATCGACAGCAGCCCGGCCCAGGCGAGGCCTTCGGACCAGCGCCGCCTTCGCAGCGAGGCCGACAGCAAGCCCACCGGCACCAGCACGGTCAACAGCACCAGCAGCAATACCGCAACGACAGCTGGCAACACACCCAGCGCCAGGTCCGGCAGCAGGCGGATGCCGATATACGCCTGCAGCAGCACGAGCAAGGAGAGGACGGTGGCGAAGGATCTGTTCACAGGGGGGCCGGGCGGGGATAAACGGTAACAATTGTTAGATGGGGCGGCCCGGCCCCACTGCAAGGGAGCGTTTCCCATGTTACGGCCAGTGTCCACTTGTAATAATCTGTATTAACGAGTGGCAGTGCGAAGGCATGGCCCTATAGTTCACTCATGCCTGGCGTCGTCATGATCATCCTGATCCCCGCTGAGGCAATAAAAGGAAAACGCCATGTGGAAATCTAAATGCTTTGGTGCGGTGGTGCTGGCCGCGGTTGCCGTTTCGCCTGCTATGGCGGATGACCGTGGCGTGAATACTGCAATCGGCGCCGTGGTCGGCGCAGCTATCGGCCACAGCGCCGGCGGCTCGGGTGGTGCCCTGGTGGGTGGCGTGATCGGTGCGGCGCTGGGCAATTCGGTGTCGCGCCACAACGATCGCGGCTATTACGACAACCGTGGCTATTCCGGCAACCGTGGCTATTACGACAACCGTGGCTATTACGACAACCGTAACTATTCCGACAACCGCGGCCACTACGGCAACCGTGGCTATGCATCGGTTGGCTACAACAATGGTGGCTACTACCAGCCGCGTCCGGTGTACGTCCAGCCGCGTGCCGTGTACGTGGAACCGCGTCCGGTGTACGTGGAACCGCGCCCGGTGTACGTGCAGCCGCGTGCAGTCTACGTCGACAACCGCCGCGACTGGGACCGCCATGACCGTCACAACCGCCGTGACTGGGACCGCGATGGCCGCCACGACCGCCGCGACTGGGACCGCGACGACCGCTACGGCCGCTGATCCACAACAACCGCGCACTGCGCGGTTTTTTTACGCCCATCCTGTTTACCCGCCGCGGGCGGCGCCCCGGTTTTTCACCTCCCCCCGCTAGCCATCCCCAAGGGCGCCCGGCGCCGGTTGCGGGAGGCAGGCAATGAACCAGCAAGGCAGCATCGTTTCCCTGGCACGCGGCCAGTACCTGTTGCGCGAGCGGCTCGGCGGTTCCGCCTATGGCCTGGTCTGGCGCGCCGAGGCGCCAGGGGGCGCAAGCGTCGCCATCAAGCTGGTCAACCGCGAGCAGATGGGCCGCGCGCCTGCCGCCCTGCGGAGCCACTGGACCGAAAGCGCCCGCAAGGAAGCAGATTTCCTGTCCAGCCTCGCACCCTGGGATGGGCGCCACATCGTGCGCCTCTTCGACAGCGGCGAGCATGATGGCTTGCCGGCGATGGCGCTAGAGCTGTTGGACGGCGACCTCTCCAGCCTGCTCAAGGCCGAACAGCTTGCCGGGCGGCGCACCAGTCCCGCCCAGGCGCTCGACTGGGCGGCCCAGGTCAACCAGGCCCTGGCCAAGGTCCATGCGGCCGGCTTCCGCTACCTCGACCTCAAGCCCGCCAATTTGCTGGTCGAGCACCGCACCCGCAGCCTGAAGCTGGCCGATTTCGGCACCAGCCGCGCGCGGCAAGACGCCCCGCTGCAGCCGTACGCCGGCACCGCCAGCTGGCAGGCGCCCGAGCAGTTCTTTCCCCAGGCCGGCGGCCTGTATGCAAGCGATGCGCGCAGCGACTATTTCGCGCTCGGCGCCCTGCTCTACTACCTGGCTTGCGGCCAGGTGCTGCGCTACGGCGCCGCCTGCGCCCAGGCCTATGCGGCGCACGGGCGCGAGGGCGCCACCAATCTGCGCGAACAACATGGTGGACTGCCGCCGGTGCTGCAGCCGGACGAAGCGGCGCGCTTTGCCGGCTGCTTCAAAGGCGCGCAGGTCCAGGCGGACGCGCTGCTGCGATGCCTGCTGGCGCCCCAACCCGGCGAGCGGCCGCGCCATGCGCTCGAGATCAGCCGCATGCTGGGCGCGGTGCGCGACGGGATGAATCGACCCCTGCTGCGGAGCGCCGCATGAAGGCGCGCCTCGCCTGGGCCGCGCTGGCCCTCGGTGTTGTGTGCATGCTGCAGCTCGCCGCGCTCGTGCTGACGCCCCAGCGCTGGCTGCCCGCCGCGATCACGCTCGAACTCAAACCCGGCGAATCGGCCCAGCTGGGCCGCGCCGGGCTGGCCGCCCCGCGTGCGGGCAGCCACCAGTTCACGGTCAGGCGCGACGCGCGCGGCGGATGGTGGCTGCAGAACGCCAACCCGGCGCAGGCGGCCGTGCTGGGCCAGGGCGACGAGCGCCGCCATACCGGCAGCACGGTCCTGGCCGGAGGCCAGGGCCTGCACATCGGCGCCGCGCTGTTCGAGGTGACCGGCCTGGAGGATGGACGCGCCGCGCTGCGTGGCGCCGGCCATACCTGGGCCTACGACGGCGCGCTGTTGCTGCGCGACGGCGCCGTGCAGCCGGCCTGCCCGGAGGCCGGCGCCAGCGCGCACCTGGCCACCTGGTGGAACCGGATCACGCCGAATGTCCTCGCCTTCGAACGTCCGCTCGCCTTCGGCGGCCATCTCCATTGCGGCAACCGGCTTGCCGTGCCGGGCCTCGACACCGGCAAGGTGACGCTCGCGCGAGACAATGCCGGCGGCATTGCCTTGACCGTGCGCGGATCGCAACCGGTGCTGGTGCGTGAGCACGGCCTGTGGCGCGATGCGGCTCAGCGCGAGCACCGCCTGGAAGCCGTTTCCAGCCTCGCGGTCGGCCGCACCGCCTATGCACTATCCATCGAAAACGGCGCCTTGCGGCTGCTGCCATCGGCCCAGGTGGAGCTGTTCGCGGAGCCCAAAATGGAATCGGCCCCGGCCGTGCGCTGGACCTGGCGCGAGCGCTCGCTGTGGCGGCTCGCCACGCCCCCAGCCGCCGCATGGGGCGCGGCGCTCGCCGCCGCCCTCCTCGCCGGCCTGGCCGGCTGGCGCCTGGCAGGTCCGCTGCGCGGCGCCGCCCCCGTCGCCCGCGTGCTGGCAGGCGTCGCCATCGTCGCGCTTGCCGTGCTGGTGCTGGTCATGCAGAGGACGAGCGCGGCGCCGGGCGTGGGCTGGGCCTTGCTGCTGGCCTGGGCCGCGCTCTGGCATGCCTTGTTGTGGCCGCGCCGCGTGCCGGTGCTGGGCGCGGCCGCCCTGTTGCTGCTCGGCGCCGGCCTGCTGGTGCAACTCGAACTGGGCCTGGGCGCGCGCGACACGGCCTGGCTGCGCCACGTGGAAAACAGCTGCGTGCTGCTGGCCCTTGGGCTGCCAACGGGCTTGTTGCTGCTGCAGGGCGTCGCGCAAAACCGCGTGTCGCGCCCGGCCACCGAATGGCTGCTGGTGGCGCTGGCCATCGCGGCGCTGGCGGGCCTGGTGCTGCAGGTGGCTTTTGGCAACGAGACCGGCGTGTTCGACGTGCAGCCGGTGGAATTCGCCAAGCTGGCCCTGGCGGCCCTGAGCGCCCACTGCCTGGCCCTGGCCACGGGCGGGGCCATGCCCGGCCAGCAGCCGTGGCGCAGCTGGCTGCGCTTGACCGCACCGGCCTTGCTGTTCGTGCTGCTGCTGGCGGTGGCCCTGATCCAGGTCGACGACTATTCGCCGCTGATCCTGCTGCTGGTCTGGGCCGCGGTGAGCTTTCTCGCCTGGTGCCTGGCCAGCGGGCGCCGGCGCGGCGCCGTTTCGTTTGGCGCGCTGTGCCTGGCCCTGCTGCTGGGCGCAGCCGCCTTGCAGCAGGCCGCACCGAGCATGGGCGCCGCCGGTTTCTACACCGAGCGCTTCCAGGTCTGGGCCGACCCGACCGCCCACCCGCATACCGGCCAGCAGATGCTGATGGGCGCGCGCGCAGTCGCCGACGGCGGCTGGCTGGGCAGCGACGGGCTGTTCGGGGTCGCCTCCCTCGGCCAGGCTGCCGGCGACGCGCTGCGCATCCCGGCCGTGCAGGACGATTTCGCCCCATCCTTCCTGCTCAATCGCCACGGTTTGCTGGGAGGCCTGCTGCTGTGGGTGCTGCAGGCCGGTCTGTTGGGCGCCCTGCTGCATGCGGCCGGCACGGCCTGGCAGGCGGCGCTCGCGGCCGGCGACTTCCGGCGCGCCTGGCTGGGGCGCTTCCAGTGCTTCGCCCTGTGCGGCGGTGCGGCCTTCCTGGCTGGGCATTTCCTCCTGTCCTGGGGCACCAACCTGGCGCTGTTTCCCATCATGGGCCAGCCCATGAGTTTCCTGTCCGCCGGCGGCTCGCACCTGCTGTTTTTCATCTGCCCCCTGCTAGCGTTCGGCATGGCGAGCGTTCAATCTTTCGAGGAGAGTCAATCATGCCGGTCTACGTCCAACACGAAGTCCTAGCCAGGGTCAGCGACGTGTTCAATGCCGAGGCGCTGTGGCAGGCCCCTGGCCTGGCGCTGTTCTCGCGCCGTCCCCTGTTGCGCGACTTGCTGGAGCGCTCGCCGCGCGAACAGCGCGGGCGCGCCGCCACCCGCTGCTTCTCGCACGTCACGCTGATGCTGCCCCAGGACGAGGTCGACGACGATCGCCACCTGACCCGCGGCGCGCGCGTGCGCGACCTGGCGCAGTCGCTCGCGGCCCTGCACCAGCAGGACTTCGGCGACCTGCTGGGCGGCGACGAAGTGCGCTACCACGTGGTCGGCGCCGACGAAGTGAACCAGGGCGAAGTCAAGGTGAAGTTCGGCCACGCCGTCTACCTGCCGGCCCCTGGCGAGCAGGTCCTGTACACCGTCAGCGCCTCGCGCGACAGCGCCATCTGGCAGCCGGTGTGCGCGGTCTACCCGAACCAGCGCCTGACCGTGGTCGGCCAGGATGCCGCCAACGCGACCTTCGGCGTACCTGGCTGGCCCTTCGGGGTGGAAGGCGGCATCCTCCTGATCAACGATGGCGCCGACGCGCCAATCGAGGTGCAAGTGCGCCCGAAGAACGCCCTGGACTGCCAGTTCGACGAGGCCAACGGCTATTACGTCATCCGCAGCAAGCGCGGCACCGGCGACACCGCCGGCCAGCGCCTGCTGCTGCGGGTCACGCGTGCAGCGGGCGCGCCGCTGGCCGAACCCGACAAGCCGGAGAACGCCGCCCAAGTGCGCGCCCCGGCAGTCTGGAAGGCGCGCGCCGCCGTCCCCGACCACGCAGAGAGCGAGATGACCGCCATGCCGGCAGCAAGCCAGCCGCCTGCCGCATCGGCCGCACCGGAAAACGACGCCACCTACGCACCGGTCGCGCGCCACCGCATCACGCTGGCCGCCCTGGCCTTGCCGCGCCTGAGCCGCTACCGCGACACCGGGGCCGAGGCGCTGGAAATCGGCCTGGGCGCCACCCTGGCGCCGGCCGCCCCTGGCAAGGAGAACCTCATGCGCTTCGCCGTCGACGAAGCCGACGAGGTATATGCGATCACCGCAGCCGGACGCCAGCGGGTCAGCGTGCCATCGAGCTTCGCACCCTTCGACGGCGGCAGCGTCCAGCTGCACGCGGTGCCGCCGCAGATGGCCGACCGCTACTGCGCCCTGCTTGCGCTGCCCCAAGGCCCGGACCAGCCGGCTGCCGCCGGCACCCGGCTCGTGTTCGGGCGCGGCATGCCCGCCCTGGCCGGGCTGCGCGTGCTCGACGCGCCGCAATTCCTGCGCCAGCAGGGCGGCAGCGTGGCCGCCAGCGCGGATCGCCTCGGCCTGTCGCGCAATGCCTTCAGCTGGGAAGTCGCCAGCGACGGCATGCGCATCGTGCGCTTGTCCGAGACCCAGGCCCTGTTCCACCTGGATGCGGAACTGCGCCTGGTCGCGCAGGTCGATGTCGCCACGTCCGAGCAGCCCTACCTGGTCCCCCCCGGCCACCACCTGGCCGCCGGCCATTACGTGCTGCGCTTCGACGCCTGAACCCTGCCATGTTCTCCGCGACGATTATTGCCGCCTATCTGGGCGGCCTGCTGCTCTCGCTCTGCCTTGCAGCCTGGCTCACGCCGCGCGCCTGGTGGCGCCGGCCCAATGCACGCGCGCTCGCCGTGCTGGTGTGCGGCACGGCGCTGCTCGGGGCCCTGCTGCATGGACTGTTCGGGCCACCGGCAACTGTCCACGCGGCCGCGCTGCCGGCAACGCAGGCGGCTGCAGACACGCCGGTCGCCGGTGAACGTTATCGCGTGCGCGACGACCTGAATCTGCGGGCGGCGGCCGGCGTCAACGCGCCGCGCCTGGGGATCGTCCCGGCGGGCGCGCAGGTGACGGCGACCGGCCAGTTCGAGGGCGACTGGTGGCGGGTTACTGCGCAAGTCGATGGAAAACAGCAGGAAGGCTGGGCCAGCAGCCTGTGGCTGCGCCGGCGCCAGGAAGCCTCAGTCTTCTAGAGCGTCGAGGCGCATCGGGTTGAAATACAGGCCCTTGGCGCACTGGGTCGGGCCGACCCGCACGAAGCCGAAGCTTTCATAGACCGGCACCGCGAAATTCGAGGAGTTGACGGTGAAGGTGCCGTCGCCACCGGCGGCCAGCGCGGCCTCGCGCCCGGCATCCCACAGGGCGCGCGCCACCCCGCGCCGGTGCCAGCGCTTGCCCACGAACAGGTGGAACAGGTGGCCGCGGTCGCGCACCGCCACGAAACCGGCCAACTCGCCCTCGACGACCGCCACATGGTAGACGTGGCCGCGCGCCAGGAAGCCGCGCACGCCCATCTCGTCGTTCTCCGCGAGGAAGGTGGATGCCCCTTCGGGGGTCGACTGGTGCACGATGAATTCCCGTGCGAGCTCGCGCAACAATGCAGCCACAGCCGGAATGTCCGTGGCTGCCAGCGGTCGGATCAGCATGGCCGTCAATACAAGATGTTTTGGGAACGCCACAATATCATATTAAAGACTTTCCTAAAGGCAATTTTATTGACCTTTGGCACGGAAGCCTTCTACACTGTGCTGACCATGTCCAACCCCAGCACCAGTACCGGCGCCGCGCCTTCTGCGGCCACCACCCGCCGCAAAGTTCCCCTGACCCGGCCGCTGCGGCACCGGCGTTACCGCAACATCTGGCTGGCCAACATGGTATCGAACCTCGGCACCTGGATCCAGACCTTCGCCTCGGCCTGGCTGGTGGCCTCGATGTCGCAATCGGCCTCGATCACCTCGATGGTGCAGACCGCGACCTATGTGCCGATCTTCCTGTGCGCCCTGCTCGCCGGCGTGGTGGCCGATGCCGTGCACCGTCCCAAGTTCCTGTTCTTCTGCAATCTTTACATGGCCGTGTGCGCCACCGCCATGGCGGTGCTGGTCACGACCGGGCTGGTGTCCAGCCGCGCGGTATTGGCGATTACCTTTTGCGTCGGCATCGGCACCGCCTTTGTCTGGCCGGCCTGGCAGGCTGCGATGTCGGGGCTGGTGGAACCGGACGAAGTGGAAGCGGCGGCCACCCTGAACAACCTCTCGTACAACCTGTCGGCCATCATCGGCCCGGCGCTCGGCGGCCTGCTGTTCGGCTGGATCGGCGCCAGCGCCCTGTTCCTGGCCAATGCGCTCTCGTTTGCCGGCCTGCTCGGGGTCTATTGGTCCTGGTGGCAGGAGCGCATGCCCCAGCCCACCGTGCGCGAGAGTTTCACGCAGCGCTTCCGGCTAGGCATGTGCACCGCCTTCGGCTGCGCGCGCTACCGGCGCATCCTGCGCAACGTCTGCTCGGTGTTCTTCGCTACCATCGCCTTCGCCAGCCTGCTGCCGGTGTTCGTGCGCGACGTGCTGCACCAGGAGTCGAGCACCTATGGCCTCCTGATGGGTTGCCTGGGCGGCGGCGCCGTCATCGCAGCCTTCTTCCTGCCGCAGGTGCGCGCCCGGGTCGACAAGACCGGCGTGCTGGTCGGCGCCTTGCTGGTGTATGGCCTGATGCTGGTGACGATGGCGAGCACCCGTTCGCTGTCCCTCTTGGCGCCCTTGATCGTGTGCGGCGGCATGGCATGGTCGGCCACGGTCTCGACCCTGAATGCGGCGGCCCAGCTGTCCTTCCCGGCCGAGGTGCGGGCCCGCACCCTGTCGATCTATCTGTTCGTCATGTCCGGCGGCTATGTCGTGGGCAGCGTGGTCTGGGGCCAGGTCGCCGACCACTGGGGCGTGCAGGCCGCCCTGGGCGCGGCCGGCGCCTGCGTGCTGGCCAATGCGCTGATCCTGGCCACGGGAAACCGGAAAAACCCTATCTGATCGGGGCTTTGCCCGGTCTTGTTCAGGTGTAAAGTGGCAGGATCGCCACGATTTGCACCCGAACCATGCCGCCTGCCTTGTCCGATCTCCTGTCCGCCTTCCAGTTCGCGCCGCACTATGACGTCGCCGTCGCCAGCCGGCGCGGCAGCGGCCCTGCCCAGCGCGCCGAGAACCAGGACAATTTCGTGGTCATCGACTTCACCGGCAGCGCCTGGCAGCTGCTCGGGCAGGAGCCGCGTCGCACGCAACTGGCCAGCTGGCCGGCGGGCCACGGCCGGGTCGCAGTGCTGGACGGGATGGGCGGACACGGCCATGGACGCGAGGCGGCCGAAGCGGTGGCCTCCAGCCTGCTCGCGCTACCGCCCTGCCGCACCACGGACGAGCTCTCCCGCCAGCTCGACCTGCTGCACGCCAGGCTGCAGCGCCAGTTCGCCGGTGAAGCGGGCCCCCGGCCCGGCACCACCTTGACCCTGCTGGAACTGCCTGCCGGCGGCCAGCCACTGCTCTATCACGTGGGCGACTCGCGCCTGTACGAGATCAGCCATGAATACGCCCTACCCCTCACCGTCGACCACGTGCCCGCCACTGCCGCGGCCATGAGCGGGCGCATCGACGAGCACGCCTGGCGGCAGCAGGTGCACGGCGGGCATTCGCCGCAGATCGCCCAGGCTTTCATTCTCGGCAACACCTTCAGCCACCCGTCCCGGCTGTCCGACCCATTGGTCGAATTGACGCCGCCGATGCTGCCCTCCTGGCTGCGCCAGCTGCCGGACCGGCGGGTGCTGAGCCTGCGCCTTGACGCCGCCTACCTGCTGGCCACGGACGGTTTCTGGTCGTGCGCCGCGCCCGACCGGTTTGTCGGCCGCTGGCCCGCCCTGCTGGCGGACGCGTCTACGTCCGCCGTCATGGTCGCGCGCCTGTTCGACGCGCTCGACGAGATGCCGCCCCCGGGGCTGCAGCCCGATAACCTCACCGCGCTGGTAGTGCGCGCGCTGGTCTCCCATCTTGATGAGACCGCCTTGCCGATTGATGCCGCGACTTAAAAAATTCCCAATAGAAAATAATGTTACTTATCAACGATTGCGGCGCGCCGCTGGCACCCAAAAGCGCATAAACTTGCGCATGCGCTCGTCAACCTGTCGAAAGCCCGTTCCGGACCATGAACCGCTGCCGTAATCCCGATCATCCGCACTGCACCGTCTGGGTCATGCCCGGCGACGGCGCCTGTGCGCACGGGCACGCGCAGCCGGCAGATGCGCCTGCTACCGCGGCGGCGCCTCCGATTGTCTGCAGCGCCGGCCTGCCCTCGGGTTTCGATGCGATCAGCGCCCTGCGCGCCGGCCGCGGCCCGGTCGCGGCAACCGTCTTTGCGCCACAGCCGCCGCCCCGGGTCCTGCTGCAGCGCCCGCAGCTGCACATCAGCGGCTTCGACCCGCGTGCCGCCGGCGGGCGCCAGGCCATCAAGCTCGAGCTGCGCGGCATGCCGATGGATTGCGCGCCGGAAGTACGCATGCTGGTGCATACCGGGCTGCGCCT
This sequence comes from Telluria sp. ZB4P37, assembly GCF_059685855.1. NCBI lineage: Bacteria > Pseudomonadati > Pseudomonadota > Betaproteobacteria > Burkholderiales > Oxalobacteraceae > Telluria > Telluria sp. ZB4P37. The sequence continues at coordinate 87,838 of NZ_JCASID010000016.1, forward strand.
GCGCGACGCCGAACACCATGCCTTCCAGCGCACCTCGCGCGGCGACTGGCGCCCGGTCTTCCTCGAATTTTCCTCGCGCGGCCTGGAGCACGGCCAGTACCGGGTCGAGATCGAACTGCACAGCCGCCATCCACAGCGCCTTGACGCCAGCCGCACCTGGACCTGCAGCCCGGTGATCCTGGTGCCGCGCCAGGATGCGAGCCTGGGCGAGATCCATCAGGCTTTCCTGGCCACCTGCAAGAACGTGCGCGTGACGGCCGACGACGCCGGCATCGCGCGGGTGCAGGCGCCGGGCGGCGGCCGGGTCGACATCGACGTGACGGCCCGCAACGCCTCGATCGCGCAGGTGAACCTGGGCGAAGACAATGGCAAGATCGACCTGGGTTTTTCCACCATCGCCTGGGACGAAGACCTGATCGAGATCGACGTCCCGACCGGGGCGCAAGACCACCCCTGTCCTGGCAGCACCGCCAGTCTGGTGCATGCCGAGCCCGACGCGGCGGCGCAGCGCCACCTGCGCCTGTTCGCGCTGGATGAATGCGTGCTGGGACGGTTCGAGGAATCTGCGCCGGAAGCCGACCTGCTGCTGGCTCATTACGGCGAGCATGGCATGGAGCGCGGCGGCCTGACGCGGCGCCTGTCGGGCCGCCATGCGGTGATCCGCCAGAGCCGCCACGGCTTCGAGATCGAAGACGTGTCGCGCTACGGGCTGCTGCTCGACGGCGTCTGGCCCGGCAGGCACACGCCAGTGCCGCTGCGACTGGGCATGCGCATCGCGCTCACTGCCAGCATCCGCGACGTGGCCGAGCTCGAGGTGACGGCCCTGCTGCCGCACGGCGTCATCCTGCACCGCGTGGATGCGGGCGCGGGCGCCGAAGCCTTTTATATCCTGGCCCCGGACACCGATCCGGGCAAGGCCGGCGTTGCAGCTCTGCCGCGCGCGGCCGCGCTGCCGCTGCTGTTCCACCGCGACGGCGGCTTCTGGCACCGCGATCCCGTATCGGGACAGGACACGCCGCTGGCGCCGGGCACGGCCCTCGACCGTCTGCGCGGCATTGGGCCGCAACGCCGCTTCGCAGCGCAGCCGTATCCGGAAGCGCGCGATTCAACGGTGCGCAGCAGCGAGCGCCGCCGCGCCCTGCCTGCCTGGCTGGACGCCTGAACCTGTCCGGGGCGCTTCAGGCGCCTGGCGGACGCAGTATCAGGAAGACCAGCGACGCGCCCGCCAGCAATGCCGCCTGCAGGGCAAACACGATGAACGGGATCTGGAGATGTTCTGGAATTTTCATGGCGCATCCTTTCGCGCGTGACATAAAAACCCGGTATGGGATGACCAGCGTACTCCTTCCGCACAAAGTGCGCGCGCGCCAGCCTTGCGTTTAACAGCCAGGCCCCGCAGCTCAGGCGCGTTGGTCGCCGTGCCGCCAGGCTGCCGGCCAGGCCGGCAACGGGATGCGCTCGTCGTCGCCCGGCACCGGCGTGAAGGCGCCCGCCTCCCAGTCGCGCGCCGCCTGTTCGATGCGCTCGCGGCTGGACGAGACGAAATTCCAGAATATGTAGCGGCGGCCGTCCAGCGGCGCGCCGCCGACCAGCACGAAGCGCGCGCCGGCGCTTGAGGACACCCGCACCGGCAGGCCCGGCTCCACCATCGCCATGGTGTTGGCGGGGATTGCTTCGCCGTCGACCTCGATCGCGCCGATCGGTGCGTACACGGCGCTTTCTTCGGGCAGGCCGCCCAACTCGATCGATGCGCCCGGCGCCAGCTGCACGTCGAGGTAGAGGGTCTGGCTGAAGGTCGGCACCGGCGAGCTGCGGCCAAAGGCCGTGCCGACCAGCACGCGCACGGTGGCGCCTTCGAATTCGACTTCCGGAATCTGGTCTGCGGGCGTATGCGAGAACGCGGCCGGCGCCTCTTCGTGCTCGCGCGGCAGCGCCGCCCACAGCTGCAGGCCGTGGGTGCGCCGCACCTTCTGGAGCAGGTCCTCCGGCGTGCGCTCGGAGTGGACGATGCCGCTGCCGCCGGTCATCCAGTTGATCGCGCCGGGCTCGATGCGCTGCTCGGTGCCCAGGCTGTCGCGGTGCATGATGGCGCCCTCGAACAGATAGGTAACGGTGGCCAGGCCGATGTGCGGGTGGGGGCGCACGTCGTGGCGCGCGCCCGGCTGGGCTTCCACCGGCCCCATGTGATCGAAAAACAGGAAGGGGCCGATCGACTGGCGCGCGGCCGCCGGCAGGAGGCGCCTGACCGTGAAGCCGCCGCCGAGATCCTTGTCATGCGATTTGAGCAGGTGCGCGATGGCCATGGCGGGTCTCCCGGTGGTGAATGGTCTTTAACTGTACACCATCCGTCAGGCCAGCTCGCGCACCACCCGGAAGCCCACGATGTCGTTCGCCAGGGAGCTGGAAAAGGCATTGCGCAGCGCCGAGCGCAGGTAGCGCGGATTGTAGAGCCAGGAACCGCCGCGCAAAATGCGGCGGGCCGGGTCGCCGCCGCTCTCCCAGGCGCTGCCGTCGAGTGGCGCGCCTTCGTAGTTGGCGTGCAGGGCGTCCTGCACCCATTCCCAGACGTTGCCGTGCATGTCGTACAGCCCCCAGGGATTGGGCGGGAACAGGCCGGCCGGTGTGGTACCGCGGCGGTAGGCGCCGAGCGGGCCGCCGTTGTAGCTGAAGCGGCCATCGTAATTGGCCAGCTCCGGGCTGATCGTGTCGCCGAAACTGAAGGCGGTCTTGGTGCCGGCGCGGCAGGCGTATTCCCATTCCGACTCGCTCGGCAGGCGGTAGGCCATTCCGGTGGCCTCGCCCAGCCAGGCCAGGTATTGAATAGCGTCGTCCCAGCTCACCCCGACCACCGGGTGCGCATCGGTTTGCGCAAAGCCCGGGGCATCCCAGTGCACCTCGCCCTTCGGCTGCCAGCTGGTGGCCTGCACGAACACGCGCCACTCGCCCACCGTGACCGGATAGCGGCCCATGGCGAAGGGGCGCTCGATGCCGACCCAGCGCTGCGGGGTTTCGCGCTCCAGCCACTTCTCCTGCGCGCCCGCCTCCATCGCGATCCGTCGTTCATGCTCGTGAGAGCCCATCTGGAAGCGGCCGGTCGGGATCAGCACCAGCGCCGGGCCGAACCCGGCGCCGTCGAGGAAGGGATCGCGCAGCACACCTTCACCGTCGGGCACCGGGCTCTCCAGTGCCGGCGTCAAGCGGGCCAAATCGTCGGCCGTGCGCGCCGCCTGCAAGTCGCGGGTCCGCTGTTGCTCGGCCAGATAGATTGCGGCGGCGCGCGCCTGCGTTACCTTGTGCTGCGCCGCTTCCCGCGCCAGCCGGGTCTTGGCCGCTTCTTCCTCGCGCCTGGCCAGCAGCTGTTGGCGCAGCGCTTCCTTGCGCGCGGCCCGCGCTGCCTCCTCGGCGGCGCGCTCGGCGCGCTGCTGCTCGCGCCGCTGGCGGTCGATCTCCGCACGCGCCGCCAGTTTCGCCTGCTCCTCGAACTGGCGCCGCGTGGCCAGCTCGCGCTCGCGCTTCTCGGCTTCCGCGCGCGCCGCCGCTTCCTGCGCCGCGATTTCCTCGGGCGTGGGGCCCATGGCGCCGCGCAAGGCTTCCAGCAAGGCGCGCACACTCAGCGGGCGCGCGGCCGGATCGCGGGCAAGGCCGCGCCGCAGCACCTCCCACCGGTGCGGTTCGATGGCGACGGGCGCCACGCTTGGATCGCTTGGCAGCGCGCCATCGAGCATCTGGTAGATCATCATCGATACCGCGTACACGTCCAGCATTGGTGCCGGCTGGCCCAGCTGGCCAGCTTCAGGTGCCCGGTAGCCGGCGGTGCCCGAGGTCCCCGGCGCGTCCGGCGGCAATGCGGCGCCCGCGCCCGCGCGTGCGCGTGCCGCGATGCCGAAGTCGAGCAGCTTCACCTCGCCGCGTTTGGTGACGAAGACGTTGCCCGGCTTGATGTCGCGGTGGACCAGCCCATGCTTGTCCCAGGCGTAGTCGAGGGCGGCGGCCACCGGTTCCAGCAGTGCCAGCACGCGCTCCAGCGGCAGCCGCCCTTCGCGCGCCAGCAGGCCGTCGAGGTCTTCGCCGTCCAGGCATTCCATGATGATGAAATAACTCGACGTTGCCGGATCCTGCGCCCATTCGTAGACGCGCACGATGTGCTCGTGCGCCAGGCGCCGCGCGCGGGTCGCTTCCTGGATCAGGAGCTTGGCGTGGCTGGCCGACTGCGTCAACTGGGGCGGCAGGATCTTGAGCGCCACCTGGGCGCTGTGGCCCAGCTCCGCGTGGGTGGCCAGGTCGGTGGCCTGCCATACCTGGCCCATGCCGCCCTGGGCAATCAGGCGTTCGAGCCGGTAGCGCCGGTTCTGCGGGCCCAGTTCCTGGCCGGCCATCAGCCCGATCTCGGTGCCGGGGCGCAAAGGCTGGGCCGCCTCGTCCGGCACCGTCAGTGCGTCGTCCGCCATGGGAGCCGGCGCGTAGACCGCATCGAGGATGGCATTCTTGCGCTGGTCGAACTCCTGGCGGCTGAGCAGCCCGTCCTCGTGCAGCGCACGCAGTTCCCGGATCTTGTCGATGGCTGTCTGCATCGCTTCCGTCAGCTTGCGACCGGCGCGCCGCAGGACGCGCAGAAGCGGTCGCCATCGCGCGCCGGGTGGCCGTGGGCGCAATGCCGCACGGCCTGCACGATCCCTGTGCCAAAGCGCGCTTGCGTCGCCAGCAGCTCGACCTGGTGGCGGCGGTCCTTGTCCATTTCCAGTTCACGGCGCGCCTGTTCCTGCTTCACCTGCTCGAGCGCTTCGGCCGGCGTCAGGCAGCCGGCGCCAACCACGCCCGCCAGCGCCGCCAGCTGGCCGGCATCCATGGTGGCATGGACGCGGGTCTTCATGAAATCGTTCAGCGCCGCGGCATTCGGGGCGGCGGCCAACGCCAGCTTGGCGCTGTCGTCCATCGCGGCGAAAGCATCCATGCGGCGCAATTCGCGCTGCGCCTGGGCGTCGCCCTCCTGTAACTGCAGCGCGTGGCGGCGTTCCTCGGCCTCGAGCTGGACCGATTGCTGTTCGCGCGCCTCGCGCGCATCGAGCTCGATCGTGCGCTGCAGCTTGTCCTGCTGCAGCGCGGTGCGGGTGGCCTCGACCTGCTGGCGCGCCTGCTCGTCTTCCCATGCCTGCAGCCGCTCGGCCTCGCGCCGGCGGGCGGCGTTGGCCAAGGCCAGCATCTGATACCTGGCCAGGTGCTCTTCTTCGTCGATCGCGCGGGCGCGCCGGGCCGCGTCTTCTTCGCCGGCGCGCAGGCGCACGAGTTCGGCCTGCTTGCGCGAGGCGTCCTCGATCAGGCCAGCTTGCTCGATCTTGTTGCGGATCTGCTGCTGCAGCAAGGCATGCGAGAAGCGCTGGCGCGCGACCTGGCGGGCCTGCTGGGCTTCCTGCTGCGCGACCTCGAGTTCGGAACGCATGCGCACCTGCGCCAGCGCGCGCAGGTGTTTCCATTCCTGGACCTCGTCGAGGCGGGCGGCGCCTTTCTTGCCCAGCTCGTGTTCGAGTTCGGCCAGCACTTCGCCGGCGCCGCGCTCGAGCGCCTGCTTGCGCGACCCGGCATCGAGGATGCGCGCGTACAGTTCGATCTGGCGCGAGCGCACGGCATGGGCGCGGCCGGCGCCGGTCAGCGACAGCTCGGCGCGCGCGATGGCGTCATCCTGGCGCAGCTCGGCCTCGCGCTGGCGCACGCGCGCCTGCTGCTCGCTGCGGCGCAGGCGCTGCCATTCCTCGGCATCGTACAAATCGTCGAGGTGCTTGCGGTGCTCGACCTGCACGTGGCGCTCGTCGGCCGCCAGCCACAGGCTGCCGACTTTCGCGCGGTTGGCGTCGTATTTGTCGTGGCGCAGTTCGACGGTATCGACCTTCACCACCGCCAGGCCATACTCGGCCAGGAGGAGCTTGAGGCCGCCCTGCAGGCGCTCGTCCAGCTGCTCGCGCAGTTCCCGGTTGCCGGCCATCTCGCGGATCGAGCGGGCGCCGACGAATTCCTCGGCCAGCTGGCGCACCGGCGCGCTTAACAGCTCGGCCAGTTCCTTGATGCCGATGGTGCCGGGCATCGTCATGAAGTGGCGGGCGAAGGCCGGTACGTTTTCGATGCGCAGGCTGACCGTCAAGCGGGTACTGACGGCCAGCTGTTCGCTCGTGAGGACGTCGTCGAAGCGGAATTCGACCGGCAGCGCGCCGGTGCGGGTGACCAGGATTTCGGCGTGCTGGTCGCGCAGCAGGTGGTTCAGGCGGGTGAAGAAGCCTTCGATCTCGTATTCGCCCTGGGGCACTTCAGTGGCCTTGTCGCCTTGCAGGACGAAGGCGCGGGCGGTGGCCGGCACGCGCAGGGTCTTCACGAACACGCCGGAGAGTTCACGCACGCCGAAGAACACGGCCAGTTCGTCGGGCCCGGCCACCCAGCGGTTCTCGCGCAGCACCGGCGCGTTGCGCGGGGCGCCGAGGATCATGCCGCAGCCGGCGCAATAGCGCGCATCGCTCCCCTGCTTTTTCTCGCAGCGCGGGCAGCTGGCGCCTTTCACTCCGAACATCTGGAACATATCCGACTCCATTTCATTGCATGCAACATGCTGCTTCAATCGATTCTAACAGGGGCACCGAGGATTCAGATGATCCCGATTCGGTCCACGCAAGCGCTACTTGCGCCGCGTTCGCGCAGTGCTTCGCGCCAGCCGGAGGGCAAATCCTGCTCCCAGGCTCGGGGCACCAGGATGCGGTCGCCTGGCGCCGCTTCGCGCAGCAGCAGCGCGCATTTCGGCGCCAGCCCATCGACCGTCTCGACGCGGCCGGCATGCCAGCTGGCCGACTGTCCCGTGGCGAGCACCCGCCCACGCGCCAGGAAGTCACGGCCGCGCGCCATGCGGTCGGCCATGACCAGCGCGAGTTCGAAGGAGCCACCCTGGAAGCGCTCCTCGCCAAAACGGACCGTTGTTCGCCACTGGCCCGTGCCGCGCCCGTCGTAATGGCGCGCGCCCGCCAGCACGGCGCGCACCCGGGCCTGCAGGGCCGCGTCCACGCCAGGGGCCGCGATGCTCGTTTCCTCCTCCTCCTCGTGCGTCGCGGGCCGCACGCTCACCTCGACCCAGCACAGGGTATCGCCGCCGCCGCCGCTATGCAGCGGGAACCAGGCGCCGGCCGTCGAGATCGCGGCGGAGGGATCCGGATGGCCGCTCAAGCTACCCAGATGCGGCAAGCCTTCGCCGCCGGCCAGTACGCCAACGGGCACCTCACGCAAGCCGTTGCCCTCGATGCGGCCCAGATGCCAGGCGTCGGACCAGCCGTTCGCCACCACCGCCCGCTGCGGCGTCCACACGCCGCGCACGATGCGGTCGGCCAGCACGGCGGCCAGTTCCCAGTCACGGTTTCCCGGCGCCGGGGCGCGGTCGAGGCTGAGCACCACCTGGTCGCGGCTGTCGAAGCGCGGCTCGGTATGGCGCGCCAGTCGCACCACCTGCTGCATGCGCTGCGCCACGTCCGGCGCATCGGGCACGCTGCACTTGACTTCGGCGCGGCCCCCGCGCGGGCGCGGGGTGGCGGTGATAGTCAAGAGCGAGCCGTCGGGGGCGATGCTGCGGCAAGTCACGCTTGGCGCGTTCATGCGGCCTCCTCGCGCAGCGCGCGGCGCGCCGCGCAATCACATTCGAGATTGGCCACGATCCGGTCTGCCTCGTCCAGCAGCAAGGCTACCCTCGCGCCCTCGCAATGCTGCATCCGCGCCAGCAAGGCCCAGGCCTCGTCGAGGGCGCCGGCTACGCGCCGGCTGGCACGCGCACGGCGCAGCTGTTCGCCGGCCGCCAGCGGCTCGTTGGGCGCCGCCAGCGCCAGCGCCGGCATGGTTCCCACCGACAGGCTGACCAGGTCAAGCCGGCGCAGCAAGTCCTGGTGGCGGCGGAAGGTCGTGCAGTCAAGCGGGAACACGGCCAGGCGCAGGCCGCAGATGACACCGGGCAGCTCCAGGAACAGGCGGCGCAGCGACCTGGCATCTTCCGCGGCCGCGTCGAAAGCTTCCTGCGGGGGTGGCGGCGGCGCGCCTGGCGCGGGCTGCAGCGCCAGGCGCGCCGCCAACAGGGCCGCCAGGTCGCGCGCGGCGCCCAGGTCGACCGGCACGCATTCGTCCACCATCACGCCGAAGCGGGTATAGAGCAGCTGGTTGAAACCGGTGCGGAAGGCATTCCACTCTTCGAAACTCGTGCAGGGCGGCAGGTCCAGGTTGCCCTGGGCCAGCTCGCGCTGCAACGCGGCCTGCAGGTCCGCCACGAAACCAGCGAGCGCTACCTGCGGCCCGCCTTCGCTGGCCAGGAACAGGTCGAAACGCTGCTGGGCCTCGCGCGGATCGGCGCCGTCGATGGCAAAGCGCACGCGCAAGCCGATTTCGGGCGCACCCGCGAAGGGCGTCAGGTCGCAGCCATAGGGGCCCGGATGGACGCACCAGGCGCTCTCGCCGTCGAGGATCGCGACGCGCGCGCCTTCGCCCAGGCGCCGGGTATGGCCCTGATTGTTGGCGAGCACCGCAAAGCAGCCCTCCGGCACCGTGCTTCGCTTGGCCAGCGGCAGCGCGATGAAGGCCGCGCCCAGGCCCGTCAGGTCGAGGGTCGGCTGGCGGAAGGGCCGTGTGAACAGGTTCAGCATCTCAGTTCCCGGACGGCTCCACGCAAAAGCGCGCGCCGTGCTGCTGGAAATGCCGCGCCGGCGCCTGCTCGAACGGCCAGAGACCTTCGCATTCGCCGTCGCTGTCGAGCTGCCCCTGCAGGACCGTGGCGCCGGCGCCGTCGCGCACGCGCAGGCGCTGGCCGCCACGCAGCAGCGAAGCAGCCAGGGGCGACTGCGGATCGAGCTGCAGGATCACCCGGTCTTGCACGAAGTGCAGGCGCCAGGCGCCGTCGTCCGTGACCAGGGTGTCGAGCGGCGCGCCGCCGTCGGCTGCGCGCAGCATGCCGGGGCTGCCGCGCCAGGCGGCCGGCGCCGCAGCCGCGCGCCGTTGGCCGGCCAGCACCTGCAGCCGGCGCGTGGTGAGGGGCGAGGCTTGCAAGGCCGCGCGTTCGCCCGCGGTCAAGGGCCGGCTGCCGTCGAGCGCGGCCAAGAGCACCGCGTCGGCCAGCACCAGCCGGTCGCCCTCTACCCTAGCTCCGGCCAGCAGTTGCGCCTGCAGCTTGCGGTCCAGTCCTGTCATGTCCATCATCTTTCCTCCTTCATGCCTGCCGCCGCGCCAAGGCGGGCGATGGCGGCCTCGCGCCGTTTGCGCAGGGTCGGCAGCGAGACACCATCGAGCAGCGCGAGCTGCTGCATCGTCGGCAGTTCGCCCGTTTGCGGATCGAGCCATTCGGCCGGATAGCTGTCGTCAAACAGCCCGACCAGTTTGGCGTAGACCGCCAGCCGCACCGGCAGCGAGTCGTCCGCCATGTTGCGTATTGCCCAGCTGCCTGCTTCCTGAGCGGCCGCTGCCATTTCAAGATAGCGGGGGGTCAGTGAAACGCGCTGCGCCAGCCCGGCGTCCAGCATCAGCGGCGGCTCGGCTGCCGGCGCAGGCAGCTCGTCTTCCAGGCTGGCGAGATCGAGTTCATCCTGGCGCGCTTCCAGGACCCGGTCCGGTCCCGGCGTGCTGGCGGCTTCCGATTCGCCCAGCACGCGCCAGTAGTCGTCGAGCCAGGCCGTGGCGTCGTTCGCGTCCTGCAGCCAGTCGCGGTCCCCGTTCGCCGAGAGGGTTTCGTACTCGCCGATCTCGCGCAGCATGGCGCCGATCTTGTCCGGGTTCGTTTTCAGGCTCGCGAAGCGCTTGGAGCGGGTGTGCAGCGGACCCGGCGCCCCCGTGAAATTTTCCAGCGTTTCGCTCCAGCGCATGATCCACTCCGGACGGCAGCCGCTGATCGAACGCAGCTGGCGCGCCTCGATCGGTTCCGCGTCGAGGCTGCGCCCGAGAATGGCGCCGACCTGGTCGCGGTGCTCGCCCCAGGCCGCGAACAGACGCGCCACCTCGCCATGGGCGGTGTCGAGCATGCGGTAGGCGTACATGCGGTTCGGGCTGCAGGGACGCCCGCATGCGGCCTGGTAGTTGTCGCTGTCGACCTTGTCTCGCAGGACGGCATACAGGTCGTTGAATTTCTTGCGCAGCAGCGCCTCGCCGCCGGGCGCCGTCCAGAAGGCGCCAATGCGCGCGTGCTCGGCGCCGACCGCCGCGCACAGGGCGGCCCAGTCGGCCGGACGCGCCTGCAGTTCGTAGACCAGGGTGAGCGCCAGTTCGCGGGCGGTGTCGCCATAGCTGTTGCCGGGCGCCGCGCCGCGGCTGCCACTCCTGCCCAGCAGGCCGGCAACGGCATCGACATACTCCGCCAGGGCGTCATCAATGCCCGGCTCGAACAGCCGCGCAGGATCGAACCGGGCGAACGCGGCCAGCGAGCACTGTCCCAGCAATTTGCGGACCTGCTCCCAACCGTGTTCCTGGTACCGGGTTCCCGGCAAACGCATGCTTTCCTCATCTTCGATGGCGACCCGCAAGGGGGCGGATTGTCAACAGATGATGCCATACAAACACATCGTCGAGGCGCGCAGGAGAAGGCTAATCCGGCTTCTGTTCAGGGGATCGGGCCTGCATCGAACGCAGCAGCGCCGCGACGATTGGAGCGGCATGGGCGCCGCCGGTCAGGCTCGATTCGCTGACAAAGGCCGCAAAGGCCAGGGGCCGGGTCTGGCCAGGGAGCGTGCCGGGCTCGATCCAGCCCATGAACCAGACCGTCGCCATGCCGTCCTCGCCCGTGGGTGCCGTGCCGGTCTTGCCGAACAGGCCGGGGCGCAGGCGGTTGAACTCCCTGGCGCGGAAGGCGCCGGCCGCCGTGCCGGCGTCGACTACGCCCTTCATGCCGGCCCGGATGCGGTCCAGCCGCACGCCCAGTTCCGCGCCCGGCTGGCGAATGGCCTCGCGCCCGTCGAGTTCCAGCAACAGGCGCGGCGCCACCAGCCGGCCCTGCCCGACCGCCGCGGCCACCAGCGCCATCTGCAGCGGGGTCGCCTGCATGCGCAGGCCGATGGCCATCTGGCGCACTTCGTGGCGGGTCTGGATCGGATCGAGCATCGCGGCGCTGCCCTGCAGGGCATCCCAGGCCGACCAGCGGAAGTCCGCCGGCAGCAGCCCGCCGTCCAGCCGCAGCGGCGTGCCAAACCCGAGCTTGCGGGCCATGCCGGCCACCGGACGCACGGCATCGAGCGCTCCCGGCTCGACCTCGCGCACGCCGGGTGCCCCGCCCTGCGCCTGTCCGCCGAGGCTGCGATCGCCCAGTTCGGCGGTCCAGGCGAACCAGGTATTGACGCTATGGGTCATGGCTTGCGCCAGCCCCAGACGCCCTTCGGTTGCCCGGGCCCCGGCCAGCTGCTCGCGGAAATTCGTGATGCGCGCGCTGCCGTCGACCGGGTAGCTCGGCGCCCCGGTGCGGAAACCATAGCCCTCTTCGCGAGCATGGCGGTCGATCTCGGCCAGCGGCATGCCCGCAAGCAGGCGCGCCAAGCGCTGGTCGCGGCGCGCCGCCGCCTCCAAGCCCAGCGCGCTGACCACCTTGAAGGTCGAGCCGGGCGCCCGGTGCGCGCCGCCGTCGTGCTGGAAAGCCGGCAGGCGCAAGGGGCTGCGCGCCGGATCGGCGCGGTCGAAATCGCGCACTTCCGGCCAGCGCGCGGGCGCGACGCTGCCGGTGCCGGCGCCCGCCGCCGCCAATACGTCGCCGTTTCCGGCATCCAGCAACACCAGAGCGGCCTGGCGTCCGGCCGGGCTGGCTGCCCCGCCGGCACACCGCCTGCCATCCCATTTTCCCTGGCGCAGGCCGACACAGTCGAGCGCCGCCTGGCTTGCTGCCTGCAGGCGCAGGTCGAGCGTGAGGCGGGCCGCGTGCGCCGGGCCGGGAATGCGCGCCAGCATGCCCGCGACGCTGGACGCGTGATCGCGGTGCACGCCCAGCAGCGTCCCGAGCCCGGCCGCCTGCGCGGCCGTGCTGGCTAGGCCGTCGCTCCACAGCGCTTCGCCGTGGCGGTCGGCCAGCCGCACCTCGGCCATGGCCGCGTGGGTCGCTCCTTCGCCAGCCGGCAGCGCATGCCAGGTTAGATGCCCGCCGTCGACCCGCAGGTGGCGGTAGGCAGCGTCGGCATTGCCTGAGAGCGCAGCGAGGTCGAGCGGCTCCACTTTCAGCACGATGCGCCGCGCGCCCGGCTGCGGCACCAGGCTCACGCGCTGCACCGCGCCGCGGTCCGGGCAGGCGCGGCCATCGCATTCGCCGCGGATGTCGGCCGTGGCGCCCACTACCTTGCGCACCCGTCCGGCCAGCAGCAGCTCGACCGGGCCGGCAGCGTCCAGCGCCAGCACGGCCGTGCCCTCGGCGCCGCCATCGTCCCAGGCGGCCACTCGCCGCCATGGCGCCCAGCCTTCCGGCAGGCGCGCGAACAGCCGCATGGCGGCCACCGGCAGGGCATCGATCTGCGCGACCGGCATGCCGGCCACGCTGGCCTGCCACTGTGCAGGGCTGCCGGGGCGGACCCGCCAGGCCAGCAGGCGGCGCTCGCTGTTGAATACCCGAACCTGCTCGCGCACGAAGGCGCCGTCGGCGCGGTAGTACAAATGGTCGAGCAGTTTGCGCCCTGCCTCGTCCAGGCGCGCCCCCTCCCAGCCCGGCAGCGGCGCCCGCCCGTCCGGCCCTGCGGCCTGCCATGCGCCCAGGTCGCGCGGCGCCGTCTCGGCCAGGCCGTTGCGGCCCAGCCGGATGAGTCCCCGGTCCTGCAGGCGTTCGAACAGCCGCGCGTCTTCCAGTCCACGCGGCGCTGCCGCCGGCACCCGGTACTCGCCGGGCGCCAGGCGCAGTGCCGGCAAGGCCGTGCCGGCTCCGAAGGCCTGCACCAGGGCGGCCCCGCCGGCGCCAGGCGCGTAGCGCTGCACCAGCAGCTCGCCCGCCTGCGCACAAGCCTTGCTTGGACGGCGCGTGAAGCGCAAGGCGCCCTCCTTCCACACCAGCCAGCCTGCCTGCCCAAACCGGCCCTGGCCGCTCGCCCCGCGCACCACCAGGCCATTGCCGGCGTCGCTGATCCATGCAGCCTTGCCCGCGCCCGCATGCCAGGCCAGGCCCAGGGCGCCGCGCGCATCGCCGCGCAGTTCCACGCGCGGCATGGTCGAACCGGGCGCGGCGACCAGTGCGTTGCGGGCCGGCGCGCCAGCCCTCAGGGCCTCGCTGAAGGGATAGCCGATCCGCAGCGGCAGCAGGGACAAGCGCTGCGGGTCGGCCAGTTGGGTGCAGAGATCGATCCGGACCGGCGCCTGCGCCTGCATCCCGGACGCCACCACGAGGGCCGCGCCGCCGTGCTGGCTGAGGGCGATCCCGGCTTCGCCCGGGATCCGGATGGTGACGCCGCCGAGCAGTGGCTGGAGCCCGGCCAGCGCCGAGGCCCCCTCGGGCGCGGCGCCGCCGGTAGCAGCGGACAGCGAGCGCGCCGCCTGCGCCAGCACGAAGCCACACAGCAGCACGGCCACGCCGGCGAGCAGCAGCAGCCACAGGTTCAGCTTGAGGTGCCGCCGCGCTGCCGGGCGCGTGCCCGCACGCAGGTTGCGCGCGCGGCGCCAGGCGGTGCGGGTGGCGGCGATCTGTCCGGCTAGCTGGCTGAAGGTGGCTGTCATCGAGGGTCTGCTGGCTGGCGCAGCCACCGATGGGCTGCATCAACCAGGCCTAGCGGGGGGATGCTGAAAACCCATCCATTGCGCGCATGGCGTGCGCACGTTCGCGCGGGCTTTTTGACAGCTTGTTCCGCGTTTTCCGCGTCTCGTCGCAATCGGCTCGCGGCGCGTGCGGCCCTGGCCTACATTGCACACATCGACAAGCCGTCGACAACCCAGTCCCAAGGAGAAATACCATGAACGTCATGAAGCATATGGAAGCCGTCTTCGTCACCGCGATCTGCCTCGCCGTCTCCGGCAGCTACCTGTTGGAGAGCATTCCGGAAGCCCAGGCCCGCAACTACAGCGCCGATACCGCCCTGGTTGCCAGCGGCGACAAAGTGGCCGTGGTCACCGTGACCGCCAAACGCCTCACTGACGAAGAAAAACAGGCCGCAGGGAGCCGTGGATGAATGCCGCAAGCCGGCCGGCTGTCGCGTAAGGGCGACAGCTGGCGGCTCGCAGCACAGCCATTTGTATCAGCGCCCCCAGCAGTACCCACCCCCATCTGTTTCAGATGTAAGCATCTGCTTCAAGCCTGCCTTTCCAGCACCGCCGGCGATATAGTGGGTCATCCATTTTGGATCTGGAGACCGACATGAAACGCACTCTTACCCTTGCAGCCCTGATCGCCATTGGCGCCGCCTTCGCGCCGCTGCCGGCCCTGGCGCAATCCGACTTCCAACTGTATATCGGCTCGGCCCCGCCGGAACCGATGTACGAACGCATTCCCGTCGCACGCCACGGCCAGGTCTGGGCTCCAGGCTACTGGGAATGGCGTCGCCACCGCCACCACTGGGTGCCGGGCCATTACATCGTCGCCCGTCCAGGCTATGTGTATGCGCCCCCAACCTGGCGCGAACGCCAGGGTCGCTGGTACATGGAACCGGCCCGCTGGAGCCAGTATGGCGGCCGTGACCGCGACCGCGACGGCGTGCCGGACCGCTTCGAGCGCCGTGACTACCAGCCGGTATATGCCGGCGGCTACCGCGATGGGCGCGACGGTTACCGTGATGGCCGCGACGGCTACCGTGACGGCCGCCGCCACGACCGCCACGGCTACCGCGATACCGACCGTGACGGCGTCCCGAACCGCTACGACGGCGACCTCGACAACGACGGCATCCGCAACGAACACGACCGCGATCGCGACGGCGACGGCGTGCGTAACCGCTGGGACGACAGGCCCAACAATCCGTACCGCCGTTAATCCGCGTTCCTGCGGGTCCGACAATGGGAAAGGCGCCCTCGTGAACTGACCCCGTAAAGTTGGACGGTTGGTTTAATGAGCGGCCAAGGGCTGGGTTCTGTATTGCACAGGACTCAGCCCTTTTAGTTTCATCTTGATGCGGTCGTGATTGTAATAGC